>NZ_JAXMMF010000028.1:0-31164 GCF_034366665.1 Tabrizicola sp. | reverse complement strand
GCGACTTCGTCCGAGATCTGCATCTTTGCTGCGTCTGCCATGATGTGCCCTTAACGGTGATCGGTCTTCAGCTTGCGCTCCAGGTACATCGAGTACCGCGACATGCCGAAGCAGATGAGAAAGAAGATCGCGCCGACAAAGATGTAGGGCTCCCAGTAGATGCCCTTCCAGTTGATGTCGGCGCGCAGGATCGTGGTCACGCCGCGCAGCGGGTCCATCAGACCGACGAAGCTGACCAGCGTCGTGTCCTTGAAAAGCCCGATGAAGGTCGAGACGATGGCCGGGATCGACACCTTCAGCGCCTGCGGCAGGATGATCAGGCGTTGCGCCCGCCAGTAGTCCAGGCCCAGCGCATCCGCCGCCTCGTACTGGCCGCGCGGCAGGGCGGCAAGGCCACCCCGGATCACCTCGGCCAGGTAGGCAGCAGCGAAGAAGGTGACCAGGATGATCACGCGCAGGATGATGTCGAAGTTCGTCCCCGGTGGCAGGAAGTACTGCAGAAGCAGCGATGCGGTGAAAAGCAGCGTGATCAGCGGCACGCCGCGCACGAATTCGATGAAGCCCACGGACAGTGTCTTGACGATCAGCATGTCCGACTGACGGCCCAGCGCCAGCAGGATGCCAATCGGCAGCGAGAACGAAATCCACGTAACTCCGATCACGGTGGCCAACAGAAAGCCGCCGAACTGGTCCGAATTGATGGACCGGATCTCCAGCGGAAGCATCGAGTGGAGGGCGCTGAGCAGCGGCACGTCAAGGTAAAGCCACCATAGCGCCGCCGCGACGATGCCGGCGCCGGCAGCTGGCGCAAGGCCGATCAGGGGGGATGTCAGGCGGAACACCGCATAAAGGACTGCAAAGCCTGCCATCGCCACGATCGGCGACCAGATCGACCCGCCCCAGAGCAGCCAGAAGCACAATGCCGGATAGACCAGCGTGAACCACAAGAGCTTGCCGGGAAGGACCTGCGCCAGCGCGATCAGCCCCGCAACCAGAACCACTACCATCACAAAGGCCGACGTGGGCGCCTGCGAAAGATAGAGTGTGACCAGCAGGAAGGCCGCCACGACGCCCAGAACAAGGGTCAGGTTGCCCCTTTGCCCGGCATACAGCACGGGCGCAAGTGCCGCAAACAGCAGCCCGAACGCCAGGATTGGACGCCACCATTCGGCAGGCGGGTAGAAGCCGAACAGGAAGGCCCCCCACCACACCCGGATCGAGGCCCAGCACGCCCCGGTCGCGCCTTCGCCGGCCTTGGCCTGCACGATCTCGCGACATTGCGACAGGCTCTCGGCGTTCCAGACGGAGTTCAACCACCAGGGCAGCGACGACGCGACGATCCAGTAGACGAACAGCGCGCCAAGGATGGTGAGCACGATGTTCAACGGTGTCGAGAACAGGTTCTCGCGCATCCATTTGACCGCCCCGCGTTCGGTGATCGGCGGCGGCAGCGGAGGAAGCATTTCAGTGCGGTTGAAGCCTTGGGCCATGTCAGCGCGCCTTCAACTGGACGGAATTGTTGTACATGTTCATCACCGCCGAGATCATCAGACTGATGGACAGATAGATCAGCATCATCAAGAGCATGCACTCCAGCTCGCGCCCGGTCTGGTTCAGCGTGATGCCCCCCAGCGTGCCGCGCAGGTCCAGATAGCTGACCGCGATGCCAAGCGAGGTGTTCTTGGTCAGGTTCAGATACTGGCTGATCAGGGGCGGGATGATGACCCGCAGCGCCTGCGGCAGGATGACCAGGTTCATCGTCCGGTTCGGCCGCAGGCCCAGCGCGAAAGCCGCCTCGCTTTGCCCTCGACTGATGGCCTGGATGCCCGCACGGACGATCTCGGCGATGAAGGCGGCGGTGTACAGCGTCAGCGCGATCAGAAGCGCCGTGAAACTGTGGGCGACCAGAATACCGCCCTGGAAGTTGAAGCCCTGCAGCGTCGGAATCTCCAGGTGAAAGCCCATCGCGACGATCAGCGCGATCACGGGCACAAACAGGACAAGGATGGATTTCCACCAGGTCACCGGCCGGACGCCCGTGGCCTCTTGCGTCGCACGGGCCGACTGCAGGATGCGTCGGTTGATCAAGACCGAGCCCACGATGACCGCCAGGATCGCCCAGAAATCCAGGTTCAGCGACATGAACCCAAGGTCCAGCGTGCCAAGCCCGCGTTCAAACAGGGCAGAGGGAATGTTGGTCCCACGGTTCGTCACCGCAACCGTGTCGAACAGCATCATCGAGGCTGCGGGCTCTTCCCCGGCGGCCACCATCTCGTCCGTGACGCGAAAGTCGCGCGGCTGCGGTGTCACTTCCGACAGGATGACGTAGGACAACAGGATCCACAGCAGAAGCGGCACGTTGCGGAACATCTCGACGTAGACGGTCATCAGCCGGCTCACCAGCCAGTTCCGCGACAGCCGCAGGACGCCGATGATCACGCCAAGGATGGTGGCGAAGATGCAGCCCAGGACGGCCACGACAAGCGTGTTCAGAAGGCCGATCAGCAGGGCGCGGAAATGGTTGTCGTCGTTGTTGTAGGGGATCAGCTGCTGGCCGATGTCATAGCCCGCACGCTGCCACAGGAAGCCGAAGTTGAACTCCTTCCCGCGCGCCGCCAGGTTCTGCACGGTGTTGTTCAAAAGCCAGGCCACAGCCAGGGCGAACAGGATCAGCACCACGATCTGGATCGTGTAGGACCGGTACCGCGTATCGTAGATAAGCATCGACAGCCGAAAGCCATCTTTCGGCGCATCCGTTGCCATTGTCATGGCTACCCCCTGTTTCCGATCGGCGGCCCTGGTTTTCCAGATGCTGCGGGGTCATCAAGCGCGCCCCTGGCCTGTCGGATCTATGTCGTTGAAGCAAGAAGTCGGGGGCGCCGTGTGGCGCCCCCGGAGTGACCTAGATCAACGGAAGGGCGGAGCGTACTGCAGCCCGCCCTGGGTCCACAGCGCGTTCAGGCCGCGGGCCAGGTTGATGGTCGTGCCTTCGCCAATGTTGCGCGAGAAGATCTCGCCGTAGTTGCCGACGGCAGCAATCGAACGCTTGAAGGCGTCGTTGTCGAGGCCGAACTTGGCCCCCATCTCACCCGAAGCGCCCAGGAGACGCTTGACTTCCTCGTCGGTGGTCGAGGCCAGAACTTCCTCGACGTTGGCCGAGGTGACGCCCTTCTCTTCAGCGATCAGCAGCGCGAAGTAGGTCCAGCGGACGATATCGCCCCACTGGCTGTCGCCATGACGGACGACCGGGCCCAGCGGCTCTTTCGAGATGATCTCGGGAAGGATGACGTGGTTTTCGGCATCCGGCATGGTCGCGCGGCTGGCGGCCAGGCCCGAGGCGTCGGTGGTGTAGGCGTCGCAAGCACCGGCCAGATACTGGCGCTGCGCTTCCGAATCGTCGGCCACGGTGACCGGCTGATAGCTGATGTTGTTCTGTTTGAAGAAGTCAGCCAGGTTCAGTTCCGTGGTCGTGCCGGTCTGGATGCAGACGGTGGCGCCATCCAGTTCCTTGGCCGAGGAAACGCCCAGGTCCTTCTTCACCATGAAGCCCTGGCCGTCGTAGTAGTTCACGGCCACGAAGTCCAAGGCCAGTTCGCTGTCACGCGACGAGGTCCAGGTCGAGTTGCGGACCAGCAGGTCGACTTCACCGGACTGCAGCGCGGTAAAGCGCGTCTCGCCGGTGGTGGGGACGAACTTCACCTTGTTCGCGTCACCCAGAACGGCCGCAGCCACGGCACGGCACAGGTCGACGTCGAAGCCGGCCCAGTTGCCGCTGGCGTCCGGCGCGCCGAAGCCGGTCAGGCCGGTGTTCGACCCGCAAAGCAGCTCGCCCCGCGCCTTGATGTCGTCGAGGGTCGCCGCACTTGCCAGACCCGCCACCAGCGTGGTGGCCGCGAGCGCGCCGAAGAATACGGATTTTTTCATTCTTACCTCTTCCTGAGTAAGTGGCCTTCCAGGGCCAGTTCTTTTTGTGCGCGACCGGGTCGCGCTGTCGTGGATGCAGGGGGTCCTGCCCCCTACTGCGATATAGTTTCGGCTAAAGCGCTTTTGTAGGTCAAGCAGGCACTGTCGTAATCGGGAAAAATGCTTGTTTCCGACGGCTTACGGCAGGCGTTCCGCCTTCGAAGTCAGGGTTGCACAGTTTTCGGGCAGAAATGTCACCCACACAATACGTAGAATCGGTCCGCCTGCAGCAAAGCCTCGCGCTTTCGGGCGGCGACTTCGGCGGCCTCCTCGTCCTCGCCCCAAAGCGCGATCTGCCAGTCCTCGTCGACCCGCGACAGGGCCCAGGCCTCGTCGGCGGTGATCCGGCCCCGTGCCACGGCCAGCGCCAGCACCAAAGAGCCCGAGATCGCCACCAGGTCATGAAACGCGGCAAGCTGGAACGGGCTCATGGCATGGACGTGGTGCCGCAGCGCCGCAAGGCTGGCCTCGGGCTGGGCGACATGCATCACGCCCGTCGCCTGGCGCAAGGGCGCGCCAAGGTCGTCCCGCGCCCAGTCCAGAAGCGGGTCCCAGCCTTGCGCCTGACGTGCGGCCAATGCGGCAGGCCCCTCGGCCCGGTAGCACAACAGATCGCTACCGCCGTATTCCGCCAGCATGTCCGCCACGGCGGCAAACTGGGGCTGCACCTTGTCGATGGCCGAATTGGCCGAGCGGGTATACGGCATCGTCTCGGGGTTGACCGAAGTTTCCTGCGCCTGCCATTCCGCCGCAACCGCCTGGGCCAGCGCCAACGTCGGCAGAACCAGCGGCATCTTCAAGGGCGTACGGACCGGGCGGGCGTCAAGCTGCACCGAGAAGCCACCCTCCACCGGGATGACGCTGGCAGTGGTCCAGAAGCGACGGGCCGCCCAGACGCTCACCTGATCACCTCGAACGGGTCTGCCGGAACGTCGTCTTCCTTCCAGTCCAGCAGCTTCCAGGTCCGGGCCATATGCTCGGGCAAGGGCGCGGTGAAGGTGATCTGCTTCTTGGTGATCGGGTGTTCGATGGTCAGGCTGCGTGCGTGCAGGTGCAGCTTCCGGGACAGATCGCCGCCCGCCCCCGCGCCCCAGCCATCGCCCAGGTTGTCCGCCTCGCCGCCGCCATACTTGCCGTCGCCCAAAATCGGATGCCCGATCTCGGCCATATGTGCCCGCAGCTGGTGGGTCCGCCCCGTGACCGGCTCCAGCGCCATCCACGACAGGCGCGCGCCCAGGAACCACAGGGTGAAATAGTCGGTCTGCGCGCGCTTGGCATCGGGATGGTCGGCCAGTTTCGCGGGATGGACGCACAGCATCTTCTCGCTGTCCCCCCCCCTGCCCCGCCCGCCCGGAGCCTTCTCCAGCGCGAACTTGATCGACCCCTGCCGGGGATGCGGCACCCCTGCCACGACAGCCCAGTAGATCTTGCGCGCCGCCCGGTGACGCAGCGTCTCTGACAGCGCGCGCGCGACCCGGTCGGTCCGCGCCAGCATCAGAAGACCCGAGGTGTCCTTGTCCAGCCGGTGCACCAGCTTTGGCTTTTCCTTGTAGCCGAACTTCAGCGCCTCGGCCAAACCGTCGACATGCCGGTCGCCCTGCCCGCTGCCGCCTTGCGAGGGCAGACCCGCCGGCTTGTTCAGGACGATCATGTGCTCGTCCTTGTACAGGACCGCCGCCTGGATCATCTTGGCATCGGCCGCCGACACGCCCTCGATGCGCGCCTCGGTCCGCGCCACCTGATCCGGCAAGGGTGGAACCCGCACCATCTGCCCCGGCTTCACGTGGTCCGACGCCTTGACCCGCCCGCTGTCGACCCGGACCTGCCCCGTGCGGCACAGCTTTTCGACGGCAACCTGGTTCAGTTGCGAGAACCGGCGGCGCAGCCACTTGTCCAGGCGCTGTTCGCCTTCATCTTCGGTCACGGTCAGGTTCTGGACACTCATGTCAGGCTCCGGGCAATGGCCACGCCAAGCGCGACAGCGATCAGGGACAGGGCGACGGACCCCAGGACATAGGCGGCCGCCTGCAGGGGCTGGCCGGCCTCGGCCAGCTTCAGCGTGTCCAGCGAGAAGGCCGAAAAGGTGGTGAACCCACCCAGAAGGCCGGTCATCAGCAGGAAATGCCAGCTTTCACGGCTGCCGATCAGGATGAACGCCACCCCAATCACAAAGCAGCCCAGCACGTTCACCGCAGCCGTCCCCAAAGGCGCGCCGATGGCCGAAACCATCAGGTAACGCAGGACAGAGCCCGCAGCGCCGCCAAGCGCGATCAGAGGAAGGGTCAGGGACATTGGCCTGCTTTGCGGCGGGATGGGCGAATTGTCAATGCAGGGACCTTGCCGCCCTTCCCCGCGATTCGCCAAGCTTGGTTAACGGCTTTTCGGCCATACGCGCGTATGGACGCTTTCCATACCGGAACCAGACGCCCTCCATACGGTCAGAATGTCCAAAAACTGCAACGATTAACCCAGCGATTCCAAGGGTTTCACCACAAGTGTCGGGGGTGTTGCGTCGGCCCTCGCCAGACCGCAGTCCATCTTTGATCAACGAAGATCAGCCGTCCTGCCGTTTCGCCCGCAGCTTGGCGAAGTACTCCACCCGCTTCTTCAGCTCGCGCTCGAATCCGCGTTCGGGGGGCAGGTACCAGACGGGGCGCTTCATGCCCTCGGGGAAGTAGTTCTGCCCCGAAAACCCGTCCTCGGCATCATGGTCATAGGCGTAGCCCGACCCATAGCCGATATCCTTCATCATCTTGGTGGGCGCATTCAGGATATGCTTCGGAGGCATCAGGCTCCCCGTCTCGCGCGCCGCCGCCCGCGCCGCCTTGTAGGCCGTGTAGACCGCGTTCGACTTCGGGGCGAGTGCAAGATAAACAACGGCTTGCGCCAGCGCCAGCTCCCCTTCCGGGGACCCCAGCCGCTCGTAAGTCTGCCATCCTTGCAGACAAACCGCCTCGGCCTGTGGGTCCGCCAGGCCGATATCTTCGACCGCCATCCGGGTGATCCGGCGGGCCAGGAAACGCGGGTCCTCACCGCCCTCCAGCATCCGGGCGAACCAGTACAGCGCCGCGTCGGGGTCGCTGCCGCGGACCGAT
The DNA here is from genome assembly GCF_034366665.1 of Tabrizicola sp. Taxonomy (GTDB): domain Bacteria; phylum Pseudomonadota; class Alphaproteobacteria; order Rhodobacterales; family Rhodobacteraceae; genus Tabrizicola. The sequence continues at coordinate 24,106 of NZ_JAXMMF010000028.1, read as the reverse complement.
TTGTGCAGCGCGCTGATGAGGTTGTAATGCTCCTCCCCCGACTTGTCGTACTTCGCTGCCCGCCGCATCAACCTTTGGGAAAGCTGGTCGCGGGTAAGATTCTCCTCGACCTTCCACGCCGCCACCTGCTCGATGAGGTTCAGCAAAGCCCGCCCATCCCCATCCGCCATCTCCAGCATCGCCTCGCGCGCTTCGCCCTTCAACGGCAAGGCCCTACCCAGATCCTGCTCGGCTCTTTGCGCCAGACGCTCCAGATCAGTCAGTGAAAGTCGTTCTAGAACAATGACTTGGCTTCTGCTCAGCAGCGCCGCGTTCAGCTCGAAACTGGGGTTTTCCGTCGTCGCCCCGACCAGAAGGATTGTCCCATCCTCCATGTGCGGCAGAAAACCGTCCTGCTGCGCCTTGTTGAAGCGGTGGATCTCGTCGACGAACAGGAGTGTCCCCTTCCCGTTCTGCCGCCGCAGCTTCGCCGCCTCGAACACCTTCCGCAGGTCCGGCACCCCGGTGAAGATCGCGGAAATCTGGACGAAGTGCAGGTCCGTCTCATCCGCGAGCAACCGGGCAATCGTCGTTTTGCCCACCCCCGGTGGGCCCCACAGGATCAGCGAGGACAATGACCCCGCCGCCAGCATCGCGCCCAAAGGGCCGTCGCGGGACAGGACCTTTTCCTGCCCGATCACCTCGGCCAGGGACTTTGGTCGCAACCGGTCGGCCAGCGGACGGGGACCGCTGGCAGGCTGTGAGGGCATGTCGAAAAGATCGGCCATACCGCCACCTTACCCAAGCGAACCGCCGGACTAAAGCCGGAAGCGCAGCCGCACCGGCTCGCCCCCTCGCAGCAGATCAATCTGCCAGCGCCGCGACGGCACCTGCGCGGCCGACACCGCCTCTGCCGGAGTGGTGATCCCCTGCCCGTTGATCGCGATCAGGATGTCACCGGCCTGCAGTCCGATGTCAAAGGCCAGATCCGACGTCTCAAGCAGGATGACACCCTCGGCCTGCACGGGCAGGTGAAACTCGGCGATGATGGCCGGGTTGATGCGCGCCAGGACGGCCCCGCGCAGGATGATATCCTGGGCCACGCGCGTCAGCTGGCGGTCCGGCGTGTCCGGGGCAGGCCCCAGGATGACCTCGGCCTCGACGACGGCTCCGTCCTGAACATAGGTCACCGGCTGCGCGCCATTTCCAAGTACCGACAGCCGGTACAGAAACTCTTGCGGCGTGTTGACCCCGTTGCCGCCCAGCGACAGCACGACGTCACCTTCCGCCAGCCCCGCCGCCGCGAAGGCACTCTGCGGATGCAACGCAGTGATCATCACCCCAAGCGGACGGTCCATCCCGATGGCGTCCGCCAGGGCCGCGTCCACCTCCTGCCCCGTGATCCCGGCCCAGGGCCGGCGGAACTGCGTTTCCCCGGCCTGCGCTTCGGCGATCAGGGCCGCCACCAGATTCGACGGCACCGCAAAGCCGATCCCGTTGGACCCGCCGTCCTTGGTCAGGATCGCCGTATTGATCCCCACCAGCCGCCCCTGCATGTCGACCAGCGCCCCGCCCGAGTTGCCCGGATTGATCGGCGCGTCGGTCTGCACAAAATACCCCGTGCCATCCCCCACCTGCAGCGCCGACCGCGCGAGGCCCGAGACGATGCCGGAACTGACGGTCTGCCCCACTCCGAACGGGTTGCCGATGGCAAGCACCAGGTCGCCGACCTGCAGGGCGTCGCTGTCTCCAAGCTGCAGGGCTGGCAGGGGTTCGTCCGCCTGCACCTTCAGGACGACAAGGTCACTTTGCGGGTCCGCCAACAGAACCCTGGCTTCGTATTCGCGGCGATCCGCCAGCACCACGCGGATGTCGGTTGCGTCAGCGATGACATGGTAATTTGACACCACGATCCCGTCCGCCCCGGCAATCACACCCGACCCAAGCGAATTGCGGACCCGTGGCGGTCCGTTCAGGTCCTGGAAGAACTGGTCGAAAAACGGGTCACCGGCAAAGGGATTCGACCGGTCCTGCACCAGTTGGCGGGCATAGATGTTCACGACCGCGGGTGCGGTCTGGCGCACCACCGGAGCGAAGGAAAGTGCCACCTCGGCACTGGACTGCGGGACCGTGGTCTCGGCAGGCAGGGGTCCGGGCAGAAGCAGGAAAAGCGGCAGGACAAGACGCAGCATGATCACGACTCACAGGGCTTGGGTCCCGCTCAATCTGGGCGCTGACCGCAGGACAGGCAACAGGCGAGACCCGTCGCCTGTCCGCGGCGGGATCAATGCTTCGGGCCAGAGAAGTCCATCTCGACCACCTGGTTCTCGATCCCGTCGATCACAAGGACCGGCCCCATCGCCCGCATCTTGACGCCCACCCGGTCGGCCCAGCGGGGCCAGGTCGCGGCAAGCAATGTCAGGCAATGCGTCGCGCCAAGGCTGCGCACCGTGTCGCCCAGTTGCGCGATGAGCTGCGCATGGACCCGCCGCCGGATTGCCGCCGGAGTGTCATGCGACACGAACAGCCGCGAGCTTTCCCAGATGTGCCCGGCCATCGGCGCGGGGTCGTAAAGCAGGTTCGCCGGGATGGTTTCCAGCAGCCCGCGCTGCGCATCGCGGATCATGTAGCTGTAGATGCCGCAGCCGTGCGTTGTCGGCGTCAGGCGGTTGCCCGCCAGCACCTTGCCCTCGTCGTCATGCACGACGACCCAGCGGCTGGCCGGAGTGTCATACTGGTCGTATTCCATGCCCATCGCCTCGGGCAGGTTCCACTTGTTGTGGACGATGAACAGCTCGCGCCTGGCGCGCAGCATGTTCGCGAAAAGCTCGCCGTGGTTGTGCATGTTGGCAAAAGAGAGAGTCGTAGTCTGCATGGGGTCCTCCTGCAGGGTGGGTTAAGTCGTAACCTTGCAGGAGACGTCGTCAGATCAGACGGTTGTCCTTGGCGCGCTGAATGGCCTCGGCCGTCGTCCGCGCCATCAGCCGGTTGCGGGCGGTGGTGATCCGGGCCTTCAGCGCGCTTTCAGAGATTCCAAGCTTTTCCGCCGCCTGAGCAAACCTGTCGCCCCCTGCAATCATTCTCAAGGCCTCGATCTGGGCCTCGGTCAGTGCCTCGGGGGGCTCGCTCAGATCATGCAGACGCAGAACCGTCCGCTCGATCTTCTCGATCTCCTCATCCCGAAACTCCCGGTCGGACCGGGCGAAACTGGCAATTGTGCGCGATTTGATCGGACCGCAGGCAACTGTCGCCCCGAACTTCAGGCCGTGACGCGCCGCTTCCTTGAAAAGTCCGAACGGGTCCAGCAGGGCGGTGTCGCTCCACCTGATCCAGCCAGTCCGCGAAAACCCCCACGCCGTCATCGGGTCCCGCAGGACAAACCCGTTCTCGGTGTAATGGTCGATCCAGCGCTGATCATAGGTCTGAAAGGTGAAAAGCGGCGAGGTGAAGCGGATGTGCAATCCGATGAAATACCCCGCATTGGCAAGCCGCGCCAAATTCTGCAGCTCAACGTCGATACGCGCCCTTACACTCATTTCAACTCATCATAACACATTGGGTCGCGCAACCCTAGGCTGACGACCACACGATTTCCAATCCTATTTCGCCGCGACAAGCGGCGACGCGACGTCCGTAGCCCGGATCAATGCAGCTTGGTCGCCATACTGATCGAGACGCAGACCGAGCGGGTGCCGTCCGTGTCAAGAACCGGGCCCGAGGGAATGCAGTCCAGGCCGACCCGGCGGGCCAGACGCGGCGAATTCTCGGGGATGATCCCCAGCAGCGTTGTCGCACCCAGCTCGCGGGCGGAGACCACCATCTCGTGGATCAGTTGCATCTGAACGCGCAACCGCTCGGCCGCGGGCACGTCATTCGACACGAAGACGCGGCTGGATTCCCAGATGTTCGGATCGACGGGGGCTTCGAAATTCAACAGATCCCGCGGAATCGTCTCCAGCAGCCCGCGCTGCGCGTCCCGGATCATGTAGGTGTAGATGCCGCAGCGGTGGGTGGTGGGCGTCAGGCGGACCCCGGCCATCACGTCACCGTCCTTGTGCACGCAGACCCAGCGGCTGGCGGGCGTATCATACTGATCGAACTCCATCCCGTTGGCCTCGGGCAGGTCCCATTTCGCGTTCTGGATGAACGTCCGATGCCGAGCCCGGAACATGTTGGCGAAAAGCTCGCCGTGGTTGTGGAGGTTGTCGTATGACAACGTGGTGGCTTCCATTCTTCATTCTCCTTCTTCTGGTGGGTCAAACCTTGGAAGGGACAGTCTGAATCAAAGCAGCCGATATTCCCGGGCCTTGCGGATTGCTTCCGACGCGGTCCGCGCCTCCAGCCGGATTCGTGCCGACTGGACGCGCGCCTTGAAGGCGCTTTCCGTGATGCCAAGTTTTTCCGCCGCCGCAGCATGCCTGTCCCCGTTGGCAAGGCATTGCAACGCTTCGATCTGCGCTTTCGTCAGGTCCGAAGGTGGCTTTGCCTCTATGTGCAGCTGGATGGTCACTTCCTTGAGTTGCCCCATCTCCTCGTCGGTGAATTCACGGTCCGAGCGGCTGATGCCGACAATCGAACGCGAGGTGATGGGCCCATAAGAAGACACGGCGCCGAAATTCAGGCCGTGGCCGGCGGCCTTCTTCATGACGCCAAAGGGATCAGGCAGCGGGATCGCGCTCCAGCGGGTGGTTCCCTCGACACCGACGCCCCAGAAGACAAGCGGATCGCGCAGATAATACGAATGGCTGTTGTAGTGTTCGACCCAGGAGGCTGGATAAGAGCTTCTGTAGATCAACGGCGTGGCAAAACGGATGTGAAGCCCGACGGTGTAGCCCATGGGGGCCAGCCGATCGAGCTGCTCAAGCAGCACCGTTATCGCCTTCCGTTCGGACATTTCCGATCACTTCCCTACTCGCACCTTGATTCTACTGAAAATTGATCTTGGTCCTAACGGCTACCTTTTCAAGATAGCTAATGCATGGCGGAAACAAGTTAAGAATTCAACCTTTTCAATGGAAAAGGCCCACCGTGTGGCGGGCCTTCACAATTCTGCCGTTGAGGGGGGTAATCAGGCCTCGACAGCTTCCAGACGGGCCCGGTCAGCCGCACCCTTGGCCGAGGTGTCGCGGTCCACGAACTCGATGATGGCCATCGGAGCCATGTCACCATAGCGGAAGCCGGCCTTCATGATCCGGACATAGCCGCCCTGACGGTCCTTGTAGCGCGGCCCCAGGATCGCGAAGAGACGCTCGGTGTGCATGTCCTGCTTCAGGGCCGCATGGGCCTGACGGCGGGCATGCAGGTCGCCGCGCTTGGCCAGCGTGATCAGCTTTTCGATGATCGGGCGCAGTTCCTTGGCCTTGGGCAGAGTGGTCTTGATCTGCTCGTGCTCGATCAGCGAGCCGCACATGTTGGCGAACATCGCCTTGCGGTGTTCGTGGGTCCGGTTCAGCTTCCGGTAGCCGCTTGAGTGACGCATTTTCTATCTCCTAACGCGTGTTTTGCTTTGTCCGGCAAGACCTACGTGTGGTCCCGCTCACCTTGGGCTTTCGCCAGTCGTTCCCCGCCATGTGCGGGCATTTGGGTGGGTGGGCAATACTGCCCACCCTACGATTGTCAGAACTGGTCCTCGAAACGCTTGGCCAGGTCCTCGATATTCTCGGGCGGCCAGCTTTCGACGTCCATGCCAAGATGCAGGCCCATGCCCGAAAGCACTTCCTTGATCTCGTTCAGCGACTTGCGGCCGAAGTTCGGGGTGCGCAGCATCTCGGCTTCGGTCTTCTGGATCAGATCGCCGATGTAGACGATGTTGTCGTTCTTCAGGCAGTTCGCGGACCGGACCGAAAGCTCCAGCTCGTCCACCTTCTTCAGAAGCAGCGGGTTGAACTCCAGCCCCGAGTCGATCTCGCCGACCTTGGCCGATTCCGGCTCTTCGAAGTTCACGAAGATCGACAGCTGGTCCTGCAGGATGCGTGCGGCATAGGCCACGGCATCGTCCGGTGTCAGCGAGCCGTCGGTCTCGATCTTCATCGTCAGCTTGTCATAGTCCAGCACCTGGCCCTCACGGGTCGGGGTGACTTCGTACGACACCTTCTTCACCGGCGAATAGATCGCGTCGATCGGGATCAGACCGATGGGCGCATCTTCCGGGCGGTTCTTGTCGGCCGAGACATAGCCCTTGCCGGTGTTCACGGTCAGTTCCATGAACACGTCGGCGCCGTCGTCGAGGTGGCAGATCACGTGGTCCTTGTTCAGGATCTCGATGCCGTTCGATTCCGAGATGTCGCCAGCGGTGACCACGCCCGGCCCCTTGGCCGAGATCGACAGGCGCTTCGGCCCCTCGACGTCCATCTTGATGCTGACGCCCTTCAGGTTCAGGACGATGTCGGTCACGTCCTCACGGACGCCCGCCACCGACGAAAACTCGTGCAGCACGTTGTCGATCTGGACAGAGGTGATAGCCCCGCCCTGCAGCGAGGACATCAGCACGCGACGCAGCGCGTTGCCCAGCGTCAGACCGAAGCCCCGCTCCAAGGGCTCGGCGATGACAGTCGCGACGCGGGCGGCGTCAGCCCCCGGCTTCACGACCAGCTGCGTCGGCTTGATGAGTTCCTGCCAGTTCTTATGGATCATTCTGAAGCCCCTATTCTTGTCCGCTGCCGATGTCCGAAAGCCGGCGGACGCCCGAGGATCGTAAACGACGAAAACCGGGCCGCGGGGGAACACCCCCACGGCCCGGCCGAAATCAGTACCTTAGACGCGGCGACGCTTCGGCGGACGGCAGCCGTTGTGGGCCAGCGGCGTCACGTCGCGGATCGAGGTGATCTGGAAGCCCACGGCGGCCAGGGCGCGCAGCGCCGATTCACGGCCCGAACCCGGACCCTGCACTTCGACTTCCAGCGTGCGGACGCCGTGTTCCTGCGCCTTGCGGCCGGCGTCTTCGGCGGCCATCTGGGCGGCGTAGGGCGTCGACTTGCGCGAGCCCTTGAAGCCCATCGTGCCCGAGGACGACCACGAGATCGCGTTGCCCTGGACGTCCGAGATCAGGATCTTGGTGTTGTTGAACGACGAGTTCACATGCGCCACACCAGCGGCGATGTTCTTGCGTTCTTTTTTCTTGGTGCGGGCGGCTTTGGTATCACGTGCCATGTTTCAAGCCCCCTTATTTCTTCTTGCCGGCAATGGCCTTTGCGGGGCCTTTGCGGGTACGGGCGTTGGTGTGCGTGCGCTGGCCGCGGACCGGCAGGCCCTTGCGGTGACGCAGGCCGCGGTAGCAGCCCAGGTCCATCAGACGCTTGATGTTCATCGTGACTTCGCGGCGCAGGTCGCCTTCGACAGTCAGGTTCGCGTCGATGTATTCGCGGATCGCCAGAACTTCAGCGTCGGTCAGCTGGTTCACGCGGCGCGCGTTGTCGATCTTCAACGCTTCGCAAATGGTCTGGGCGGTCTTCGGGCCGATCCCGGTGATATAGGTGAGCGCGATCGGAACCCGTTTCGCGGTCGGAATGTTGACGCCAGCAATACGTGCCAAACGTGTCGTCCTTCTTTGGTTGCGGTTCCGTAACGCCAGAACCTTTTTTCACAACACCGCACGGGCAATTAACCCGGCGATACGAACTTCCAATATGGAAGACCCGCAAGGCGATTCCACCGCGGGACGCCGTGCATTAGGGGCTTTTCCAGGGGCCGTCAAGGCCGCGAGAGCGGTTTTTCAGGCTTTGTCAAGAACCTTGGCGATAGCCTCGGCAACGGCCTCCACCTCAGCCAGGCCATCCACGGCGGAAAGCTGCCCCTTGGCGTAGTAATAGCCGATCAGGGGCGAGGTCTTCTTGTAGTATTCCATCAGCCGCGTCTTGAGGGTTTCCGCGTTGTCGTCGGCCCGCCGCTTCATGTTGGTCGAGCCGCAGACGTCGCACACCCCCGCCACCTTGGTCGGGTGCGTCACGTCATGGTAGACCGAGCCGCAGTTGCCGCAGGTGTAGCGTCCGGTCACCCGCGCGACCAGCGCCGCATCGTCGACCTGCATCTCGATCACGGCGTCCAGCGTCTGCCCGGTGCGCGACAGAAGCTCGCCCAACGCGTCGGCCTGCTTCAGCGTGCGCGGGAAGCCGTCGAAGATGAAGCCGCCCTTGGCGCCGTCGTTCATCTTGGCCTCGATCAGGCCGATGACGATCTCGTCGGTGACCAACTCGCCCCGGGCCATGATGCCTTCGACGCGGCGGCCCAGCTCGGTGCCTTTGGCGATGGCCTCTTTCAGCATGTCGCCGGTCGAGAGCTGAACCATGCCGCGCGCCTCTTCCAGACGTTTGGCCTGCGTTCCCTTACCCGCGCCGGGCGGGCCAAGAAGGATGATGTTCGTCATCTGGGTCAGCGCCGCGCTGGGGCCTTGGGAGCACCCGGCTTCTTCTTGCCACGCAGCTGCGACTTCTCGATCAGGGCTTCGTACTGGTGCGCCAGGAGATGCGACTGAACCTGCTGGATCGTGTCCATCGTGACCGAGACCACGATCAGCACCGAGGTGCCGCCGAAGTAGAAGGGGATGCCCAGCTCGGCGATCAGCACTTCGGGCAGCAGGCAGACAGCCGCCAGATAGGCCGAGCCAAGGACAAGGATACGTGTGACCACATATTCCAGATACTCCTCGGTCTTCTTGCCGGGACGGATGCCGGGAACCGACGCGTTCTGGTTCTTCAGGTTCTCGGCCACTTCATCCACCTTGAACGAGACGTTCAACGTGTAGAAATAGGCGAAGAACACGATCATCACGGCCAGAAACAACAGGTGCAGCGGCTGGCCGTACCCCAGGTTCGCGGCAAGCCACGACAGGACCGGGTTGGTTGATCCGCCCGAGAAGGTGCTGACCGTGGTCGGCAGCAGCAGGATCGAGGACGCGAAGATCGCCGGGATCACGCCCGCCGGGTTGACCTTGATCGGCAGGTGCGACGAGCCGCCCTCGTAGACCTTCATCCCGACCTGACGGCGCGGATACAGGATCGAGATCTTGCGCAGCGCCCGCTCCATGAAGACGACGAAGGTAATCACGCCGATCACCATGACGATGATCCCCAGGATCACCGGCGTCGACAGCGCGCCAGAGCGCCCCTGGGCGAAGAACTGCGCGATGGCTGCCGGGATTTCAGCGACGATACCGACGAAGATGATCAGGGAAATGCCGTTGCCGATGCCGCGCGCGGTGATCTGCTCGCCCAGCCACATCAGGAACATCGTGCCGCCGACCAGCGTGATGACGCAGGAGGCGATGAAGAACGCGCCGGGATTGTGCGCCAGTCCGCCGGTCTGGATCGACATCGCGATTCCGTAACCTTGCAGGATCGCCAGCGCCACGGTGCCGTAGCGGGTGTACTGGTTCAGCTTCTTGCGGCCCTGCTCGCCTTCTTTCTTCAGCTGCTGCCAGGGACCATACATGGTTCCCAGAAGCTGCACGATGATCGACGCCGAGATGTAGGGCATGATCCCCAGGGCAAAGATCCCCATCCGGGACAAGGCGCCACCGGTGAAGAGGTTCAGCATGCCGCCGACACCCTGCGTCACCTGGGCCATCGTGTCCCGCAGCGCCTCGCCATCGATCCCGGGGACCGGGATATAGGTGCCAAGCCGGTAGACGATCAGAAGGCCGATCGTGAAGAAGATGCGTTGGCGCAGGTCGGTCGCCTTGCCGAGCATGCCCCAGCTGAGGTTAGCCGCCATTTGCTCTGCAGCAGATGCCATGTCAGGTCTCTTTCAAGCCAAGCGCCGCCGGACCGTTCTCCGGTTCGGCGGCGCGGGAAAACTTGGTTTGATGTAAGCGACCTGATGGCCGCTCACAATCCCTAATTGGTCGCCGTCGCGCCCGGGAGCCTTATTCAGCCGCAGCCGCGACCGGAGCCAGGAGCGTGACCTTGCCACCAGCTTTCTCGATCGCTTCGACTGCCGAGGCCGAGGCACCGGTGACGGTCAGGTTGATCTTGGACGTCAGCACGCCCTTGGCCAGCACGCGGATGCCGTCATGCTTGGCCTTCGTCACGCCCGCCGCGACCAGCGCGTCTTCGGTGATCTCGGCCTTCACGTCCAGCTTGCCAGCGGCGATGAACTTCTCGATCAGGCCGAGGTTCACGACGGCGAATTCCAGGCGGTTCGGCTTGGTGAAGCCGCGCTTCGGCAGGCGGCGATAGAGCGGCATCTGGCCGCCTTCGTAGCCACCGAGGGCAACGCCCGAGCGGGACTTCTGACCCTTGATACCACGGCCAGCGGTCTTGCCCTTGCCCGAGCCCGGGCCGCGAGCAACGCGCTTTTTCTTCTTGGCCGCGCCTTCGTTGTCGGCGAGTTCATGCAGTTTCATTTCGCTTCTCCTTGCCGGATGCGCCCCCGAAGCGAGAACGGGACGCCCACGGCTTTTCTTGATTCTCATGGCCACGATCAGCCACCGGGGGGCGATACAGCACGCGACCCTGAAAAGCAAGGCCGAGGCTGTCCACGGTAGACAGCCTCGGCTTATTAAATGATTACAACGGTTTAGGAATTTCCGTTAGGGTGGTGTTAACCTATTGCAGAGTCGGGCTGAAGCCCGACCTACGAGGGTTGCGGCCAGACGAAACTGGGCTGCAGGCCCGAGTAGACCGGACGGCCGTCGGTCGGAGCCGCATAGCCCTTCGTTTCGTCCCAGAAGGCGTGGTAGGTGGCCTTGGGGAACTTGGCGTCGTCGTAGCCCATGACGTTCGGCACAGCCACGCGGATGCGGCCCTGCTTGTCGTCAAGCATCAGCGCGGCCCCGCATTCCTTGCAGACGCAGATCTCCAGCGGGCCGCTCGGGTTGTCCTTGTTGAAGGGGACGCGGTTCATCAACTCGGGGTGATCGACTTGAATGTCGCCGTGGTTGAAGAAGGCGACATGCGTGGTCTGCTGGCCGGTCACGCCCTTGCAGACGTTGCAGTGGCATTCGTGGTTGTCGATCGGCTCGGCGGTGGCAGTCACGTGGACGTGTTGGCAGCCCCCGGCATACTGCGTGGTCATGGGTGGTTCCTCCCTCTGCGCGGCCCCCTTGCCCCCTCCCGGGGCTGGTTGAGTCGCAGCCGCAGCCTAGCACCCCGAGGATGACGTCAGGGAAGCTTTTCCAACCTTCGGGAGACGGTCCTCGCCACCGCTTTTTCCCAGGAACAGTCCGCCAGCTTACCTTGTTCTACCGTCATGCCCGTCGGATTGCACTGGCGGGTAAGCAATGGAGAGCAAGTCATGGCGAACAACCAGAACCAGTCAGGTGGACAGTCGGGTGGCCAATCGGGCAACAAGTCCGCAGGTCAGTCGGGTGGCCAGTCGTCCCGCAGCGATGTGGGCCAAGGTGACGTCAAGAATCCGGACACCGACGGCCGCCTGAAGGAAAACGGTGGCGGGCAGCAGGGTCAGGGCGAAGTCCAGGACCCGGAAACGGACGGCCGCCTGAAGGAGAACGGCGGCGGGGAGCGGAACCGCGGCCAAAGCGGTGGCCAAAGTGGTGGTCAGGGCGGTGGCCAGGGCGGGGGTCAGCGCGGTGGCCAGGGCGGCCGCAGCGGAAGCTGATGCTGCGCCGATAAAATGCGAAACGCCCCGCCGTGAACCGGCGGGGCGTCTTGATTTCCAGAGACGGTGGGCGGATCGCCCACCCTACCCTTGCGCGAAGCTTAGCCGCGCTCTTCCACGATCACGACCAGGTGGCTGATCGAGTTCACCATGCCGCGGACGGAAGGGGTATCTTCCAGCTCGCGGGTGCGGTTCATCTTGTTCAGGCCGAGGCCCTTCAGGGTAGCGGTCTGCACGGCCGGACGGCGGGCGGCCGAGCGGATCTGCTTCACGACGATGGTCTTTTTCGCCGCATCGGTGGGTTTCTTCGCCATGATCAGGCCTCCACGGTTTCAGCGGCAGCCGCTTCGGTTTCCGGCTTGCGCAGGATCTCGGCGACCTTCTTGCCACGACGCGCGGCAACCGAACGGGGCGAGGCTTCGTGCTTCAGCCCGTCAATGGTGGCGCGGATCATGTTGTAGGGGTTCGCGGAACCGATCGATTTGGCGACGATGTCCTGGATCCCCAGCATTTCGAAGACGGCACGCATCGGGCCACCGGCAATAATGCCGGTACCTGCGACGGCGGTCCGCATCACGACTTTCCCGGCGCCGTGGCGGCCTTCCATGTCGTGGTGCAGCGTCCGGCTGTCTTTCAAGGCGACGCGGATCATCGAGCGCTTGGCCTGTTCGGTCGCCTTGCGGATCGCTTCCGGCACTTCCTTGGCCTTGCCCTTGCCGAAGCCGACGCGACCACGCTGGTCACCGACAACGACGAGTGCGGCAAAGCCGAAGCGCTTGCCACCCTTGACGGTTTTCGAGACGCGGTTGATCGCGACCAGACGGTCGGCGAATTCCGGGGTTTCTTCCGGGCGGTTGTCGCGGCGATCATTGCCACGGCCTTCTCGGCGGTTGTCACGTTCTGCCATATGGCAATTCCTTCGTGGTGGCGCGCATCGGCGCCGTTAGGACCAATCCTGGTGTCACCCGCGGACGGGGACCCGGATCATCGGGGCGGCCTTGCAGCCGCCCGCTTGATCAGAACTTCAGACCGCCTTCGCGGGCTGCGTCGGCAAGCGCCTTGATCTTGCCGTGGAACAGGAAGCCGCCACGGTCGAAATAGCACTCTTCGACCCCGGCCTTCTTGGCCCGCTCCGCAATCGCGGCGCCCACTTTCGCGGAAGCCTCGACGTTGTTCTTGCCGACCACGCCGAGATCTTTCTCGAGCGTGGAGGCTGCCGCAATCGTCACACCCTTCGCATCGTCGATCAGCTGGACGCTGATGTTCTTCGACGAACGGTGCACGCTGAGGCGCAGACGACCATGCGAGGTCGCCTTGATCTTGTTCCGGACGCGCAGGCGGCGCTTGAGGAACAGCTCTCTCTTGTTCAAAGCCATTTTGCCACCCTTACTTCTTCTTGCCTTCCTTGCGGAAGATATACTCATCCTTGTAGCGGATGCCCTTGCCCTTGTAGGGCTCGGGCGCGCGCCATTCGCGGATGTTCGCTGCCACCTGGCCGACCAGCTGCTGGTCGATGCCTTCCACGGTGATTTCGGTCTGCTTCGGGACGGTGATGGTCACCCCCTTCGGCACGTCGAAGTTCACTTCGTGGGAATAGCCCAGCGACAGTTTCAGGACGTTGCCAGCCATCGCGGCGCGATAGCCGACGCCCTGGATTTCCAGGTCCTGCTTGAAGCCTTCCGAGACGCCGGTCACCAGGTTCGCAACCATCGAGCGGGTCATGCCCCACTGCTGGCGCGCACGCTTGGACAGACCGCGCGGGGTGACCTTCACGGCATCACCTTCGATGGTGAGCGTGATGTCGTCGCCTGCGGTGAAGCTGCGGGTCCCTTTCGGGCCCTTCACTTCGATGGTCTGGCCGCTGATCGAGGCCGAGGTGCCCTTGACGAGCGTGACGGGTTTCTTGCCGATACGAGACATTTCACCCCTCCCTTAGAACACGGTGCAAAGCACTTCGCCGCCAACATTGGCCGCGCGTGCATTTGCATCAGTGAGAACGCCCTTGGGCGTGGAGACGATGGCGACGCCAAGGCCGTTGCGGACCGAGGGAAGCTCGCTCACACCCATGTACACGCGACGGCCGGGCTTCGAGACACGCTTCACTTCGCGGATCACGGGCTCGCCTTCGTAGTACTTCAGGCTGATGGTGAATTCGCCCTGGCCGTTGGCCGTGTCTGCCTTTTCATAGCCACGGATGTAGCCTTCGGACAGAAGCACGTCGAGCACGCGGGCGCGCAGGGTCGATGCGGGGGTCACGACAGTGGACTTGCCGCGCATCTGTGCGTTGCGGATACGCGTGAGCATATCGCCGAGAGGATCGTTCATAGACATCGTCTTTCCTCCCTTACCAGCTGGACTTGACCATGCCGGGGATCTGGCCGAACGAGGCGAGATCACGCAGCATGATGCGGCTGAGTTTGAGCTTGCGGTAATACGCATGCGGACGGCCGGTCAGCTGGCAGCGGTTGTGCAGCCGGACAGCGGACGAGTTGCGGGGCAGCTCGGCCAGTTTCAGCGTCGCCTTGAAGCGCTCGTCCACCGGTTTCGCCTGGTCGTTGATCACCGCCTTCAGCGCGGCGCGCTTGGAAGCATGCTGCTTCACAAGTTTTGCGCGCTTCACTTCGCGGTTCACCATGGATTTCTTTGCCATATCTTGGTTCCTCGCGCTTACGACGTGAAGGGCATGTTGAAATGCTTCAACAGCGCCTTGGCTTCGGTGTCGTTCTTCGCGTTCGTGCAAATGATGATGTCCATCCCCAGAACCTCGTCGACCTTGTCGAAGTTGATTTCGGGGAACACGATGTGCTCTTTCAGGCCCATGGCATAGTTGCCGCGACCGTCAAAGCTCGACCCTTTCACGCCACGGAAGTCGCGGACGCGCGGAAGCGCGACGTTGATCAGGCGGTCGAGGAATTCGTACATCTTGTCGCCGCGCAAGGTGACCTTGCAACCCAGCGGCATCTCTTCACGGACGCGGAAGCCGGCGATCGACTTCTTGGCCTTGGTGATGACAGCCTTCTGACCGGCGATCTGGGACAGTTCCTCGGCGGCCTGCTTGACCTTCTTGGTGTCCTTGACCGCCTCGCCGACGCCCATGTTCAGGACGATCTTGTCCAGACGCGGGATCATCATGTCGTTCTTGTAGGCGAACTCTTCTTTCATCGCGGCGCGGATCTTGCCTTTGTATTCGGCTTTCAGGCGCGGCGTGTAGGTGGCTTGATCCAGCATCAGATCACCTCCCCGGTGGTCTTGGCGTAGCGGACCTTCTTGTCGCCTTCCATGCGGAAGCCGACGCGGGTTGCCTTGCCGTTCTTGTCGACGATCGAAAGGTTCGACAGATCGATCGGCATTGCCTTCGGAACGCGGCCGCCCTGCGACGCTGCCGACTGCTTGGTGTGGCGGATGGCCACGTTCACGCCGTCGACGATGGCCTTGTTCTCGGACGGCATGACGGCGGAAATCTCGCCCTTCTTGCCCTTGTCCTTGCCGGTGAGCACGACGACCGTGTCACCCTTCTTGAGTTTCGCAGCCATCAGAGCACCTCCGGAGCCAGCGAGATGATCTTCATGAAGTTCTTGGCACGCAGCTCGCGCACGACCGGCCCGAAGATACGGGTGCCGACCGGTTCGCCCTGGTTGTTCAGGATGACGGCGGCGTTGCGGTCGAAACGGATGGTGGTGCCGTCTTCACGGCGAACTTCCTTGGCGGTGCGAACGACTACGGCTTTACGCACGTCCCCCTTCTTCACGCGGCCTTTGGGAATCGCTTCCTTGACCGACACCACGATGATGTCGCCGACGGAAGCATAACGGCGGTGCGAGCCGCCAAGAACCTTGATGCACTGAACTCGGCGAGCGCCGGAGTTGTCAGCCACATCCAGATTCGTCTGCATCTGGATCATTTGAAAGTCTCCCGACCTTCAGGGGATACCCCTGGGGTTTCGTTCGGAACCGAAGTGATTACGCCGAAGCGTCGATCACCACAGTCCAGCGTTTCGTTTTCGAAATCGGCGCGCATTCTTCAATGCGCACGGTGTCGCCGACCTTGAACTTGTTCTCCGCATCGTGAGCGCGGTATTTCTTCGACTTACGCACGGTCTTCTGCAGCAGCGGGTGCTTGAAGCGGCGTTCGACAGAGACGGTGATCGTCTGCTCGTTCTTGTCCGAGGTGACGGTGCCCGTCAGGATACGTTTCGGCATTGGTTTTCCCCTTACTTCGCAGCGTCAGCGGCTTTTTGCACAAGAACCGTCTTGATGCGGGCGACGTCACGACGGACGGCACGCATGCGGGCGGTGTTCTCAAGCTGGTTGGTCGCCTGCTGGAAGCGCAGGTTGAACGCTTCTTTCTTCAGCTGAACCAGGCTGTCGCGCAGCTGGTCCGGCGTTTTCGACTTCAGTTCTTCGGCTTTCATGCCGCTTCCTTTTCCACAATCGCCAGACGGCCCCTTTTGAGGTTACCGTTGATCTGGCGGATCAATGACAAACCAACGAATCCGGAGGTCCGGAATCGCTGGATGGCGTCGTATAGGGGGGAAGGGCGTGGGGGGCAAGGGGGAAGTTGGGGGGCTCAGGCCTTGTTGGCTAGCGTGTCACTGATCTCGGCAGCGATACCAAAGCCCACACCAACCAAAATGCCCAAAGGCGAGCTTTCTGCCAATCCCAAGAAGAGGGGGTCCCAGTTCGAAATACTGCCACCAAAGGCAGCTACTTGGAAAGCCACATAGGCAATTATGCTCGGCACAAAGAGCAACCAGGCGATCACAAAACCAGCCTTAGTAAAGAACAATTCCATACTCCCTATAGTGCGGCCAAGCGGCCTACCCCAACTTTTCCGCAATCCACATCTTGATCAGCGACTGTCGCGTGACGCCGAGCCGCCCGGCCTCCTTGTCGAGGTCGCGCACCATCCAGGCCGGGAAGTCCACGTTCACCCGGCGGGGCTCCTGATTGGGACGGCGGGCCTTGGACCAGTCGACATAGGCACTGACATCCTCGCCGTTGTCGAACATTTCGTCCAACTCAGCCGCCGTGATGGGTTTAGGTTCGTTCATTGCCGTTACCTGCGTGTCGTCACCGCAAGCATAGGGCGAAACTGTAGGGTGCGCTACAGCGCACCGTCGGATGGTGCGCTGTAGCGCACCCTACGATACGCGCCTTACGCCCACCCATAGTTGAAGCTAACAGAGATCCGCTCTTCCTCGGACATGTTCATCGGGACTTCGTGGCGGAGCCAGCTTTCCCACAGAAGAACCTCGCCCACCGCCGGTTTGACGTAGACGAAGCGCTGCAGCTCTTGCGGCGCGGTTTTCAAGGGGACGGGGGCCAGCATCATCATGGCCAAGCGGGGGTCCTCCAGCTTCAGCGCCGAGGTCCCCTCCGGCATCGCGACATAGGTCGTGCCCGAGATCACCGAATGCGGGTGGATGTGGCTGGCGTGGGTGCCGCCCTCGGGCAGGATGTTGATCCAGAGCGAATTGCACTTCAGCTTCTTGTCGCCAAGGTCGAAGCCGAGCTCCTTGCAGAAGGCCGCAACGTGCTTGTCCAGCGCCTTTTCCAGATCGCCGAAGATCGGCATCCGCCAGGGCAGGTCATCCAAGGAGGCATAGGAGGTGTAACCGGGATAGCCGTTCGCCTCGCACCACTCCTGCCCGGCCTCGTCATCCTCGGCCACCATATCGCAGGTCTGGCGGAGTTCGGCGTAGTCGACCTTCTTCTTGGCTAGATCATTGAGACCGGCGCGGTAAAGGCGAGTGACGAAAAGGGAGGTGATGTCGGGCATGGAAGACTTCCTTGGGGTTGCCGCCGTCCTAGGCAGTTGCGGGCGCGCGATCAAGTCCTGCGAAAGCCCGCGGCAGGGGCAAAACCGTCATGCACCTTGGCCGTCAGGCTGGACCCCGTCAGCCAGGTGCGGATTTCAGGGGTAAGGGGGCCAAGGAACGTCACATCCTCCAGCGCGGCGACAGTGTGAAGAGCCTTCATTTCCGGCCAACCCATGGAAATGTCATGATGGCCGATCCAGGCCTGCGGGGTTGCATAGTCGATAACGGCCCGCGCGGTTCCGTCGGCCTCATTGACCCAGAACCGATAGGACAGAAGACCACGCTCCCCTTCGCGCTCGACCCGATTTGCCAGGGCGGTGATGGCAAAGGTGAACGCCTCGGCGCTGGCCTTGAGGCGATAGAGGTTCAGGACCGTCAGGTGCGGTGCATCCATCGCAGGGCCTCCAAAAGCAAAAGACCCCCGCCGTTTCCAGCGGGGGCCGATTGTAGGGTGGGCAATCTGCCCACGTCCCTTACCAGTCTTCCTTCGCGACGATGCGCGTGGTGACCGGAAGTTTCATCGCGCCCAGACGCAGGGCCTCACGCGCGATTTCGTCGTTCACGCCGTCGATCTCGAACATGATCCGGCCGGGTTTGACCTTGGCCGCCCAGTAGTCCGTGGACCCCTTGCCCTTACCCATACGAACTTCGACGGGCTTGGCCGAGACCGGGACGTCCGGGAAAATCCGGATCCAGACCCGGCCCTGACGCTTCATGTGGCGGGTGATCGCGCGGCGGGCCGCTTCGATCTGCCGCGCGGTGACACGCTCGGGCTCGGTCGCCTTCAGGGCGTAGGAGCCGAAGTTGATCAGGAACCCACCCTTGGCTTCGCCATGGATGCGACCCTTGTGCATCTTGCGGAACTTTGTGCGCTTTGGTTGCAGCATCTACGTTACTCCTTAGGCGCGTTCGCGGTCGCGGCGCGGACCACGGGGGGCCGGGCCGTCAGCCGCTTCGGCAAGACGACGATCATGGGCCTGCGGATCATGCTCAAGGATTTCGCCTTTGAAGATCCAGACCTTCACACCAATGATCCCATAGGGGGTCGTGGCTTCCGACAGCGCATAGTCGATGTCGGCACGAAGGGTGTGCAAGGGCACGCGGCCTTCGCGGTACCATTCGGTCCGGGCGATTTCGGCGCCGCCAAGACGGCCGGCGACGTTCACACGGATGCCAAGCGCACCCATCCGCATCGCGTTCTGCACGCCACGCTTCATGGCGCGACGGAAGGAGACGCGACGTTCCATCTGCTGGGCGATCGACTCGGCCACCAGTTGGGCGTCAAGCTCGGGCTTGCGAACCTCGACGATGTTCAGGTGCAGTTCGGACTTGGTGAACACGGTCAGCTTCTTGCGAAGCGTCTCGATGTCCGCGCCCTTCTTGCCGATGATGACGCCCGGACGTGCGGTGTGAATGGTCACACGGCACTTCTTGTGCGGGCGTTCAATTATCACGCGGCTGATGCCGGCCTGCTTGAGGTCCTTGTGGATGAACTCGCGCATGCGGAGGTCTTCCAGCAGGAGGTTGCCGTAGTCTTTCGACTCTGCAAACCAGCGGCTGTCCCAGGTACGGTTGACCTGGAGGCGCATACCGATCGGATTGACCTTCTGACCCATTATGCGGACTCCCCGGCTTGACGGACCTTGATGGTGATTTCAGAGAACGGCTTCATGATCTTGCCGAAGCGACCCCGGGCCCGCGGACGGCCCCGCTTCATCACCAGGTTCTTGCCGACCCATGCTTCCGCCACGATCAGGCTGTCCACGTCGAGGTTGTGGTTGTTTTCCGCGTTGGCAATCGCCGACTGCAGGCACTTCTTCACGTCACCGGCGATGCGGCGCTTGGAGAAGGTCAGGTCCGCAAGGGCCTTGTCCACCTTCTTGCCGCGGATCATGCCCGCAACAAGGTTGAGCTTCTGCGGCGAGGTGCGCAGCATGCGCAGGATCGCCATCGCTTCGTTGTCCGCCACGCGGCGGGGGTTCTTTTCCGCACCCATGGCTTATTTCCTTTTCGCTTTTTTGTCGGCTGCGTGACCGTAGTAGGTCCGCGTCGGCGAGTATTCACCGAACTTCTGGCCGATCATGTCTTCGGTCACGTTGACCGGGACGTGCTTCTTGCCGTTGTAGACCCCGAAGGTCAGACCAACGAACTGCGGCAGGATGGTGGACCGACGCGACCAGATCTTGATCACTTCGGACTTGCCACCGGCCTTGGCCTTTTCGGCCTTCTTCAGGACGTAGCCGTCGACGAACGGGCCTTTCCAGATGGAACGTGCCATGGATTAACGCCCTTTCTTCTTGGCGTGGCGCGAGCGGACGATCAGGCTGTCAGAAGCCTTCGGCTTGCGCGTCTTGTTGCCCTTGGTGCCTTTGCCCCACGGGGTAACCGGGTGACGACCGCCCGAGGTACGGCCTTCGCCGCCGCCATGCGGGTGGTCGATCGGGTTCATTGCAACGCCGCGGACCGTCGGGCGGATGCCCTTGTGGCGCATACGTCCGGCTTTACCGAAGTTCTGGTTCGAGTTGTCGGGGTTCGACACGGCACCGATGGTGGCCATGCATTCCTGACGGACCATCCGCAGCTCGCCCGAGGACAGGCGGATCTGCGCGTACGACCCATCACGGCCGACGAACTGGGCATAGGTCCCAGCCGCACGGGCCAGCTGGCCGCCCTTGCCGGGCTTCAGCTCGACGTTGTGGACGATTGCGCCGATCGGCATGCCCGAGAAGGGCATCGCGTTGCCGGGCTTCACGTCGGTCTTCGCGCCAGCGATGACGCTGTCACCCACGGCCAGGCGCTGCGGCGCCAGGATGTAGGCCAGTTCACCGTCCTGATACTTGATCAGCGCGATGAAGGCGGTGCGGTTCGGGTCATATTCGATCCGCTCGACGACCGCCGGGATATCATACTTGCGACGCTTGAAATCGACCACCCGGTAGAGACGCTTTGCGCCCCCGCCCTGGTGAAACATCGTGATACGTCCGGTGTTGTTCCGGCCGCCAGTACGGTTCAAACCCTCGGTGAGGTGCTTGACCGGGCGGCCTTTCCACAGCTCCGAACGGTCGATCAGAACCAACCCACGTTGGCCAGGCGTCGTCGGCTTATACGACTTGAGTGCCATGTTCTCTGTCTTCCGTTTGCTTGCACGGGTGTTGCCACCCGGCGGTGAAGGGCTCCGAAGATCCCCGATTTAGTGTCCTTTCCTCTTGCGGCAGCAGCGGGAACGAACAAACCAAGAGCCCCGGACGAATCCGGGGCTTCTGGCGTGGCGCGGGAGTAGCAGAGGGTGGTGGGGGCGGCAAGGGGGGGGAGGAGCGATTTTTGCCGACGCTTGCTTGGCGCTTTGCGGGGGGTGGCAGGAATGCCAGGCACTTTTTGAATCTAACTGGGTTGATCCGAAATTATTTAACTTAACAATGGGACATCACTTTCACTCATCGGACTAAGCAACAGGGGTGTTCATCCGTGCCCGTCGACCCTCATCAGTACAAGCCGTGGATGATGTACGAGAAGTCGGGTTCCGATATGGTTTTCAACACCCACCCTGACGAAGCGGATTGCAGCTTCGTTGAAATAGTCGATCTGCCCGCCTTCCTGGACGTGCACCGCGACCAGTCCCTTTGGCTGGCCTGCATTTCTGGCCTCAACCCCGACGGCGACATCGCTGCAATTGCAGCTTTTCACAAATGGATGGTTTCTCAGCCGGATTGCGACAACGTAGTTGCTTCGGCTGTGTGGGGATGGTGGGGCGGGCATCGCTCCTGCGGGCTGCCGTCAACGTATGGGGGTCCAATAGATGAGGGGTTGGTGGTCGCCAAATTCACAGCAGAGCGCGCTCGAAATCGACCTTTCAGCACAGGGGCCCTTTCCGATCCGTGGCCGCCGGGTACTAGAGCGGATCTTCTCGCGAAAGCACAAGCTGAGGCAAAGAAGCTTGGACCGACAACGGAGCCAATGGCGCCGATACCCGAGGAAATGCTGAGGTATGTGCCAGTAGGCGGAACCCCGCGGGAGGGTTATGCCGTCGAGGAGACAGGCCTTTTGGTGCTTCGTATCCCTTCAAACAAATGGGTCGCGAGTGTCAGACGACTGTTTGTAAGATAATCTGGAATAAGAAAGCCCCCGCGCGCCGCGCAGGGGCTCTCTCATTTCACTCAAGCCTAAGGCTCAAAGACCAGTTGTCACGTCGATCGTCTGACCGTCTTCCAGCATGACATAGGCCTTCGTCCGCCCTGCTTGCCTGATACCAAAGCTTGGTATATCCTGCCGCATGGAGGTGCCCCATGCCCCGAAACACGTCTGTCGCGCTCGGAGATCACTTTGTGGACTTCATCGACGGCCAGGTACAATCTGGCCGCTACAACTCGGCCAGCGATGTCGTGCGGGCGGGACTTCGGCTTCTAGAGGAACATGAAGCCAAGGTCAGGACCCTGCGCGATGCCTTGGTGGCGGGAGAATGCTCCGGCCCGTCGCAGCCTCTGGATTTTGAGGGTCTGAAGGCCGCGAAGCGCGCTGGGTTCAGCCGGAAAGACACGTGAAACTGACCTTCTCGCCATCCGCAGTCGCGGATATCGGCGCGATCTGGGACTACACCGCCGAGATCTGGGGTATGGATCAGGCCGACCGCTACGTTGATGACATCCGCAGTGCCTGTCTCGCCTTGGCGGATGGAGAAAGGGCGGGCCGCAGGGTCGATGTGCGGGACGGGTACCTGAAATACCCGGTTGGGCGGCACCTGATCTTCTTTCGCCAGGACAGGCCGGGGATCGTTGTCATCCGGGTGCTGCACCAAAGCATGGATGTCGAACGGCATCTTTAGGGCCGTCGGAAAAGGCAAAAGCCCCCGCCTTCCGGCAGGGGCTCTCTCTTTTCACTCAAGCCTAAGGCTCAGAGGCCGGTCGTCACGTCGATCGTCTGACCGGCTTCCAGCATGACATAGGCCTTCTTCTTGTCCGAACGCTCGCCTGCGCGACCGCGGAAACGCTTGGCTTTGCCCTTGGTGATGGTGGTGTTCACCGCCTTCACCTTCACACCAAAGATCGCCTCGACGGCTTCCTTGATCTGCGGCTTGGTCGAGTCCATAGCGACCTGGAAGACCACGGCACCCGCCTCCGAGGCCATGGTGGCCTTTTCGGTGATGATCGGCTTCTTGATCAGGTCGTAGTGCTCCGGCTTGATGGCCGCAGCGGTTTTCGGTGCTTTGCTCATTTCAGGCGAGCCTCCAGGGCTTCGATACCGGCCTTGGTGATGACCAGGGTATCACGCTTCAGGATGTCGTAGACGTTGGCACCCATGGTGGGCAGAACGTCGACGCCGTCCAGGTTGCGGGCGGCCAGAGCGAAGTTGGCGTCAACGGTCGCGCCGTCGATCACCAGAACGCGCTTCCAGCCGAGTTCCGACTTCATCTTGGCCAGGTTGGCGGTCTTGGCTTCGGCCAGCGTGGCCGCGTCCAGGATCACCAGCTCACCCGCCTTGGCCTTGGCCGACAGAGCGTGCCGCAGCCCGAGGGCACGGAACTTCTTCGGCAGGTCATGGGCGTGGGACCGCGGCTGCGGGCCCTTGGTGACGCCACCGTGACGGAAGATCGGGGCCTTCTTGGAACCGTGGCGAGCGCCGCCGGTGCCCTTCTGGCGATAGATCTTCTTGGTCGAGTACGAAACCTCGGCCCGGGTCAGCGTCGAGTGGGTGCCGGCCTGGGATTTCGCCCGCTGCCAGCGCACCACGCGGTGCAGGATGTCTGCGCGCGGCTCAAGGCCGAACAGCGCTTCGTCCAGATCGATGGAACCGGCTTTGCCGCCGTCCAGTTTGATCACATCAAGTTTCATGCTTCACCCCCTTCGGCGGCAACTTCTGCAGCCGGAGCTTGAGCGGACCGGATCGCGGCCGGACGCGGTGCGTCCTTGGCTTCCGGCTTCTTCACGGCGTCCTTGACGGTAACCCAGCCGCCACGCGATCCGGGGACAGCGCCCTTGATCATGATCAGGCCGCGGTCGGCGTCGGTGCGGACGACCTGCAGATTCTGCGTGGTCACGCGGACAGCGCCCATGTGGCCGGCCATCTTCTTGCCCTTGAACACCTTGCCGGGGTCCTGGCACTGGCCGGTCGAGCCGTGCGAACGGTGCGAAACCGACACACCGTGCGAGGCGCGAAGGCCGCCGAAGTTGTGACGCTTCATCGCACCGGCAAAGCCTTTACCGATCGAGGTGCCCGCCACGTCGACGAACTGACCTGCAAGGTAGTGGTCGGCGGTGATTTCGGCACCCACGTCGATCAGGCAATCCGGGGTGACCCGGAATTCCGCGATCTTGCGCTTCGGGGCCACGTTCGCCTTGGCGAAGTGACCGCGCTGCGCGGCGGTGGTCCGCTTGGCCTTGGCAACGCCAGCGCCGAGTTGGACGGCGGTATAGCCATCCTTGTCAGCGGTGCGCTGTGCCACGACCTGAAGGCTGTCCAGCTGCAGAACCGTCACCGGAACCTGCTTGCCATCTGCCAGGAACAGCCGGGTCATGCCCAGCTTCTTTGCAATAACGCCAGAGCGCATCTGTCATGCCCTCCTTAAACTTTGATCTCGACGTCCACGCCGGCAGCGAGGTCGAGCTTCATCAGCGCGTCCACGGTCTGCGGGGTGGGGTCGACGATGTCGAGAAGACGCTTGTGCGTGCGGATTTCCCACTGGTCGCGCGACTTCTTGTCGATGTGCGGACCACGGAGAACCGTGAATTTCTCGATCTTGTTCGGCAGCGGGATCGGCCCGCG
>NZ_JAXMMF010000027.1:0-8961 GCF_034366665.1 Tabrizicola sp. | reverse complement strand
ATAGGCCATCGCCTTGGCTCCACCGGCCTTGGCCAGCGTCATCGTGATCGCCGCCGTCAGCGTCGTCTTGCCATGGTCAACGTGACCAATCGTGCCGATGTTGCAGTGCGGCTTGGTGCGTTCAAACTTTTCCTTGGCCATTCTCTTCTCTCCGTCCCCTGAAAAGGGGGCTCGTCCTTGGGGTTTCAGGCCCCCGGCGGACCGGGGTCCGCCGAAAGCAGGGGGTGGGGTTTAGGCGTATTTCTTGATCACATCGTCGGCGACGTGTTGCGGCACCGGCTCATAGTGGTCGTACTGCATGGTGAACTGGGCGCGGCCCTGTGACATGCCCCGCAGGGTGTTCACATAGCCGAACATATTGGCCAGCGGCACAAAGGCGTTCACGACCGTGGCGTTGCCGCGCATGTCCTGACCCTGGATCATGCCGCGGCGACCGTTCAGGTCACCGATGACCGAGCCCAGGTATTCCTCGGGCGTCACCACCTCGACGGCCATGATCGGCTCGAGCAGCTTGGGTCCGCCCTTTTCGCGCAGTTCCTTGAAGGCGGCGCGGGCCGCGATTTCAAAGGCCAGCACCGAGGAGTCGACGTCGTGGTAGGCACCATCGACCAGGGTCGCCTTGACGTCGATCACCGGGAAGCCGGCCAGCAGGCCGTTGTCCTTGGCGGACTTGAGGCCCTTCTCGACGCCCGGGATGTATTCCTTGGGCACGGCACCGCCGACGATGGTCGACTCGAAGACGAAGTCCGAGCCGGGCTCGCCGGGTTCGAACACCAGCTTGATGCGGGCGAACTGGCCCGTACCGCCGGTCTGCTTCTTGTGGGTGTAGTCGATCTCGGCGCGGCGGCTGATGGACTCACGGTAGGCGACCTGCGGCGCGCCGATGTTGGCCTCGACCTTGTAGGTGCGCTTCAGGATGTCGATCTTGATGTCCAGGTGCAGCTCGCCCATGCCCTTCAGGATGGTCTGGCCCGACTCGTGGTCGGTCGAGACGGTGAAGGACGGATCTTCCGAAGCCAGCTTGGCCAGGGCGACGCCCAGCTTCTCCTGGTCGGCCTTGGACTTGGGCTCGACGGCGATCTCGATGACCGGCGCCGGGAACTCCATCTTCTCAAGGATGACGGGCGACTTCATCGGGTCGCACAGGGTGTCACCCGTGCGGGTGTCCTTGAGGCCGGCCAGGGCGACGATGTCGCCGGCATAGGCTTCCTTGATGTCCTCGCGGTTGTTCGAGTGCATCAGCAGCATGCGGCCGACGCGCTCCTTCTTGTCGCGGGTCGAGTTCAGCAGGCCCATGCCGGTTTCCATCTTGCCGGAATAGATACGGCAGAAGGTCAGCGAGCCGACGAAGGGGTCGTCCATGATCTTGAACGCCAGAACCGACAGGGGCTCATCGTCCGACGCGCGGCGCGTGACGGGCTCTTCGGTCTTGAAGTCAATGCCCGGGGTCGGCGGAATGTCGACCGGCGACGGCAGATAGTCGACGACGGCGTCAAGCAGGGTCTGGACGCCCTTGTTCTTGAAGGCCGAGCCGCACAGGATCGGATAGAAGGCGCCAGTCAGCACGGCCTTGCGGATGCACTTCTTGATGGTCTCTTCCGACGGCTCATTGCCCTCGAGATAGGCTTCCATCGCCTCGTCATCCAGCTCGACCGAGTTGTCGATCAGGTACTGGCGGGCCTCATTGGCCTTGTCGACCAGATCGGCAGGGATCTCCTCGTCGCGGAAGCTGGCGCCCAGGTTGTCGTTGTCCCAGATCACGGCCTTCATGCGGACCAGATCGACCAGGCCGGTCAGGTTCGATTCCGAACCGATCGGGAACTGGATCGGCACGGCCTTGGCACCCAGACGGTCACGGATCGACTCGACCGACTTGTCGAAGTCGGCGCCGATCTTGTCCATCTTGTTGACGAAGACGATGCGCGGCACGCGGTACTTGTCGGCCTGGCGCCAGACGGTTTCGGTCTGGGGCTCAACGCCGGCGTTGCCGTCCAGCACGGTCACGGCACCGTCGAGCACGCGCAGCGAGCGCTCGACCTCAATGGTGAAGTCCACGTGGCCGGGGGTGTCGATGATGTTCAGGCGCTTCTCGCGCCAGAAGGCGGTCGTGGCGGCCGAGGTGATGGTGATGCCGCGTTCCATCTCCTGGTCCATCCAGTCCATGGTCGCCGCACCGTCGTGCACTTCGCCGATCTTGTGGTTCTTGCCGGTGTAAAACAGGATCCGCTCGGTCGTCGTCGTCTTGCCCGCGTCGATGTGGGCCATGATGCCGAAGTTGCGGTAGTCCTCGATCTTGTTGATGCGGGCCATGAGAAAACGTGCCTTGAAGTGAGATCAGGACGCGTTCAGCGCCCTCGGGAAAGTCGGTCTGTGCGGATAAGCGGCGCGGGCGATTTAGCTGAAACCGCCCGCGCCGGAAACCCTCAGATAGTCAATGCAGGTGACGCTTTGAAGGCGCCTACCAGCGATAGTGGCTGAAAGCGCGGTTGGCTTCGGCCATCTTGTGGGTGTCTTCGCGCTTCTTGACGGCGGTACCGCGGTTGTTGGCGGCGTCCAGCAGCTCGGCGGCCAGCTTTTCCGTCATGGTGTTTTCACCGCGCTTGCGGGCGGCGTTGACCAGCCAGCGGATGGCCAGGGCGCGACGGCGCTCGGGGCGAACCTCGACCGGCACCTGATAGGTGGCACCACCGACGCGGCGCGAGCGGACTTCGACGGCCGGAGCGACGTTGTCGAGCGCGGAATGGAAGGTCGCGACCGGCTCCATGTCCTTCTTCTTGTCGGCCAGGATGTCGAACGCACCGTAGACGATGTTTTCGGCGACGGCCTTTTTGCCCTCATACATGACGTAGTTCATGAACTTGGTGACGATCAGATCCCCGAACTTGGGATCCGGCAGAACTTCACGCTTCTGGGCGCGGTGACGACGGGACATGGCTTGCTCTTCTTGGTTGTCTGGGGACCGGCCTCAGCCGGGCGTATATTCGGGGGCGCGAAGGCTTACTTCGGACGCTTGGCGCCGTAGTGCGAACGGCGCTGCTTGCGGTCCTTGACGCCTTGCGTGTCGAGCACGCCGCGCAGGATGTGATAGCGAACGCCCGGAAGGTCCTTCACGCGGCCGCCGCGGATCAGGACCACCGAGTGCTCCTGCAGATTGTGACCTTCGCCGGGGATGTAGCACACCGCCTCGATACCCGAGGTCAGGCGCACCTTGGCGACCTTACGCAGAGCCGAGTTCGGCTTCTTCGGGGTCGTGGTGTACACGCGGGTGCAGACGCCGCGGCGCTGGGGGCAACCCTTCAGGGCGGGGACCTTGTTACGGGCCACCTTGGGCTGACGGGGCTTGCGGATCAGCTGGTTGATCGTAGGCATTCGAACGCGTCTCTCTTTTTCTAATCGCGGGGGCGTGTGCCTGTCGGCCGGTGCGCCCCTCATGGCCTTCTTTTTGGAGCGCCCCTGAAGGCGTCCCGGGTTTGGGTTCGAGGCGGCTGGGCCACCCGGTCACGACAAACGCAAAAGCCGGAACGTGCGCTATGGACGTTCCGGCGGGCACAGCCCGTTCAAGCTAATTGTCACGTCCGGTCCGGACCGGGGCCCGTCTCGAAGGTGGCGCCTTCTACGCGCGCGGTGCGGCGGGGTCAAGGGTTACGGCCGGACAGACCCGGTCAGGCCACCTTCATCTGCGGTTCAGCGGGTTTCGTGCTGAGTTTGCGACGGAAACGCCGATTCACGGCGTTAAGCCTTCACGTCCCTGCTCCCCGGCGGGCCCCACTGACCGATGAGACCCGATCGCATGACCTCGACCCTATCGACCGGCCCTGCCCCGTCCAAACCCCGTCCGCGCAGGCGAAACCGCCGCAGCTGGATCATCGGCGGCGTCGGTGTCCTGCTGGTCGCGGTGGCCGTCTGGTTCTTCTTCCTGCGGGGCGGGAGTGACGTGGATCCCTATCGGACCGAGGCAATCCGCACGGGCGAGATCGTACGCAGTGTCTCGGCCTCCGGCACCCTTGAGGCCCTTGTAACGGTCGAGGTGGGCTCGCAGATTTCCGGCCAGGTGACCGAGGTGCTGGTCGACTACAACGACCGGGTGCGGCGCGGTCAGGTGCTGGCCCGACTGGATCCCGAGAACCAGCGTTCCTCGGTTGAGCAATCGCAGGCCGCCATCGCCTCTGCACAGGCGGGGGTCGCCCAGGCCCAGGCGCAGGTCGCCCTGGCGCAGGCTGAGTATGACCGCCAGAAATTCCTGTTTGACCGCCAGATCATCGCCCAGGCGGCGCTGGACTCGGCAGAGGCGTCGCTGCGCACCGCCCGGGCCAGTGAGCAGAGCGCGCGCGCCCAGGTGCGCCAGCAGCAGGCTCAGCTGCGCGCCAATCAGGCGACTCTGGGACGGACCACCATCACCGCGCCGATCGACGGCATCGTCATCGACCGTCAGATCGAGCCCGGTCAGACGGTGGCCTCGGGCCTGAACGTCGCCGTGCTGTTCACCCTGGCCCAGGACATGTCGCGGGTACAGGCGCTGGTGACGGTCGATGAAGCCGATATCGGCTCGGTCCGGGTCGGCCAGACGGTGCGCTTCACCGTCGACGCCTTTCCCGATGACAATTTCACCGGGCAGGTCACCCAGATCCGGGTGCTGCCGACCACAGAGTCCAGCGTCGTGGCCTATACGGTCGTGGTCGAGGCCGACAATCCCGGCGAAAAGCTGTTGCCCGGCATGACGGCCAATGCCGACATCATTCTGGAAGAGAAACGCAATGTTCTGCGCGTGCCCAATGCGGCCCTGCGCTTTACACCCGGCGATGTCGTGGCCGCGCAGCAGGCCGGTCAGGCCCGGGGCGGCGGCTCGCCCTTCGGAGCGCCTGCGGCGGGCGGCAACCGCCAGCGCGGCGCCGGGCGCGGCAATATCGTCACCACCCTGGTCGAGGAGTTGAAGCTGGACGCCGGACAACGCACGACGGTCATGCCCATTCTGGAAAAGGCCCAGCAGGACATGCGTGCCCAGCGGGGCGCGGGCGGCGGCCAGCGGCAACGCGGCGGCAATCCGGCCTCGGCGGCGATCCTGAATGCCGCGCTGGACGAGATCAAACCGCTGCTGCGGCCCGACCAGCAGGCGATTCTGGAAACCCAGCGTGTGCGTCTTGCCGGCGGCGGCAACCGGGGCGTTGTCTGGGTGATGCGCGAGGGCAAGCCCGTGCGCGTGTCGGTCATCACCGGGGCCACCGATGGCTCCTATACCGAAGTCATCGGCGGTGAGCTCAAGGAGGGCGACCTTGTCATCACGGGCGGTGGACCGCGAGCCCCGGATGCCCGCGCCCAGCAACAGGCCGCCCGCGTCACCGGCGGTGGCGGTGGCCCGCGTGGCTTCTAGGACCGACCGATGATCGAGATCGAAAGCCTGACCAAGACCTATGTCATGGGCGACAACATCATCCACGCGCTCGGCGGCGTGTCGCTGACTATTGGTCGCGGGGAGCATGTGGCCATCGTCGGCCCCTCCGGTTCGGGCAAGTCGACCCTGATGAATGTGCTGGGTGGGCTGGATCGTCCGACGACGGGCGATTACCGTTTCGAGGACGATCCGGTGGCCGACTATGACGACGACGAACTGGCCAGTTTCCGCAACCGGCGGATCGGCTTCATCTTCCAGTCCTTCCAGCTGCTGCCGCGGCTGACGGCGGTCCAGAATGTGGAACTGCCGATGATCTATGCCGGTATTCCGGCGGCCGAGCGTCGGGACCGGGCTGTGGCCTTGCTGGAGCGGGTCGGCCTGGGCGATCGTCTGGGCAACAAGCCGACCCAGATGTCGGGCGGGCAGCAGCAGCGGGTGGCCATCGCCCGTGCCCTGTCCAATGCCCCCGACCTGCTGCTGGCCGACGAACCCACCGGCGCGCTGGACACTGCCACCGGTCAGGAGGTGCTGGCCCTGTTCGACGAGCTGAACAGGCAGGGCCTGACGCTGTGCATCGTCACCCACGACAATGAGGTCGCGGCCCGGGCCCGTCGCCGCATCGCCTTCCGCGACGGCCATATCGTATCGGACGACCGCCATGTCGGATAACACCCCCCGCCCGACAGACGCCACCATGAGCCCTGTTGAACTGGTCCGCTTTGCGGTGGGGGCCATCGCCGCCCACCCGATGCGTTCGGCCCTGACCTCGCTGGGGGTCGTTATCGGCGTGGCGGCGGTCATCATGATGACCTCGATCGGTCTGGGCGCCCAACAGCGCGTCGAGGAAGCCCTGTCCAGTCTGGGCACCAATATGCTGGTCATCCGGCCGGGCGCGCCCCGCGGTGCGGGCGGTGGATTTGTGCGGGGTGGTGGTGGCTCGGGCACCAGTCTGACTGTGGACGACGCCCAGGCGATGCGGACTCTCGAAGGAGTCCGGGCAGTGTCGCCGGCGATCAATGGCGGCGCGCAGCTGGTCTATCAGGGCGCCAACTGGTCCAGCCGGATCGAGGGGGTCACGCCCGACTATCTGGTGGCGCGCGATCTGGAAATTGTCTCGGGCCAGATGTTCGATCAGGCCGCCGCCGACAGTGGTCGCAAGGTCGCCGTGCTGGGCCAGACGGTCGTGCGGGAATTGTTCGGCGATGGCGTCGATCCGGTCGGCCAGCGCATGCGCATCGGCCCCATCCCCTTCACCGTCGTGGGTGTGCTGGGCGAAAAGGGCCAGTCCGGATTCCAGGATCAGGACGACATCGTGGTGATCCCGCTGGACGCGGCGCGCAGCCGCGTCATCGGGCGGGGATCGGGCTCTCGCGGGAACAGCGTCAACCAGATCTACCTCAAGGCGGTCGACGAGAACGCCCTGTATCGACTGGAGCAGGACGTAGCCGAGCTGCTGCGGGACCGGCACCGCATCCGCCCCGGTCAGGAAGACGATTTCAATGTGCAGAACCTGACCTCGATCCAGGAGGCCGCGCAGTCCTCGACCGCCACCTTCACCATCCTGCTGGCCGCCGTGGCCGGGGTGTCGCTTCTGGTCGGCGGGGTCGGCATCATGAATATCATGCTGGTCTCGGTGACCGAGCGCACGCGCGAAATCGGCCTGCGTATGGCGATCGGGGCGCGGCGCAGCGATGTGCTGACCCAGTTCGCCCTCGAATCGGTGGCGCTGTCGTTGCTGGGCGGCTTGCTGGGCCTTGTGCTCGGCGTCGGGGGGGCGCTGCTGATGTCGAAGTTCGGGGACTGGCCGGCGGCGATTCCGGCCTGGGCCGCACCGCTCGCCATCGGCTTTTCGACCTTTGTCGGCGTGGTGTTCGGGGCCTATCCGGCCTGGCGCGCGGCCCAGCTGGACCCGATTGAGGCGCTTCGCCGCGAATAGGCCCTCATTTCAGCCCCAAGCTGGCCACGGTTGCCCGCTTGTCTCCCCTGACCGGGGAGGCTGCCACACGTGATCCGATCCAGACGGCTGAAGGCGCTCATGGGCGCGGTGGCAAGGCCCCGGGTGCGCAACCCGCTGGTGGTGGCCGGTTCGGTTCTGGCCCACGGTCTGGTGCTGAGCCTGCTGGCCCTGAACAGCTTCGATCCGCCCGTGCCGACCCAGCCCTATAGTCCGCCGATCTATCTCGAGATCGAACCGCGCCCGCTTCTGGAGGGCGAGACGCCCCGCATCCCCCGGGTCGCCCCGGCCTCACCGTCGGCCGACGCCGTGCCCTCGGATCGTATGCCCCTGGCCCGCGACCTCCTGACCCGTGCTGAAGATGAGGAAGACGACGCCGTGCAGGCCGATGCGCGGTCTGCGACGCCCGGGGCGCCCGGCTCCGACCTGGTCGATCCGGCCTGGCTGGCCCGGCCCGCCGACGAGCGCGCCCGCGTGGCCCGCAGCCTGAGAACCAGCACGCTGGGCTGCAATGCCCGGAACGGCCGCATGCCCGCCGCCGAGCAGGCCCTCTGCGACGAGGCGTTCAATGAAGCTGCCGCACAGGCCCGGCCGATCTCGGGCAGTGGCAATGCCGCCCGCGACGCCCGCTTTGCCGCCGAGGGCCGCCGCGAGATGGATGCCTATGAAGCCCGGCGCAGGCCGCTTTCGGGCGGCACGGGCGTGACCGGTGTCGGCGACTGTGCGGGGTCGAACTTCGGCATGGGCTGCCCGGGCGCGCTTCTGGATCCCGGTTTCCGTCAGGATGCCAATGACAGCCTCGACGAGGGGCTGGACGGCCACGACCGGCGCCGGGCCCCCGAGAACTAAGAAAAAGGGCGGTGCCTTTCGACACCGCCCCGCTTCATTTCATTGCTCAGGCTGAACTCAGCCGTCGGTCTCTTCCAGCTCGGCGGCCAGATCGGCCGGCAGGGCCTCGACCGCCGCCTCGCGGGCATCGGTCAGGACCGCGTCACGCTCGTTGGCGACCTTCTGCAGCGCGCGCAGATAGGCACCGGTGCCCGCCGGGATCAGGCGGCCCACGATGACGTTTTCCTTCAGGCCTTCCAGGTTGTCGACCTTGCCGTTGACCGAGGCGTCGGTCAGCACGCGGGTGGTTTCCTGGAAGGACGCCGCCGAGATGAAGCTGCGGGTCTGCAGCGACGCCTTGGTGATGCCCAGCAGGACCGGCTGGGTGATCGCCGGACGGCCCTTGCGCTTGATGACCTTGGCGTTCTCGATATCGACCTCGGGGATGTCGACGTGATCGCCCTTGATCAGGGTGGTTTCACCCGAATCCAGGATTTCGACCTTCTGCAGCATCTGGCGAACGATCACCTCGATGTGCTTGTCGTTGATCGGCACGCCCTGCAGTCGATAGACCTCCTGCACTTCGTTCACCAGATACTCGGCCAGCGCCTCGACGCCCTGGATACGCAGCAGATCGTGCGGATCCGGGTTGCCGTCGATGATGTAGTCGCCCTTCTGGATCAGATCGCCGTCGTGGACGGAGATGTGCTTGCCCTTCGGGATCAGGAATTCGACCGCCTCGGCCTGGTTGCCGTCGGCATCCGCCTCCGGGGTGATCTTGATGCGGCGC
>NZ_JAXMMF010000026.1:0-25116 GCF_034366665.1 Tabrizicola sp. | reverse complement strand
GTAGAACATCACCCCGTTCAGCGCGAAATACAGGACGAAGGTCACCACATTGGTCACCGCCAAAGTGCGGTTGCGAAAGAGGCCAAGACGCAGCATCGGGGCAGGGGACACGGCCTCCCACACCAGGAAGGCCGCAAGGCTGGCAATTGCGGCCAAGGCGACCCAGGTCGGGGCGGTGGCCTCGGTCAGCGCCCAGGCCATCAGCCCCAGGCCCAGCGTCGCCAGACCCGCGCCCGGAAGGTCCACCCGGACACCGGGCTTGCCGATATCACCGGGGGTGCGGCCCCGGACCAGCCACAGCGCGATCAGGCCCAGAGGCAGGTTCAGCGCAAAGATCATCCGCCAGCCAAGCTCGCCGCCCCAGGTCACGAACATGCCGCCGATCACCGGCCCCATTGCCGTCGTCAGGGTCGATGCGGCGGCCCATAGCCCCAGCGCCCGCCCGCGTTCGCTGCGCGGATAGGCGCGCGAGATCATTGCCATCGACCCCGGCACCATCATCGCCGCACCCACGCCCTTGACCGCGCGGGCCGCGATCATCTGCTCGGGCGTCAGCGCGAAAGCACAGGCCAAGGACCCCGCGACGAAGACCAGAATACCCAGCGAAAAGATCCGAGCGATTCCGAAGCGGTCGCCCATCGCCCCTCCGACCAGCACCAGAGACGACACGGCCAGAAGATAGGACGCGTTGATCCACTGCGCCTGGGGCAGTGACGCGCCCAGGGCCTCACGCATGGCGGGAAGCGCGATCGAGGTTACGGACGAGTCGATGAACCCCATCGACGACGCCAAAATCGCGGCCCAGAGCAGGATGCGCCGGTCCCCCTCGGCACAGAAGGAAACGGGCACCGGAGTGCCCTCCGATGCCCGCGCAATGGTCATGGTGGGTTGGCTTATTCGGCGTCGGCAGCGGGGGCCGGGGTGTCCAGCCGAACCGCACCACCGGGGCTGCGGCCATTGGCCAGCGGGTCTTCCTGACGCTGGACCGAGCCTTCGAAATGGGCGCCCGATTCGATGGCGATGGTCTTGTGGATGATGTCGCCTTCGACGCGGGCGGTCGAGGTCAGGCGGACCTTCAGGCCACGGACGCGGCCGATGACCCGGCCGTTGACGACGATGTCGTCGGCCACGATCTCGCCGCGGATGGTGGCGCTTTCGCCGACGGTCAGAAGATGCGCGCGGATGTCGCCTTCAACAGTGCCTTCGACCTGGATGTCGCCCGTGGTGCGCAGATTGCCCACGACCGTCAGGTCCGACGACAGGACCGAGGCGGTGGCCTTGCCCTTCGGCGCGGTCGGAGTGAAATCCATGCTGGGCTTGGTCATCGGGGTCTCCGGGGTTTTGGGCTTCTCGACCTCGGCCTTCGGGCCCGGCTCGTTGATGCGGCTCTTAGAAAACATTCGTCGCTGCCTTTATGAAGGTCATCGGGTTTACCGCTTCACCGCCGAGGCGGACCTCGTAGTGAAGATGCGTGCCGGTGGACCGGCCTGAATTGCCCATATCACCGATCCGGTCCCCGCGCGAGACCCTTTGGCCGACTTCGACCCGGATCTGGCTGAGATGCGCATAGCGCGTCTCGACGCCGAAGTCGTGCTTGATCTTGACCAGACGGCCATAGCCGTTGTCCCAGCCAGCATGCACGATCACTCCGTCGGCGGTGGCATAGACCGGGGTGCCGTAGCTGCCCGCCATGTCGGTGCCTTCGTGCATCCGGGTGCCAGCGCCCTTGGGGTCACGGCGGTAGCCAAAGCCGCTGGTCCAGCGGAAGCTGTCCTTGACCGGCATGGCGAAGGGCAGCTTGAAGGCCGCGATGCGGTACATGTTCATCCGGTCCAGCCCGGTGAGGATCGCATTCGCCCGCAGCTCCTCGGCCGTGGGGGCCGCGCCCGAAGTCGAGAACGAGATCGGCGTCAGGGGGCCGCCCTGGCCGGAGTAGCCTTCGCGCACGGCGCCGATCAGGTCTTCGGGCGACATCCCGGCCTCGCGGAACATCTTGTCCAAGGGCTCGACCGAGACGGTCAGCGCCTCTTCCAGCTTGGTGAAGATCGCGTCGTTGCGCAGTTCCAGCGCCTCTTTCGCATCGGCGATGACCTGGACTTCCTCGCGCGCGGCCTCGGCCTCGGCCAGAACCTCGTTGCGCTCTTCGGCGGCCTCGCCAAGGGCTCCGGTCAGGAATTCCAGCGTCGCCACCGTGTCGGTGGCCCGCCCCAGTTCGGTCGCGGCGCCAGACTGGCTGTTCAGCGCCAGCGTCACGCGCTCGGCCTCGGCGCGGGCGGTGTCGCGCTCTTTGATGGTTTCGCGCAGGGTGTCCTGGATCGCCTCGATCCCCGTCTCCAGCTCACGCCGACGGTCCTCGGAGGCCAGAAGCCGTTCCTGCATCCCCGACACCTGGGCCAGCGCGATGTTGAAGCGCTCCTGCGCCCGGGCGGCTTCCTCGGCACGAAGGTCGCGGTCCGAGGACAGGGCGCCAAGCCGTTCCTCGTAAAGCGCCTGCTGGCGCATCGACTGTTCGCGCGCCGATCCGGCCCCGATGCTGTCCATCATGATCAGCGCGGTGGCGACGATGGTCCAAGCCAGCGCCAGCGTTCCGCCGACCAGCGCGATGATCTGCGTCGCGGGTCGCAGCCGGATGAACCGGGTCTCGGTGTCGGATTTCAGAAAGAGCCGTTGTTCGGGAAAGTGCCGCTCAAGGCTTTGGTGGACGCGATAGGCAAGACGATTCAGCACGTTGGGGTCATCCGTTCATAGCCTTGGCAGTGGCTTTACCGTTACCCCAAGGCAGCTGTCCCCGGGCTCGGACCTGATTAGCCATGCTGTTTCAGACCCGCAACAATTTTGACCACAGGCAGAGTTTTTCCGCGTGGGACATGGAGTTTATCGGCAAGAAATCGCCGATCAGTCGCCATCTTCCACCAGAGGCCAGTAGAAATCGGGCGGCAGTCCGGCATCGGCGCGCTTTGCCTCGTTGAAGGGGGGCTTCAGCTGGCCGTGGAAATGGCGGCGGACAAGGGTGTGGAACACCTCCTTGGGGTCGCTGCCGTCGCGCCCGCACAGCCAGTTGAACCACTTGGACCCATAGGCCACATGCGCCACTTCCTCGGCATAGATCACCTCGAGCGCGGCCAGGGCCTGGGTCTCGCCGTGCCGGGCGAAGACCTCGATCATGCCGGGGGTCACGTCCAGACCGCGCGCTTCCAGCACCATCGGCACGACGGCCAGACGGCCGTGCAGGTCCTGGGCGGTATCCTCGGCGGCGCGCCACATTCCAGCATGGGCGGGCAGAGCGCCATAGTGACTGCCCATCGCCTCAAGACAGTCGCAGATCAGGTTGAAATGCTTGGCTTCTTCGTCGGCGGCCTTGACCCAGTCGTCGTAGAAGCCCAGCGGCATCGGGTGGTCGGTGAAGCGGGCAATCAGGTCCCAGTGCAGGTCGACGGCGTTCAGTTCGATATGCGCCACGGCGTGCAAAAGCGCGATGCGGCCCTCAGGACTGCCGGGGCGGCGGCGGGGGACGTCCCTGGGGGACAGCAGTTCGGGCTTCGCGGGGCGGGCAGGGCGGAGGGGAGGCGCGGCCTGGCCGATGGGCAGGGGCCGGCCCGCCGCACGGGCGGCGAACCAGGTGGCGGCATGGGCGCGACCAAGCGCGGTCTTGGCCCGGCCATCGGCGGTGGTCAGCACCTCCACCGCCAGTTCAGCCAGGCTTTGCGTCATCGGTCGGGTCCCGCACATCTTTTCGAGAGGATTTGCAAATCCCGTCGAAGGAATTTGCGGCCCCCTTCTGTCACAACGCCTGCGCTGCCACCAGCACCTCATCGGCGTGGCCCTTGACGCTGACCTTGTTCCAGACCCGTGCCACGGTCCCCGCGCCGTCGATCAGGACCGTCGTGCGCTCGATCCCCATGTATGTCTTGCCGTACATGCTTTTCTCCAGCCAGACGCCGTAATCTTCGCAGGTATGGCCCGCCTCGTCCGAGGCCAGGATGATCCCCAGCCCATGCTTCTTGCAGAACTTGTCATGGCTTTTGACGCTGTCCTTCGACATGCCGATCACCGTGGTCCCGGCGGCGGCAAACTCGGCCTGCCGCGCGTTGAAATCCTGCGCTTCCAGGGTACAGCCCGGCGTGTCGTCCTTGGGGTAGAAGTACAGGACCACCTTGCCCGGCTTCAGGGCCGACAGGGTCACCGTTCCGCCACCATCCCGGGGCAGAGTGAAATCGGGGGCGGTCTGTCCTGCGGAAATCATGGGCGGCTCCTTGCCTTGTGCACGTTTGTGACTTTGCATCTAGTTGCCTTCGCGCAAAGATAAAGGCAGGGAAAGTGCCGGGCGCTCCGGTCGGAGCGACGGAAGGCAGCGGGGCGCCAGACTTAGATGAACGACCAGTCGGCGGGCTTGGAAGACGGGCGCAGCCCCGTTGCCGCGCCGGGGCGTGCCGATCCACTGATCCTGACCGATCCTCAGACACCCCAGCCTGACCCATCCCAGCCTGACCCATCC
Source organism: Tabrizicola sp. (assembly GCF_034366665.1). GTDB lineage: Bacteria > Pseudomonadota > Alphaproteobacteria > Rhodobacterales > Rhodobacteraceae > Tabrizicola. The sequence continues at coordinate 20,621 of NZ_JAXMMF010000026.1, read as the reverse complement.
CAGCCTGGCCCATCCCAGCCTGGCCCATCCCAGCCGGGCCAGTCGCAGCTGCAGCCGAAGACCCGCAGGTCCCGGATGGCCAAAGGGCGGATCAGCCTGACGGTGATCGTGACGCTGGTCCTGCTGGCACTGGGGTTCGGTTATCTGACGATGGCCTATACCGGCAAGACGATCCGGCTGCCGACCTGGGGCGTGGTCGAGATCGAGGCGCGCCTGAACGAAGGCCTGGCCCAGGCCCGGCTGCCCAAAGGGAGTGCCGTGTCGCTGGGCGCGGTCGAGCTGGCGGTCGACGCCGACTTCGTGCCGCGCTTCCGGTTGCAGGACATCCGGCTGATCGGCGACACCGGTCGCTCGCTGCTGACCCTGCCCGAGGCGACGGTGGCGTTCGATCCCCGGGCGCTGTTGTCGGGCCAGCTGCGTCCCACCGCCGTGCGCCTGTCGGGGGCGCGGCTTGCCATGCGGCGGGATGTGGCGGGCCGGATCGACCTGCAGTTCGAGGGGGCGACCCGCAGTGCCGGTCCGCAAAGTGCATCTGACGTGCTGACGGCGGTCGAAGCCGCCTTCGCCAGCCCCGCGCTGGCCTCGCTTGCCACCATCGAGGCCGAGGGGCTGACGCTGGTTCTGACCGATGACCGCGCCGGGCGCACCTGGCAGGTGGGCGACGGAAGGCTGGTGATCCAGAATGGCGCGACGGCAATTTCGGCCGAGCTGGGTCTGACGCTTCTGGACCGCGCCACCCCGGCCCAGGCCGTGCTGACGCTGGTGTCGGACAAGGCGGCGAAGACCGCGCATCTGCGCGCCCGGGTCGACACCGTCGCCGCCACGGATCTGGCAGTGATGGCCGCGCCGCTGGCTTTCCTTGGCTTTGTCGATGCCCCGATCTCGGGCGCGCTGGATGCGCGGTTGGACCAGGAGGGCAACTTTGGCGGCATGACGGCCGAGCTTGGTCTTGCCGCGGGCAGTCTTGCGCCCGGCGACGGGGCCCCGCCCATCGGTTTTGACCGTGCAGCGCTGTCCCTGGCCTATGATCCGGCCACCGCAAGGATCGCGCTGTCGGGCCTGTCGGTCGAAAGCCCCTCGCTGCGCCTGACCGCCCGCGGCCACGGTGACCTTCTGGCCTCGGACGACAGCCCGCTGGTGGCGGGCGCGCTTCCCGACAGCATCCTCGCGCAGATCGCGGTCGAAGAGGTCATGCTGGACCCCGACGGCCTTTTCGAAGAACCCGTCCGCTTCGGCAACGGCGCGCTGGACCTGCGGCTGCAACTGACGCCCTTCCGGCTGGATATCGGCCAGGTCGCACTGGTCGAGGGTGACGAGCGCCTGCTCTTGTCGGGTGCCGTCGCGGCGACTGAAGGCGGCTGGAAGGTGGCGCTTGACGTCGACCTCAACCGGATCGAGACGGAACGCCTGTTGAAGGTCTGGCCGGTCTCGGTCGTGCCCAAGACCCGGCTGTGGTTCGCCGAAAACGTAGGGCAGGGCCTTCTGACCGACGTGCAGGCCGCCCTGCGTCTGGCCCCCGGCGGGCAGCCGCAGTTTACCCTGGGCTACGAGTTTTCCGACACCGACGTCCGCTTCGTCCGCACTTTGCCGCCGATCCTGAACGGGCGTGGCCATGCCACGCTGGAGAACAAGACCTATACCGTCGCACTGGACAAGGGCCATGTCATCGCCCCCGAGGGCGGCCGGATCGAGGCCGACGGCACTGTCTTTCAGATCCTGGACATCACCCAGCGCCCGGCGACGGCGAAAGTCGACCTCGTCACCTCGGCCAGCCTGACCGCCACACTGTCGCTGCTGGACCAGGAGCCGTTCAGCTTTTTCTCCAAGGCCGGGCAGCCCTATAACCTGGGCGACGGGCGGGCCGAACTGACCGCGACCGTGATCATGCCCCTGAAACCGCGCATCCCGATCGAGGAGGTCAGCTTCACCGTCGCGGGTCATATCCGCAACTTCACCTCGCCCGCGCTGGTCCCTGGCCGCATCCTGACTGCGCCCGAGATCGAGGTCGCGGTCAACACCGAGGGGCTGGAGCTGCGAGGCAAGGGCAAGCTGGACATCATGCCGGTCGACCTGACCTATCGGCAGGGCTTTGGTGCGGACCAGAAGGGCCGCGCGCGGGTCAACGGCACGGTGATGCTGTCGGACGCGGTGCTGCGCGACTTCGGGATCGAACTGCCGACCGGTTCGGTCCGGGGCGAAGGCCCGGCTGCCATCGACGTAGGCCTGGTCAAGGACCTGCCGCCACAGCTGACGCTGACCTCGAACCTGACCGGCCTTGCCCTGCGGCTGGACGCGCTTGGCTGGTCCAAGGCGGCCGGCACGCGCGGGTCGCTTGACCTGGAAGCTCGCCTCGCGCGCGTACCGGTGGTGGAACGCCTGACGCTGGACGCCCCGGGGCTGGAGGCGCGGGGCCGGATCACCACGCGTGAAGGCGGGGGGCTGGACGCCGCCACTTTCGAACGTGTCGTCGCGGGCGACTGGCTGGATGCCGGCGTGACACTGACGGGCCGGGGCCGGGACGCGCTGGACGTGGCGGTGACTGGCGGCAGCCTTGATCTGCGCCGCATGCCCGACTCCGATGGTGCCGCGGGGGGAGGCGGGCCGCTCAACGTCCGCCTTGACCGGCTGCGCATTTCCGAAGGCATCGCGCTGACCGACTTCCGGGGCGAATTCGGCAGCCGCAGCGGTTTCAGCGGGCGCTTCGTCGCTGCCGTCAACGACATGGCCCTGATCGAAGGCATCGTCGCTCCGGCAGAAGGTGGCAGTGCCATTCGCATCACATCGGAAAACGCGGGCGCTGTGATGGCCGCCGCGGGCATCTTCGACCAGGGCCGCGGCGGGTCGCTGGACATGACGATGTTCCCGCGCGGACCGGAAGGGGAGTACAACGGCACAGCGACCTTCTCGCGGCTTCGCGTCCAGGGTGCGCCCGCCCTGGCCGAGCTTCTGTCCGCCATCTCGGTCGTGGGCCTTCTGGAACAGATGAACGGCGAGGGCCTGGCGTTCAACAACGGCGAGGTCTCGTTCATCCTGACGCCAAAGGCAGTCGAGATCACACAAGGATCTGCCGTCGGCGCCTCGCTTGGCATTTCCTTCGCGGGCCTCTATCTGACCGGCAGCGGCGCCATCGACCTGCAGGGGGTGATTTCGCCGATCTACCTGGTCAATGGGGTGGGGCAGATCCTGACACGCAAGGGCGAGGGGCTTTTCGGGTTCAACTACCGGGTCACCGGCACGGCCGAGGACCCGAATGTCGCGGTGAACCCGCTGTCGGTGCTGACGCCCGGCATGTTCCGCGAGCTTTTCCGCCAGCGCCCGCCCAACCTGAAGGACGCCGAGGGGGGCGGATGAAACTTTCCGATTTCGACTTCGACCTGCCCGATGGCCTGATCGCCACCCGGCCCGCCCGCCCGCGTACTTCGGCCCGCCTGCTGCTGGCCGAAGGGGACAAGATCACCGACATGCATGTCTTTGATCTGCTGGACATCTTCCGTCCCGGCGACCGGCTCGTCCTGAACAACACCAAGGTGCTGCCCGCCCGTCTGTTCGGCACCCGTCAGCGCGGCGATGCCGTGGCCCGCGTCGAGATCACGCTTCTGGAGCCTCGCGCCGTTGGCTGGCGCGCCCTGGCCAAGCCCCTGCGCAAGGTGCAGGTGGGCGAGGTGATCCGCTTTTCCGACCGGCTGTCTGGCACGGTGGCCGACAAGTCCGAAACCGACCTCACGCTCACATTCGACCTGACCGGCGACGACTTCGACGCGGCCCTGGCCGAGGCCGGGGTCATGCCGCTGCCGCCCTACATCGCCGCCAAGCGCGCAGCGGACGACCAGGACCGGACCGATTACCAGACCGTCTTTGCCCGACACTCTGGCGCCGTCGCGGCGCCCACGGCGTCCCTGCATTTTGACGAGGATTTGCTGAAGGCGCTGGCCGCCAAGGGGGTCACGTTCACCGAGGTTACCCTGCACGTCGGCGCCGGCACCTTTCTGCCGGTGAAGGTCGAGGATGTGACGACCCACCGGATGCATGCCGAATGGGGCCGGGTGACCGCCGCCGCGGCCGATGAGATCAACGCGACCAAGCGGGCAGGGGGCCGGGTGATCCCCGTCGGCACCACCGCGCTGCGGCTGATCGAAAGCGCTGCGGGCCCGGACGGCGTTCTGCACCCGTGGGAAGGCGAGACCGACATCTTCATCTATCCCGGTTACCGCTTTCGGGTCACGGACGCGCTGATGACCAACTTTCACCTGCCGAAATCGACACTGATGATGCTGGTCTCGGCCCTGATGGGCGAAGAGCGCATCCGCCACATCTATGCCCACGCGATCCGCGAGGGCTACCGCTTCTTCAGCTATGGTGACAGCTCGCTCCTGATCCCCGACGCCTAGCGGGTGAAGACGAAGCCGGCCCAGTCGCCCTGGTCCTTGCCGCGCGGGGCAAGGTTCAGGCTGGCGCGGTCGCAGGGCTGAAAGCCGCAGGCCAGAAGCAGCCGCTGCGAGGCCAGGTTCTGCGGATGGACGCGGGCGGCGATCCGGGTGATATGCGGTTTTCGCACCGCCAGCCGGTCCAGAAACCGCTGCACCATCTGCCTGCCGTACCCTATGCCGCGATGGGTCGCCCCGATCCAGTAGCTGAGTTCAGCCATCGCGGGGTCAGAACCGTATTCCAGCCGCACCTGGCCCACGGGCTGCCCGCCGACGCTGGCCACCCGCACCTTGTGATGCGTGCCTTCCGTCGACAAGGCGATCAGCGCGCGGGCGGTGTCCTCGTCCAGGGTCCTGGGCCGTTCTTCCAGCATGAAGGTCCACAGGCTGGGGTCGCTCATCAAGGCGCGGTAGGCGGGCAGATCATCCTCGACCCAGACCCGCAGGGTCAGCGCCTGGGGCCGGACATAGACCGGCGTGCCGGTGACCTGCTTGTGCAAGGGCAGGACGCCCATCTGCCACGACAGCGGCGGGGCGGTGTCATCCTCGTCCTCGGCATGGTGCACCCAGCCCTGCTGCAACGGGCAATAGGCCAGCGGTTCGCCAGAGGCCCGAGCCAGGGCAAGCTCTTCGGCATCCAGCACACCATCAAAGCGGTCGCGGAGGGTCCGATCGGTCTGGTCGGTCATGGCCTGTCTCCCTGATGTGCTTGTGGCTTAAGTGGGAGGTGCGGCGTCGAATTCAACGGGTGTTACCGATACAATCCCATCCGCCGGGCGAAACAATGCCTTGCGCTTGCCTTGTGCCGAAACTTCGGGCAGGCAGTCCGCATCCCCCGCGCGGCAGGAACGACGATGCTCAAGGTCCTTTCCCATTCCTGGCCGCTGCTGATGGGCATCATGCTGCTGATGGTCGGCAACGGCATCCAGGGCACGCTTCTGGGCATCCGTGGCAACCTTGAGGGGTTCACCACCTATCAGTTGTCCTATGTGATGGCCGCGTATTTCCTGGGCTTCCTGTTCGGCTCGTGGGCCGCGCCGAAGATGATCCGGCAGGTGGGCCATGTGCGGGTTTTTGCCGCGCTGGGGTCGCTGATCTCGGCGATCCTGGTGATCTACCCGGTCTACCCCGACTGGATCGTCTGGACCGCCCTGCGCGTCCTTGCGGGCTTCTGCTTTTCCGGCATCTACATCACCGCCGAAAGCTGGATCAACAACACCGCCTCGAACGAAACCCGGGGCCAGGCGCTGTCGGCCTACATGATCGTGCAGATGATCGGGATCATCGCATCCCAGGTCCTGCTGAACCTGCCCGACCCCACCGGCTTTGCGCTGTTCATCCTGCCGTCCGTCCTGGTGTCGCTGGCCTTCATGCCGATCCTGCTGGCCCCCACACCTGCGCCCGAGTTCGACAGCACGCGCCGGGTGTCTTTCGGGCGGCTCTTCCGCATCTCGCCGCTGGGCTGCGTCGGCATGCTTCTGACCGGAGGCGTCTTTTCGGCGATGTTCGGCATGGCCTCGGTCTGGGGCGCGCAAGAGGGGCTGACGCTGGGCCAGATCTCGATCTTCGTCGGCGCGATCTATGTCGGGGGGCTGGTGCTGCAGTATCCCATCGGCTGGGCCTCGGACCGGATGGACCGGCGCACGCTGATCACCGGGCTGTCCGCCATCGCCGCCGTGGCGATGCTGGCCGCCGCCGTGCTGCCGATGTCCTTCCCCGCCCTCGTCGCCATCGCCGTGATCCTGGGCGGCATCACCAACCCGGTCTATGCCCTTCTGATCGCCTACACCAACGACTTCCTGCCGCGCGACCAGATGGCGGGGGCTTCGGCCGGGCTGATCTTCCTGAACGGCTTCGGCGCGATCTTTGGCCCGACCTCGACCGGCTGGATGATGGAGCAGGTGGGTCCCCCGGGCTTTTTCCTCTTCATTGGCCTCCTCTACGCCGCGCTTGCCGCCTACGCATTGTTCCGCATGACCCGCCGTGCCGCGCCGTCCGTGTCGGGCGCCTTCCGGGGCGTGACACTGGGAACCTCGCCGCTTGCGGTCGAGGCGGTGCTGGACGACGCCGCCAAGGACGATCCCCCCCGCAAGGACGCCGCCTGACATCTTCGGGTTGCAGCGCCGCCCGAACCCTGCAAGGCTTTGCCAAAGCAGGGAGGCTGCCATGTCTGACCCGGTCGAGGTGCTGGACTTCTGGATAGGCGAGATCGGCGCGAAGGGCTGGTTCAATGGCGGCGAGGCCGTGGACATGGCCTGCCGTGACCGCTTCCTTGACCTGTGGCAAGCCGCCCATGACGGGGGGCTGGAGCACTGGGTCGAAGGCCCCGCCGGGACGCTGGCCTACCTTGTCCTCACCGACCAGTTCCCGCGCAACATGTTCCGGGGCGAGGCGCGCGCCTTTGCCACCGACCCCCGCGCCCGCGCCGCCGCCCGCCGCGCCGTGGCGCTTGGCTGGGACATCGCGGTCCCCGAACCCGAACGCACGTTCTTCTACCTGCCCTTCGAACACTCCGAGGACCTGTCGGATCAGGAGTGGTCGGTCGAGCTGTATTCGGCCCGAATGGTCGAGGATGCGGATTATCTTCTGCATGCAAAGGCCCACCGCGAGCTCATCGCCCGCTTCGGCCGCTTCCCGTTTCGCAACGCCGCCCTGGGGCGCACCACGACGCCCGAGGAACAGGCGTTCCTGGACGACGGCGCCTATCCGGCGCTGGTCAACCGCCTGAAGGCCGAGCAGGAGGAAAGCCATGCGCCTGACGCATAGGCCCACAGCAGCGCCAATGTTGCTTGGGTCTGGCAGATAGTTTAATGGCAAACTACTTTTTCTGGAGGAGGGAAAGATGGCTGCCCAAAGCTTCGACGTAATCGTGATCGGTGCCGGACCGGGGGGCTACGTCGCCGCCATCCGTGCAAGCCAGCTTGGCCTCAAGGTCGCCATCGTCGAGCGTGAAAATCTGGGCGGCATCTGCCTGAACTGGGGCTGCATCCCGACCAAGGCCATGTTGCGCAGCGCCGAGGTCTTCCACCTGATGCACCGCGCCAAGGACTTTGGCCTGGCCGCGACCGGCATTTCCTTCGACCTGCCCGCTGTCGTGGCACGGTCGCGCGGGGTGGCGAAGCAGCTGTCCGGCGGCATCGGCCACCTGATGAAGAAGAACAAGGTCACCGTCTTCATGGGGGCGGCGACGCTGCCCGCCAAAGGCACCGTGTCGGTCAAGACTGACAAGGGCACCGAAACCCTGAGCGCAAAATCAATCGTCCTGGCCACCGGCGCGCGGGCCCGCGAATTGCCAGGGCTGGAGGCTGACGGCGATCTGGTCTGGTCCTACCGTCATGCGCTGGTGGCGACCCGGATGCCGAAGAAGCTTCTGGTGATCGGCTCGGGGGCCATCGGTATCGAATTTGCCAGCTTCTTCAACACTCTGGGCGCGGATACCACCGTGGTCGAGGTGATGGACCGCATCCTGCCGGTGGAAGACGCCGAAATCTCGGCCTTCGCGAAAAAGGCTTTCCTCAAGCAGGGGATGAAGATCCTGGAAAAGGCCGCGGTCAAGAAACTGGACCGCAAGCCTGGGCAGGGCGTCACCGCACATATCGAACAGGACGGAAAGGTCACGACGCAGGACTTCGACACGGTGATTTCTGCCGTGGGGATCGTCGGCAACATCGAAAACCTGGGGCTTGAGGCTTTGGGCGTGAAGATCGACCGCACCCATGTCGTGACTGACGAATATTGCCGCACCGGGGTCGAGGGGCTTTACGCCATCGGCGACATCGCGGGCGCGCCGTGGTTGGCGCACAAGGCCAGCCACGAAGGCGTCATGGTGGCCGAACTGATCGCCGGAAAGCACCCGCACCCGATCAAGCCGAACTCCATCGCCGGTTGCACCTATTGTCATCCGCAGGTCGCCAGCGTGGGCCTGACCGAGGCCAAGGCGAAAGAGGCGGGCTATGACATCAAGGTCGGCCGCTTCCCCTTCATCGGCAACGGCAAGGCCATCGCTCTGGGTGAATCCGAAGGTCTGGTGAAAACCATTTTCGACGCAAAGACGGGCGAACTTCTGGGCGCGCACATGATCGGTGCCGAAGTGACCGAACTGATCCAGGGCTATGTCATCGGCCGCAGCCTTGAGACGACCGAGGAAGACCTGATGAACACGGTCTTCCCGCATCCGACCCTGTCGGAAATGATGCACGAAGCCGTGCTCGACGCTTACGGACGGGCCCTCCACATCTGATGCGGTCGCTGAACCGGGTCGTCATGCAGAAGGAAAGCCGGGACTGGATCACCAGTCTTGGCCCCGAAACGCTGGACGTCCTGGAGCTGTCGGGGAAATGGGGTGAGAAATTTCCCTTCCGCACCTACCGTGCCCTGAACCGCTGGAAATTCGACCCCTGCAAGGGTCCAATGCTGGACGACGCGGGCAAGGTCGTCCGCTTCGACCTTATCATGGCCAACCAGGTGTGGGAGCATCTGGATCGCCCCTATGCCGCCACGCGGAACATCCACCGGATGCTGCGATCGGGCGGCTGGTTCTGGGTTGCGGTGCCGTTTTTTGCGCCCTTCCACGGTGCGCCGGTGGACTGTTCGCGCTGGACCGCGCGGGGGCTGAAGAACCTGCTGATCGAGGCCGGGTTTGATGCGGACCGCGTGCAGTCGCACCAATAGGGCAACCGCCATGTGGCCCAGCGGAACCTTGAGGTGCCTTGGCCGCCCGCGCTGCATGACGACGATGATCTGACCAACGACCCCGACTTCCCGGTGGTGACCTGGGCGATGGCGCAGAAGGACTGACCTCCTCGTGCGCCTTCGGCTTCTCGTCGGACCTGCCCAAGCGAGGAGCGACGAAGTCGACGACGAGCGGCCCTACGGTCTGCCTTCAGTAGCCCGGATCAGCTCCGCAGGTCCCCAACTGGTCGCCCAGCATGCGGGTCAGAAGGGCATCCCGCGTCAGACCCGCGTCGTGCAGGAATTGCGCCTGCACCCGATAGGCCTCAGCCTCCAGCGCTGAGGGACAGGGCGCACTTCGGTCCGCGCCTTCGGCGAACTGTGCGGCATGAACCATCTCGTGCAACAGGAAGCTTTGGCCGTAGGCCGTTTCAAGGTCCAGATCCGGGGCCAGTTCGATCCGGCCGGTGTCGGGGAAATAGGCTCCGGCCTGCGATCGCATCCCCGGCTGGTCGCCAAGGACCGAAAACCCGATGTCCGGGCAGGGGATTGCGGCGTATCCGGTGCTGTCGGTCAGAACCCGGTTGAGGTCGGTCACCAGCGGACAAAGCTCTGTCGCGCGGGCCGGATGGCCGGGTCCGATCATGACAAACACCAGGGCGGCGAAGAGTTGTTTCATGCAATCCATGCTGAAGCTTCATGAAATCTTTGCAAGTCTGACATGCAACTGTGCAGTCACGTTTTGTGACGAGGCCCGGCGTCAATCCAGTCTCGTGCCGCCGGGTGTCAGGAATTCCCGAACGTCCGCAGCCAACCCATTGAATTCATGGCGTCCGCAGGGCTGTCCGCGCGAGGACACCCTCTGGCGTCCCGGCCACGATCCGGCTACGACTTCCGCATGCGACCGCTTGCCCCCATGTTTCTTGTCGTCCTGCTGTGGTGCGCCGGCCTTGGCGCTGCCGCCCAGTTTGGCAAGATCTCGATCCTGTATGAGTCCCTCCGCGCCAGCTATGGCGGCAATGGCGAGGTCGCGCTTGGACTTGTGGTGTCGATCGTCGGCATGGTCGGCCTGATCTTCGGCACCACCGCGGGGCTTCTGGTGGCCCGCATCGGCCCCCGCCGCGCCATCGTCGCGGCCCTTGCTGCCGGGGCCGCGATGTCGGCCCTCCAGTCCCTGATGCCCGCCTACCCGCTGATGCTGGCCAGCCGGATCATCGAGGGGGGCAGCCACCTTGCCATCGTCGTCGTCGGCCCCACGATGATCGCCGCCCTTGCCCCCGAAAACCGCCGCCCGCTGGCGATGACGCTTTGGTCCAGCTTTTTCGGCGTGACCTATACCATCCTTGCCCTGATCGGCCCGCACGCGACGCCGACCGGCCTGTTCCTTGGCCACGCCGCATACATGGCAGCCCTTGCCGTCATCCTGTTCCTGACCCTGCCGCCCGACCCGCGCGGGGTCGCGCTGCCGATGGGCAACCTTCTTGCCCAGCACGCGGCCATCTACCTTTCGCCGCGCCTTGCGGCCCCTGCGATGGGGTTCTGCTGCTATACTTTCCTGTACGTTGCAATTCTGACCCTGCTGCCACCGGAAACGCCCGAGACCCACCGCGCCCTGATCGCCGCGGGGATGCCGCTGGTCTCGATCGTTGTGTCGCTGACGCTTGGCGTCCGACTTCTTGGGCGGATGTCGGCTGTCCGCCTGGTCCAGGCGGGGTATCTGGTCGCGATACCGGGCTTTGTGATCCTGTGGGCGTTCTGGGGGCAGGGCGCCGGCATGGTCGCGGGAGGGTTCGTCCTCTCGGGGGCCCTGGGCATCGTCCAGGGCGCAAGCTTTGCCGCGATCCCCGAGCTTAACGCGACCCCGGACGACCGTGCCCGCGCCGCGGGGGCGGTGGCGCAACTGGGGAACCTGGGGACGACCACCGGCACTCCGGTCCTTGCGGCACTGCTGGCCAGCACCGGGCCGGGGGGGCTTGCGCTGGCGGCGGTCATCCTCTGCGGGGCAGGGATCGGCATCCACACGCTGCAGAAGGCCCGCCGCGAGCAACTGTCCTAGTAGGTGACGACCGCTCCGCCGCCGGCCGTCCAATCGCGAAGACCGCCAAGGTTCAGAACCGGCCCGTAGCCAAGCCGCGCCAGCGCATCCGCGGCCATCGCCGACCGTCCACCCGCCGCACAATAGACCGCAACCGGCAGACCCTGCGGCAGCTCACACCCCGGCTGGTGCGGGTCGCACTTCAGGGGCACCAGCGACAGCGGGATCAGCTTGGCCCCCCGCGCCACGCCCGAAGCCTTCGCCTCGGCGACCTCGCGCACGTCGATCAACAGCATTTTTCCCTGCGCCACCTGTTCGGCGACTTCGGCCACGCTTGGGCGCGTTTCGGGGGTGGGACGGGTCGTGGAAGACATGGAACACCTCGTTTTGCGGATTACACCTATATAGCTTGTAAGATGAAAATGTAAACCCCACCACAAGCCTGTTATGCGTTCATGTTCCGTTCACTTTTTCCGGTTGGAGACTCAGCCAAACCGTCCTATGTCTTGCCCCTGCACCTTTGGGGTCGGTCATGGCGGAACAGAAGTTCATCGAAGTGCGCGGCGCGCGCGAACATAACCTGAAGGGCGTGGATGTCTCGATTCCGCGGGATCAGCTGGTGGTGATCACCGGGCTGTCGGGGTCGGGCAAATCCTCACTCGCCTTCGACACGATCTATGCGGAAGGGCAGCGGCGCTATGTCGAATCGCTGTCGGCCTATGCCCGGCAGTTCCTGGACATGATGGGCAAGCCGGATGTGGACCACATCTCGGGCCTGTCCCCGGCGATTTCGATTGAGCAGAAGACCACCTCGAAGAACCCCCGGTCCACCGTCGGCACGGTGACCGAGATCTACGACTACCTCCGCCTTCTCTTTGCCCGCGTTGGCACGCCCTATTCCCCCGCCACTGGCCTGCCGATCACCGCGATGCAGGTGCAGGACATGGTCGATGCTGTGATGGCGATGGAGGAGGGGACGCGGGCCTATCTCCTCGCCCCGATCATCCGGGACCGCAAGGGCGAGTATCGCAAGGAATTCCTGGACCTTCGCAAGCAGGGCTTCCAGCGCGTCAAGGTCAACGGCTCGTTTTACGAGCTGGAGGAACCGCCGACCCTCGACAAGAAGTTTCGCCACAACATCGACGTGGTGGTCGACCGGATCGTCGTGAAGGAAGGGATCGAGACGCGGCTTGCCGACAGTTTCCGCACTGCGCTGAACCTGGCCGACGGGATCGCCGTGGTCGAACTGGCCGACGCGAAAGAGGGTGAGGAACCGCAGCGCATCACCTATTCCGAGAAATTCGCCTGCCCGGTCAGCGGCTTCACCATCGCCGAGATCGAGCCGCGCCTGTTTTCATTCAACGCCCCCTTCGGGGCCTGCCCGGTCTGCGACGGCTTGGGGATGGAGCTGTTCTTCGACGAGCGCCTCGTCGTTCCCGACCAGAACCTGACCCTGATGCAAGGCGCCATCGCGCCCTGGGCCAAGTCGAAATCGCCTTACCTGACGCAGACGATGGAGGCCCTGTCCAAGCACTACGGCTTCAACCTGAAGGCCAAGTGGAAGGACCTGCCCGACACGGTGAAGGACCTCTTCCTGCAAGGCTCCAAGGGCCAGGAGATCGAGTTCCGCTATGACGAGGGCGGGCGGGTCTACCAGGTGAAGCGCGTTTATGAGGGGATCATCCCCAACATGGAACGCCGCTACCGCGAGACTGACAGCGCCTGGTCCCGTGAGGAGATGGAACGCTACCAGTCCAACCGCGCCTGCGGGGCCTGTGGAGGGTATCGGCTGAAGCCCGAGGCTCTGGCGGTCAAGATCGCGGGCCTGCACATCGGCCAGGTGGTGCGGATGTCGATCACCGAAAGCTTCGCCTGGGTGGAAGGCGTGGCTGAGACTTTGACCAAGCAACAGAACGAGATCGCCAAGGCCATCCTGAAGGAAATCCGCGAACGCCTTGGATTCCTTGTGAATGTCGGCCTGAACTATCTGACGATGAGCCGCGCGGCGGGCACGCTTTCGGGCGGGGAATCGCAACGGATTCGTCTGGCGTCACAGATCGGGTCTGGCCTGACCGGCGTGCTTTACGTGCTGGACGAACCCTCCATCGGGTTGCACCAGCGTGACAATGACCGGCTTCTGACCACGCTGAAGAACCTCCGCGATGCGGGGAATACGGTGCTGGTGGTGGAACATGACGAAGACGCGATCCGCGAGGCGGACTATGTTTTCGACATGGGTCCGGGCGCCGGGGTGCATGGCGGGATGGTCGTGTCGCATGGCACTCCGGCGTACGTCGCCGCCGATCCTGCCAGCCTGACCGGCCAGTATCTGTCCGGGGCGCGTGAGATTGCGGTGCCGAAGACCCGCCGCAAGGGCAACGGCAAGATGCTGACTGTCGTGGGGGCGACGGGCAACAACCTGAAGAATGTCACGGCCGAGTTTCCCTTGGGCAAGTTCGTCTGCGTGACGGGCGTTTCGGGTGGGGGCAAGTCGTCGCTGACCATCGAGACGCTGTTCAAGACCGCCGCCATGCGCCTGAACGGCGCGCATGAAACTCCCGCACCCTGCGAGACGATCAAGGGGTTCGAGCATCTGGACAAGGTGATCGACATCGACCAGCCGCCCATCGGGCGGACTCCGCGGTCGAACCCGGCGACTTACACCGGGGCCTTCACGCCGATCCGCGACTGGTTCGCGGGCCTGCCCGAGTCGAAGGCGCGCGGCTACGGGCCGGGTCGGTTCAGCTTCAACGTCAAGGGCGGGAGGTGTGAGGCCTGCCAGGGCGACGGGGTCTTGAAGATCGAGATGAACTTCCTGCCCGACGTCTATGTGACGTGCGAGACCTGCAAGGGTCACCGGTATAACCGCGAGACCCTGGAAGTAAAGTTCAAGAACAAAAGCATAGCCGACGTTCTTGACATGACCACCGAAGACGCACGCGAGTTCTTCCAGGCGGTCCCCTCGATCCGCGAGAAGATGGATGCGCTGTGCGAAGTGGGCCTGGGCTACATCAAGGTCGGCCAGCAGGCGACGACGCTGTCAGGTGGTGAGGCGCAGCGGGTCAAGCTGTCGAAGGAGCTTAGCCGCCGCGCGACGGGTCGGACGTTGTATATCCTTGACGAGCCGACGACGGGCCTGCACTTCGAGGACGTAAGGAAACTCCTGGAAGTGCTTCATTCTCTTGTGGATCAGGGCAATACGGTGGTGGTGATCGAGCACAACCTGGATGTGGTCAAGACCGCCGACTGGGTGATCGACATTGGGCCCGAAGGCGGCGACGGCGGCGGCGAGATCGTGGCCACCGGCACACCCGAGGACGTCGTCAAGGTCGAGGCGAGCCATACGGGGCGCTACCTCAAGGACCTGCTGAAACCGCGGCGCATCGGGGCAGAGTAGGGTGGGCGATATCGCCCACCCTACGCCTGCGCAGGTGCCAAGCGGCGGTTAGCGCAGGTGCGCGGTGCGACGGTTGCGGATCACCTCCAGCACCAGACCAGAGGCGGTTTCGACCCGGTAGACCGCGCCCGCCATCGCGTAATAGCGCCAGCTGCCGTCCGAGGGGGCAAGCGCATAACGGGCAGGGTCCATCAGCAGGGAACGTGTCTCGACCGGGAACCTGTCGCCGATCCCGAAGGGCGTGACAGACGGCTTCACGCGCAGGACCTTCCGGGCAGGCGCGTCTTCGACGGGACGCTCGCAGACCGACGGGACGATCGAGCCGCATGGTCCGGCCTGTGTGGGGCCGACGGAGACCAGGAGAAGCAGGGAAAGGATCAGGGGTCGCATTCTGGCCTCGCTGATGGGTCAGCAAGGCAACGCGGGACGTTTGGGCGCGGTTCCGCCGGGGAAGCCGCGCCCGAAAGTGTCAGTCCAGCGCCTTGAAGTTCAGGCTGGCGCCGTCCTTGATGCCACTGAACCAGCGGGCGGTGACGGTCTTGGTCTTGGTGTAGAACCGGAAGGCGTCCGGCCCGTACTGGTTCAGGTCGCCGAAGGCCGATTTCTTCCAGCCGCCGAAGCTGAAGTAGCTCAGTGGAACCGGGATCGGGAAGTTGATGCCGACCATGCCGACGTTGACCCGGCTTGCAAAGTCGCGCGCGGTGTCGCCGTCGGCGGTGTAGATCGCGGTCCCGTTGCCGTATTCGTTGTCCATCACCAGCTTCAGCGCCTGCTCGTAGGACCCGGCGCGCACGGTGGTCAGGACCGGCCCGAAGATCTCCTGCTTGTAGATCTCCATGTCCGGGGTGACGTTGTCGAAAAGCGACGGGCCGACGAAGAAGCCGTTCTCATAGCCCTGCAGTTTGAAGCCGCGCCCGTCGACCACCAGCTTCGCGCCCTGATCGACGCCCGAGTTGATCAGACCAAGGATGCGGTCCTTCGACGCCTGGGTGATGACGGGCCCGAAATCCACATCGTTTCCAGCGGTATAGGGGCCGACCTTCAACTTCTCGATCCGCGGGATCAGCCGTTCAATCAGCGCGTCGGCGGTCTTTTCGCCCACCGGCACGGCCACGGAAATCGCCATGCAGCGTTCGCCCGCAGCCCCGTAACCCGCACCGACCAGCGCGTCTGCGGCCTTGTCGAGGTCGGCGTCCGGCATGATGATCATGTGGTTCTTCGCCCCACCGAAGCACTGCGCGCGCTTGCCGTTCGCGGCCGCGCGGCCATAGATGTACTGCGCGATGGGGGTGGAGCCGACAAAGCCCACGCCCTGGATCACCGGATGGTCCAGGATGCCGTCGACGACGGTCTTGTCACCGTTCACGACCTGCAGCACGCCATCCGGCAGGCCCGCCTGTTGCAGCAGTTCCGCCAGGAACAGCGACGTCGAGGGCACGCGTTCCGACGGCTTCAGGATCATCGCGTTGCCCGAGGACAGGGCCGGGCCGATCTTCCACAAGGGGATCATCGCGGGGAAGTTGAAAGGCGTGATTCCGGCAACGACGCCAAGGGGTTGGCGGATGGCGTAAAGGTCGATTCCGGGGCCGGCGCTGTCCATCGCCTCGCCCTTCAGCATGGCGGGGGCACCCATGCAGACCTCGATCACCTCAAGGCCGCGCTGCACGTCGCCCTTGGCGTCGGGGATGGTCTTGCCGTGTTCACGGGCGACCATTTCGGCCAGCTTGTCCATGTTTTCGTTGATGAGCGCCCCGAAGGCCATCATCACCCGCGCCCGGCGCTGCGGGTTGGTGGCGGCCCAGCCGGCCTGGGCCTTGGCGGCCTCCTGGATCGCGTGGTCCAGCTCACCGAGCGTTGCCAGCGCAACCCGCGCCTGAACTTCGCCGGTTGCAGGGTTCATGACATCGGCGAACCGGCCCGAAGTGCCTAGGACGCGCTTTCCGTTGATCCAGTGACCGATCTCTTGCATGGAATCCTCCTTTTGCTTGATGCCCTTCTATCCTTGCACAAACGCCAGACAAAGCGGCATTATGCCAAAAGGGTTTTGCAGGAATGCATGAATCCTCGTCGCCTTTCCGGCGCTCGTCGGGGGCCTTACGACGAGAAGCGCAGCGCACGAGGAGTTTTGCCGTGGATTGGGACGACCTGCGCGTGTTTCTGGCGGTGGCGCGGACCGAAAGCCTGTCGGCGGCGGGCAAGCGGCTCAAGATCGACCCGGCCACCGTGGGCCGCCGCATCGCCCGGCTGGAAGAGGCGACGAAGGCCCGGCTTTTCACCAAGTCGCCGCAGGGCTATGCGCTGACCGAGGAAGGCGCGCGGCTGATCGCACATGCCGAACAGGCGGAACGCGCCACCCTGTCCGCCGAGGAAAGCCTGTCCGGCCCCGGCGGCCTCACCGGCCTGATCCGCCTTGGCGCGCCGGATGGCTGTGCGAACTACCTCTTGCCGCAAGTGCTGGCGCGGATCTGCGATGCGAACCCGGGGCTGGAGGTGCAGATCGTGGCGCTGCCCCGTGTGTTCAACCTGTCGAAGCGTGAGGCGGACATGGCCATCGCCGTCTCGCGCCCCGAGGCGGGTCGGCTGACCGTGCAGAAGCTGACCGATTACCGGCTGCACCTGGCCGCCAGCCAGGAGTATCTGGCCAGCGCGCCGCCGATCCGCACGCCACGCGACCTGCCCGCGCATCGGATCGTGGGCTACATCCCCGACATGATCTTCGACAAGGAACTGGACTATCTGGCGGAAATCGGGATCGGACCGGCGGCGCTGACCTCGAACTCGGTTTCGGTCCAGCTGAACTGGCTGCGGCATGGGGCAGGGGTCGGGGTCGTGCACGACTTCGCGCTGCCCGCCGCGCCGAACCTGACCCGCATCCTGACCGACCAGATCAGCCTGACCCGCAGCTTCTGGCTGATCCGCCACGAAAGCGACGCGCGGCTGGACCGGCTTAACCGTTTTGCCGACCAGCTGACCCGCGAAGCGCGGGCCGAGATGGCACGCCTGGACGCCAGTGTAGAAACGCGCGCTTGACAGAATCCCCTTATCCAACGGACGCTTGACCTCCGGTCAGGAGGAGGGGCCGTCCCATGCTCGTTCAGCAAATCCTCGCTTCCAAGGGTGACCTTGGCGTGATCACGGTCGAACCTGGCACCACGGTCCAGGAGGTTGCCGCGCTGCTTTCCTCAAAGCGGATCGGGGCGGTCATCGTCTCGTCCGACGGCAAGACCGCGACAGGCATCGTGTCGGAACGCGACATCGTGCGCGAACTGGGCAAACGCGGCGCGGCCTGCCTGAGGGACCCGGTCGAAAGCCTGATGACGGCGAAGATCGTGTATTGTACCCGCACCGAGGGCACCGATGCCGTGCTGGGCCGGATGACCGACGGCCGGTTCCGCCATATGCCGGTGATCGAAGAGGGGCAGATGGTCGGCCTGATCTCGATCGGCGATGTGGTCAAGGCCCGGCTGATGGAGCTGGCGGCGGAAAAGGAAGCGCTGGAAGGCATGATCAAGGGCTTCTGACGTCGGATTCGCGCTTGCACCCGCGCGGGCAATATTGTTGCGTGCGGGGGTAATGCTGCGCCGGAGGACCTTATGCGTATCGGGCTTTATCCGGGGACCTTCGACCCCATCACACTGGGCCATATCGACATCATCCAGCGCGCGATGGCCTTGGTTGACCGGCTGGTGATCGGGGTGGCGATAAACCGCGACAAGGGTCCGCTCTTCAGCCTGGAAGAACGCGTGGCGATGGTCGAGGCCGAATGTGCCGCGATCCAGGCCAAGACCGGGGGCGAGATCGTCGTGCACCCGTTCGAGAACCTCTTGATCGACTGCGCCCGTGACGTCGGCGCCGGGATCATCGTGCGCGGTTTGCGGGCGGTGGCGGATTTCGAATACGAATTCCAGATGGTCGGCATGAACCGCGCGCTCGACGCATCGATCGAGACGGTGTTCATGATGGCCGATGCCCGGCGTCAGGCCATTGCCTCGAAGCTGGTCAAAGAGATTGCGCGGCTGGGGGGCGATGTGTCCAAGTTCGTGACCCCCCCGGTGCAGACCGCGTTGCGCGCGCGTCTGAAGACGTAGAGTCGTGTGTCCGGCTGTGCGGTCGGCCGAAGTGAGTGGGGTGTCGTGTGAGCGGGCGTAGCCTGATTGAAACGATCAGCCGCTGGGACCCGATGCAGGTGCCTCTGGCTCTCAGATGGGTGCTGACGGGGCTGGCCTTCGTCGTGGCCTTTGCGATCCGCTACAGGCTTGAGGGCTCTCTGCCGCCCGGGTTTCCCTTCCTGACCTTCTTTCCGGCGATCATTCTGTGCAGCTACTTCCTGGGCACCAGAAGCGGCATCGCCGTGGCCGTCGCCGGCTTCTTCAGCGCCTGGTATTTCTTCATCCCGCCCTTCGCAGGCTTTCACCTGACGGGCGCGGGCATCATCGCGCTTCTGTTCTACGTCTTCATCGCTGTCACCGATATTGCGCTGGTGACGCTGGCGCAGCGTGCCCTGCGCGCTCTGGAGGTCGAGCGTCAGGCCAACGCGCTTCTGGCCGAACAGCGGCGGTTGATGTTCCACGAGCTGCAGCATCGGGTCTCGAACAACCTGGCCACTGTGTCGGGCCTGATGAAGCTGCAGCGGCGGCTGGTCGGGGACGAGGCGGCTGGGGTGGCGCTGGACGATTCGGTGCGCCGCATCGACCTTGTGGCGCGGATCATGCGCAACCTGCACGATCCGTCGGGCCAGACCGTCGACATGGCGCGCTTCCTGGCCGACACGGGGCGGGACATCCTGGAAAGCAACGGCGCCTCGGCGCGCATCGCCCTGAAGGTCGAGGCTGCCCCGCTGCATGTCGGTCCCGACGTCTCGGTTCCCTTGGGCCTTATCGCGACTGAACTGGTTGCCAACACGCTGGAACACGGCTTTCCCGGGGACAGCACCGGCATGATCGGCCTGCGGCTGTGGACACCGGCCCAGCAGGGACGGGCGGTTCTGGAACTGCAGGACAACGGTCAGGGCCTGCCCAAGGATTTCGACATCGACAAGACCCGCAGTCTGGGTCTGTCCATCGCCCGCCAATTCGCCAAACAATTGGGCGGCACCCTGGTGATGGAGCGCCGCCCGGAAGGCGGGACCGCAGCCCGCCTGGAATTCAGTTACTGAGCCTTCGCTCAGGCCGCCTTGCCGTACACGGCTTCGCGCGCGATCCGGTCGGCGTCGCCCGGGTAGATCCCAAGGTCCAGCGCGATGTCGGCCGGCAGATTGGCAATCTCGTTGCGGGTCTGGCGGTAAAGGGCATAGTTCCCGGCCGCGGTTTTCAGCATTTCATACACAGAGGTCATCGTCGTCATCCTGTTCTTGGCGAGAGCGGCGTATTCCCTCTCGCATGGCCGGAACATAGACATTCCCATCCTGCCAACAACGCCCAATGCTGCGGTGCAGCTATGCAGGGATTGCATGGCTTGCGGCAAGAAAAAGGGCGCCTTGCGGCGCCCTTGTGTCAGGATTTCAACGGGTTCAGATCAGCTTGCCCATCGCCACGGCCGTATCAGCCATGCGGTTCGAGAAGCCCCATTCGTTGTCATACCAGCTCAGGATCGACACGAAGGTCCCGTCCATCACCTTGGTCTGGTCCATGTGGAACACGCTGGAATGCGGGTCGTGGTTGAAGTCGCTGCTGACCAGCTTCTCGTTGGTGTAGCCCAGAATGCCCTTCAGCGGGCCATCGGCGGCGGCCTTGATCGCGGCGTTCACTTCCTCGACGCTGGTGGCGCGCTTGGCGATGAACTTCAGGTCCACGACCGACACGTTCGGCGTCGGCACACGCATCGCGAAGCCGTCCAGCTTGCCCTTCAGTTCCGGCAGCACCAGACCCACGGCCTTGGCCGCCCCGGTCGAGGTCGGGATCATCGACAGCGCCGCAGCGCGCGCGCGATACAGGTCCTTGTGCATTGTATCCATCGTCGGCTGGTCGCCGGTGTAGCTGTGGATCGTGGTCATCATGCCCTTTTCGATCCCGATGGCGTTGTTAAGGACAAAGGCCACGGGCGACAGGCAGTTGGTGGTGCAAGACGCGTTCGAGACGACGATGTCATCCTTGGT
>NZ_JAXMMF010000025.1:0-3500 GCF_034366665.1 Tabrizicola sp. | reverse complement strand
GTACCGAGTGGTCCGGCGGGAGCCATCCTCACGCGGTTCGGCGTCGATGGTGATCGCCTGCGCCGGGCAGACCGCTTCGCACAGCTTGCAGGCGATGCAGCGTTCCTCGCCGTTCGGATAGCGGCGCAAAGCATGTTCACCGCGGAAGCGGGGCGAGAGCGGCCCCTTCTCATGCGGGTAGTTCACCGTCGATTTCGGCGCGAAGAAGTACTTCATCCCCAGGCCGAAGCCCTTGATGAAGTCCATCAGCAGGAAATACTTCGTGGCGCGGGTCCAGTCGATGTTGGACATGTCAGCCTCCAATCGTCCAGCGGGCCCAGAAGCCGCCCAGCACTTCGAATTTCGCCAGGAACGCCACGATCACGACCCAGGCCAGCGACATCGGCAGGAAGACCTTCCAGCCGATCCGCATCAGCTGGTCATAGCGGTAGCGGGGGACGATCGCCTTCACCATGGCGAACATGAAGAAGAAGAGCCACATCTTCGCAACCATCCACCACCAGCCGTCGGGCAGGCCGGGGATCGGCGAGAGCCAGCCGCCGAAGAACAGAAGGCTGATCAGCGCGCACATCAGGAAGATGGCGATATATTCGCCGGCCATGAACAGAAGGTAGGGCGTGGACGAGTATTCCACCATGAACCCGGCGACGAGTTCGGATTCAGCCTCGGGCAGGTCGAAGGGTGGGCGGTTGGTCTCGGCCAGCGCCGAGATGAAGAACAGGAACACCATCGGGAAATGCGGCAGCCAGTACCAGTTGAACAGGCCCCAGTCCCCGTCCTGCGCGGCCACGATGGCCCCGAAGTTCATCGCACCCGTGGAGATGATCACCCCGATGATGATCAGGCCCAGCGACACTTCGTAGGAAATCATCTGTGCCGCCGACCGCAGCGAGCCAAGAAACGCGTATTTCGAGTTCGAGGCCCAGCCGCCCATGATCACGCCGTAAACCTCCAGACTGGAGACGGCAAAGACGAACAGGATCGCGACGTTGATGTTGGCCAGGACCCAGCCGTCATCGAAGGGGATCACCGCCCAGGCGAGGATCGCCAGCACGAACGACAGCATCGGCGCCAGGAAGAACACCGGGCGATCTACCCCGGCGGGGATCACGATCTCCTTGACCACGTATTTCAGCGCGTCGGTCACCGATTGCAGCAGGCCGAACGGCCCCACCACGTTCGGGCCGCGCCGCATCTGCACCGCCGCCCAGATCTTCCGGTCGCCGTAGACAAGGAACAGAAGGCTGATCATCACGAAGGCCACGATCAGCAGCGACTGCGCCGCGATCAGCACCGCCGTCCCGAACCCCGTGGCAAGAAACCCGTCCATGTCAGTCCCTCATCCTCAAACAGTCGGTATTCCAAGTGCTTCGCACTCGGCCACCGCTTTGGCGGTGTCGATGGTGCGAAGACCCTCGGGCGTCGTGGCCGAAAGCAGATAGACCGCATCCCCGACCCATGTCCGCCCATCCTTCCTTACGATGGTCCGCACCTGGCGTGCGAAGCCAAACCCTTGATCCAGCGCATATTGCGCGGCAGCACAGCGGCCATAGGTCTCGACCTCCGCCCCGTCCTTCGCCCCGGTCATCGCGACCGTGAGACTGACCAGGTCCGTGTCGAGCAGGATCGTGCTGACCCCCTGATAGACCGCCTGTTGCCCGCGTTCCTCTGGCACCTCTCCGGCAGGCGCGCAAGCCCCAAGCGCCGCTGTCGCGGTCCCAAGGGTCGCCAGAAGGGAGAGGCGCTGCGCCATCTTACTCTGCCGCAATCGGGGCCGCAGCGCGGTCCTTGGCCATGGCGCTGAGTTCGGCCATGACTGCCGAGGCGCGGGCGATCGGGTTCGTCAGGTAGAAATCCTTGATCGCATTGCGGAACGTGGCCTTGGCCGGAGCCTTCACCTCAAGCGGTTGCCACGCATTCTCCGGCACCTCGTCGATGCGGCCGAGATGCGGGTGCGCCTTGACCAGCGCCGACCGCAGACCCGCCAGCGAATCCCACGGCAGCTGTTGGCCGACCTCGGCCGACAAGGCGCGCAGGATCGCCCAGTTCTCTTTTGCCTCTCCCGGCGCAAAGCCTGCGCGGAAGGCCAGTTGCGGGCGGCCTTCGGTGTTGACGAAAAGGCCGTTTTCTTCCGTGTAGGCCGCGCCCGGCAGGATGATGTCGGCTCGGTTGGCCCCCCGGTCGCCGTGGCTGCCCTGGTAGATCACGAAGGGACCGGCTGCGATCTCGACCTCATCCGCGCCAAGGTTGTAAATCACCTCTGCGCCTTCGGTCGCCGCCGGCAACCCGCCGTCGGTCACCGCACCCACGTCCATCGCGCCAACCCGGCCCGCCGCCGTGTGCAGCACCATGAACTTCGCGCCCGCACCGGTGGCATAGGCCATCGCCTGGGACAGGACCGCCTCGCCATCGGCCTCGTTGATCGCGCCCTGGCCGATGATGACCAGCGTGTTGTCCTTCGCGGTCACCCGTCCGACCAGTTCCACCAGCGAAGCCCGGTCCGAGCCCATGTGCTTGTAATCATAGGTCAGGTCGACCTGTTCGCCGAACAGACCCACCATCGCGCCATTGGCCCAGGCCTTGCGGATGCGGGCGTTCAGGACCGGAGATTCCACGCGCGGGTTGGTCCCGATCAGCAGGATCACCTTGGCGCTGTCGATATCCTCGATCTTCGCCGTGCCCACATAGGCCGAGCGGTTGCCCACGGGCAGTTTCGCCCCATCCGTGCGACATTCGACATGACCGCCCAGCGATTCGACCAGCAGTTTCAAGGAATAAGCCGCCTCGACCGGGGCCAGATCGCCCACCAGACCGGCAACCTTCTTCCCCTTCATCGCCGCAGCCGCCTTCTCCAGCGCCTCGCCCCAGGTCGCCTTCCGCAGACGGCCATTCTCACGGACATAGGGCGTATCCAGCCGCTGCCGACGCAGACCGTCCCAGACGAAGCGGGTCTTGTCCGAAATCCATTCCTCGTTCACGCCGTCATGGTTGCGCGGCAGGAAACGCATGACTTCGCGGCCCTTGGTGTCGACGCGGATGTTCGACCCCAGCGCGTCCATCACGTCGATGCTTTCGGTCTTGGTCAGCTCCCAAGGCCGCGCCGTGAACGCATAGGGCTTCGAGGTCAGCGCACCCACGGGGCAGAGGTCGATGATGTTGCCCTGCAGGTTCGAGGCCAGCGTCTCGTTCAGATAGCTGGTGATCTCGCTGTCTTCCCCACGGCCCGTCTGGCCCATCTGGGTGATCCCGGCGACTTCCGAGGTGAACCGAACGCAGCGCGTGCAGGAAATGCAGCGCGTCATATGGGTTTCGACCAAGGGGCCAAGGTTCAGGTCTTCGGTCGCGCGCTTCGGTTCGCGGTAGCGGCTGAAATCGACGCCGTAGGCCATCGCCTGATCCTGCAGGTCACACTCGCCGCCCTGGTCGCAGATCGGGCAATCGAGCGGGTGGTTGATCAGCAGGAACTCCATGACCGACTTCTGGGCCTTGAGGGCCTTGTC
>NZ_JAXMMF010000024.1:0-3666 GCF_034366665.1 Tabrizicola sp. | reverse complement strand
GAAAACCCCAAGCCCTCGGAGGCCGAGGTGCGCCACTACCTGGACGGCAATATCTGCCGCTGCACGGGGTATCACAACATCGTCAAGGCCGTGATGGCTGCCTCTGGGCAGGACGTCTCGGCACTCGCAGCGGAATAGGGGGGAACATGCCGAAGGATCACGGGATTGGCGCATCGACCAAGCGCCGCGAGGATGTCCGCTTTCTGACCGGACGCGGGGTTTATACCGACGACATGGCGCTGCATGGGCAGACGGCGGCGGTCTTTGTCCGCTCGAACGTGGCGCATGGGCGGATCAAGTCGATCAACACCGCGAAGGCGGCGGCGATGCCGGGCGTGCTGGCGATCTTCACGGGTGAGGATTTCAAGGACGTCGGCGGCAACCCGGCGGGCTGGCTGATCAACAGCCGCGACGGCACCCCGATGCGGGAACCCAAGCGCCCGGTGCTGGCGCATGGCAAGGTGCGCCATGTCGGCGACGCCTATGCAGCGGTGATTGCCGAGACGGTGGCTCAGGCCAAGGACGCGGCCGAGCAGCTGGCCGAGGATTCGGTGATCGAGGAACTGCCCGCCATCATCGACATGAAGGCGGCGGTGGCCGATGCGTCGAACCGGGTGCATGACGAGATCCCGGACAACGTCTGCTTCGACTGGGGCTGGATCGAGGACAACCGCGCGGCGGTGGATGCGGCGATGAAGGCGGCCCCGCATGTGGTGACGCTGAACCTGGTGAACAACCGGCTGGTGCCGAACGCGATGGAGCCTCGGGCTTCGATCGGTGAATACAACCCGGGGACGGGCGACTACAAGCTGACGACGACCAGCCAGAACCCCCACCTGACGCGGCTTCTGGTCTCGGCCTTTGTGCTGGGCATCCCGGAGAACAAGCTGACCGTGGTGGCCCCCGACGTGGGCGGCGGCTTCGGGTCGAAGATCTACCACTACGGCGAAGAGGCGCTGGTGCTGGCGGCGGCGAAGAAGCTGGGCCGCCCGGTGCGCTGGACGGCGGAACGGTCGGAAAGCTTCCTGACCGATGCGCATGGCCGCGACCATGTGACGAAGATCGAACTCGGCTGCACCAAGGACGGTGAAATCCTCGCGATCCGGACCGAGACTTTGGCCAACGTGGGGGCGTATCTGTCGAACTTCTCGACCGCGACGCCGACCTTCCTGCATGGCACGCTGATGTCGGGGCCCTACAAGGTGCCGCATGTCTATGTGAACGTGAAAACCGTTTTCACCAACACGGCTCCGGTGGACGCCTACCGTGGCGCAGGCCGCCCCGAGGCGACCTATTCGCTGGAGCGGGTGATCGACAAGATGTGCCGCGAGTTGAACCTCGACCCGTTCGAGGTGCGCCGGAAGAACCTGCTGACGCCGGACCAGTTCCCCTACCAATCGCCGGTGGGCCTGCTGTACGACACCGGCAACTACCAGGCCACGCTGGACAAGGCCGTGCAGATGGCTGACGTGGCGGGCTTCGAAAAGCGCGCGGCAGAGTCGAAGGCGCGCGGCAAGCTGCGGGGCATGGGGCTGTCGACCTGGATCGAGGCTTGCGGGATTGCTCCGTCCAATCTGGTGGGCATCCTGGGGTCTCGCGTGGGGCTTTATGACGCGGCGACGGTGCGGGTCAACGCGACAGGGAACATCTCGGTCATGGTCGGCGCGCACAGCCACGGGCAGGGGCACGAGACGGTGTTTGCGCAGATCGTGGCCGAGAAGCTGGGGATTCCCGACAGCTCGGTCGAGATCGTGCATGGAGATACCTCGAAGATCCCGTTCGGGATGGGGTCCTATGGGTCCCGCTCCTTGGCGGTCTGCGGCACGGCGATGACCAAGGCGGTGGACAAAATCATCGCCAAGGGCAAGAAGATCGCGGCGCACATGCTGGAGGCGGCCGAGGGGGATATTTCCTTCGAGGACGGCAAGTTCAGCGTGGCTGGGACCGACAAGGCCAAGACCTTCGGCGAGATCGCCTTCTCGGCTTACGTTCCGCACAACTACCCGTTGGAGACGCTGGAACCGGGGCTGGAGGAGACGGCCTTCTACGACCCGGCCAACTTCACCTATCCCGCAGGCGCCTATATCTGCGAGGTCGAGGTGGATGAAGGCACCGGCAAGGTCGACGTGGTGGCGTTCCACTGCGCGGACGACTTCGGCAACGTGATGAACCCGATGATCGTCGAAGGTCAGGTGCATGGCGGCGTGGGCCAGGGGATCGGCCAGGCCCTGTGCGAGTTCACCGCCTATGACGAAACCGGCCAGCTGCTGACGGGGTCCTATATGGACTACGCAATGCCGCGGGCCGAGGATGTGCCGTTCTACAACGTCGATTACAGCTGCCAGACGCCCTGCACCCACAACCCGTTGGGCGTGAAGGGCTGCGGTGAGGCGGGGGCCATCGGGTCCCCCCCTGCGGTGATCAACGCGGTGATCGACGCGCTGCAACGCGGCGGGCATGCCCACGTCACGCATATCGACATGCCAGTCTCGCCGTCGCGGGTCTGGTCGGCGATCAACGGCTAAGGGGGACATCATGCACAACTTCGATTTCGCGAAACCCTCGACCATCGCTGACGCTGCCAAGGCCTTGGCAGCGGATGGGGCGCAGGCCCTGTCCGGCGGGCAGACGCTGATCCCGACGATGAAACAGCGGCTGGCCGCACCGGGCGTGCTGGTCAGCCTGACCGGCATTGCCGAGATGCAGGGCGTCTGCACTGGCGACGGCGGGCTGCACATCGGGGCGGCGACTCCCCATGCGGTGGTCGCTCGCGAGGCCGCCGCGTACTACCCGGCGCTGGCCGCTTTGGCCGGTGGGATCGGCGACCCGGCGGTGCGGTCGCGCGGCACCATCGGCGGGTCCGTCGCCAACAACGATCCGGCGGCCTGCTATCCGTCCGCCGTGTTGGCATCGGGCGCGACGGTGGTGACCAACAAGCGCAAGATCGCGGCGGATGACTACTTTCAGGGCCTGTTCACCACGGCGCTGGAGGACGGCGAGTTCATCACCGAGGTCGTCTTCCCGATCCCGCAGAAGGCGGCCTATGTGAAGTTCAACCAGCCCGCCAGCCGCTTTGCCCTGACCGGAGTCTTCGTCGCGAAATTCGCGGATGGGGTCCGGGTCGCGGTGACCGGCGCAGGCAACGACGGTGTCTTCCGCTGGACTGAGGCAGAGGCTGCGCTTTCGGCCAACTTCTCGGCTGCGGTGATTTCCGGGCTGACGGTTGATCCCTCGGGCATGAACACCGACCTGCACGGCTCGGCCGCCTATCGGGCGAACCTGGTCAAGGTGCTGACCGGGCGCGCGGTGACGGCGGCAGGCTGACCGTTCGACAATACGCAAAGGCCCGGCGGAGCAATCCACCGGGCCTTTGCATTCAGGAGGGGGCATTCAGACCGGGAAGAAACCGTCCCGCGCCGGGTCATAGCTTTCCAGCCCGCCTTCCCCGGTATCGGTCCAAAGGCCGTGCAGGGTCAGCCGGTCATCCTCGACCGCGGTGCGGACGAAAGGGAAGGTCAGCAGGTTTTCCAGACTGGTCAGCACCGCCTGCTTTTCCAGCGCCGGCAGGATCTGGTCGTCGGGCAGTTGCGCGACCTTCTGGAACCCGGGGCGCAGGATGTCCATCCAGCGGCCGACGAAGCTGGTCTTCTCTTCCAGATGCGGCGC
>NZ_JAXMMF010000023.1:0-56686 GCF_034366665.1 Tabrizicola sp. | reverse complement strand
CTGTGCCGAGGGTGACCGGCGCATCCTCCTCTGGGCCGCGATCCTGGCCTCGTCGATGGGATTCATCGACAGCTCGGTCACGTCGATCGCCCTGCCCGCCATGCGCGAGGCGCTGGGGGCGTCGCTCCCCCAGGCGCAGTGGATCAACGCGTCCTACCTTTTGGCAGTGTCCGCCTTGGTGCTGGTCGGCGGGGCGATGGGCGACCGTTTCGGGATCGCGCGGATCTTCTCGCTGGGCATTTTCGTTTTCGTGGCGGGGTCGCTGGCCTGTGCCTTTGCCCTGACACCGGAACAGATGATCGCCGCCCGCGCCGCCAAGGGGGTCGGGGCGGCGATGATGGTGCCGGGGTCGATGGCGATGATCTCGCGGGCCTATCCGCGCGCCGAACGCGGCCGGGCGCTGGGGCTCTGGGCCGCCGCCTCGACCCTGACGACGGCGCTGGGGCCGGTGCTGGGCGGCATGTTCGTCACCTGGGGCGGCGAGCTTGGCTGGCGGATGATCTTCGCGCTGAACCTGCCCCTGGGCCTGGTCGCGCTGTGGCTGGTCCGGGGCCGGACGCCGGGGGACATCGGCAAGCCGGGTGTGCGGGTGGACCTGCCCGGCGCAGGGTTGGCGACGCTGGGCCTGGGACTGATGGCCTGGGCGCTGACCGACGCCGCTGTCCCGGCCTGGGTCGCGCTGGCCGCCATTGCCAGCCTTGCGGCCTTCCTGGCCTGGGAGGCCGTCGCCCCTGCCCCGATGCTGCGGCTGGGCCTTTTCCGTAACCGCACGCTGGCGGTGACGAATGTGGTGACCTTTATCCTTTATTTCGCCTTGAACGGGGTGATGTTCTACCTGCCGATGACCGCCGTCACCGCCTGGAACGTCACCGCGCTGGAGGTGACGGCGGCCTTCCTGCCGATCTCGGTTCTGATCGGCGTGCTTTCAGCCCCCGCAGGCCGCATGGCCGACCGCTTCGGCGCAGGGGCATTGATGGCCGCCGGTTCGGCGCTGGTCGCCTGCGCCTATGCAGGACTGTGGCTAGCCGCGC
Organism: Tabrizicola sp.; assembly: GCF_034366665.1. GTDB lineage: Bacteria > Pseudomonadota > Alphaproteobacteria > Rhodobacterales > Rhodobacteraceae > Tabrizicola. Next base: position 55,655 of record NZ_JAXMMF010000023.1, on the reverse strand, counting down.
CCACGGGCCAGTTCTGGACCCATGTCGTGCCGCTGACAGCCCTGGCGGGTCTGGGGCTGGGTCTGGTCGTGGCTCCGCTGACGGCGGCGGCGATGCAGGGGGCCGAGGATGGCGAACAGGGTGCGGCCTCGGGGGTGAACAACGCCGTGGCGCGGGTGGCGGGCCTGATTGCAGTGGCGCTGTTGGGACGGATGGCGGCAGAGGCCTATGGGCCAGGCGTGCCGGGCTTTGGCGTTGCGGGCGACAGCGCGCAGCATCTTGCTGCAACCGGGGCCGCCTTCGGCACGGTGGCGCTGATCTCCAGCCTGATGGCTGCGCTGGCGGCGGTGCTGGCGCTGCTGGTCAAGCGTCCCGTCAGGTGATCGCGCGGCGGTAAAGGTGCCAGCTGGCGTGGCCGAACAGCGGCAGCACCAGGAACAGGCCCAGGAACCCCGGCAGCATCCCCAGAAACAGGCAGAGCCCGATCAGCGCGCCCCAGCCCAGCATGACGCCGGGGCTTTCCTTGACCAGCGCAAAGCTGGTCAGCATGGCGGTCACGAAATCCACCTCACGGTCCAGAAGCATCGGCAGGCTGACCACGGTCAGACTGAACAGAAGCGTCGCAAAGACCCCGCCCACCGCCGTGCCAAAGGCCAGCATCATCATCCCCTCGGGCGTCAGGAACACCGCCAGCGAGGACGACACATTGGTCATCGTCGCATTGCCCAGGAACAGGGCGAAGATCATGTGCGACAGAAAGTTCAAGAACAGGAAGTAGACCACGATCACCGCCGCGATGGCCGGGATCTGCCGGTCCTTCTGGCGGAAGATCACGCCGAAGACCTGACTGGCCACCAGTGGCTCGCCCGCTTCCAGCCGCCGGGAGATTTCATAGAAACCGCAGGCGATGAAGGGGCCCAGGATCGGGAATCCGGCGCTTGCGGGCAGGGTCCACCAGACCTGGCCCTTCGTGGTCATCGCCCACAGGATCAGCCAGCCGCCAAAGACATAAACCGCCGAGAACGCAAGGCCCAGCACCGGCGCGCGTTTGAAGTCGCGCCAGCCTGCCGCAAGGCTGATCCAGAGGTCAGAGGCCTCGACCAGGTTGATTTCCGGGGTGGCCGGTGGATGTGTGACGCTCATGCCCAAATGTTAAGCGCGGGGCAAAGCGTCAGGCAAGGGGTTTGCAGCCGTCAGTCGACGTCCGCGAAATCGCCGCGCTTCTTGCCGCTGGCGTTCAAGGCCAGCGTGGCCGCCATGAACCCGTCAAGATCGCCGTTCAGCACGCCTTGGGTGTCCGACGTCTCGTGCCCGGTGCGCAGGTCCTTCACCATCTGGTAAGGCTGCAACACGTAAGACCGGATCTGGTTGCCCCAGCCCGCGTCGCCCTTGTTTTCATGCGCCTCGTTGATGGACGCAGTGCGGCGGTCCAGTTCCTGCTGATACAGGCGGCTTTTCAGCGCTTTCATCGCGATGTCACGGTTCTGGTGCTGGGATTTCAACGACGAGGTCACCACGATCCCCGACGGGAAGTGGGTGATCCGCACCGCCGAGTCGGTCTTGTTGACGTGCTGGCCGCCCGCGCCCGAGGACCGGTAGGTGTCGATGCGGATGTCCTTGTCCTGAACCTCGATCTCGATGTTGTCGTCGACGACCGGATAGACCCAGACCGAACAGAAGCTGGTGTGACGGCGGGCCGCCGAGTCGTAGGGCGAGATGCGGACCAAACGGTGCACCCCGGCCTCGGTCTTCAGCCAGCCATAGGCGTTCTTGCCACTGATCTTGTAGCTGGCCGACTTGATCCCTGCACCGTCGCCTTCGCTTTCCGACTGCAGTTCGACGGTGTAGCCATGCGCCTCGGCCCAGCGGACATACATCCGCGCCAGCATCGAGGCCCAGTCGCAACTTTCCGTGCCCCCGGCCCCGGCGTTGATCTCCAGGAAGGTGTCGTTGGCATCCGCCTCGCCGTCCAGCAGCGCCTCAAGCTCTTTCGCTTCAGCGACCTTGACGAGGTCGGTCAGCGCAGCCTCGGCCTCACGCACGATTTCGGTGTCGCCCTCGGCCTCGCCCAGTTCGATCAGTTCGACGTTCTCCTTCAACCCGCCGTCGATCAGCTTGTAGGCGTTGACCGCATCCATCAGCGCCTGGCGGTCGCGCATCAGCTTTTGCGCCTTGGCCGGGTCGTTCCACAGGTCGGGGTCTTCGATCATCGCATCGAATTCTTCCAGCCGGTGCGGCGCGGTTTCCCAGTCCAGCCGCTGCGCCAGAAGCTTCAGCGTCTTCTCGACGGCCTCGATATTGGCTTGGGTTTCGGCGCGCATGGGTCGGGTCCAGTCCTTGATCTTGGGCGAGCGTCATAAGGCTTTGACCGCGCCCCGGCAAGGGCGCGGCCCGGTTGGGTCTGCGGTGTCAGTAAAGCCCGCCCGAGGAAACGGTGCCGAAATCGGCCTTCTTCGGCACGACGACCTGCTCGCCCTCGGAATTGGTGACGGTGGTGCCCTGATCGCCACCGCCAGCCTCGCCCTCGCCATAGGCGAAGAGGGGAAGATTCTCGCCCATCGCGAAGCCGCCGTCGACGACAAGGCCGATGCCGATCAACGCCTCTTCACCCTCGCGGAAGTATTCCGAGACGACGTTGTCGCCGGTGGCATCGTCGGGCAAGGGCCTGCCGCTGAAGCGGTCGATCTTGCGGAAGTAGCCGCCCGGGGGGACCCGGAAGTCGCCGCCACCATACTTCTTGATCGCGTCTTCCATGAAGTCCTGGAAGACCGGAACGCACAGCGTGCCACCGAAGGCGCTTTCACCCAGGGTGCGGGGTTGGTCGAAGCCGATGTAGCAGCCTGCCACGATGTTCGAGGAATACCCCACGAACCAGACATCCTTGGCATCGTTCGTCGTCCCGGTCTTGCCCGCGATGGGGACCGGCAGGTCCAGCCGACTGGCCGAGCCGCGCTGCACGACGCCCTGCATCATGCTGGTCAGCTGATAGGCGGTGATCGCGTTCATCACCCGCTCGCGGTTGGTGTCGATCTTGACCCCCTGCCCCGCCGGCAGGTTCGCGTCGCCGCAATCTTCGCACACCCGCTGGTCGTGGCGGTAGATCGTCTTGCCGAAGCGGTCCTGCACGCGGTCGACCAGCGTCGGCTCCACCCTTTCGCCACCGTTGGCGAACATGGCGTAGGCCGCGACCATCTTGAAGAGAGTGGTCTCCTGCGCGCCAAGCGAGTTCGCCAGGAACGGCCCCATCCGGTCATAAACCCCGAAACGCTCGGCATAGCCCGCAACGGTCTGCATGCCGATTTCCTGCGCAATGCGGATCGTCATCAGGTTCCGGCTCTGCTCGATGCCCGTGCGCAGGGGCGTCGGGCCGTAGAACTTGTTCGACGCGTTCTTCGGCGTCCAAAGGCCCTGCGGCGTCTCGATCTCGATCGGGGCGTCAACGACGATGGTCGCGGGGGTGAAACCGCTGTCCAAGGCCGCTGCATATACGAAGGGCTTGAAGCTGGAGCCCGGCTGGCGCGTCGCCTGGGTGGTGCGGTTGAAGACCGAGTCCTGGTAGCTGAACCCGCCCTGCATCGCCAGCACGCGGCCGGTGTTCACGTCCATCGCCATGAAGGCGCCCTGCACTTCGGGGACCTGACGCAGCGACCAGCGGTTGAAGGTGCCGTCGTCGTTGGTGACGGCGCGGACAAGGACCACGTCGCCGACCGCGACCAGATCGCCCGCGACCTTGGCCTTCTTGCCAAGCTCACCGCCCTCCAGCCGCTTGCGCGCCCAGGTCACGTCCTCGGCGGGGATGAAATGGCCGTCTTCATCGTCCATCACGCCTTCGATGCCGATGCGGGCGTCATTCTCGCCCACCTCCAGCACCACGGCGGGGAACCAGGCGTCCACGTCGCGCGGGACCTCAAGCGCGGCCAGCGCGTCGCGCCAGGCCTGTTCCGAGCCCAGAACTTCGGCGGGCAGGGTCTTGCCGGTCCCGCGCCAGACGCCCTGGTTGCGATCGTATTGTTCCAGCCCGCGGCGCAGCGCCTCGGCCGCGGACTTCTGCAGAGCCTCGTCCACAGTGGCGCGGATGGTCAGGCCGCCGGAAAAGAACTGCTCTTCCCCGAAGGTGCCCGACAGCTGGCGGCGGATTTCGTCGGTGAAATAGTCGCGCGGCGGCAGCGATTCCCGGAAGGCCTCGTATTCGCCGCCTTGCACGGTTTCCAGCGGGGCCGCGACGGCTTCGTCATAGGTCGCCTGGTCGATGTAGCTGTTGTCCAGCATCTCGCCCAGCACGTAGTTGCGGCGCGCAATGGCATCTTCGCGCTGGCGGACCGGGTGCAGGTTGCCGGGGCGCTGCGCCAAAGCGGCCAGATAGGCGACCTCGGCCGCGGACAGGTCGGACAGCGCCTTGTTGTAATAGGTCTGCGCGGCCGAGGCGACACCGTAGGAGTTCTGACCAAGGAAGATTTCGTTCAGGTACAGCTCAAGGATCTTTTCCTTGCTCATCGCGGTTTCGACCCGCGCGGCCAGGATGATTTCCTTGATCTTGCGCTCGGCGGTGCGGTCCGAGGACAGAAGGAAGTTCTTCATCACCTGCTGGGTGATGGTGGACGCGCCCCGGCAGCGCCCGCCTTCCAGGCACTGCACCAAAGCCACCACCATGCCACGCGTGTCATAGCCCTGGTGGGTGTAGAAATTCTTGTCCTCGGCGCTGATGAAGGCCTGCTTCACCAGATCGGGAATATCCTCGGCCGCCACGAACAGCCGCCGTTCGCGGGCGAATTCGTCGATGATCTCGCCCTCGCCGGAATAGATCCGGCTGATCGTCGCGGGGGTGTACTGCGCCAGATTCTCGATCGAGGGGAGGTCGCGGGAATACATGTAGAAGATGCCGCCGACGGTCAGCGCCCCAAAGACCGCCCCCAGCGTTGCCGCCGAGAAGACGGCGCCCAGAACATTTCCGACAAACCTAAGCACGAAGACCCCTTTTCTCTGCGCCCCCGCAGTATACCAGACGCGGCCCGGCGTCAAAACCTTGGGCGGTCACAAATATCTGTCCGGGCGAGGTTCCGCAGGGGTCAGGGATTGGCCGCAGCCCGCAATGCCGCGTCTTCCTCGGACCAGGTGACCAGCGCGGCAAGCAGCGCCTCGGCCAGCGTCGCGCGCCAGGAAGGGTCGGACAGCCGCTTGAAATCGCGGTCCGAGGACAGGAACCCGACCTCCAGCAGAACCGAAGGGATATCCGGCGTCTTCAGGACCGAGAACCCGCCCGACTGCTGCGGGCGCCGGTGCATCCGGATTTCGGCCGCCTTGATCGCCCCCACCATCGCCTGCGCCAGCCGGTCGGTGCGGGGCGCGGTTTCGGTGCGGGCCATGTCCATCAGGACCTCGGCCACCACGTCGTCCTGGTCCGTCAGGTCCACGCCCGCCAGCAGATCATCGCGGTCATGCCGTTCGGCCAGCGCCGCCGCCGCCTCGTCCGAGGCCTCAGCGGCCAGGGTATAGACTGTGGCCCCCTGCGCATCGCCCTCGGCCAGCGCATCGGCATGCAGCGACAGGAAAATATCCGCCTCGGCCTCGCGCGCGATCGAGGTGCGGGTCTCCAGCGGCACGAAGACATCCTCGTCGCGCGTCATCACCCCGCGGAAGCGGCCGTCGCGCAAGAGGACCTCTTTCACCTCGCGCGCGAAGGTCAGCATCAGCGTGGCCTCATTGGTGCCGTCGCGTTCGGCACCGGGGTCGATGCCACCGTGACCGGGGTCCAGCACCACGACGAGGGGACCGTTGCCCTGCGGCAGGGGCGGCATCAGTTGCGCCGCCTCGGGCATCGCCCAGTCCGGCAGGTCGGGCCGCGCGGCTTCGGCGGCAAAACTGGCCGCATCGGTGGGTTCCAGCACAATCTCCAGCCGGGTCGTCTCTCCCGTCGTCATCTCGGCGCGGGCGACCTTGTGCGGACCTTCCAGCTCCAGCACCATCCGCGACCAGCCGGGACGGAAGCGGCCCGCCCGCAGCGAGACACCGGGCTTGACCACGGCCAGCGCCTCGGCCCCCTTCCAGTCGACCTCGCGCGCGTCGATCACCAGCCGGGGCGGGTTATCCATCAGCCGCAGACGCCAGGGCACCGGCTGGCTCAGCTCCAGCCGCAACTCCAGCCCGCTGCCGGTGGCGACGATCCCCGACCGCATCGGGTTCACCTTGGCCAGCGCCGACAGGTCCTGCGCAGCCACGGGCGACCCCGCAAACAGGGCCAGAAGAAGGGTCAGAAGCAGGGATTTCAGCAGGGTCATCGCCGCCTTATCCCCGCTTGGCCACGGTTTGTAAATTCCACCCGCGCCCGCCGGATCACAAAGCGGCGAGCGGCTTGTCTTGCCGCAAGGCCCCCCCTATCGTCGGCGCGCCGCAAATCCGCGGCTTGCAGGAGCCTTCATGACCCGTCTTGCCCTTGGCCTGATCGCCGGCCTCGCAGCTTTCCCCGTCCTTGCCGAGGAACCGGCCGCCGCGACCATGACCGAGGCCGAGCGCAAGGCCTTCCGCGACGAAGTGCGGGCCTATCTTCTGGAAAACCCCGAGGTCCTGATCGAGGCGATGGACGTCCTGCAGCAGCGCGAAGAGCTGGCCGGGCTGGACCGTGACACCCAGATCATCGCGGCCAACAGCGCGCGCATCTTCGCCAATCCGAATGACTGGGTCGGCGGCAACCCCGATGGCGACATCACTCTGGTCGAGTTCATGGATTACCGCTGCGGCTATTGCCGCAAGGCCTATGACGAGGTCGAACAGCTGATCGCGACCGACGGCAACATCCGCTTTGTGGTCAAGGAATTCCCGATTCTGGGCGAGGCGTCGATGCTGTCGGCCCAGTTCGCCATCGCGCTGAAGCAGCTGCACGGCGACGAAGCCTACGGCAAGGCGCATCACGCCCTGATCGCCCTGCGCGGCGAGCCCACTGTCGAGACACTGACCCGGCTGGCCACCGACCTTGGGTTCGAGCCGCAGCCGATCCTTGACCGGATGGACGCGCCCGAGGTGATGGCGGTGATCCAGGACAACTATGCCCTGGCCGAGATGATGGACATCACTGGCACGCCGGCCTTCATCATGGGCGATGGCGTGATGCGCGGCTATGCGCCCCTGGACATCATGCGCGACTTTGTCGCCGACATGCGCGCAGACGGCTAAGCCAGCCGCTGCACGGGGGGTCTGCACGGGGGGCCACCGGTCTTTGCCGGTCCCGCCCCTGCAAACGTCGCAGGACGGCTCGACTTGCGCCCAAGCCTCACGCAGGATGCGGGGAACCCAGTCCCTTGTCGAGCAGGCGCATGACCCGGACCTACCTTATCCTGCTGGCCGCCATCGTGGCCGAGGTCATCGCCACGACCGCCTTGGCCCGGTCAGAAAGCTTTACACGCCTCTGGCCCTCGCTGGTGGCGATCTTCGGGTATGCGGTGGCGTTCTGGCTGCTGTCCTATCCCTTGCAGGTGATGCCCACCGGGGTCGTCTATGCGATCTGGTCGGGCATGGGGATCGTGCTGATCAGCGGCGTCGCCTGGATCTGGTATCGCCAGACCCTGGACTTTGCTGCGATCCTGGGGCTGGCCTTCATCCTGGTGGGGGTCCTGATCGTGAACCTCTTCTCGAAGTCGATCCCCCACTAGGGTGCCTCAAGCCTCGACCGCCGTCGGCTCGGGCCGCAGCGCATGGGCGACCCAGAGGCCGACGCCGATCACGACCAGACCGCCGCCCACCGCCGCGAAGGTTCCGGCCAGCCCCAGCCAGGCCACCAGCGGCGCCGACACCAGGGGCGAGGCGAACTGGCCCAGGAAGAAGGCCGTCGTCAACAGCCCCGAGGCCCGGCCCCGCATCGTCGCCGGAACCCGCGCCATGAACCAGGTCGTGTAGTTGGGCATCGAGATCCCCATCCCCAACCCCGCGATCAGCGAGCCCCAAAGCACTCCGTGCCAGTCCGTCGCGGTGGCATGGGCCAGAAAGCCCACGCCGATCAGCACGAAGGACAGCCCGAAGATCGTCATCGCCGACAGGCGCGCCCGGATGCGACCATACATCAGCGACACCGGGGCCGAGACGGTGACAAGGGCCGCCATCAGCGCGCCGACGACCAGCGGACTGGTGGTCCCCAGCGCCTCCAGATGGAACGGCAGCCGGGTGGGGGTGACGTAAAAGGCGACCTGGAACAGGAAGGCCAGGGGCGCGATGAAGGCATAGGCCGCCCAGGGGAAGCGGTCGGCGGTGGTCTGGACGGGCTTTGGCTGGTCACGCTCGGCCGCGATCCGGCGGGCGTGCGGACCAAGTGCCAGGAAGGCCAGCGCCGCGATGGGCAGGATCAGCGCATAGACCGCGAAGGCCCCGCGCCAGTGATAGCTGGCCAAGAGGCCCCCCAGCAGCATGAAGACGATCCCGGCACCCGAAATCGCCGCCCCCTGCATCCCCAGGAACCGCGCCCGCTCTGGCCCCTGCCACAGATCGCTGGCCCAGGTCATTCCAAGGTTCATCGTCCCCGCGACCCCCAGCCCCAGCGCCAGCCGCCCGGCCAGCATCGCCCAGACGCTGTCCGTCCAAAGACCCGAGGTCCCACCGACGGCATAAAGCACCGCCGTGACCAGAAGCAGTTTCTGCCGGTCCCAGCGGTCGATCAGCACCCCCATCAGCCCCGCCGACAGGACAATGGCCAGCGATGGCAACGTCACGATCAGCCCGGCCAACGTGTCGATGTGCGGCACATCGGCATAATGCGCGCGCAGCCCCGGCAAAGATGAGGCAACCGTCGCATTTGCCATGATCGTCATCGAGGCCAGGCCCAACACAGCCAGCGTGACCGCCCGGCTGGGCGGCGTTTCGGTCATCCGGTTCATCGGGGGTCCTTCGATCTTGTCTTGTGCAAGATGCCAAAATCCACCATTCTGGACAAGCCAGCCATTCTTGTAAGGTGCGTCCCGATTTATGGATAATGACCTCGACCTGACCGCCCTGCGCGGCTTTCGGACCGTCTTGCGTGAGGGGTCCTTCTCTGCCGCCGCCCTGGCCTTGCGGGTGCCGAAATCCACCCTGTCGAAGCGCGTCGCCGATCTGGAAAGCCATCTTGGGGTCCGGCTCATCGAACGCTCGACCCGGACCCTTCGCGCGACGCAAGAGGGCGAGGTGCTGGCCGCCCGCGCCGACCGGCTGCTGGGCGAGGCCGAGGATATCCGCCGGGCCTTGGGCGAATCCGGTGGCACCCCGCGCGGGCATCTGCGGCTGGCCGTGCCGCAGGTGATCGGCAACCTGCTGATCGGCCCCATCGCCGCGCGCTTCCGCACCCTTCACCCCGAGGTGACGCTGGAGATCCACTTCCTGGACCGCGCGCCCGACCTCCTGGAAGAAGGCTTTGACGGCTGCATCCGCTTTGGTCCGATGGAGGATTCAAGCCAGGTCGCCCGGCGCCTGCTGCATGGCCAGGCGATGCTGGCAGCCTCGCCCGACCTTCCCGGCCTGGACACATTGCGCCACCCGACGGACCTCGTGCGCTTTCCGATGGTCGGGCTGGCCGCGCTTTGGGCCGGTGGGCTGCCGCTGGGCAACGGAACCGAAGAGATCACCCTGCCCTTCGCGCCGCCCCTGCGCCTTGGCTCACACCTTGCGGTCCGCGATGCCGTGGTCGCCGGGGCCGGAATCGCGCCCCTGCCCGGCATGATCGTCCGCGAGGAAATCGCCCAGGGCCGCCTTGTGCATGTGCTGCCCGAGTGGTCCACACCGCGCAAGGCGATCTTTTTCGTCTACCCCTCGGCCCAGTCGGTCACCGCGCGCCTGCGTGCCTTCATCGACCACCTGGCGCAGGAATTGGGCGAAGATTAGCCCGGCACCCGGTCCGCTCGTCGATGACTGCGTCACTCCTCGCTGGCGCACCGACGAGAAGACGAAGTCGCACGAGGAGGGGTCTTTGGGAGGGGTCTTTGGGAGGGGTCCTTGGGAGGGGTCTTGCCTACTCTGCCGCCAGCTTTTCGGCCGCCTCGATCTCGGCTGCCTTCGCTTCGACCAGCCCGACGATGTGGTCCACCATCCGGTCGTTGGACAGCGTATGGTCCTGCTTGCCGGCCAGGTAGACCATCCCCTTGCCCGCCCCGCCGCCGGTAAAGCCGATGTCGGTCATCAAGGCCTCACCCGGGCCGTTCACCACACAGCCGATGATCGACAGGCTCATGCTGGTTGTGATGTGGGCAAGCCGCTCTTCCAGCGCCGAGACGGTCTTGATCACATCGAACCCCTGCCGCGCGCAGGACGGGCACGAGATGATCGTCACCCCCCGGTGCCGAAGGCCCAGCGATTTCAGGATCTCGAAGCCGACCTTCACTTCCTCGACCGGGTCCGCCGACAGCGACACCCGGATCGTGTCGCCGATTCCCATCCAAAGCAGGTTGCCCAACCCGATGGCCGACTTCACCGTGCCCGAGACGAAGCCCCCGGCCTCGGTGATCCCCAGATGGATCGGCGCGTCGGTCGCGTCGGCCAGCTGCTGATAGGCCGCGGCGGCCATGAAGACGTCCGACGCCTTCACGCTGATCTTGAATTCGTGGAAATCGTTGTCCTGCAACAGCTTGATGTGATCCAGGCCCGATTCCACCATCGCGTCGGGACAGGGCTCGCCATACTTGTCCAGAAGATGCTTTTCCAGCGACCCGGCGTTCACCCCGATGCGGATCGAGCAGCCGTGGTCCTTTGCGGCCTTCACCACCTCGGCCACGCGGCGGGCATCGCCGATATTGCCGGGGTTGATCCGCAGACAGGCCGCCCCGGCCTGAGCGGCCTCGATGGCGCGCTTGTAGTGGAAATGGATGTCCGCGACGATCGGGACCGGGCTTTCCGCCACGATCTCGCGCAAGGCCCGCGTCGACTCCTCATCAGGGGTGGAAACCCGGACGATGTCGGCCCCGGCCACTGCACAGCGCTGGATCTGCTCGATGGTCGCCGCCACGTCGGTCGTCAGCGTGTTGGTCATCGTCTGGACGCTGATCGGCGCATCGCCCCCCACCAGCACCTTCCCGACCCGGATCTGCCGCGAGGGCCGACGCTGGATGTTGCGCCAGGGGCGGATGGGGTTGTGCGTCATGGGATCAGGCTCCGTGTCTTGCCGCTGCAGCATAAGCCGCAAGGGCAGTCGCGGCAATCCGCCTATTCGGTCGCAGCTTCGGGTGCAGCGTCAGGCGCCGTCAAGGCGGGCACCACGTCCGAGGCATCCGCCGTCGCAAAGCGCGCGAGGTCCTCATCCGCAGCCGGATCGGCCTGGGCAAAGCTTTGCGTCAGCGCTTCGGGCGATAGCGGAATATCCTTGGCCACCTGTGCGCCGGGCGCTACCGGACCGTAGGTCAACCCATCGACCACAAAGTAGATCGAGCCAGAGTTGCCGGTCCGGAACACAGCAGCGGTTTCCAGCGGCGGCACGACATAGCGTTCGCCGGCATCAAGGATCTTCTCGAAGAGGATGGTGCCGTCTGCGGCGTTCACCCGCACCCAGGACGGACGCACGGCCAGGACCTCGATGCCCTGCTGCGCTTCGGCAACGACCTGCACGTCGCCGCCGACCGCCTGGTCGATGGCCTGGTCCACGGCGTCGGCTTCGGCGACCTCGGCCAGGACACCCGCTTCGCGCGGGTTGATCGCGGCAATCGGGCCGTCGCGTGAGGTCAGGACGGGCACGTCCAACGCCTGGGGCCGGTAGAGCCGGTCCAGCACGTCGCTGTTGGCCGACCCTTCGGCACTGGCCACAGCTTCAGCCGCAGGTTCCGCCGGGCGGGCTGCAGCGATCTGCGTGCCCGCGGTTCCGGCGTTCGACAGGGGATCAATCTCGGCCACCACGGACGGAGCTTCGTCGACCGGTGCCAGCTGCACGCGCTGCACTTCCTGCAGCACCGACCAGCCGCCATAGCCAATGGCACCGATCAGCGCGACCAGCACGGCGATGGAGCCCACGGCCCCGGGTTCGATATGCGACCAGATCGCCTCGCCCCGCGGGATGAAGCTGGCATTCGGGTCGCCCAGCGGGTCCGAATATTCGGCCCGCGCCCGGGCCTTGGCGAACTGCTGCGGTGCAGCGGCCGAGGATAGCCCATGCGACACGGTATAGCCCGCTTCGGCGCAAAAGCGTTCGAAGGCCCATTCCGGGTCCATCGCCAGATAGCGCGCGTAGGACCGGACGTAGCCTGCGACAAAACCGGGGGTCTCGAAAGCCGAGAGATCGGCATTCTCGATGGCGGCGATATAGGTGGCCTTGATCTTCAGCTCGCGCTGGACGTCAAGCAGGGACTTGCCCAGCGTGGCACGCTCGCCGCGCATAAGATCGCCGAGTCGCAACTCGAAGTCGTCAAAGCCCTTTGGCTTGTCCTCTTCGGTTGTCGAAGGTTTCGACCTCCAACCGATCATCTGCCCGCTGTCCCCTTCGGTGCACCCGTCCGCATGGTCGCCTTCCCCAGCGACTCACATCGTTGTTCGTATTGGGCAAACAGTAACATAGGACAAGGGCTTTTCCACGGGCCAAAGCCCTTAGGCGACCTGTTCGGCGCGATTCAGCGCACAATGCGACCAGAGTGCGTCCATCGCACGCACCAGTTTGTCGATCTCGCCCGGCCCATGCACCGGCGAGGGCGTAAAGCGCAGCCTTTCCGTCCCGCGGGGAACAGTGGGGAAGTTGATCGGCTGGACGTAGATGCCGTGGTCTTCCAGCAGCATGTCGGACAGCATCTTGCAGTGCACCGGATTGCCCACGTGCACGGGCACGATGTGCGACCCGTGGTCGATGATCGGCAGGCCCATCGCCTTCAACCGGGTCTTCAGGATCGTGGCTTGCGTCTGGTGCCGCACCCGCAGCGCGCGGCCGCCCTCGCCCTTCAGGAAGCGAACACTGGCGGCTGCACCTGCAGCAACCGCGGGCGGCAGGCTGGTCGTGAAGATGAACCCGGGCGCATAAGAGCGCACCGCGTCCACCATCCGCGCCGAGGCCGCGACATATCCGCCGAACACGCCGTAAGCCTTGGCCAGCGTCCCGTTGATGATGTCCACCCGGTGCATCTGCCCGTCCCGTTCGGCCACGCCCGCGCCACGGGGGCCGTACATGCCGACGGCGTGCACTTCGTCCAGATAGGTCAGAGCGTCGAATTCTTCCGCCAGATCGCAGATTTCCTTGATCGGGCCAAAGTCGCCGTCCATCGAGTAGATCGATTCGAAGGCGATCAGCTTCGGGGCCGCCGGATCGTCCTGGCTTAGCAACTCGCGCAGGTGGGCCACGTCGTTGTGCCGGAAGATCCGCTTCTCGCCACCACCACGCCGCACGCCCTCGATCATGCTGGCATGGTTCAGCGCGTCGGAATAGATGATGAGGCCCGGGAAGATCACCCGCAGCGTCGACAGCGTCGCGTCATTGGCGATGTAGGCACTGGTAAAGACCAGTGCGGCCTCTTTGCCATGCAGGTCGGCCAGTTCCGCCTCCAGCCGCTTGTGCCAGACTGTGGTGCCCGAGATGTTCCGCGTGCCGCCCGAGCCTGCGCCCGTCGCCTCCAGCGCCTCGTGCATCGCGGCCAGCACGTCGGGGTGCTGACCCATGCCCAGATAGTCGTTGCCGCACCAGACGGTGATATCCTTCTGGCTGCCATCGGGCTTGGTCCACACCGCATGAGGGAACTGCCCTTTCGCCCGTGCGATGTCGATGAAGGTGCGGTAGCGCCCCTCGTCGTGCAGACGTTGCAGGCTGGCGTCGATCGCGTCGGTGTATCTGGTCATGCGTTCCGGTTCCTTTTGCGAAGGTTTTCGGCGAACCCTCGCTGCGGTGCCTTGATCTCGGTCAATCTCTTGCCGCTGCCAAGGGGGCGATTTGTCACCCCGCCCGGCCCCGGACGCGTCTGACATAGCCCAGCCCGCCCGCTCTGGACAGTCCCAACCCGCCTGCTAGGCTGGTTCTTGATCAAATCCCGGAGAGTGCCATGTCCCCGTCCCTCGACGCCGTCCTTGCCCGCATCGACGACACCCTGCCCCAGTCGCTGGACCGGCTGATGGAGCTGTTGCGCATCCCCTCGATCTCGACCGACCCGGCCTACAAGGCCGACTGTGCCCGTGCGGCGGATGTGCTGGCCGCCGACCTTGCGTCGCTGGGATTTAAGGCCCGCGCCGCCCAGACACCCGGCCACCCGATGGTCGTGGCCCACGGCGGCGAGGGGAAGCGGCACATCCTGTTCTACGGCCATTACGACGTGCAACCCGTTGATCCGCTGGAACTTTGGGACCGCCCCCCCTTCGACCCCGAGGTGCAGGACACGCCCAAGGGCAAGGTCATCCGCGCGCGCGGGTCCTCGGACGACAAGGGCCAGCTCATGACCTTCATCGAGGCCTGCCGCGCCTGGAAAGCCGTCTACGGGACGCTGCCGGGCAAGCTGACGATCTTTCTGGAGGGCGAAGAGGAATCGGGTTCCCCCTCTCTTGTCCCGTTCCTGGAACAGAACCGGGATGAACTCAGCTGCGACCTTGCGCTCATCTGCGACACCGGGCTGTTCGAAGGCGCGACGCCCGCGATCACCACCATGCTGCGCGGGCTGGCCAAGGCCGAGTTCACCATCCGCGCCGCCTCTCGCGATCTGCATTCCGGAATGTATGGTGGACTTGCACAAAATCCGCTGCACCTGATGGCGCGGCTTCTGGCGAATCTCCACGATGCGCAAGGCCGGGTGCAGGTGCCAGGCTTCTATGACGACGTGGACGAGCTTCCCGACGCCCTGCGCCAGCAGTGGCAGGCCCTGTCCTTCGACCATGCGACCTATCTTGGCGACGTGGGCCTGTCGGTCCCGGCCGGCGAACAGGACCGGACACCGTTGGAGAAGATCTGGTCCCGCCCGACGGCCGAGGTGAACGGCATGTGGGGTGGCTACAACGGCGCGGGCTTCAAGACCGTGCTGCCGGGCGAGGCGCATGCCAAGGTCTCGTTCCGCCTGGTGTCCCGCCAGGACCCGGAAAAGATCGTCGCCGCCTTCAAGACCTGGGCCGAAGCCCAGATGCCCGCCGATTGCGAGATCGTCTGGCACGGCGGCAGCGACGGCGCGCCTGCTTCGGTGATGGAAATCTCGGACCCCGCCTTCGAGGCCGCCCGGGGTGCCCTGACGGAAGAATGGGGCCGCCCTGCCGCCTTCGTGGGCGCGGGTGGGTCGATCCCCGTTGCGGGGTACTTCAAGACCATCCTCGGCATGGATGCGATGCTGATCGGCTTTGGCCGCGACGACGACCAGATCCATTCGCCGAACGAGAAGTATGACCTGGAGTCGTTCCACAAGGGCATCCGCAGCTGGGCCCGCATCCTGGCCCGCATCGCGTGATGCCAGCCCTGAAGGTTGAACTTCGCGACGCAAGGCCCGAAGATCAAAGTGATTTCCTGCGGCTTTGGCAGGGCTTCTGCGACAGCTACGACATGACCCTGCCGCCGGAAGTGACGGCCTTCACCTGGACCCGGCTGATGGACCCGGCAAGCCCGCTGACCGCCCGGCTGGCGGTGGTGGACGGCACTCCGCAGGGCTTTGCGATCCACCAGCACCACCCCTCGACCTGGGTTCTGGGCGACGACGGCTATCTGGAAGACCTTTTTGTCGCGCCCAAGGCCCGGGGCAAGGGTCTGGGCCGCGCGCTGATCGAGGATCTGATCGCCATCTCGCGGGCGCGGGGTTGGCGGCGGCTGTACTGGCTGACGGAAATCGAGAACGCGACGGCCCGTCACCTCTATGACCAGTTCTGCGACAACGACGGCCATATCCGCTATCGGATGACGCTGTAGCGGTCCAATCCGACCGGGACCCAAATTTCTTAAGCAAGAAATTTGTCAAAATCCTTACTCAAGGATTTTGCACGCGCCTACAGTCGGTTCAGGGCCAAGCGCGCGAGCTTTGCCGCCAGCAGCAGCCACGGCACCCCGTGCATCGCAAGGTCGAAGACATCCACGGGTCGCACCAGCGTTCCGGCGCCCAGCATCTTCAGCTTCTCCCAGAGATGCGGTTCCGGTGTGAACGGGGCCAAGCCAAGCGTCAGGGCCAGCACGACCAGCAGAAGGAGGGGCAACTTGTCCAGAAGTTTTGTCATCATCCGCGGCGCACCTGCTCTGGTGGGCGCAGCCTAGGCTGGACCTCTGGAAGGCCACAAGTCGACAGGATGGCGCAGGATCACCCGCAGCGGTTCCACATCACGGTCGAGCCATCGGGATAGTCAAAGCGCAGCGACTGCTTGTCCTCGGCCAAAGTCAGCACCGCCGAATCCACCCACTCGCCCCCGCCGCCCTGGTTCAGCAGCGTCGCCTCGACCTTGTTCGCCTCGCCCGGAAACTCGATCAGGTCGGTGATCTGGATCGCGAACTCTGCCCCCACCATGACCCCATCCGTCACCTCGATGCGCCCCAAACCGTCGCAGGTCATGCCTTCGGGCGCGTAAGTGCCGTTGAACTCAGGCCCCGGCGACACGGCGTCCGCCAAAGCAGACAGAGGGGTCAGCAGGACCAGGGCGCAGGCAAGGATATGACGCGGGATCATCGGGACCTCCAAGGACAGGTCCCACCCTGATAGGGGGGGCCGATCAGCCTGAAAAGGCTGGGAAACGTGACCCTGGAAGGAAGCTGGCGCGGTGGACGGGGCTCGAACCCGCGACCCCCGGCGTGACAGGCCGGTACTCTAACCAACTGAGCTACCACCGCGCGCTGAGGGGCCAGATAAGGGGTCACGCGGGGGGCGTCAAGCGGGAAACGGGCAGGTTCGGGTCGGATTTGCGCAAGGGCCAACGATCATGGTCAACTGCTTCAAGATCACTTGCAGACCAATTCGCCATCGCCCAGTCTGATGCTCTGGCCGGAGGTTGGCGGATTTGGCAGAGTTCACGCAGGAACAGGAAGACGCCGCCTACCGCGCCGCGTAAAGACCGCTCGCGAGAACGGGGCGACCGAGCTGGACTTGAGCGACTATGTCGACGTGCAGGTGGGTTCGGAAATCATAAGGCCCTTCTCGGCGCTGACGCGTTTGCCTCCCGAGATTTCAGTTCTGACCGAATTGCGTCACCTTTTGCTCGGTAGAACTGAAGTCAGCGATCTGAGCCCCTTGGCGGGACTGAGCGGGTTGCAAGGTCTCTATGTTGATGGCTCTCCTGTCGTCGATCTGGCGCCGTTGGCCGAACTCCACGACCTTAGCGATCTGTCACTTGATGACACCAGGGTCAGCGATCTGTCGATCCTCCGCTCCCTCACTGGCCTGCAATCGCTTTGACTGGACGACACGCAGGTCAGCGATCTGTCGCCTCTGGCAGCATTGACCCTGCTTCAAGTGCTGTCGTTCGACGCAACCCGCGTCAGCGATCTTTCGCCTTTGGTGGCACTTGGCAATCTGGAAAGCCTCTCTCTTAACGGAACGGATGTTGGCGACCTTTCTCCGATAGAAGGCCTGTCCAGCCTGGACCGCCTGTGGCTCGACGGCACCCAGGTCGGTGATCTTTCCGCGCTGCACGCTTTGACCAGCTTACGGATTCTGGACGCGAGTGACACCCAGATCAGCGACCTTTCCCCGGTCGTCGGCCTGACCAGACTGTCCAACCTGGGACTGAATGACACCCTGATCAGTGACGTATCGCCCCTTTCTGCCCTATCCGGATTGGCAACCCTTTCGCTTGAGGGAACTTTGGTCCGCGATCTTGGCCCCGTCGCGGCTCTGGCCGGATTGAAGCACCTGTGGTTGGGACGAAGCCGGGTAAGGGACCTTTCGCCTCTTGCTCATTTGGTAGGCTTGGAGCGACTATCCATCATCGGAACGGACGTCAGCGATCTGAAACCCCTGACACTCCTGACGGAACTGAGGCTCCTCCTCGCCGACCGGACGGGCATCAGCGACCTGTCGCCTCTCGCAAGCCTGACCAATCTGCAAGACCTGACTCTGTCCGATAGCGATGTGCGTGACATGCGTCCGCTGTTGAAACTGACCAATCTTGGCACATACGGTAGGCCGGGGCATGCTTTCACTGACACGCCTGCCACCCGCGCAGACCCCATCCTGAACGAGCTTTCGCGACTCGACGACGAAGCCGAGCGAGCCGAAAAGACCCTCGCCCACCTTGCCACCCTGCCCCCGTGGCCCGAACCGCTGGACCCACCCGAAACAGACACCTCGATCCTGACCGTCGAGGCCGTGCTGAAAAGTCAGTCGCCGCTGGGCTGGCGCTTCTCACCTGCCGATGGGGCGATGGAGGTCTACACCGAGGCGGGCCCCACGACCGCACTGCAAGAGCAACTTGCCCGGATGAGCGGGGAACGGGCGCAGACGCTGAAGGCGGCGCTTGCGGGCGCAAACCACGGGCTGCGCGGCGAGGCGCGGGTCGAGGTGGACCGCTTCACCGCCCTTCTGGACGACGGGTTGCGGCCGCTTTCGGCCCGCTCGGTAGAGCTTTGGGGCTCGCTCGTCGCGCTTGGCGGGTTGCTGGACGGGAACGACACCGGGCGTGTGCAGGGGCGCGACCCGCTGGACCTTCTATCGGTCGAACAACGCGCGGCGCTTCAGACCCTGTTGCAGATCGCCGGGAACCTTGTGCGCTCTTTCCCGGATGTCAAAGCGCTGGACGACAGCGCGGGCGGCTTCCTGCGCCGCGAAATCTCGATCGAGATGGTTGCGGCCATGATCGAGGCTGCCCTGCGCGCCACCTATGTCACGCCGGGCAGCGCCGCGCTGATGCAGCATGTCGCGGCCGTCGGGCTTTCGGATGGACCCCAGGCGGACAAAGCCACCAGTGTGTCCGTCCGCGGCATCGGCAACCTGATCCAGACCGCTGCGCTGATTGTCGGCAAGGGGTCGTTCAAGCTTGCCGGGGCCGCCGCGCTTGGGGCTGCGGGTTATGTCGGGGCGCAGGGTGCAGATCACTATGACCTCGATGAAGCCGCGTTTGCCTATTTCGAGGAGATCACTGATCTCGTCGAACCCTTCCTGTTCAACCTGCCCCCGGACGAGGCGGCCGTGCTGCAATCCACTCTGCATGACACGCGGGCCAAGCTGGACGCATGGGCGCGGCAGAAGACGGCGTCAGAGGACGTCCGTCGCGGGCTTGAGCAAGGACAAGACCGGGAAGACGGGCCTCGACAAGATCTCAAGAAGTTCTGAACGCCCACGCCCAACGCGTTGAGATCATTGGGATGTGGAAGAGCGTCCTGCGCGGACAGGGTTGACGTCAGTCCTGGTGAGGGAAAACTGGCGCGGTGGACGGGGCTCGAACCCGCGACCCCCGGCGTGACAGGCCGGTACTCTAACCAACTGAGCTACCACCGCGCGTGGAGGGCGGGATAGACGCTTCCCCCGGGGGCGTCAATGGGGGAAGCGCGGGATTTTCACCGCTCTGGGGCCGGGATGAACTCGGCGTTGTCATGCGGGGGCAGCTTGAAGCGGCCATGCATCCAGTCGCCGGCGCGCCAGGCTTCTTTTGCAGCCTCGATCTTCTCTTTCGAGGAGGCGACGAAGTTCCACCAGATATGACGGGGGCCGTCCATCGTGGCCCCCCCAAGCAGCATCAGCCGCGCCCCCTGGGGGCCGGCCTTGACCGAGACCCGGTCGCCGGGGCGGAAGACCAGCATCCGGCCCGCTTCGAAGGTCTGGCCCGCGCTGGAGACCTCGCCGTCCAGGATGTAGACGCCGCGGTCTTCGTGGTCATCGGGCAGCGGGATGGAAGCGCCGGGGGAAAGGCGGGCGTCGGCATAGAAGACCTCGGAGGGCATCTGCAGGCCCACACTCTCGCCCCAGGCGGTGCCGAGGATCAGGCGGACCTGTTTCCCCTCGCCCTCCAGTTCCGGCAGGGCGGCGCGTTCGAGGTGGGCGAAATCGGCGGCGTCTTCCTCGCGGTCCTTCGGCAGGGCAAGCCAGGTCTGCAGGCCGAACAGCGTCAGAGGGGCTTTCCGCGCCTCGCCATCGGTCCGTTCCGAGTGGGTGATCCCCTGCCCCGCCATCATCCAGTTGACGGCGCCGGGCTCGATCCAGAGATCGGTCCCAAGGCTGTCGCGGTGGTGCATCCGGCCCTTCAGAAGGTAGGTGACGGTCCCGAGACCGATGTGGGGGTGCGGGCGGACGTCGATGCCCTGACCGGTCAGAAACTCGGCCGGGCCCATCTGGTCGAAGAAGATGAAGGGCCCCACCATCTGCCGCTGGGCCGAGGGAAGGGCACGGCGGACTTCGAACCCGCCGAGGTCGCGGGCGCGGGGGACGATGACGGTCTCGATCTGGTCGACCTGGGTGCCGATCGGGATCGAGGGGTCGAGAAGCGGGTTCCACATGGGATGGTCTCCTTTGCAGGGAAGGTAGACGCGGGGGGGCGGAATTGCATCCCGATCTGGGCGCGCGGGGGCTGTGCGGGGGTGAACAGGCTAAGGAGCGCCGCCCGTGGCGGAATGTTCAAGGGGAGGCAAGTCAATGGGTTAAGTGTGAGCGTTCAGGGTTTGTTGGGGTGTTCGAAGGGTCCGCTCGTCGATGACTTCGTCACTCCTCGCTTGAGATCGTGGCCGGGGGACAGCTCGTCGTCGACTTCGTCGCTCCTCGCGCGCCGCACTCCGACGAGAAGCCAAAGGCGCACGAGGAGGTGTCCCACACGCAACCCTTGAATTGCACGAACGAATAATATCCGATGGGTTAACAGAATCGGAGGACCTTCGTGACGATCCGCAGCGACTTTCCCCATGCGATCACCGAGATCGAGGATTTGTCGATCCCGATGCCTGACGGCACGCGGCTGTCGGCCCGGGTCTGGATGCCGGTGGACGCCACCACCCAGCCCGTCCCGGCGGTGCTGGAATACATCCCCTACCGCAAGCGCGACGGGACCCTGCCCCGCGACGAGCTGATGCACCCCTATGTGGCCGGTCACGGCTATGCCTGCGTCCGCGTGGACATCCGGGGCAATGGCGACAGCGACGGGTTGATGGAGGACGAATACTCCGCCCAGGAGTTGCAGGACGCCTGTGATGTCATCGCCTGGCTGGCCAAGCAGGACTGGTGCAGCGGGACCGTGGGGATGATGGGGAAAAGCTGGGGCGGGTTCAACTGCCTGCAGACGGCCTTTCTGCAGCCCCCGGCGCTGAAGGCGGTGATCTCGGTCTATTCGACCACGGACCGATTTGCCGACGACATCCACTTCAAGGGCGGCGCTTTGCTGGGGGAAAACTTCGGCTGGGGCAGCGTGATGTTGTCCTATTCCTCGCGTCCCGCTGACCCCCTCTTGCGCAATGGCTGGCGTGAGGATTGGCTGAAGCGGCTGGAGGCGGAGCCGTTCCATGCGCCGGGTTGGGCCGCACATCAGACGCGGGACGCCTATTGGAAGCACGGCTCGATCTGCGAGGATTGGGACCGCGTGACGGTGCCGATCCTGTCCTATGGCGGCTGGAACGACAATTACATGAACACCGTCGCCAAGCTGATGGAGAATGCGCGCGGGCCGGTGAAGGGGATCATCGGGCCCTGGGTGCACCAGTATCCGCATACGGCGGTGCCGGGGCCAAGGATCGGGTTTTTGCAACTCGCGATCCGCTGGTGGGACCGCTGGCTGAAGGGGGTACAGAACGGGGCCGATGATGATCCAGCGTTCCGGGCTTACATCCTTCATTCCGCCCCGCCGAACGCCAGCGCCGCGCATCGCGACGGGCACTGGGTTGCGGAAGCCGAGTGGCCGACGCCTCGAGTATCGCGGCGGGTCATGCAGGTATCGGATGCAGGGCTAGGCGTGGCGGGGCCGCTGTCGGCATCTGTCTGCACGCCGCAGCATCTGGGCATGACGGCGGGTGAGTTCTTCCCGATGGGGCTGAATGCCGAGATGGCGGGGGACCAGCGGGGGGACGACGCGCTTTCGGTCTGCTTCGATGGGGTGACTCTGGCGGAGCCGATCCAGCTTCTGGGGGCCGCAACGCTGACGCTGCGGCTGGCCTCGGACAAGCCGCTGGCTTTCCTGGTCGCGCGGTTGTGCGATGTGGCGCCGGACGGGTCCTCGACCCGGATCGCGCATGGCATTCTGAACCTGTGCCACCGCCGCAGTGCCGAGGCCCCGGAACCGATGCTGCCGGGCGTGCCGGAGGATGTGGTGCTGACCCTGGACCAGATGGGGTATCGGCTGGCGGCGGGGCACAAGCTGCGGCTGGCGTTGTCGACGACCTATTGGCCCTTCGTCTGGCCCAGCCCCGAGGCGGCGACGTTGGAGATCACCGGCGCAAGTCTTGACCTGCCAGTGCATGAGGGGACGGGCGAAGCGGAATGGCTGCCTCCGCCTGCCGAGACGGCATTGCCCTGGAAGCACGACGTCCAGCGGACTGGTCAGTCGAGCCGCCGGGTGGAGAGCGACCTGATTGCCGGAACCCATGCGCTGCTGGTCGAGGATGATCTGGGCGACACCAGGAACCTGACGCACGGGCTGGTGACGGGCGAGACGACGACCGAGCGCTGGGAGATCGGGGCGGACCCCCTGTCCGCGCGGGCCGAGATCACCTGGGAGCAGCGTCTGTCGCGCGGCGACTGGCGGGTGCGTACCCGGGCCGAGACGATGATGACCGCGACGCCTACGCATCTGCGGATGCAGGCCACCCTGACCGCCTGGGAGGGAGAACAGGTCGTTTTCCAGCGCGACTGGGACGAGGAGGTCGCACGAGACTTTGTGTGACAGCCCGCGAGAAATCGTTTGTCGCACGGGGCGGTTCGCGGTTTATTGATCCTCAAGTCAACAAAAGAATCCCCGAAACGGGGCCAATCAGGGAGACGACAATGAACGACAAGCACAAGCAGCTTGACTGGATGCTGGCGCAGGCCAAGCAGGGCCGGATGACCCGTCGCGAATTCGTAGGGCGGACGACAGCCCTTGGCGTGTCGGCGGGCCTGGCCTCGGCGCTGTTCGGCAAGGCGGCCGCGGCGCAGGAAGCCAAGAAAGGCGGCGTGATCCGCGTCGGCATGCAGGGCGGGGAATCGACCAACAGCCTGGACCCGGCACTGGCGGCCTCGGAAGTGCCGTTCCAGGTCAACATGACCTGGGGCGAAATGCTGTGCGACGTGAAGGCGGACGGGACCATCGACCCGCGGATCGCCGAAGAGATTTCCTCGTCGCCCGACGCGACCGAGTGGAAGTTCAAGATCCGCGCGGGCGTGGAATATCACGGCGGCGGCACGGTGACGGCCGAGGATGTGGTGGCGACGCTGAAGCGGCACACCGACGAGAAGGCGCAGTCCGGTGCGCTGGGGATCGTCCAGGGGATCACCGACATGAAGGCCGAGGGTGACATGGTCACGCTCAAGCTGAACGCGGCCAACGCCGACCTGCCGTTCCTGATGGCGGACTATCACCTGATCATCCAGCCCGGCGGCGGCGTGGACAACCCGGCGGCGGGGATCGGCGCGGGCCCCTATTCGGTCGTGATCAACGAACCCGGCGTGCGCCACACCTTCAAGAAACACGCCAACTATTTCGACAGCACCATCGGCCATGCCGACGAGGTCGAGATCCTGGTGATCAACGACAACACCGCCCGGACCGCGGCGCTGCAGTCGGGCCAGATCCACATGATCAACCGGGTCGACCCGAAGATCGCGGATCTCTTGAAAGGCGTGCCGGGTGTGCAGATCAAGGCCGTCGCCGGCCGGGGGCACTATGTCTTTATCATGCACTGCGACAAGGCGCCCTTCGACAACAACGACCTGCGGATGGCGCTGAAATACGCGATCAACCGGGGCGAGATGGTCGAGAAGATCCTGGGCGGCCTTGGCCAGCCGGGCAACGACTTCCCGATCAACGCGGCCTATCCGTTGTACGAGGACAAGTTCGAACAGCGCGAATACGACGCGGCGAAGGCGGCGGAGTTCTATGCGAAGTCCGGCCATGACGGATCACCCATCGTGCTGGCGACGGCTCCGGGCGCGTTCCCGGGTGCGGTGGATGCAGCGAACCTCTTCGCGGCCAGCGCCAATGCGGCAGGCATTCCCTTGCAGGTCAAGCTGGAGCCCGATGACGGCTACTGGTCGAACGTCTGGAACGTGGCCCCGTTCTGCGCGTCCTACTGGGGCGGGCGTCCGGTGCAGGACCAGATGTACACCACGGCCTATCTGTCCACTGCAGAATGGAACGACACCAAGTTCAATAACGCCAAGTTCGACGAGCTTCTGATGGCGGCACGGGGCGAGCTGGACACGGCCAAGCGGACCGGCATGTACACCGAAATGGCGCAGATCCTGCGCGATGAGGGTGGGCTGATCCTGCCGATGTTCAACGACTTCGTGTCGGGCGTCAGCGACACCATCGGTGGCTGGGTCGACGACCCGAACGGCGAGCTGATGAACGGTCGTGCCCAGGTCCGCTGCTGGCTGAACGCGTAAGGCCGGGCGGTGCATCCGATCCTGAAACTTGTGGTCCAGCGCTTTGCGCTGGGCCTCCTTCTCTTGCTGGCCGTTTCGGCCGTCATCTTCCTGGGCGTCGAGGCGCTGCCGGGCGACACCGCGCAAGCGATCCTGGGTCAGCAGGCCACGCCCGAGGCGCTGGCGAACCTGCGCGAGAAGATGGGGCTGAACGAGCCGCCGCTGACGCGCTATTTCCAGTGGCTGGGCGGCATCCTGACCGGTGATCTGGGCACGGCCCTGACCAATGGCGCGGACATTGCGCAATCCATCGGGCAGCGGCTGGGCAACACGCTGTTCCTGGCCGGATGCGCCGCCGCCATCTCGGTGCCGCTGGCAATCCTTCTGGGCCTGATCGCCGCGCGTCACGCCGGGAAATGGCCCGACAAGGTGATCTCGGGCATCACGCTGACAACGATCAGCCTTCCCGAATTCGTCGCGGCCTATTTCGTGATCTTCATCTTCACGCAAGTGATCCCGATCTTTCAGCCCGTCGCCATGGTCTTCCCAGGCATGAGCTTCTGGGCCAAGCTGAACGCGGTCGCCCTGCCCGTCATCGTGCTGGTCCTGGTGGTCCTGGCGCACATGATGCGGATGACCCGCGCGGCGATCCTGAACGTGATGCAATCCGCCTATATCGAGACGGCCGAGCTGAAAGGCCTGTCGCCGATGACGGTGATCTGGAAGCACGCCTTCCCGAACGCCATCGCGCCCGTGGTGTCGGTCGTCATGCTGAACATGGCCTACCTCGTCGTCGGCGTCGTCGTGGTCGAGGTGGTCTTCGGCTACAACGCGCTGGGGCAATATCTGGTCGACCACGTCACCAAGCGCGACCTGCCGGTTGTGCAGGCCGTGGGTCTGATCTTTGCCGCCGTCTACATCTTCCTGAACATGGCCGCAGACATCATCGGCATCCTGGCCAATCCGCGCCTGAGGCACCCGAAATGAGAATACCCATTTCCGCCCTCATCGGCCTTGTCTTCACCGGGGTCTTCCTGTTCGTCGCCATCTTTGCGCAATGGATCGCGCCCTACCCGATCACCGACGTCTCCGGCGGCCAGTGGGAGGGACCTTCGGCGCAGTTCTGGCTGGGGACCGACACCATCGGGCGGGATATCCTGTCGCGGCTGATCTATGGCGCGCAGATCACGATCTTCGTGGCGCTGGCCTCGTCCGTGCTGGCCTTTTCGCTGGGGGCGTTTCTGGGGTTCCTTGCGGCGGTCAAGGGCGGCTGGATCGACCAGATCCTGTCGCGCGTCGTCGATCTGGTGATGGCGGTGCCCTCGCTGATCGTGGCGCTGGTGATGCTGTCGGTGCTGCCCCTGAACCTGACCGTGCTGATCCTGGTGATGGGCATCCTTGATTCCACGCGGGTATTCCGCCTGTCCCGCGCTGTCGCTGCCGACATCGCGGTCATGGACTATGTCGAGGCCGCAAGACTGCGGGGCGAGAAAGGCACCTGGGTCATCTTCCGCGAGATTCTGCCCAACGCGCTGTCGCCGCTGGTCGCCGAGTTCGGGTTGCGCTTCATCTTCGCGGTCCTCTTCATCTCGACCCTGTCCTTCCTGGGCCTGGGCATCCAGCCGCCCCTGGCCGACTGGGGCGGGATGGTGAAGGAAAACAAGGACGGGCTGATCTACGGCAAGTCGGCAGCGCTGTTGCCTGCGGCGGCCATTGCCGCGCTGGCGATTTCCGTGAACCTGGTGGCGGACTGGATCCTGACCCGGACCTCCAGCCTGAAAGGAGGGCGCGGTGGCTGATCCTCTGCTGTCGATCAAGGGCCTGGTGATCGAGGCCACCTCTTACCCGCCGGGAGAGCCTCCGAAAGAGGTGACGCTGGTGCATGGGGTGGACTTGACCCTGCAACGGGGCCGCGTGCTGGGCCTGATCGGGGAGTCGGGCGCGGGAAAATCCACGATCGGGCTGTCCGCAATGGCCTACGGGCGCGGCGGAGTGCGGCTGACCGGGGGGACGATCCATCTCAACGGGCGGGAAATCCGGCTGGCCGATCCAAAGGCGTTGCGGGCCCTGCGTGGGCGCGAGGTGACCTATGTCTCGCAATCGGCGGCGGCCAGTTTCAACCCGGCCAAGCAGATCATGGAACAGGTGATCGAATCCTCGCTGTCGCACGGGTTGATGACCAAGCCCGAGGCCGAGGCGCGGGCGGTGGCCCTGTTCAGGAAGCTGGGCCTGCCGAACCCGGAAAGCATCGGCAAGCGCTATCCGCATCAGGTCTCGGGCGGGCAATTGCAGCGCTGCATGACGGCGATGGCGTTGTGCCCGAAGCCGGACCTGGTCATCTTCGACGAACCGACGACGGCGCTGGACGTGACGACGCAGATCGACGTGCTTGCCGCGATCAAGGAGGCGATCCGGGATACCCAGGTCGCGGCCCTGTATATCACGCATGACCTGGCCGTGGTGGCCCAGGTCGCTGACGACATCATGGTGCTGCGGCATGGCCGGATGGTCGAGCTGGGTGAGACCGGGCAGATCATCCACCGGCCGACGCAGGATTACACCCGCGCGCTGGTCTCGGTCCGGTCGCTGGAGCATGTCGAGAAGGCCCCCGCCCCGCCGATCCTGCAGGTGCAGAACCTGACGGCCCGGTATCGGGGGACGAATTTCGACGTGCTGAAGAATGTCTCGGTCGACCTTCCGGTGGGCCAGACTTTAGCGGTGGTGGGCGAGTCGGGCTCGGGCAAGTCGACGCTGGCGCGGGCGATCACCGGGCTTTTGCCGCCATCGGCGGGGCGGATCACTTTTGCCGGGCGGCAGTTGTCCGAGGCCCTTTCGGGCCGGACGAAGGACGACCTGCGCGAGATCCAGATGATCTACCAGATGGCCGACACCGCGATGAACCCGCGCCAGACCGTGGGGACGATCATCGGGCGGCCGCTGGAATTCTACTTCGGTCTGCGGGGGGCAGAGCGGGACGCCCGTGTGCAGGAGCTGCTGGACCAGATCGAGATGGGCAAGGGCTTTGCCGACCGCTATCCGGCGGAACTGTCGGGCGGTCAGAAGCAGCGGGTCTGCATCGCCCGCGCACTGGCGGCGAAGCCACGGCTCATCATCTGCGACGAGGTGACATCCGCGCTGGACCCGCTGGTGGCGGATGGCATCCTGAAGCTGCTGCTGGCGCTGCAGGCCGAGGCGGGGGTGGCGTATCTTTTCATCACGCATGACCTGGCGACGGTGCGCGCCATCGCTGACAAGATCGCGGTGATGTTCAAGGGGGCTGTCGTGCGCTACGGGCAGAAGACGGATGTGCTGACGCCGCCGTTTGATGACTATACCGACCTTTTGCTCAGTTCCGTGCCCGAGATGGAGCAAGGCTGGCTGGAACAGGTGATCGCGCACCGCAAGATGGAGAGCGCGGGGAATTGATCCGCCGCTCGTCGATGACTTCGTCACTCCTCGCTGGGGGGCTCCGACGAGAAGACAAAGTCGCACGAGGAGGTGCGTCGTGACCAAACTTCTGCTCATTATTCTGGATGGGGTGCCTTACCGCAACTGGCGGCGGCTGTTCGGCAATCTGGAAGGCTGGGTCGAACAGGGCGAGGCCCAGGTACGGCGGATGCGGGCGGTGCTGCCCTCAACCTCGGCCTCGTGCTACGCCTCGATCCACACCGGAGTGCCTCCGCAGAAGCACCACATCTGGGACAACGCGGATATCCGGCGGGTGACGTTCCCGGATGTGTTCAGCGAGCTGACGCGCGCGGGCAAGACGACGGGGGCCGTGACGCACAGCTATTGGTCCGAATTCTTCAACCGCGCGCCCTTCGATGTGGTCCGCGACATCGAATATGACGAACCCGGCGGGCCGATCACGCATGGCCGGTTCCACACGATGCACGGCTATGGCCATGCCAACCAGATGACGCCCTCGGACTACGACCTCTTCGGCACGCTGACGCGGCTGTGCGAGGTCAAGGGGATCGACTACGGCATCCTGCACACCTGCACGCTGGACAGCATGGGGCACCGGTTCTTCCACGACTGCGAAGAGATGGACCACGCCTGCTTCCACCTGGACGCGATCCTGGCGCCGTTCATTCACCGCTGGCGGCAGAACGGGTATGAGGTGATCGTCACCGCCGACCACGGCCAGGACGCCCGGGGGCATCATGGCGGGACGGGCGAGGATCAGCGGGATTTTGCGTTTTATTACTTTGGCCACAGCAGCTTGCCGCCCGAAGATCATGTTCTGGATCAACTGGCGCTGGCCCCCTCGATCCTGACCCGGATGGGAGTGCCAGTGCCGCCCACGATGCAGGCTGCGCCCTTCTTCACCGGCTGAAGCAGTCCTTCACGACGCAGTGTGTGGCGGTTGGCAGCAGGCCGGGCCTCTGGACACGCGGCCGAATTCGCAGCATAGACGCGCGACCGGATCTGCCTGACGCCCTTTCGAAAGACCAGCTTGCCGATGCCCGCACAGATCTTCAGACCCTTGACTCTGGCCCTTGTTCTACCGCTGGCCGCCTGTGCAAGCGGCACCAGTCCGATGCAGCTTTATCCGCTGCAGGGGCCGATTGCCGACGACGACCCGACGCTGGTCATCCAGGCGACGGCGAAAAACACCACCGGCACATCCGGCGATCTGAGCTTCCGCCTGCCGGAAGCGGGGCGCTGCACCGGCACCTGGTCCTCGCTGACGCCGCGGACGGTGTCGCACACAAAGGGCATGTCGCTGACCTTCAAGAAGACCGGCGGCGAAGTCGGGCGCGAGATCGAGACGGTCGCAGGCGTCAACAACGGCGAGATCTATGCCGTCTGCGCCGACGGGACCCGGGTGCAGGGCACCTTCGTCATCGGCTCTGGCACGGCCAGCGGCACGGGCCAAGCCTCGGACACCAACGGCAACGTCTACAAGCTGCTGTTCTAACCCCGCAGCGCGTCGTCCAGCACGGCGCGGACCCGGTCGCCCGGCACGTCGTCGGCCACGAAGGCCTGTCCGATCCCGCGCGCCAGGATGAAGCGCAGTTTGCCGTCGACCACCTTCTTGTCCTGCCCCATCAGCGCGATCAGCGCCTCGGACCCCGGCAGATCGCCCGGGATGTCGCGGATGTCTGTTTTCATCCCCATTGCCCGCAGATGCGCGCGGACCCGGCTGGGTTCCTCCTGGCTGCACAGACCAAGGCGGGACGACAGCTCGAACGCCAGGGCGCAACCGATGGCAACGCCTTCCCCGTGCAGCAGGCGGTCGGAATATCCGGTGGCCTTTTCAAGGGCGTGGCAGAAGGTGTGGCCAAGGTTCAGAAGCGCGCGCTCACCCTCTTCGGTCTCATCACGCGACACGATCCCGGCCTTCATCTCGACCGACCGGGTCACGGCGCGCAGGCGGGCGGCCTTGTCGCCCTGGCGCAGCGCGGGGCCTTCGCCCTCCAGCCAGTCGAAGAAGGCGGCGTCGCCAAGAAGGCCGTACTTCACCACCTCGCCATAGCCCGACAGGAAATCACGGTCGGTCAGCGTGTCGAGGACGTCGATATCGGCCAGCACCAGGCTGGGCTGGTGGAAGGCGCCGACGAGGTTCTTGCCCTGCGCGGTGTTGATCCCGGTCTTGCCGCCGACGGAACTGTCGACCTGCGCCAGAAGCGAGGTCGGCAGCTGCACGAAGCGGACACCCCGGCGCAGGATGGCGGCAGAAAAGCCCACGAGGTCACCGATCACGCCGCCGCCAAGCGCCAGGACCACGTCCTTGCGTTCGACCCTTTGCTCCAAAAGCCATTCGGTGCAGCGTGCCAGGTTCTCCCAGTTTTTCGTCCCTTCACCGGGCGGCAGGACAAGCGCCGAGGACGCAATCGCTTCAGCCTGCAGCGCCGCCTGCAGCGCGGACAGATGCCGGGCCGCCACGGTCTCCTCTGTCACGATGGCCACCCGCTTGCGGCGAAGAAGGGGCGCAATCTCGACCCCGGCGCGGGACAGAAGCCCCTGCCCGATCCGCACCTGGTAGGAGCGTTCGCCCAGATCAACCGCAACTGTGTTCAAGATCAGACCTCCAGCACGTCGGGCCGTGTCTTCAGCGCCTCGACCACGCGGGTCGCCATCTCGTCGACGGACCGTTCGGCAGCACTTTCGACCACGACGTCGGCCTGGGCATAAAGCGGCTGGCGGGCCTCGTAAAGAGCGCGCAGCGTCTCGCGCGGGTTGGCGGTGCGCAGGAGGGGGCGCGTCGTCTTGTGCCGGACGCGCTGCCAGAGGAGTTCGAGGTCCGCCTTCAGCCAGACCGACACGCCGACATCGTGGATCAGCGTGCGATTCGGCTCGGACAGGAAAGCCCCGCCGCCGGTCGACAGCACGCAAGGTGTCCCGCGCAAAAGGCGGTTGATGACCTCGCTTTCGCGGGCGCGGAAGAAGGGTTCGCCATCGCGTTCGAAGATCTCGGCGATACTGCGGTTGGCGGCCCGGACGATTTCCTCGTCGGAATCCTTGAACGGCACGCCCAACTGCCGGGCGAGCGCGGTGCCGACTGCGGTCTTGCCGGCCCCCATCATTCCCACAAGAACAACCGTTTTTACCAATCGCATGGCACACCGTTCCGCTGGCCCCGCGGGCAAGGACTTGCCGACGGGAAATCTTTCCCCCTCAATGGCGTGAAGTCTTCCCGAATGCTATATAGATTTGCAATGGCATCTGCCGCGCCGGGGCCATATCCGGACGCGCGCAGCAACAATAGCCGGGCGGATCAAGCCGTCCGGGACGTTCGAGGAAGGGCTAGGCGATGGGTCGGATCATCAAGGCGTTGGTGGTGCTGGTGATTTTGGGCTTCGTCGGCTTGACGGGCTATGCCTATCTGGGCGATCTGTCGCCTGTGCAGGGCGAAGTGAAGAAGCCTGTGGTGTTGAATGCGGACTAGTGCGGCGGGGGTTCTGTCACTTCTGATGCTGGGAGAACCGGCGGCGGCCCAGGATGCGGGCCCGCTGTCGGCTATCGACTGGCTGTCGCAATCGGTCGCGACCCCGGCCACGGCAGGCACTGTCGCCCCGTCGATTGACGAGCCTCCGGTGACTGAAGCGGGGGGGGCGCTGCCTGCGACGGTCACGACCTCGTCGCTGGACGGCCCCTCGCCCGACGGGGTGGGGCTGATCGCACCGGCGGTATCCGGGCTGCCGAAGGATCTGTGGGGGGCGGGCCTGACGCGCGAGATTGCCGAACGGTTGGTCACCCATCCTGACGACGACCTGCCCGCGTTGCGCCAGTTGTTCCTGACGATGCTGCTGGCCGAAGTGGCTGCCCCCGTCGATGCCGGGGGTCGGGGCGAGCTGTTGCAGACGCGGATCGACAAGCTGCTGGCGATGGGCGCGCTGGAGCAGGCGGCGGCGTTGATCGAGGCGGCGGGGGCCACGACGCCGGACCTCTTTCGCCGGGCCTTTGACGTGGCGCTGCTGACCGGGGCCGAGGACCGGGCGTGCCAGTCGATGGCCGACGCTCCGCACCTGGCGCCGACGGTGCCTGCGCGGATCTTCTGCCTGGCGCGGTCGGGCGACTGGGACACGGCGGCGCTGACGATCCGCACCTCGCGCGCCTTGAACCAGATCACGGCGGATCAGGAGACATTGCTGTCGCGCTTCCTTGACCCCGACCTTTTCGAGGGCGAGCCGGTGCCCCCTGCCCCTAGCCCGATCACTCCGCTGGACTGGATGATCTATGCCGCCATCGGTGAGCCTTTGCCGACCGAAGGGCTGCCCATCGCGTTTTCCTATGCCGAGATCGGTCCCCGCGCCGGCTGGAAGGCCCGGATCGAAGCGGCCGAGCGGTTGACGCGGGCCGGGACCATCCCGCCGAACGTAATCCTGGGGCTTTACACCGAACGCGACCCGGCGGCCTCGGGCGGGGTCTGGGACCGGGTGGCGGCGTTCCAGGCTTTCGATGCGGCCATGACGGCGGGCGATGCGGCGCGGGTGCAGGCCACCTTGCCCGAGGTCTGGGCCCGGATGCAGGAGGTCGAACTTGAGGTGCCATTCGCGACGCTTTACGGCAAGGCCCTGCAAGAGCTGCCGCTCACCGGCGCTGCGGCGGCCATCGCCTTCCGGGTGGGTCTTCTGTCGCCGCAGGCCGAGATGACGGCCAGACGGCACTCCCCCGCCAACACCGAAGATGCCTTCCTTGCGGCGCTGGCCGTGGGCGATGCACGCAATGCAGTGCCGCCGGACAGCCTGGCGCGGGCGATCCAGGCTGCCTTCCGGGCCCCTGCCCCCTCGGCCGAGGCGCAGGCGCTTCTGGATGGCAACCGCAAGGGCGAGGCGATCGTCGTTGCCATCGACAACATCGCACGCGGGGTCCAGGGCGACCTGCGCGGCGTGACCGAGGGCCTGTCGCTTCTGCGCCTGGCGGGGCTGGAAGGCGTGGCCCGCCGGACGGCGCTGGAGCTGATGATCCTGGAACGACGGGGTTAAGGCGCATGGCGGATGCCGAGGCAAGCCGCTGGATCTCGACTTTCCTGGACGCCTGTGCGGCGGACCTCGGGGCCGCGCGGAACACCCAGCTGGCCTATGGCCGCGACCTGGTGGACTTTGCCGACTGGCTGGGGCGGCGCGGGCTGGGGTTTGCCGCCGCAGGGCGCGAGGCGGTGGAGGATTACCTGGTCCATTGCGATGCGCAGGGCCTGTCCAAGGCCACCCGGGCGCGGCGGCTGTCCTCGATCCGGCAGCTTTACCGCTTTGCTTTCGAGGAAGGCTGGCGGGCCGACAACCCTGCCCTGCGGCTGACGGGGCCGGGCCGGGCGCAAAGCTTGCCAAAGACCCTGACCGAGGCCGAAGTCTCGCGCCTGATGGACGCCGCCCGCACCCGCGCCCGCAACCCGGTGGACCGGCTGCGCGACACCGCCCTTTTCGAACTTCTCTACGCCACCGGCCTGCGGGTGACCGAGCTGGTGGGCCTGCCCGTCGCCGCAGTGCGCGGCGATCCCCGGATGATCCTGGTGCGCGGCAAGGGCGACAAGGAGCGGATGGTGCCGCTGTCCACCCCCGCCCGCGCCGCCCTGGCCGCGTGGCTGGCGCATCGCGACGCTGAGGACGAGGCCGGGCGCAAGGCGGGCCGCGCGCCGTCGCGCTTCCTTTTCCCCGGCGACGGGCGCGAGGGACATCTGACGCGGCAGTATTTCCACAGCCTGGTCAAGGATGTGGCGGTGCTGGCCGGGATTTCCCCGTCACGCGTGACGCCCCACGTCCTGCGCCATGCCTTTGCGACGCACCTCCTGGCCCACGGTGCCGATCTGATGGTGATCCAGACCCTGCTGGGCCACGCCGATGTTGCCACGACCGAGATTTACACGCATGTCCTGGATGACCACCTCAAGGACCTGGTCCTGACCAAGCACCCCCTGGCCCGCAAGGGCTAAGCCCGGAAAGACCCGATGCCCGACGCCTCTCTTGATACCGCCTTCTGGCTGACCACGCTTGCGATCCTGGCCCTTCTGGTGATGTCAGCCTTCTTCTCGGGATCGGAAACCGCGCTGACGGCGTCTTCGCGCGCCAAGCTGAAGGGCTTGGCCGACAAGGGCTCACGCGGGGCGAAGTCGGCGATGGTCGTGACCGAGGACCGCGAGCGGATGATCGGTGCGCTCCTTCTGGGCAACAACATCGTCAACATCCTGTCGGCCTCGCTGGCGACAGCACTTCTGACCAAGATGTTCGGCGACAGTGGCGTGGCCCTGGCGACCTTTGCCATGACCGCGCTGGTGCTGGTCTTTGGCGAGGTCATGCCGAAGACCGTCGCCATCACCTTCCCCGAACCCGTCGCGACCCGGGTTGCACCGATCATCCGCGTGCTGATCGTGGTCTTTTCCCCCGTCGTGACAGTGGTGCGCCTGCTGGTGCGGGGTATGCTGCGTCTGATCGGCCTGAAGCCGAACCCCGGGGGCGAGATGCTGGCCCTGCGCGAAGAAATCGCCGGCGCCATCGCGCTGGGTCACTCCGAAGGCGCAGTGCACAAGGCTGACCGCGACCGGCTGCTGGGGGCGCTTGACCTGTCGCACCGCACGGTGGACGAGATCATGCGCCACCGCCGCCAGATCGAGATGATCGACGCCGACCTGCCTCCGGGAGAGATCATCACCCGGGTCCTGGCCTCGCCGCACACCCGGCTGCCGATCTTCCGCGACAGCGACGACAATATCCTGGGCGTGGTCCACGCCAAGGACCTTCTGCGCGAGGTGGACCGGCTGGTGCGCGGCGAAGAGGGTCTGGGGATCGAGGCGCTGGACATCGTGAAAGTGGCGATGAAGCCCTATTTCATCCCCGATACGACGGCCTTGGACGAACAGATGCGCGAGTTTCTGGCGCGGCGGACCCATTTCGCGCTGGTCGTCGACGAATACGGCACCCTGCAGGGCCTGATCACGCTGGAAGATATCCTGGAAGAGATTGTCGGCGACATCACCGACGAATTCGACGTGGTGCGCAAGGATTCCGGGCTGACCCAGACTGACGACGGGGCCTGGCTGATCGACGGGGCGATGACGATCCGCGACCTCAACCGGGCGACGGACTGGCGGCTGCCGGACGAAGAGGCGAACACCATCGCGGGTCTTGTCATCCACGAGGCGCAGATGATCCCCGCCGAGGGCCAGGTCTTCAGCTTCCACGGTTTCCGCTTCGAGGTCGTCGGCAAGCGCGAGAACCGGATCACCCGGCTGAAACTGCGGCGGCTTTGACGCGCGGGGTGACACCTGCGACCCAGCCATCCACGGCCAGGATCAATGCGGCCCAGTCAGTGTATTCCTTGTCCGTGCCGGGTTCCACCGTTTCACCCTTCTGATCGGCGATCCGCCGCATCGCCCAGGCACGGAAGAAGTCGTATTCGCTGAAGCGGAAGGCCCCGGCGACATGCTCGGTGCGACCGGGGGTCCAGCCGGTGTCGGCTTCGAAGTCGGCAAGACAGCGGTGCAGGCCAGCCCAATCCTCGGGGTCGTTGCCGGCGGCGGACAGCGAGACGGCCAGGAAAAGGGTGGGCATCCGGGCCAGCGCGGCGGCCTGATCGGTGGCAAAGCGGGCAAGTGACTTCTGGTAGCCGCCGGCATGCAAGGACCCGGCAAGAATGGCTCCATCAAAGCGAGAGAGGTCCAGCCCCTCGGTATCCTCGACGTTCAGAAGTTCGACGGCATGGCCCTGACCCGCCAGCCGGTCAGCGGCAAAGCGGGCGATCTTGCGGGTCTGGCCGTCGGTGGTGGCATAGGCGATCAGCAGGTTCATGGGTGCCTCCGTTCGGGATGCACCATTCTGGCGCGGACGGGAAAGCCCCGCCCTGATCCGGATCAACTCAGGCCGAGCGCGCCATTGCCGCAGGGCGTTCGCCTTCCGCCCAGGCGGTGACGGCCTGGCCGAAGGCGTGGAACAGCGGGCGCGAGACCGGATCGTTGCCCGCATTCCATTCCGGGTGCCACTGGACGGACAGCGTGAACCCGGGCGCGTCCTTGACGTAGATCGCTTCCGGCGTGCCGTCAGGCGCGTGGCCGTCGATCACGATCCGGCAGCCCGCCCGCGCGATGCCCTGGCCGTGCAGCGTGTTCGTCATCACCTCTCGCGCGCCCATCAGCTTGTGGAAAACCCCGCCCTCGGTGAAGGTCACGCTGTGACGCAGGGCAAAGCATTCCTCCAAGCTGCCGTCGGGGGGCATGCGGTGGTTCATCCGGCCCGGCAGGTCGCGGATTTCGGGGTAAAGCGTGCCGCCCAGGGCCACGTTCACCTCTTGAAAGCCGCGGCAGATGCCAAGGAAGGGCTGGCCCCGGTCGACGCAGGCGCGGATCAGCGGAAGGGTGATCGCGTCACGGCTGCGGTCGAAGGCACCGTGAGCGGGGGTCTCCTCCTCGCCGTATTCGCTGGGGTGGACGTTGGGGCGGCCCCCGGTCAGAAGGAACCCGTCGCAAAGGTCCAGAAGTTCATCGACCCCGACATAGCGCGGGTCCGAGGGGATGATCATCGGAATGGCGCCAGCAACTTCGGCGACGGCAGCCGTGTTCATCGTCCCTGCGGAATGCGTGGGATAGCGGTCGTTGATCACGTAGCTGTTGCCGATGATCCCGACGACGGGACGCTGCCGCTTGTGCTTCGTCACCTGCACTGCCTGCCTTTCCTGTAGAAGTTTTGTAAACATACGCCCCCGGCCCCCGGTCGGAAAGGGAAAGAAGCCTCCCCGTGCCGCACAGATCGGTGTCCGTCGTGCACAGTTGGGGAACAATAGGCGGCCTGCTGCATTTCCGCTCACGCCGAAATGAGTTTCCTTCCCCGATGGGAAGGTAGGATCACCGTCGCATCAGAAGAAGGAGACAGACCATGTTGAAACACCTCATCCTCGCCGTCAGCCTTGCCAGCCCCCTGCCCGCTTTCGCGCAGGAAACCGGACACGAGGGTCACATGATGGGCGACAAGGGCCCGGCCTCGATGGCCTTCATGGAGGCCAACGACCGGATGCACCAGAACATGATGATGGAGTACACCGGCAATGCCGACGTCGATTTCATCAAGGGCATGATCCCGCACCATCAGGGCGCGGTCGAGATGGCGAAGATCGTGCTGGAGCATGGCACCGACCCCGAGGTGAAGAAGCTGGCCGAAGGCATCATCGCGGCCCAGGAAGCCGAGATCAAGTGGATGACGGACTGGCTGGCCAAGAACGGCGGCTGATCCGCTTGGCTTTGCGTCGGTGATGTGGTCCCCTTCCGCGCAAACGGAGGGGGACCGATGCACATCCTGATCCTTGGCGCGGCGGGCATGCTGGGCCGCAAGCTGACGGCGGCGATCACGGGTGGTGCGCTTGCCCATGAACGGCTGACGCTGGCCGATGTCGTGTCGCCTGCCGCCGTTGCGGGGGCCACGTCGCTGGCGGTAAACCTGACCCAGTCCGGGGCGGCAGAGCGGCTGGTGCGGGACCGGCCGGACCTGATCTTTCACCTTGCCGCCGTCGTCTCGGGCGAAGCGGAGGCGGACCTGGCCAAGGGCTATGCCACCAACCTTGATGCCTCGCGCGCGCTTTTCGATGCCATCGCGGCGATCCCCGGCTATTGCCCGCGCGTGGTCTTCGCCTCATCGCTGGCCGTTTTCGGCGCGCCCTTCCCGAAGGTGATCCCGGACGACTTCCACCTGACCCCGCGCACCAGCTATGGCACGCAGAAGGCGATGACCGAGCTTCTTCTGTCCGACTATTCCCGCCGGGGCCTTCTGGACGGCATCGCGCTGCGCCTGCCGACAATCTGCATCCGGCCCGGCGCGCCGAACCGGGCGGCCTCGGGGTTCTATTCGTCGATCCTGCGTGAGCCCTTGAACGGATTGCCCGCCACCCTGCCCGTCCGCGACAGCCTGCGCCACTGGTTCGCCAGCCCCCGCGCGGCGACGGGGTTCTTCCTGGGGGCGGCGGTGCTGGACACCGGCGCACTTGGCCCCTCTCGCGCGCTTGGCATGCCAGGCCTGTCCGCCAGCATCGCCGAGATGATCGAGGCGCTGCGCCGGGTCGCAGGGCAAAAGGCGGTGGACCTGATCACCTACGCCCCGGACCCGGTGATCCAGGCCATCGTCGAGCCTTGGGCCGAGGCCTGTGCCGCCACCCAGGCCCGCGCCCTGGGCTTCACCGCCGAGACCAGTTTCGACGAGATCATCCGCATCTACCTGGAAGACGACCGTCCAGGAGGTCCGTCCTGACCGCCTTTTCGGCACCGACCGCGCGGCCACTGGTCGGCGTGGCGCTTATGCTGGCGGCGATGGCGATCCTGCCGGTGATCGACGTCTTCGCCAAGAAGCTGGGCGAGGCGGGGCTGCCGATCCTGATCGTCGTCTGGGCGCGGGCGCTGTTCGGAGGCCTGATGACGCTGCCCTTCGCACTGCGGGCCGAGGGCGCACAGGCGTTCCGGCCGGCACAACCCCTGCGCCAGCTGGCGCGCTCGGCCCTGCTCTTCAGTGCGACGTTCCTGTTCTTCCAGTCGTTGAAACACCTGCCCATCGCCGATGCCCTGGCGATCTTCTTCGTCAACCCGCTGGTGATCGTGATCCTGTCGGCGCTGGCCTTGCGCGAAAAGGTCGGGCCCCGCCGCTGGGCCGCCGTCGCCGTGGGTTTTGTCGGCACGCTGATCATCATCCGGCCCGGCCTGGTCGAGGTGAACCCCGGCACGTTCTACGCCCTGGGGGCCGGGGTGGCGCTGGGGTCCTATTTCGTGATGACGCGGGCGATGGCGGGGGTGGCGGACGCGATGGTGCTGAACTTCCAGACCTCGGCCATCGGGGCGGCGCTGATGACGCTGGCGCTGCCGTTCCTGTGGCTAAGCCCAAGCCCCACGCAATGGGCGATGCTGGCTGCCCTGGGCGTGATCGCGACGCTGGGCCACGTGCTGATCACCAAGGCCTATGAGCATGGCGAGGCGTCCTTGCTGGCCCCCCTGGCCTTCACCGAGATCATCATGGCGACGATCCTGGGCTGGTGGTTCTTCGGCGACCTGCCCGACCGCTGGACCGTGCTGGGGGTCACGATCCTGATCGCGTCGGCCGTCTATATCTCGGTCCGCGAGCGGCAGGTGAAAGCGTAGGGTGCGCTACAGCGCACCTTTGGCCACCACCTGCGCTGCCGCCGCCAAAGCGCCCGGCCCATGCGGGATGTCCAGCGCCGACATGCCCGCCTCCATCACCGCAAGCGCCCCCAGCGTCATATGGGCGTTGACGTGCCCCATATGCGCGACGCGCAGGAAGCCGTGATAGGCCGGATCGGTCGAAGGCGCCATGCCAAGACCGATGCCCAGAGTGACGCCGGCCTGTTTCTCGCACCATTCGCGCAGCCGCGTGGCGTGGGGCGCACCAAAGCGGGCCGCGGTCACCGACCAGCCGCGATGGGCGGGGTCAGCCACGTTCATCCCGATGGCGGGGTTGCCTGCGGACCAAGAGTCGAAGGCCGCCCAGACCGCGCTGGCAAGCGTGTGGTGGCGCTTCCAGACGTTGGGCAGGCCCTCTTCGTGGATCATGTCCAGTGCCTCACGCAGCCCGAAAAGGTGGCTGGTCGGCGCGGTGCCGTCCCACAGCTGCCAGAACTCTTCGGGTTCGGCCCGGGGACCCCAGGCCCAATAGGGGGTGGCCAGGTCAGACTTGCCGCAGCGCAGGCGGGCGGCTTCGCTGAACCAGACAAAGGCCATGCCGGGGGGAGTCATCAGCCCCTTCTGGCAGGCCGCGACCATGACATCGACGCCCCAATCGTCCATCCGGAATTCGTCGCAGCCAAGCGAAGCGATGCAGTCCACCGCCAACAGCGCCGGATGCCCCGCCGCATCCATCGCGGCGCGCAGGGCCGGGATGTCGGTCTTGATCGTGCTGGCCGTGTCGACATGCGTCGTCAGGACCGCCTTGATCTGGTGGCCGGTGTCCGCCCGCAACGCCGCTTCGACCCGGGTCATGTCAACGGGCGCGGATTTGCCGAAATCCAGCACCTCGACCTCGATCCCCATCGCGCGGGCGCTGTTGGCCCAGCTAAGGCCGAACTGCCCGACCGCCAGCACCAAGGCCTTGTCGCCCCGGTTGAAGAGGTTGGCATTCGCCGCCTCCCACCCTGAATG
Organism: Tabrizicola sp.; assembly: GCF_034366665.1. Taxonomy (GTDB): domain Bacteria; phylum Pseudomonadota; class Alphaproteobacteria; order Rhodobacterales; family Rhodobacteraceae; genus Tabrizicola. Next base: position 15,779 of record NZ_JAXMMF010000023.1, on the reverse strand, counting down.
ACCGTTGCCGATGTACATCGCAACATGGCCCACCGTCCCCGCCACGGCGCGCAGATCGGGGAACAGCGAGGCCGCCATCTCGATCAGCGGGCCTTCGTAGATGTTGGGCGAGCCCTGGTGCATCGCGCGCAGCACCCGGTCGGGGATCACCGAGGGGCCGGGAATGGCCAGATAGGGGCGACCGTTGGCAAGGCTCATGCGTCTCTCCTTAACTTCGCCGACATGGCTAGGCCCGAGCAGAGGCAGCGTCAATCCGGCGCGGCTTGAGGGTTGCGGTCTTTCCGGCTAAACCCGGCCCATGCACGACGAAAGCCACGCCCCGGACACCGACCGTCCCTATTCCTCGCGCGAGCTTTTCCGGCGCTATTTCGGCCTGTATCTGCGGCCACATCTCACCCTGATCGTCGTGACCTTCCTGATCATGATGGTCGAGGGGTCAACGCTGGGCCTTTTGTCCTACATGCTGAAGCCCCTGTTCGACGTGGTCTTCGCCGAAGGTGGCTCGGGCCTGTTGATCTGGGTGGGCCTGGCAATCCTGGGCCTGTTCGTGCTGCGCGCGATCACCTCGGTCCTGGGGCGCTGGCTTCTGACGCGGGTGAACCAGCACGCCGCCGGGGCGATGCAGGTCGATCTGGTGCGCCACCTGCTGACGCTGGACGCAAGCTTTTATCAGGAACATTCGCCCGGCAAACTGATCGAAAGGGTGCAGGGCGACACGATGGCCGCACAAGGGGCTGCGGTCCTGGTGATCGGCGGGATCGGGCGCGATGTCGTCTCGCTGATCGGTCTCTTCATGGTGGCGATCTGGATTGATCCCTACTGGACGGTCGCCGCGATGGTCGGCGCGCCTTTGCTGCTTGTCCCCGCCTACCTGTTGCGCCGCTACCTGCGGCGCAAGGCGATGCTGACGCGCGAACAGTCCGGCCTGCGCGCAACCCGGCTGGACGAGATCTTTCACGGCATCCAGTCGGTCAAGCTGAACCGGATGGAGGCGTATCAGACCTCACGCTTCCAGCGGATCATCGACACCATCGTCCGCGCCGAAGTGAAGACCGCGCTTGGCCGGGCGGCAATGCCCGCACTGGTTGATGTGATCACCGGCCTTGGGTTTTTCGCGGTCCTGATGCTGGGCGGCGCCGAGGTGGCCAGCGGCGAGCGGACGACGGGCGAGTTCATGTCCTTCTTCACGGCGATGGCGCTGACCTTCCAGCCGATCCGCCGTCTCAGCGATCTGGCGGGCCAATGGCAGGTGGCCGAGGCCAGCCTGGAGCGGGTCTTCTCCCTGTTTGACACGGAACCCTCCGGCACGCGTCCGGCGAAAAGCCGGGCCTTGCCCGCCCCCGGCGCGCCCGAGATCCGGTTCGAGAACGTCACCTTCACCTACCCCGACCGTCCGGTGCTGGATCGTCTCAGCTTCACGGCCGAGGCTGGCAAGGTGACCGCGCTGGTCGGGTCCTCGGGTGCCGGAAAGACCACGGTGTTCCAGCTGATCTCGGCCCTGATCGAGCCGCAGTCGGGCCGCATCCTGATCGGCGGCGTGGATGTGCAGGACCTGTCCCTGTTCGACCAGCGCGCGCTTCTGGCCGCCGTGTCGCAGGACGCCGCGCTGTTTGACGAAACCTTGCGGGAAAACCTGCTTCTGGGCCGCGACGACCGCGACCCGGAGCGTCTGGCACAAGTGCTGGACGATGCCGAGGCCTCGGGCTTCGTCGGGTCGATGCCGCTTGGTCTTGACACCCAGGTCGGCACGCGGGGGTCGGCCCTGTCTGGCGGGCAGCGGCAACGCGTGGCGATCGCCCGGGCGCTGCTGGCCGATGCGCCAGTCCTGCTTCTGGACGAGGCGACCTCGGCCCTGGACACCCGGACCGAGGCTGCCGTCTCGGCGGCCCTGTCGCGCGCCCAGAAGAACCGGACCACACTGGTCATCGCGCACCGGCTGTCCACCGTGATGGGCGCCGACAAGATCATCGTGCTGGACCGGGGCCGTCTGATCGAGGAAGGCACTCACGACCAGCTGATGGCCCGCCGTGGGCTTTACGCCCAGCTGCAAGAGGCACAACTGCGTGACTGAGGCTTACACCCGGCAGGCCCTGCCTTTAGACTGCCCGACATGACCCACACCGAACGCACCCTCTGGACGCTGACCGGCACGGACGCCCTGACCTTCCTGCAGGGGCTGGTCTCGAACGACCTGCGGCCGTTGGAGACGGGTCCCGGCATTGTCTGGGCCGCCCTTCTGTCGCCTCAGGGCAAGTATCTGGCCGACTTCTTCGTGGTCCACCTGCCCGACGGGCCGATCCTGATCGACATCGCCACGCCGCTGGCCGCCGATACCCTGCGCCGCCTGACGCTTTACCGGCTGCGCGCCGATGTGCAGATCCAGCCTGCGTCGCTGACTGTCAGCCGCGGCCTGGGCCCTGCACCCGAACGCGCCCTGCCCGACCCGCGCCATCCGGCCCTTGGCTGGCGGCTTTACGGCACCGATGCGGCCCCCGAAGCACCAGTCGACTGGGACGCCATCCGCGTCCAGCACGTGATCCCCGAAAGCGGCATCGAACTGGTGCCGGACGACACCTACATCCTTGAGGCAGGGTTCGAGCGTCTGCAGGGCGTCGATTTCCGCAAGGGCTGCTACGTCGGCCAGGAAGTCACCGCGCGGATGAAACACAAGACCGAACTGCGCAAGGGCCTGGTCCGCGTCGCGGTCGAAGGAACGGCCCCTGTGGGCACCGAAATCCTGGCCGACGGCAAGTCTGCGGGCACGCTTTTCACCCAGTCCAACGGGAAAGCCATCGCCTATCTGCGCTTTGACCGGGCCGGACAGGTCCTTCAGGCCGGCAGCGCCAGGGTTCAGCTGGACGACTGACCGCCCGGCGGTGCTTGACCTTGCGTCCGCACGCTCAGGCAAGAAAATGTAAACCAAAGGTTGAAAGACTGTCGACCTCCCCCATATGTCGTTTTGATTGGGGGATCGAGACGACTATATACAGTGCTGCCCGGAATGGGCTATGCACTGGACGCATAGCAGTCATTCCAAAAGCGGTCAGCCCGAATCGTGACCGAACCGTTACAACCCACGAACGCCGCGAAAGACAAGAGCAAGAAAAAAGGAAAACCCGATGCGTGACACCATCGACAGCACCGCCTTCAATTTCGAGCAGGGGCAGCGTGCACGGAAACTTTTTGCCGCCGTGGTTCTGGCGGCACTGGACGACGCCATTGCCGACGACAAGAAGTATGGCAACGGACCGGACCAGATCGCCCGCTGGGCGCGTTCGCGCGACGGCCGTGAAGTGCTGTCCTGCGCCGGGATCGACCCGAACGAGCGTGTCGTGAAGGGCCTCATGGAATTCGTCTCGAAGGGCGTGCGCACTTCGGTCGCGCTCAGCCGCGAAGAATCCGAACGCCGCCACGCACAAGAGCTGGAGCAGGCCGAAGCCGCCTGATCTACTTGCCAACGGAACACCGGATGCGCGCCCTGATCGGGCGCGTTTTCATTTTTACTGAAGTGCTTAGTCCAGATCCCGCGCCATCAGCGCGCGATTGATCTCGGCCCGGACCAACTTGCGGACGTTGCGGGTGATCCGCTCGCCCAGGTCGCCCTGCAGCTCTTCCCGGATCATCTGCCGGACGATCTCTTGCAAGGCCGCTTCGTCCAGGACGGCCAGCGGCGTCCCGTCGGCATCGATGATCTCGGTCGGCATCCGCGGCGACAGGTTGTCCTGCAAAGCGGCGTCAGACAGGTCTTCGGCCGTATCGGCATCCGGGACCGCATCGCCGTGATCGACCGCCTCTTCAGGCTGCGTCGTCTCGGACCAGGCTTCCGTCGGTTGGTGCACGTCATCCACTGGCAAGGACTGCTCGGCACTACCCCCGTGCAAGGGTGCATTGGCACCGGCCGGTTCCGAGTCGTCGTCTTCCGAAGGCAGATGGGTGGTCCGGCTTTCGGTACGGCGCAAAAGTGGTGCAATCGGGATCAGGACCGCCTGCTGGGGTTCAGCCTCGACCGAGGTGGCCTTATCGTCGTAAGTGTCGCCCGCCAAGACGGCCAGCGGTTCATCTGCTTGGCCGTCGGCAACCAGCACTTCGGCGTCTTCGACGCCAAGGGCCACTTCCCCCAGCGCAGCAGTCGCTTCGGGCGCAACCCAGATTTCGTCTTCCCACTCGGCTTCGATCAACGGGACGGCGTCATCCACCAGCGGCTCTGCCCCTTCAGTTGCCACGGGCTGGGCTTCAGGACTCACCGGGTCCTCGACCATTTTCCCAAGAACCAACGGGGCAAGCGGGCTGATTTCCGAGACCACGCGCAGGGCCGGGGTCAGAAGCAGACGGTCGGCCCCAAGATCACGGCTTAGGCGACGCGGCGACAGCTCGTTCGACACAAGCCGCCTGACCGAGGAAACAACATCCTCAATCTCCTCCGAGCTTAAAGGTCCCGCCATCAGGAGCATCCGCTTGCTTGCGTTTCCTTGAATGTCAATTTAGCGCGCCAAGCCCAAGCAAGGCAACAGAAAACCTGGACTGTCGCTGCAAGCGGATCAGTCGCCGATCTTTTCCAGGATGCGATCCAGCTTCTTGCCCTGCGCCGAATGGGACGGAGCCTTCTCGACCGCGCCGTAATAGGCTTCGGGATCGTAGGTCGGGATGCCCAGTTGCAGGTGGTCCACGGTCAGAAGGCCCATCGTCGCCAGCACCTGATAGACCGCGACATAGCGCTGTGCCTCGGCCTCAAGCCGGGCATTGCGGGCATCCAGCAGTTCCTGCTCGGCGTCCAGCACGTCCAGCGTCGTCCGGGTCCCGGCAGCGGCCTCCTCGCGCACGCCGTCGAAGGCGGCTTGCGCCGCCCGGATCTGCAGGTCGGAGGCCTGGATCGAGGCCCCGGCAACCGCCAGGTTCGCCCAAGCCACGCCGACGTTCTGCAGCACTCCCACCGCGGTCTGCTGCAAGCCCGCCCGGGCCGAATCCTTGCCCGCCAGCGCGCGGCGCTGCAGCGAGGACAGCCGGCCACCGGCATAAAGCGTCTGGTTCATCGTCAGGCCCAGCGACTGCGACTGCTGGTCCTCGTCATCCGAGCGCAGCGTCGCGCCAAGGCCGATGGTCGGTGCGCGGCCCGCGACGGCCAGATCGACCTGCAGATCGGCCACCGTGACCTGATGCTGCGCCTGGCGGATCGACGGGTGCGTTCCCCGTGCCACGGACTGCGCCTCTTCCATCGTGCGCGGCAGGGCCGGAGCCTTCGGCAGCGGTGCCAGATTGCCCGGATAGGCACCGGTTGCGGCCTTGTAGGCCTCACGCGCAATCATCAGCTGACCCTCGGCCGCTGCCAGAGCCGCACGCGAGGCAGCCAGCCGCGCCTCGGCGATCGACACGTCCGTGCGGGTGATCTCGCCCACGTCGAAACGATCCTGTGCTGCGCGCAGTTCCTGGGTGATGAGCCGAAGGTTGCTTTGCCGCAGCGCGACGACCTCTTGCGCGAGGCGGACGTTGACATAGGACTGGACGGCAAAAAGCAGCACGTTCTGTTCGACATCGATCAGCGCCTGGCGGGTCGCCAGCACGCTTTCCCGGGCGATCTCGATCCCGATCTGACGGCGTCCGCCATCCCAGATCGTCAGCTCGGCGCTCAGCGCAAGCGAGGCGGACAGTCCTTCTGCCACGCCGGGAACGCCAGCGATGGTGACATCGGCGCGCTGCCAGGCCCCCTGCAGCGTGTAGGCCACCACCGGACGCAGCGCCGAGACCGCCTCGGCGACGCCTTCATCGGCGGCGCGCAGGACCGCTCGGTTCTGGTCCAGAAGGTTGGAGTTCCTGTAGGCGGCGATCAGGGCATCCGCCAGCGTTTCGGCCCTTGCACCTTGTGGCGTACCCAGCCCGACCAGAACCACCACCAATGACAGAAGCCATCCACGCATCTTGTCCTGCCTTGCATATGCCCGGGACAACTGGCCCATCGAGCGTTTCTGTGGTCCGCCCGGGCGTAAGGCCCAGACCGGACAGGGCCGCACCCGGCCTAAAGCGTAAAGCCCCGCGGCTTGGCAAAGCCCGGAAGCACCGGTGCCGCAGCATTGAAGATCGAGCGCCAGGTCATCTGACCCGCAGCCTTGTAGCCGATGCGGGCGGTTCCGACGGCATTCTCCATGAAGATTGCGCCGATCCGGCCGCCATCCTTCAGCTGGGAGAGGATAGGCGCAGGAATCTGTTCGACGCCACCTTCGATGGTGATCACGTCATAGGGCGCGCAATTCGCCGCCCCTTCGGCCAAGCGGCCGGTGATCGTCACGGCATTGTCGACACCCTCTTCGGACAGGATGCGCTGCGCGTCGGCAGCCAGCCCCTCATCCTCTTCCAGGGCCACGACCGTCTCGGCCAGACGGGCGATGACTGCGGCGGAATAGCCAAGCCCGCAGCCTACATCCAGCACCAGCTCGGTCGGCTGAATGTCCAGCGCGTCCAGAAGCTTGGCCAGCGTCCGCGCCTCCAGCACGACACGGCCGGGGGCAAGCGTCAGGTTCTCGCCGACATAGGCCGCCTCGCGCTTGTCGTCGGGCACGAAGGTTTCGCGCGGGACCGACAGCATCGCGTCAATGATCGGAAACTTGGTCACGTCCGAGGGGCGGACCTGAGTATCCACCATCATCACGCGGCGGCTGGCGAATTCGCTCATTCTGAACTCATCGGTCTGGTTGGCATCTGGGGTCAGTCTTGCCACAGAAGCAAGGGTGCCGCAACCGGCCTTTGGTTCGTTTTCATGCATTTGCCCGTGGCCGGACCGCGCAGGTCAGGCGTCCTGCGCCGCCCCCGAGCGCCAGCCCAAGGCGCGTTCGCCAAGCTGGCGGAAGGTGTCCGAAACCTGGGTCAGCCGCCCGCGCCATTCCGGCAGCGGCTCCTGATCCTGGGTCAGGCGCAGATGCAGCTGCAGCATGCAGGCCAGCGCGAAGGGATCGTAGAGCGCGGCCTTGACCGCCCAGCCCAAGACAAGCGCCAGAAGCACGCCCGCCCAGGGCCCCCCGGGCAAGAGTGCGGCCAATGGTGACGTGGGCGACAGCGCGGCAAAGGCGACAAGGCCCGCCAGCGCCCAGCCGACCAGCGCCAGCCAGACCGCGTTGGCCATCAGCGGCCGTGCGTTCTGCGTGTATAGCACCAGCCCGTCATGCGCCGCCTCCCAGGCATTTTCCGACCGGGTCCGCGTCGCATGGGCCAGGACGACGCCGTCCAGCAAGCCCAGCGTCAGCCTAAGCTGCGCGCCGGACCCGCGGACAAGCCGGTCAAGGGCCGAGACCGGCAGGATGTCGACCAGCAGTCCATCCACCATCCCCGTGGCCGTACGGATGACCCCGCGGACCAGAGCGTCCAGCGCGATCAGGGCCGGCGCATCGCCGAAGCGTTGGGCCACGATGCCATTGGCCAGCCCGACCTGACCGCGCCCGATCGGCAGCGGGCGGCGATCCAGCGTCTCGACCAGCGCGGCAAGATGCGGGGCGGTCACCTGATGCAACAGCCGCCCCCGCAGGAACACGACGGCAAGAGCAGCGAAGAGGAAGCCCGCGCCTCCGCCCCAAAGTGCCGCCGACGACCCAGACACTTCGCCCGAAAGATCCGCCAGTGCCTGGCCGGCCACGGCCCCCGCGCCCGCCGCAACGACCAAGCCAAGGGCGATCCCCAGATGGATCGCCACGCGCATAAGAACAAACGGCCAGGTCCGGATCATCAGACCCAGCGCCCTGAAAATGCTGAACTCCCACATGGCTCCCACCTTGCAAGCCAGGTCAGGGTGCGCCCAGCGGGCCTGCAAGACAAGCCGCCAAGACAGAAACAATCTGCTTTCGTTCTGTCACTTAGCAAAGTCTTCAGGAATCGAGTCGATGCTGGCCAGACAGAACAAAGGAGGACCATGATGGCCGCTTCCCGCCTCACACTCGCCGACGAACTCTCTGATATCCGGGCCGAGATTGCCCGCCTGCAACAGCGCGAAAGCCGCCTGCAGGCTTTGGCCGACGACATGCCGGCGATCCCGGTTTTCCGTCGCGGCTGGCCGATGATCCGCAAGCCTGCCGCGGGCAGCACCGTCTCGGCCTGACCGCTACCCTTCGATCAAGGCCTTGACGCGGGCCACGCCTTCGGCCACCAGGCCCGCGTCCCCCCGCGCCTCGACGTTCAGCCGCAACAGCGGTTCGGTGTTGGAAGCGCGCAGGTTCAGCCGCCAATCCCCGAAATCCAGGCTTAGCCCATCGGTGCGGTCGGTGCTTCGGGCCGCTGGTGCCAGCTCCGCCTCGACGCGCCTGACCACCAGGGGCAGGTCGGTGACACGGAAATTGATTTCCCCGGATGAGGGGAAGTCGCGCCGGAGCGCGCCGACCATCTCGGTCAGGCCGCGCCCGGACTGGCTGGCAAGTCGGGCCACCATCAGCCAGGGGATCATGCCGGAATCGCAGGCCATGAAGCCGCGGAAATAGTGGTGCGCGCTCATCTCGCCGCCATAGACCGCGCCCTCGCGCCGCATCGCGGCCTTGAGGAACACATGTCCGGTGGGCGCCAGAACCGACCGGCCACCGCCCTGACGGACGGCGTCCTGCACCGCCCAGATGACCCGGGGGTCATGGATGATCGTGGCACCCGGTTCGCGGACAAGATGCGCCGCCGACAGAAGCGCCACGACGTGTTCGCCATCGACGAAGCGGCCTTCGCCGTCGAACAGGAAGCAGCGGTCGAAATCACCGTCGAACGCCACCCCGAAATCCGCCCCCGCGGTCGTCACCGCCTGGGCCGTGACCGGGCGGTTTTCCGGCAGAAGCGGGTTGGGGATGCCGTTCGGAAAGCTGCCGTCAGGCGCATGATGCATCCGCACCAGGTCCAGCCGAGCGCCGCGCGCCGCCAACCCCTCGGCCAGGGCATCCAGCGTCGGCCCCGCCGCCCCGTTCCCGGCGTTCATGACCAGACGCAGCGGCCCGATCCCCTGCCCGACCAGGTCCGCCACATGCGCCACATAATCCGCGCGCACGGCAGAGCGATCCTCGCGCAGGCCGCCGGAGGCTGTCGCGAAGGCCTCGCCCCCCTCGGTCAGACTGCGAATCCGGGCGAAATCCGCGTCCGGCAGCGGCACGGCACCGCGCCCGACCAGCTTCATCCCGTTGTATTCGCGCGGATTGTGCGAGGCGGTGACGCAAATCCCGCCCCCTGCCCCCAGATGCGCGGTGGCGAAATACATCTCCTCGGTCCCGGCAAGGCCAAGGTCCAGCACCCTGACGCCCTGTGCCATCAGCCCGGCTGCCACCGCATCGGCCAACCCGGGTGAGCTTTCCCGGCAATCGCGCGCCAGCACCACGGCATCGGCCCCGGTCACGACCGCGTAGGCCCGGGCGATCCGGTGGGCGATGGTTTCGGTCAGGTCCGTCCCGAGACGGCCGCGAATGTCATAGGCCTTGAACGCGCTCATGGGCGGCAAAGGATCATTCCCGCGCGCCGTAGTAAAGCCCCACGACATGCTCGGCTTCCGCGAAGAACAGCCAGCGGGCAGCAAGTGCCCCGGCCAGATGCACCACCGCGGCCAGGCCGATACCCCATATGCCCAGCGGCAAAAGTAGGATCAGGGCTGGAACGACAGAGGCCAGCCCCAATGCGATCTTGCGCAGCTTGGCCGCATGTTTGCGCCCCACCACGAAGATCATCTCGCGCTTCAGGTAGTTTCCCGCTGTATGCGCGGGGTCCAGGACCGAGGGCACACCCAACTGGTCAAGGCCCGTCGCCGTCCCCATCGTCTGCCCGGCCCGCGCGAAGGCCCTGTCTCCAACGCGCCAGACCGCCCAGAGCACGGCCCCCACGGCCAGCAACAGCAGCGGTGCGATTCGGGTGCCGGACAGCATCGCCCCGCCCGCCAGCGCAAAGCCAAGGAACATCACCGGTGTCAGCCAGTGGTGCCAGCGCGGAACGGCCTTGATCTGGGTGTAGATCATCGCGGTGGTGAAGACTGTCACAAGGGCCAGCACGCCCCCCGCCTGCCCCAGGACACGGGGCAGTCCCAGCCCGAAGATGTCGGCCAAAGCCTGCGGGGCAAGCAGGAGCAGCGTCGCGACCGAGGCCCAGGCCTCGCGGCTCAGCCAGCTGGTCCGCCACTGCGAGAACGCCTTCAGCGCGTTCTTCGGGTTGCCAAGGTGGAAGGTCGCGGCCATCAGGCCCCCGACTGCCAGCCCGTAGCCCAGCGCCCAAAGGACGAAGGCAGCCCAGCCCGAGGGGCTTAGCGCCCCCCAGCCAAGGAAGGCAAGGAAGCCGAAACCCAGACCCGAAAGGGTGGAAAACAGGATGACCGACGGTGCGGGATGCATCTCAGATCTTCCCCAGCATCCGGTCCAGCCAGCCGGCGATCCCGGTGGCCTTGATGTCCAGCAACGGCGCGAGCGGGCTGGCCGCCCCCGGCCCCTTCTTGCGCGGCGGCAGGTATTTGTTGGTGGGCTTCGTCCCCATGTCCGGCATCAGGTCATATCCGCCCCGCGCCGCCACCAGCTGCGACACGGCACTCTCCGGGTCGGCCAGATCGCCGAAGTGGCGGGCATTGGTCGGGCAGGTGCGGACGCAGGCGGGCTCGCGGTCCTCCTCGGGCAGGGTCTCGTTGTAGATCCGGTCGACGCAAAGCGTGCATTTCTTCATCACCCCCTGGTCGGCATCCATCTCGCGCGCGCCGTAGGGGCAGGCCCAGGCGCAAAGGCCGCAGCCGATGCAGGCGTCTTCGTTCACCAGCACGATGCCGTCCTCGGCGCGCTTGTAGCTGGCCCCGGTCGGGCAGACCGTGACACACGGGGCGTTGTCGCAGTGAAGGCACGAGCGCGGGAAGGTGACGACCTGCGCGGGCGCGTCTGGCACCGCGACCTGATAAGAGTGGACCCGGTTCAGGAAGGTCCCCGAGGGGGCGGCACCGTAAGGGTCCTGATCCGACAGCCCGATCCCGGCATCGTTCCAACCCTTGCAGGCGGTGACGCAGGCCTGACAGCCGACGCAGGTGTCAAGGTCAATCACCAACCCGAGGCGTTTTTCGGTGGTTCCCGGCAAGGCTGTCATCGCTCGACCTCCGCCAGGCCCAAAAGTTTTCGAAGACTTTTGGCGAAATTCTTCGAGGAATTCTGGTCCCGGCCCCCACCGATGCGCGGTGGGTCGGGGAGTTTCTCGAACATCGGCTCTACCGTTCCGCGTGGGTGATCTTCTGCCGCCACCCGCTCCACTCGCACCCGCTGGTCAAACCAGGCCGCCTGCCCCGTCACGGGGTCGGAGTTTGACAGTCGAACGCCATCGCGACCCGGCAGCAATTCCGAAATCAGGTGGTTCAGCAGGAACCCCGTCGTCGCTTCGGGCGCGCCTTCGTCCAGCGCCCAGGCGCCCTTGCGCTTGCCGATGGCATTCCAGGTCCAGATGGTGTTTTCGTTCAGCGCGGCCATGTGGGCCACAGGCACCACAATCGTCCCAGCGCGGGACGACACCCGCGCCCAGTCGCCCTGATGAAACCCCTGCGCGTCCCAGATCTTCGTCGGCAGATAAAGGTAGTTCCGCCCCTTGATCTGCCGCAGCCAGGCGTTCTGGCTGCCCCAGCTATGATATTGGTCCATCGGCCTTTGAGTCAGCGCATGGACCGGATAGCCGAAGGCGGCATCCTCGTCGCCGAAAGGCGCGTACCAGATCGGCAGGGGGTGCATCGCCTGTTTCAGCCGGTCGCGCAGGTGGTCGGGCGGCTGACGGGGACCGAAGCCCTCGGCGGCCAGCTGGAAGCGGCGCAAGGGTTCCGACCAGATGTTGAAGAGGTAGGGCTGCGGGGATTCGTAGAGTCCCAGCTTCACCGCCCAGTCCTGATAGGCGGCATTCCAGGGTTTGAAGAAACTGGCCTCGGCGGGGACATGGGCCTGATAGAAGGCCCCGTTCTCGATATAGCGCTGCATCTGTTCGGGGTTCGGCGCGCCCCGGCCTTCCGCCTCGCCATTGCCCCGGAAACCCATCAGCGGACCGACACCGGGGCGGCGCTGATGGTTCACGATGTAATCGGCGTAGTCCTTGAACTTCGGGCTGCCATCTTCGGTCACCATCCCCGGCAGGCCGAGCCTTGCGCCAAGGTCCAAGAGCACCGACTGAAAGCACCGCACCTCACGGTCCGGTTCCAGCACCGGCCAGCGGATCGCATCGCCAGCCGCGTCGGGTTCACTGATCGGGCGGTCCAAGAGCGAAATGCAGTCGTGGCGTTCCAGATAGGTCGTGTCCGGCAGGATCAGGTCGGCATAGGCCACCATCTCGCTGGCATAGGCGTCGGAATAGATGATCCGGGGGATGACGTAGTCGTCGCCGTCCTTCTCGGTCAGCATCTCCATCACGCGGGCGGAGTTCATCGACGAATTCCACGCCATGTTCGCCATATAAAGGAACAGCGTGTCGATCCGGTAGGGGTCCCCGGCATGGGCGTTGGGGATGACCATGTGCATCATCCCATGCGCCGAGAACGGGTTCTCCCAGCTGAACGCCTTGTCGATCCGCGCGGGGCTTCCGTCGGGCAAGAGGCACAGGTCGTCGGGCGAGCGGACATAGCCCAGATGCGGACCGGTCAGGGGCTTGCCGGGGGTGGTGACGAAGTGGGGCGTCGGGTGGGCTTCGACGGGCTTGGGGTACGGCGGTTTCAGCCGGTAGCCGCCGGGGGTCTCCAACGACCCGAGGATGATCTGCAGAAGATGCAGTGCCCGCGCCGTCTGGAATCCGTTGGAATGGGCTGAAATCCCCCGCATCGCGTGGAAGCTGACCGGGCGGCCGGGCATGTTTGCATGGTGATTGCCCCGGAAGTCGGTCCAGGGCTGGTCCAGCGTGATCGCCTGCTCGAACGCTACCTCAGCCAGTTCCGCCGCCAAGGCCCGGATGCGGCCCGCCGTCACCCCGCATCGCGCCTCCACCGCTTCGGGCGCATAGTCCGGCTTCAGATATTCCTCGACCATGTGGCGAAAGACGGTGCGGTTGCCCTGCCACTCGGCCCCAAGGTCTGGCTGCACGCCCTTGCCATCCCAGGGCGCAGGGTGGCCCGAGGTCTTGTCGATCACGAAGGGCTGGCTTTCGGCGTTGCGCGCGAAAAGGCCTTTCTCGGCCCCCTCCGCCTCGGTCACCAGCAGGGGAGCGTTGGTCCATTGCGCCAGGTAGTCGAGGTCGACCTTCCCGGCCTCCAAGAGGCAGTGGATCAGCGACAGGATCAAAAGCCCATCGGTCCCGGGCGTGATCCCGATCCAGTCGTCGGCCACCGCCGAATAGCCGGTCCGCACCGGGTTGACGCTGATCACCCGCGCGCCGCGCGCCTTCAGCTTGCCGATACCGATCTTGATCGGGTTGCTGTCGTGATCCTCGGCCACCCCGAACATCACGAACAGCTTCGTGCGGTCCCAATCCGGCTGGCCGAATTCCCAGAACGCACCGCCGATGGTGTAGATGCCCCCCGCCGCCATGTTGACGCTGCAAAAGCCGCCGTGGGCCGCATAGTTCGGCGTCCCAAAGTTCTGCGCCCACCAGCCGGTCAAGCTTTGGCTCTGGTCGCGGCCGGTGAAGAAGGCCAACTTCTCCGGCGCGGTCTCGCGCAAGGGTTTCATCCAGGCCACCGCCGTCGACAGCGCCTCTTCCCAGCTGATCTCCTCGAACGCACCCGAGCCTCGCGGCCCGACCCGCCGCAGCGGGGCCTTCAGGCGTGACGGCGCGGTCACCTGCATGATCCCCGACGCGCCCTTGGCGCAAAGGACACCCTTGTTGATCGGATGGTCCCGGTTGCCGTCGATGTAAGAGACCTTGCCCGACTTCAGATGCACATTGATCCCGCAGCGGCAGGCGCACATGTAGCAGGTGGTCTGGCGGACCTCGTCGCCGACCTCTCTCTGAGTCTCCGCCCTCGGCTGGTTCACGCGCCCTCCCCGGCCCTTGGGCCTCGCGCCTCGCCAGACATGACGGCCTGCGCCTCAAGGGCAATCTGGCGTTCTTCATCGGCGGGCACAACAAGGATAACGACACTGGATGTCGCATCATGCAGGGTGGTTTCGTTCCGGGCATTGCGGTCAGGGTCGGAAGAAACTCCCAAATAGCCAAGCCCGGACAGGATTTCCTTCCGCATCCAGGAATCGTTTTCGCCGATGCCGCCAGTGAAGACCACGGCATCAAGGCCCCCCATCGCGGCGACCATCGACCCTGCGTGCCGAACCGCCCAATAGGCGAAGTGGTCCAGCGCAAACCGCGCCTCGGGCGTCCCCGCCGCATGCAGTGCGCGCAGGTCGCTTGCGCCGCCAAGACCCAAGAGACCGCTCTCGCGGTTCAGGATACGCCCCGCGCCGGTGATCCCGTGCAGTTCCGCCAGCCGCAGAACGGCGTTGCCGTCGATCCCGCCGGCCCGCGTTCCCATCGTCAGCCCGTCCAGCGGAGAATAGCCCATCGTCGTTGCAACCGAACGCCCGTTCACAATCGCCGCAAGTGAGCAACCGTTGCCCAGATGGCAGGCCAGCATCCGTGCTGGCAGCGGTCCCCGTGTCGCAAGAACCCGCACAAGCGCGGCATAGCTGATTCCGTGAAAGCCATAGCGGCGCAGTCCCCGGTCGCGTTCGGACTTCGGCAAGGCGTAGCTGACGGCAACCTCGGGGTTCGTCGCGTGGAAGGCGGTGTCGAAGGCCGCATATTGCGGCAGGTCAGAGGCCAAGGCGGCAACTGCCTGAAGGCCAACAAGATTTGCCGGATTGTGCAGGGGGGCGAGTGGCACGCACGCCTCGATCTGACGCAGGACAGCGGCTGTAACCCGGCAGGTCGCCGTCAGCCCAGACCCGCCATGCACAACGCGATGCGCCGCAGCCGTCAGCCTGGAAACCGCAACACCGGCTTGGGCCAGCCCCTCGGCCATCGCCGCGGCGTGGCCGTCGGGTCCGATCTCGCCGACAAAGGCTTTGGCGACCTCTCGTTCACCTTCGAAGACCTTCAACTTCAGCGAAGATGAACCAGCGTTCACGATCAGCCACATCAGATCAGCGCCTTCCCAAGCCCCAGGGCCGCGAGACCGGCAAGCAGAACGATGGCAAAGCGGCGGAACTCTTGCGGGTCCGTGCCGAAGAAGTGCCGCCCGCCCAAGCTATTGCCCAAGAGCGTCACGGGAAGCGCGATCAATGCGGCCCAAAGGGTATCCCAGGTGACCAGCCCCGCCAGCCAGTAGAGCGGCGCGGAATAAAGGTCCAAGAGCGGAAAGTAGGCGATCAGCGTGGCGCGGAAAACCGCCGCCGGCATCGGCTGTGCCGCGAAGAATGCGGCCACCGGCAGCCCCCCCATGCCGGGGGCATTGGCGAGACCAGAGATCACCCCGGCCACCCCGTTCGGCGCGCCCTTGACCTCGGCCGCCAGCCGCCACCCGACCAGCAGCACGACGCACATCAGCAGCACATAGCCCGAGACGACCGCGCGCGCCGTGTCCTCGCTGACGCCGGTCAGGATCCACAGACCCAGTGGCAGGCCGATCGCCGCGCCGCCCAGAAGCCAGCCGACGCGCTTCCAGTCCACATCGGGACCGGCCCCCCTGGCGTGCTGCAGGGACATCACCGTTTCCAGAATGACCACAACCGCGACGAAGTTCAGCGGATTGGTCACAAGGCTGGAGGCCGCAATCAGCAGGGCCGAAAAGACAAAGACGGAATAGCCCCGCACTAAACCGGCCAACAGACACTCGACCGCCAGCCACACCAGCGCCAGCGGTCCCAGGTCACAGGGCATCAGACGACCTGCGGCCGCATGTCGGCCATCGAGATCCCCGCGAC
>NZ_JAXMMF010000022.1:0-18016 GCF_034366665.1 Tabrizicola sp. | reverse complement strand
CCGCGCGGTGGCGACCAGTGCGGCGATCTATTCCGGGTCGGCCCAGCTGGCGGCGGTGAACCTGCTGCAGACCGGCGAGGCGACGCTTTGGGCGCTGTTCGCGGCGATCCTGGTGATCAACGCGCGCTATCTTCTGTTCGGGGCGACATTGCAGCCGTGGCTCTGGCAGGCTGGGCCGCTGCGGGCCTATGGCAGCCTCCTTCTGCTCGGCGATGCCAACTGGCTGATGACGATGCGGGCCATCCGGGCGGGAGAGGGGGACCGGGCCTATCTGGCGGGGACCGGGGCGCCGATTGCCGTCGGCTGGTTGACCGGCACGGCGCTTGGGGCGGCGGCGGTCGGCGTGCTTCCCCGGCCCGAGACTTTGGGCTTTGATCTGATGCTCGCCTGCTTTGCGGCGGCGATGATGACGGCGATGACGAAGACGCGGGCGGACCTGTTGCCGGTGTTGGTGGGTGGCGGGACGGCGTTGGGAATATTCCACGTGATGGGTCCCGCCGCCGCAATCATCGGGGCGGGCCTGGCCGGGGCAGCCGTTGCGGCCCTGGTCCACCGGGAGGCTGCATGACCGACAGCTTTCCGCTTTTGCTGGCGGCAATGGCGGCGGCGGCCTTCCTCTGCCGGGTCGCGGGGTTCACGCTGATGCGGTTCGTGCCGGTCTCGCCCCGGGTGGAGGCGGCGCTGCGAGCGACGCCCCTTGCGGTGATGGCGGGGATCACCGCGCTGGCGGTGCAGGCGGGGGGGCTGGCCGAGGGGCTGGCGCTGGCCTCGGTCGTCGGACTGACTCTGGTCTTGCGCAGCGACGTGGCGGCGGCCTTGCTGGGGGTCGTGGTGGTGGCTGGGCTGCGCTGGGCGGGGCTTTGAACGACTGCTCCTCGTGCGCCTTCGGCTTCTCGTCGCGGGAGGCAGCGAGGAGTGCACGAAAAGTGCTCGACGAGCGATGCCACAAAGCAAAACCGGCGGCCCATTGCAGGACCGCCGGCTTGCAGTTCCTGACCGGAGCGGGTCAGTGCAGCCGGGCTTCGACCTGCGCAATGGCGTCGTCGATGGACGAGGACGCAGCTTCGGCAGTCATCTGCTTGGACAGCACCTCACCCGCGGCAGCGATGGCCACCGAGATGGCCTGCTCGCGCACCTGGCGGATCGCGCCAGCTTCGGCAGAAGCGATCTGTTCGGTCGCCGAGGCCAGGCGGCGGGCAATCGAGGCCTTGAGGTCCTCTTTCGCCTGAGCCGCGGCGGCCATTGCCTCATCCTTGGCTTGCGCCACGATGCGGTCGGCCTGTTCCTGGACTTCCTTCTGCCGACGCTCATAGGTCGCCAGGATCGCCTTGGCTTCCTCGCGCAGGGCGCGGGCCTCGTCGAGGTCGGCCTTGATCGTCGCGGCGCGGGCGTCGAGCATGCCCATGACTTTGGCCGGGACTTTCAGATACACCAGCAGGGCGATGAAGGACAGAAAGCCCAAGAGCACCACGAAGTCGGTGTTCTGCAGCGAGAAGAACGGTTTCGTGGCCGCCATTGCGGGCGAGGCCAGAAGGGCAAGGAGGATGGAGAGCTTCTTCATCGCTTACCCTTTCAGCCGAGCTGCGACGGCAGCCGTCACAGTAGACGCATCCGCCTTGCCACCCAGGGCAGCGACGAGTTCGCCGGCCACGTCGCGTGCCACTTCGGACACCGCGGCTGCGGCACCGTCGCGGATCGCAGCGATGGTCTTTTCCGATTCCGCAGCCTTGGCAGCGATCTCGACGTCGGCCTTCGCGGTGGCGGCGTCGAGGTCCTTCTGGATCTCGGCCTTGGCCTGGGCGACAATCTTTGCGGCCTCGGTGCGCGCGGTCGCCAGCGCGTCGTTATAGGCTTTTTCGGCGGCCACGGCCCTTTGCTTCAGCTCTTCGGCTGCGGCAAGGTCGTTGGTGATCGTGCTTTTCCGATCCGCCAGCACCGCGCCAATGCGCGGGAGGGCGATCTTCGACAGCACGAAGTAGATCACGACCAGCGTGACCAGAAGCCAGAAGATCTGGTTCGGCCAGGTCGAGATATCAAGCTGGGGCATGCCCACAGCCTTTCCCGCCTCGCCCGTTGCTTCGGTTGCCATGTCGTCTCTCCTAAACCTTTGGAACCAGGGCCAGCCTTACGGGCTGGCCCGGAAGTCAGGTTCGAAAGATCAGACGGCGAACATCAGCAGGAGCGCGATCAGGAACGAGAAGATCCCAAGCGCTTCGGCGAAGGCGATGCCGACGAAGAAGTTGGCGGTCTGCGACGGGGCAGCCGACGGGTTGCGCAGGGCACCGGCAAGGAAGTTGCCGGCGATGTTGCCCACGCCGATCCCGGCGCCGCCAAGACCGATGGCAGCCAGACCGGCGCCGATGTATTTGCCCATGAGAGCGAGTTCGCCTTCCATGATGTATCTCCTGTGAAGGTAAGGGTTTTCGTTGCGGTTCAGACCTTAGTGGTGCGCTTCGCCGACGGCGTCACGCAGGTACACGCAGGTCAGGATGGTAAAGACGTAGGCCTGCACGGCGGCCACAAGCACTTCCAACCCGTACATGGCCACGATTGCAAAGATCGGCACCACCGAGGCGACGCCCAGGGCACCGGCAAAGCCCGCGAAGACCTTGATCACGGCATGGCCGGCCAGAAGGTTGCCGCCAAGACGGACAGAGTGCGAGACCGGGCGCACGAAGTAGGACACGACTTCGATCACGGCAAGGACCGGTCGCAGGGCCAGCGGGGCCGAGGACACCCAGAACATTGCCAGAAAGCCGAAGCCCTTGCGGTACAGGCCGATCAGCGTGACGCTGAGGAAGACCAGCATCGCCAGGACAATGGTCACCGCGATGTGCGACGTGGTGGTGAAGGACATCGGGATCAGACCCAGCATGTTCGACAGAAAGACGAACATGAACAGGGTCATGATGTAGGGAAAGTATTTCAGACCTTCATGGCCCGCGACATCCTCGACCATCTTGTGCACGAAGCCGTAGAACATCTCGGCCACGGACTGACCGCGCGACGGCACGATCGCGCGGCGACGGGTGGACAGGACCAGAAGCGCCACCGTCGCCAGCACGGCAATCGCCATCCACAGCGTGACGTTGGTGGGCGTATACCAGTAGATGGGACCGTCACCGAACAGCGGCTTGACCAGAAACTGATCCATCGGATGGATCTGCAGGCCGCTGCCGTGTTCTTCCGTCGCCATCGTCAGTCCCCTTCTTTCGCGGCCTTGTCTGCCGCGTCCTTTGCCAGATGCTGCGCCGAGCCGAGCATCGTCTTCACGCCCGCAGCGAAGCCGAAGAGCGAGAAGATCACCAGGAAGATCGGCAAGGTGCCAAACAGCACATCCAGCCCGTAACCGATGGCCAACCCGAGAGACATCCCGGTCACCAGCTCGATCACCATCCTCCAGGCCACCTCGCCCTGCGAGAAACCCTTGACCGTGTTGGTCCGCTCTGGCTCGACCTTTCCCTTGACCTGCTGCAGCCGCTTTTCCAGCGCCTTCAGACGGTCGGGATCGGGTTCGGACGCCATTGGCAAAGTCCTTTCACGGTCGCCGCGGTTCTACGGACCGGGGTGGGCAGAGTCAAGCAGGCAGATCGTTCAGTAAGGCTTTGAAAGTAAGCGATTTTGTGCGGGGTCAGATGCCCCTGCGGCAGGAAGCCGGCCGGATTTCATATTCAACCCGACGGTTGACGATTGCCGACGCGCGACGGATAACCCCGGCATGGACAATCGCCTTGACGCCGTCTTTGCCGCTTTGGCCGACCCGACGCGGCGGGCGATCCTGTCCATGCTGCTTGAGGACGACATGGCGGTGACGGACGTGGCCGAGCCCTTTGCGATGAGCCTGGCCGCGATTTCCAAGCATCTGGCCGTGCTGTCCGAGGCGGGCCTTATCAGCCGCGAAAAGCGCGGGCGGGTGATCTGGTGCAAGCTGGAACCCGAGGCGATGCGCGAAGCGACAGTCTGGATGCGTGCCTTCGGGCAGGTCGATCCCCTGGACCTTGACGCGTTCGAGCGGTTCCTGAAGCAGGAACTGGCAGAGGAGGACTAAGGCCGTCGCCGGCGTCGGAGCCAGCGTTGCGTCGCCCGACGGGACCGGATGATCGCGGTCGAGATCGGTCCGCGCAGATGCGGCAGGTCGACAGCAAGCAGAAGCAGGCCCGCAGGCAGCATCCACAGGCCCAGGACCGGCAGGAACCAGAAGAGACCGCCGATGGTCAGCAGGATGGCCAGCGGCAGGCGAACCGGAAGCCAGCTCCTGCGCCGCAGGTGCGCCAGTGGCGCGCGCAAGGGCGGGACCAGGCGCTCCAGTGCCTGGAACTGCCGGTGAAACCTGCGCTCGCGCCGAGACATGCGGGGACCCTCTGCGCGCAGCTTAGGCGGCCCTCATGACATCGGTGCGACAGTTGCTAGCGTCGCCGGGCGCGCCAGCGGTTTGCCAGCATCCGCGCCTTGCGGCGGCTGCGGATGATGAAGACCGAGATCGGCCCCCGCAAGATCGGCAGGTCGACGGCCAGCAGCAGCAGTCCAAGCGGCAGCATCCAGATGCCAAGGACTGGCAGGAACGAGAAGACTCCTCCGGCGATCAGCAGCAGTGCAACGGGGAAGCGGATCGGAAACCAGCTATCCTGGCGCAGCGTGGACATCGGGCGACGCAGGGCCGGGACGAGACGCTCCAGCGCCTCGAACTGTCGTTGGAACCTGCGCTCCCGTCTTTGTTTGGCAGCCATTGCGCTAAGATGGAGGTCGGGGGGCATGGCTTCAAGACAGGAGCCAC
This sequence comes from Tabrizicola sp., assembly GCF_034366665.1. GTDB lineage: Bacteria > Pseudomonadota > Alphaproteobacteria > Rhodobacterales > Rhodobacteraceae > Tabrizicola. Next base: position 13,242 of record NZ_JAXMMF010000022.1, on the reverse strand, counting down.
CTTAACCCGCGCTTGCGGTGGGAATCTGGTCAAGGTCCGTCCAGACCGGGATGCCGCGCTCCCGTGCGATCCGGACATCGTTGTCGGCCCCTGTCGAAGCGCCCGGCAAGCGGAGGACGCCGTCGCACTTGGCCAGCAGGCGATGCGCGGTCGGGTGCATCACCGCGTCATAGGCGGCACTTCCGGGTGCGCCGCCCCCCGCCACCCGCAGGATGGGCAATGCCGCCCATTCCCCGATCATCGGGACGTGGCCTTTCTGGAAGATCGGCCAGGCGGTGGCCTCCAGCCTTGCCAAGTTTGCGGCCATCTTTGTCGGGTCGTCCCCGGTCCCTGAGCGATAGGGTCCGGCAATCAGGATCATCATGGGTGTGGTCAACTGCGTCGTCCTTCATGAATATTCGGGAAATGCTTGGCAGTATTCTCTGATGCGTGCAACATCGTGCAGTAACGTGTAAAATCGGGCAAACATGCTGACATCGGAACGAAAGACATGGCTGCTTGACCGACTGAAACGCGACGGGCGGCTGGTCGCTGCGAACCTCGCGGGCGAGCTTTCGGTGTCGGAAGACACGTTGCGCCGCGACCTGCGCGATCTGGCGGCAGAGGGGCGGTTGATCCGCGTGCATGGCGGGGCGCTGCCGGCGTCGCCGACGCATCGGCCTTTGGCGCATCGGTCAGGGATGCAGGCCGAGGCGAAAGCGCGGTTGGGGCGTGCCGGGGCGGGACTGATCCGCGAAGGCCAGGTGGTGATCGTCGACGGCGGGACGACGCATCTGGCGCTTGTGGCGGCGCTGCCGGTCGATCTGTCTTGCACCATCGTCACGCACAGCCCGGGAATTGCTGCGGCTTTGGAGCCGTTTGAGCGGGTCGAGGTGGTGCTGTTCGGGGGACGGCTTTACCGACACTCGATGGTGGCGATGGGGGCCGGGGTGGTCGAAGGCTATGCGCGCCTGCGTGCGGACCTGTGCTTTCTGGGGGTAACGGGGGTGCAGGCCGACGCGGGGTTGACCACGGGCGATGCCGAGGAGGCGGCGCTGAAGCGGGTGATGGTCGCTGCGGCCGCCGAGGTGGTGGTGCTGGCCACGCCGGACAAGCTGGGTGCGGTCAGCCCCTGGGGCGTTGAAAGGCTGGACCGGCTGGCACGGCTGGTCACTGTGGGCGACAGGCCGGACTGGCTGCCGCCGGGTGTGGAGCATCTGGCTGGGTGAGCCAAATTCCTTAAGCAAAGAATTTGTCAAATTTCTTGAGTAAGAAATTTGGTTACCCGTCGATGCGGATGCGCGCGTTTGAGGGATCGAAGGGGCTGTCTTCGGTGACGACCGCGTCCCATTCCTTCAGCTGGATTTTCACCTTCAGCTTCTGGCCCGGTTCCGCCAGTGCAGCGGGCACGTAGCCCATGCCGATCTGCTTGCCGAAGGCCACGGAATAGCCACCCGAAGTCAGGCGGCCGACCTTGATGCCGTCATGGATCAGCGCCTCCTTGCCCCACGGATCGGCGTCCTCCGGCCCGTCGATCAACAGGGTGACGCATTTCGACCGGATGCCGGTTGCCAGCATCTTCTCCTTGCCGCGGAAATCCTTGGTCAGGTCGACGAAACGGTCGAGTGCAGCCTCCAGCGGGGTCGCGTCGCGACCCAGTTCGTTGCCGAAGGCGCGGTAGGATTTCTCCTGACGCAGCCAGTTCTGCGCGCGGGCGCCGACGGGTTTCAGGCCGTGCTTTTCGCCCGCCTTCAGGAGGAGGTCCCAGAGGTAGCGGCCGAATTCGATGGGGTAGTGGAGTTCCCAGCCAAGTTCCCCCGTGTAGGCGACGCGGATCGCGCGGACGGGGCACATGCCGAGTTCGATGTCGCGGTAGCTGAGCCACGGGAAGCGCTTGTTGGACAGGACGGTGTCGGGGTCGGCGTCCTTGACGATGTCTTTCAGAAGCGCGCGGGCGTTGGGGCCGGCAAGGGCGTAGACTCCCCATTGGGTGGTGATGTCGTGGATGTCGATGTGGCCGTGGCCGGAAGCCATCCAGTCATCGGCGGCTTTCTGCAGGAAATCATAGTCATAGGCCGTCCAGGCGCCTGCCGAGATCAGGTAGTATTCGTCCTGTTTCAGGCGAACGATGGTGTATTCGGTCCGCGTCGTGCCGTGGTCGGTCAGGGCGTAGGTCAGGTTGATCCGGCCCACGTTCGGGAGTTTGTTGCAGGTGAAGTGATCGAGGAACGCCGTCGCCCCCGGCCCGCGCACGAGGTGCTTGGTGAAGGCCGAGGCGTCGATGATGCCGACGGTGTTGCGGACGGCCTCGGCTTCGGCCTTGGCGTATTGCCACCAGTCACCGCGCCGGAAGCTGCGGGAGTTGTGGTCGAAGTCGGCGGGCGCGTCTTTCGGCCCGTAGTAGTTGGGCCGTTCCCAGCCGTTCACCTGGCCGAACTGCGCGCCCATCTCCTTTTGGCGGTCATAGGCGGGCGCGGTGCGGAGGGGGCGGCAGGCTTCGCGTTCCTCATCCGGGTGGTGCAGGATGAAGACGTGGTCATAGCACTCTTCGTTCTTGCGGGAGGCGTATTCGGTGGTCATCCAGCCGCCGAAGCGCTTGGGGTCAAGGGAGGCCATGTCGATCTCGGCCTCACCTTGCGTCATCAGCTGGGCGAGGTAGTAGCCGGTGCCGCCCGCGGCGGTGATGCCGAACGAAAAGCCCTCGGCAAGCCACATGTTGCGGAGGCCAGGCGCAGGGCCGACGAGGGGGTTGCCGTCGGGGGTATAGCAGATCGGGCCGTTGTAATCGTCCTTGAGGCCCACGGTTTCCGAGGACGGAATCCGGTGGATGAAGGACATGTATTCCTGCTCGATCCGTTCGAGGTCGAGGGGGAAGAGGTCGGCGCGGAAGCTTTCCGGGACGCCATACTGGAAGCGGGCGGGGGCGCCCTTTTCGTAGGGGCCAAGGATCCAGCCGCCGCGTTCTTCGCGGACGTACCATTTGGCGTCGGCGTCGCGGAGGACCGGGTGCTGGGGATTGGTCTTCCGCCATTCGACCAACGCCGGATCGGGTTCGGTCACGATGTACTGGTGTTCGACGACGACAGCGGGGGTCTTGATGCCGAGGAGTTTCGCGGTCCGCTGGGCGTGGTTGCCGGTGGCGGTGACGACGTGTTCGGCGGTGATCTCAAAACGGTCGTCGGTGGCGACGAGCATGCCGCCCTTTTCCTCAAGCCTTGTGCAGGAGACGATCCATTCGCTGCCGGTCCAGCGGTAGCCGTCGACTTGAATCTTGCGCTCGATCGTCGCGCCCAACTGCCGTGCGCCCTTGGCCATCGCCTGTGTCACGTCGGCCGGGTTGATGTACCCGTCCTGCGGGTGATACAGCGCGCCGATCATGTCTTCGGTGCGGACCAGCGGCCAGCGGTCCTTGATCTCGTTCGGTTTCAGGAATTCGTGGTAGACCCCAGCGGTTTCCGCGACGGAGGAATACAGCATGTATTCGTCCATCCGCTGCTGATGCTGCGCCATCCGCAGGTTGCCGACGACGTAGAAGCCGGGGTTCAGGCCCGTCTCCGCCTCCAGCCCCTTGTAGAAATCGACGCTGTATTTGTGGATGTGGGTGGTCGCGTAGCTCATGTTGAACAGGGGCAACAGACCAGCGGCATGCCAGGTGGAGCCCGCGGTCAACTCGTCGCGTTCGACCAGCATCGTGTCCCATCCGGCCTTGGCCAGATGATAGGCGATCCCGGTGCCGACTGCGCCGCCGCCGACGACGAGGGCCTTGACGTGGGTTTTCATGGAACGGACTCCCGCAATAGGTTTGCCCCTATCTGCCAGAGCGGGGGGAATGCGGGCAAGTCCACCCGACCTTTGGCGTCAGAAAACGACATGCTGTCGGTATTGACCCGACGCGGCGCGGTGCCGGACTGGATGCCACAGCCAAAAGCAAGGGCTTTCCACGGCTTTGCCGTAGTGTTGCCCGTTTCCTGGATTTGAACACGGCCTATGGAATCGACAGAATCGTTCACGGTTGAGCATCCGAAACCCGCCCGCCCCGCCCTGGTGGCCTTGGCTGCAATTGTCCTGTCCTGGCTGGCCGAGATTGCGGCTCAGATGGACTACTTCGGCCCGGGGGGCGAGATCTCGCTTTGGGGCGTGCAGACGGCGGTTGCGCAAAGCGCGGTGATCGTTGCGGGGCTGGTGGTCGCGCTGGCGCTGGTCGGGCGGATGGACCTTCTGACGCGCGCCGTCACGCTGCTGTTCCTGCTGATGGCGGTGTTGAACCTGGCGCTTTGGACGCTGTATCGCGAAGCGCCGCAGCTTTACGCGACCGAGACGGGGGTCAGCCTGATCCGCGCGCTGTCGCATTTGGTGCAGATCGGGCTTCTGGTCTGGCTACTGCGTGCGCCCCTGCGGCAGTGGCTGCGGGCGGGACTGGTGATGGCGGTGGTCTTCCTGGGGACGAAGGAGATCGTCCTGCGCTGGTTCAGCGTGGATGAGCTTTACGTTTTCCCCGACGCCGAATGGGCCGAGGACTACACTCCGGTCGACGTCGAGGCGCTGTATGATGCGCAAGACCGGCTGATGGGCGAACAGGTGGCAGCGCTGGCCCCGCAGACCCCGGGCGTGACCGAGGTCTTTGCGCTGGCCCTGGGCGGGACGGCGGACCAGTCGGTGTTCCTGACCGAGGTTGACAGCGTCGCAGGCATTCTGGATGCGCAATATGGCTCTGGTCCGCGGACCTTGCGGCTGGCCAACAGCCACGACCATCCGACGCGCTATCCGATGGCGAACCGGGCGAACCTGGCGCGCGCGCTGAAGGAAATCGGGGCGCGGCAGGGCGAGGAAGACCTGGCTATCCTGTTCCTGACCTCGCACGGGAAAGAGGACATCTTCTCGCTGGACTTTGCCGAGGCGGGGACAACGGACCTGACGGCGGCAGAGTTCAAGGCGATGCTGGCGGACGGTGGGATCGGTCCGGCGATGATCGTGGTCTCGGCCTGTTTTTCAGGGTCGTTCATCGACGACATCCAGGCGCCCGACCGGCTGGTGATCACGGCTGCGCGCGAGGACCGGACCTCGTTCGGGTGCCGCGACGGGGCAGAATGGACAGAGTTCGGCGAGTCGTTCTTCGACAAGGCGCTGCGGGCGGACCCCGACCCGCGCAGGGCCTTCCCGGTGGCGGCCGAAGACGTGGCGCGGAAAGAGGTGGCGGATGAGCTGACGCCCAGCCTGCCACAGATCAGCGAGGGCGCCGAGATCGGCGCGGTGCTGGACCGGGTCCTGGCGCGCTGAACGGGGCCGCTCGTCGATGACTTCGTCACTCCTCGCTTGGGCGCGCTGCCGACGAGGAGACGAAGTCGAACGAGGAGGGGTCCCTTGCCGTTCCGGCGGTTCTGCGCAAGTTTGGTGCGGATCATGAGGAGCGCCACAGAATGACCCGTTTCAACCAACCCCTCGGCGGCAATGAGATGCCGCGCTTTGGCGGACCGGCGACGATGATGCGGCTGCCTGCGGCGACTTCGGCCAAGGGGCTGGATGCGGCGTTCATCGGAATTCCGATGGACCACGGGACCAGCAATCGCCCCGGCACGCGGCTGGGCCCCAGGGCGATCCGGGACGAAAGCCGGATGATCCGGCCCTACAACATGGCGACGGGTGCTGCCCCCTTCGAGCATCTGCAGGTCGCCGACCTTGGGGACGTTCCGATCAACACCTTCGATCTGAAGAAGACCGTAGACATCATCACCGCGCATTACCGGGGCGTGCTGGCCGAAGGGGTGATCCCCCTTACGCTGGGCGGCGACCACACGCTGACCTGGCCGATCCTGCGCGCGATCAAGGAACGCCACGGCCCCGTGGCGCTGGTCCACATCGACGCCCATGCAGACATCAACGACACCATGTTCGGCGAGAAGGTCGCCCACGGCTGCCCGTTCCGCCGCGCCTGGGAGGACGGCTGTCTGATCAATGACAAGGTCTTCCAGATCGGGTTGCGTGCGACGGGCTATGCGGCCGATGATTTCAACTGGGGCCGCGACAAGGGCTGGACGGTGGTGCAGGCCGAGGAGTGCTGGCACAAATCCCTGACCCCCTTGATGCAGATCGTGCGGGACCGGATCGGCGATGCCCCGGTCTACCTCAGCTATGACATCGACAGCCTGGATTCCGCCTTTGCGCCGGGCACGGGCACCGTGGAACCCGGTGGCCTGACCACCTGGCAGGGGCTGGAGATCATCCGGGGCTGCGCCGGGCTGAACCTGGTGGGCTGCGACCTTGTCGAAGTCTCGCCGCCCTATGATCCGTCGGGCAACACCGCGCTGATCGCGGCGAACTACCTATACGAGATGCTGTGCGTCCTGCCCGGCGTGCCGCAGAACCCGTCGCGGTTTTCGGGGCTGACCTTCTAGTCACCCCTTCAGCGTGTCGCGGGGCGAAAGACCGTAACGCGCGCGGTACAGCTCGGCAAAGCGGCCGAAATGGGTGAAACCCCAGCGCAGCGCAATCTCGGTGACGCGGGTGCCGAGCGGGGCGGCCAGAAGGTCGGCGTGGACCCGTGCCAGCCGCGCCTCGCGCCAGAAACCCAGCGGCGTGGCGCCGCGGTGTTTGCGGAAGGCCAGTTGCAGCCCGCGGGGCGAGATGCCGGCGACCTGTGCCACGTCCTCCAGCGTGATCTGCTGGTCCAGATGCGCCTCGATGAAGCTTTCGGCCAGCCGCAAGTGGCGGGGCCGAGGTGCAGCGCGGCTGCGGGCAAGCTGCGCCTGATGGTCCTGCTGCGCTTCCAGAAGCCCGGACAGAAGCGTGCTTTCGATCTGCCGCGCCATCAGGCCCGGCCCGATCGGCGGCTGACCGGCATCGGCCTCGGCCACCAGCCACATCACCAGCCGCCGCAGCGCCGCGCCGGGGCCAGTGGCGATGTCCAAGGGCCCGTCAAAGGTCAGCGGCCGGTCCGACGGCCCGCCAAGCTGTGCCGCCAGATGGTCCTGCATCGCGCGGCGCGAGATCTGCACCAGAACCTGCCGGGTGCCTTCCTCCCAGGTCATCCGGGTGGGCAGGTGTGGGTTCAGGATCGCCGCGCGGTCGGGGGTGGAAAGGTAGGTGGCGCGCCCGTTGGTGATCTCGGCCCCGCCATCCAGGGGGATCTGCAAGAGGTAGAAGTTCCCCAGCTCGCCCGGCGCAATCAGGGTCTTCGCCCCGTATTCGATGTAGTTCAGCGACAGGCGTTCGCCCGGCAGATGGTGGTGGCAGGCATCAAAGAGGTTGCGCGCGCCCAGCGTCTCCAGCCGGTGCGGGCAGAAGACGGCAGCGACCCGTTCCCGCGCCTCGTCCAGGTCGCGGGACTGAAAGAGCGTGTGGTTGCGCAGCAGCGGTCTAGTCATCCGGCGGCCCCTGGCTTTCGGGGTCAAGGCTAACACGCCCTGCGGCAATCCGGCGCGGGCGACCGTCGATTTTTTCGTTTTCCGGATACTGCGCGCGCGGGGCGGATAGACCTCTGCGCCCGGTCGTCCAGAATTCCTTCAAATTCAAAGAAAAGCCGGAGGGAAGACAATGCGCGGATTGGGCGGGAAGGTGGCCATCGTGCCGGGCGGCTGCACCAAGATCGGGCGCGCGGTGGTCGATGCCTTCGTGGCAGAGGGCACCAGGGTCATGGTGGCCGACATCGCCGAGGGCGGGGGATTCGCGGACGGAGTGGGTTTCCAGCATTGCGACCTGCGCGACGACGCCCAGATCGCGGCGCTGGTGCAGGCGACGAAGGACCGCTTCGGCCGGATCGACTTTCTGGTCAATGTGGCCTGTTCCTATCTGGACAACGGCGCGGCCTCGACCAGGGCGGAGTGGCTGGAGAGCCTGGATGTGAACGTCGTGGGCTCGGTCATGCTGATGCAGGCGGCGGAGGCGGAGCTGGCGAAGACCCGGGGGGCCATTGTCAACTTTGGCTCGATCTCGTCCCGCGTGGCGCAGACGGGGCGCTGGCTTTACCCGGTGTCCAAGGCCGCGATCCTGCAGCTGACGCGCAATCAGGCGATGGACCTGGCACCGAAGGGCATCAGGGTGAACGCGGTCAGCCCCGGCTGGACCTGGTCCAACATCATGGACCAGCTGACCAACGGCAACCGCTCCAAGACCGACAGCGTGGCGGCACCCTTCCACCTTCTGGGTCGGGTGGCGAACCCCGAAGAGGTCGCTTCGGCGGTGCTGTTTCTGTGTTCGGACGAGGCCAGCTTCATCACCGGCACCGATCTTTGCGTCGACGGTGGCTATACCGCGATGGGGCCGGAACAGGCCAAGCCCGCCATTCCCTTGCTGATGTCCTGAACCCGGAGAGACCCCATGAAGATCGCCATCATCGGGGCCGGGTTTGCCGGCCTGACCACCGCCCGTCATCTGCGCGACTTCGGCCATGACGTCACCGTCTTCGAAAAGGTCCACGACGTCGGCGGGGTCTGGAGCACGACGCGGCTCTACCCCGGCGTCAGCACGCAGAATGGCAAGGACACCTACTGCCTGTCCGACTTTCCGATGCCGAAGCCCTATCCCGAATGGCCCTCGGGCCGGCAGGTGCAGGCGTATCTGAACGCCTATGCCGACCAGTTCCGCCTGAAGCCGCTGATCCGGCTGTCTACCCCCGTGACCCATGCCGCGCAGGGCTCGGACGGGCGCTGGACGGTCACCTTCCAGCCCCAGGGTCAGTCGGAACAGTCGGAAAGCTTTGATTTCCTGACCATCTGCAACGGCATCTTCTCGGCCCCCGCCGTGCCCGACTTCCCCGGCGCGGGTGAGTTCAAGGCGGCAGGCGGCACGATCTGCCATTCGTCGGAATTCCTGGACCTGGACCAGGCGCGCGGCAAGCATGTGGTGGTGATCGGCTACGGCAAGTCGTCCTGCGACGTGGCGGTGGGGCTGGTCGAGGCGGCGGCCAGCATGACGGTCGTCGCGCGCGAGCTGATCTGGAAGATGCCCAGGAAACTGGGTGGGGTGCTGAACTACAAGTACCTGTTCCTGACCCGGATGGGCGAGGGGCTGTTCCCCTATATCCGGCTGCAAGGGGTCGAGAAGTTCCTGCACGGTGCGGGCAAGCCGGTGCGCAATTCGATGCTGGGGTCGATGCAGTCGGTCATCACCAAGCAGCTGAAGCTCAAGAAGCTGGGCGCCCTGCCGCGTGGATCGTTCGAGCGGATCGCACGCTCCACCGTCAGTCTGGTCACGGACGGGTTCTTCGACCTGGTGGCAAAGGGCCGCATCGTGATCAAGCGCGACACGGCCATCGACCAGCTGATCGTCGAGGGCGGGCGGCGCTTTGCGCTGCTGAAGACGGGCGAAAAGATCCCGGCCGACATCGTGATCTGCGGCACCGGCTGGCGGCAGGAGGTTCCGTTCCTGGACGCCGATCTGCAGGCCCGGATCATGGACGACCGGGGCAACTTCCGGCTTTACCGCTGCATCCTGCCGACAGGGGTGAAGAACCTGGCGTTCAATGGTTACAACTCGTCCTTCTTCTCGCCCCTGTCGGCCGAGATGGGGGCCTTGTGGATCGCGTCGCTTCTGGGCGGGGCCCTGCCGCTGCCGCCCGAGGCGGAACAGCGCGCCGCCACCGACCGCCGCCTGCGCTGGATGGAGGAGCGGACCGAGGGCAAGCATGCGCGCGGGACCAACATCATCCCCTTTTCGATGCACCAGATCGACGAGCTTCTGGAGGACATGGGGCTGGGGATCGGCCCGGTGCAGCGGTTCATCGAATGGCAGATGCCGGTCAAGCCGGGGCGCTATGCCCGCGTGGCGCGCGATCTGCACCGCCGCCTGGACAAGGCGCCGGGCGCAATGGGCAAGGCGGCGCTTGCCTGATCTGCCCCCTCACCCCGACCCTCTCCCCCGTCGGGGAGAGGGGGCGCGGGACGGTTGGCGAGATGCTTGCGGCTGATGGTCGGGTGCCTCCCTCTCCCCGACGGGGGAGAGGGATGGGGTGAGGGGAAACCCCGTCTCAGCTGCGCCGATGGGTGGCGGCGACGCGCGAGATTTCCTCGTAGATTCCCGACAGCAGGTTCAGCGTCCGCGTCGCTTCGGCCAGCCGGTCGGAAAAGCCGGGGACGGACGCGACCGCCTGAATCAGCAGCCGCCGCCGCACCGCGCCGTAGTCGTCGGTGACGCGGCGGCCTTCGTCGGTCACCTCGTAGGTCACGCCCGACCGCCCCGCGCCCTTGCGCAGGATCAGCCCCGCGCCGATCAGCTTGCGCAAGCTGTACTGGATGTTCGGCACGTCGTCGCGGTTGGTCAGCCGCGCGAGGTCCTTGATCGACTTCGGCCGATCGTTCATCCGGATGATGTGCAAAAGCGCATTCTCCGGGCCCGTCGCGGCCAGATCGCAGACCGAGGCGAGGCATTCCGACTGCCAGCGCCCGAATCCCTCGAACGTGCGCATCAGGGCGAATTCAAGTTCGGTCGTGTCGACCTCGGCCGGGCCCTGGGCCAGATGCCAGTGCCAGTCAAGGCCGCGCGAGGGGCCATCGGTTTGAGGTTGAAGCTTTTTTCCAGTCATCGGTCTTGCCTTTGCATCACCGGAGTCTGGTCACTACGGACCGTTGACGCAAATGGATTTTACGATAGACTTTCAAACATAAAATAACTTCAAAACGACAACAGGGAAGACCGTCATGCCACACCACCCGATGCTCTCGGGCGATCGCTTTCGCTTGGGCACTTTTTCGACCAACTGTTCCTCGGGGATGACCCCGACCAAGGCGCCGGAGCGCTGGGTCAACAGCTGGGACAACAACCTGAAACTCGCGCAGATGCTGGACGAGGCCGGGATCGACTTCATGCTGCCCATCGCCCGCTGGATCGGCTACGGCGGCGAGACCGACTTTCACGGCGGTGTGCTGGAGACGATGACTTGGGCGGCAGGCCTGCTGGCGGCCACGAAGAACATCGCCGTCTTCGCCACCATCCACACCGCCGCCAATCACCCGGTCGTCGTGGCCAAGCAGATGGCGACCATCGACCAGATCGGCCACGGCCGCGCCGGGCTGAACATCGTGGCGGGCTGGAACAAGCCGGAGTATGAGGCGCTGGGCCTGACCCTGCCCGACGACCACGAGACCCGCTATGCCTATGCGCAGGAGTGGTTTGACCTGGTCCGCAAGCTTTGGACCTCGGACGACCATTTCGACTGGGAGGGCAAGTATTTCAAGGCCAAGCGGGTGAAGGGCGACCCGAAGCCGTTGCGGGGGACGGTCCCGATCATCAACGCGGCAGGCTCGCCCCAAGGGCGGGAGTTCGCGACGGACAACGCCAACTTCCTGTTCACCCCGGCCATCGACCTGGACCGGTCGAAGGTTGAAATCGCCGATCTGAAGGCCCAGGCCAAGGCCAAGGGCCGCGATGTGAACGTCCTGACCTTCAGCCACGTCATCTGCCGCCCGACCGAGGCCGAGGCCAAGGCCTATGCCGATTACACGGCGGTCGAGAACGCCGATACCGATGCGGTGGACAACCTGGTGCGGCTGCAGTTCGCCCATGCCCACAGCTTCCCGCACGACCTTCTGGCGCAGATCAAGCACCTCTTTGCGCTGGGCCACGGGGGCTTTCCGCTGATCGGGACCCCGGATCAGGTGGCCGAGGGCATACTGAAGCTGCACGCGACGGGCTTTGCGGGGACGACGCTGTCCTTCGTGGATTATGTCGAAGAGTTCCCCTATTTCCGCGATACTGTGCTGCCGAAGCTGGAAGCTGCCGGGATCAGGTAAGGGAAGACGATGGCCGAAGAACCGACCGGGAAAGAGTTCCGCGCTGCGATGCGGGCCTTTGTGGGCAACTGCAGCATCCTGACCGTGGGCGACGGCGACGAAGCCTCGGGCCTTGTCGTGACTTCGGCCATCTCGCTGTCAGCGGACCCGCCCTTGCTTTTGGCCTGCGTGAACCGCACTGCCTCGGCGCATCCGTTGCTGGTGAAGTACGGGCGCTTCGGCTGGTCGTCGCTTGGGGCCGGGCATCAGGCGGTGGCCGAGCGGTTCTCGGGCTTTGGCGGCGTGAAGGGGGCGGCGCGGTATGAGGGGGCCGAGTGGGAGACCGCCGTCACCGGCGCGCGGATGCTGGTGGGCGCTCCGGCGGCGTTTGACTGCACGGTGGAAGAGATGATCGACCGGGCGACCCATACGATCCTGATCGGGCGGGTTCGGGCAGTGCGGACCACTCCCGGGGCCGGGGCGCTGGTCTACTGGAATGGCGGGTATCGGGCGCTGGCTGAGTAAAGCAGGGGGGCGGGGACGCCCCCTTTTTCGTTTCAGGCGAAGCTGTCGATGGTGCGGATCGCGCCGTCCAGCGCCTTGCCTTCTTCATCCTTGAGCGCGGCCTCGCGCAGGCGTCGGCACCAGTCGGCGGCGTCGTCGCGGGTGGCGATGCGGGCGGTGGCCTCCAGCACGCGGTCGAACTTCGCATAGCCGCGGACGTGGGTGTCGGAGTAGCCCTTGATCAGGCGGCGGCAGCGGATCAGTTCCACCGCAAGGTCGTAGTTGCGGGAGGTCTGGGCCAGAGCGGTCTCCAGCCAGCGCGCCAGATGCGCCTGTTCCTGAGCGTGGCGCAGGGTGCGGCGACGCCAGCCTTTCATCCCGCCAAGGATGTGCAGGGTGACAAAGGCGGGCAGGCTGTCGGTCCGCAACCGGCGGCCCTTGTCGAACCAGCGGGTCAGGCGGGCCATCCATTTCGGGTCGGCCTCGACCTTCGCGCCAAGGCGGGCGGGGAACATGCCGACGATCTCTTCGGCGCGGGGGTGGAAGAATTCGGTCAGGTGCAGGACGTTGGCGTCCTTCACCCGCATTTCCGTGCGGATGCGGTCGAAGCGGCGGGCGCGGGTTTTCAGGTCGGCAACGCGGATGATGTCGTCATAGGCCAGAGCGTTGGCGATGTACTTCGCGGCCTCGCGCGACAGGACCCAACCGTGGGCGGCGTCGTCCCGGGTCATGACCGTGCCGAGGCGGTCGAGATATTCCGCCCCGTAGCGCAGGTCCTGAAAGTCCACGACCTTGCGCAGGCCGGGGAGCGCAAGCTCGGCCACCGGGGCGGGTAGGGCAACCACTCGGGCTGCAAGCCGGTCCCACTCGGCCAAGAGGCGGGCTGGGCCTTGCACCTTCGCTTCGGGCTTCGGCTCCGCGAGGGGTGCCGCGTCGAGTGTCGGGTTCGCCGCGACGTCATAAGCCGCCGCGAAGGCGCGGAGCGAGGCTTCGGTGCCCTTGCCGCCGGCCTTGATCGCGGCCTCGAACGCCTCACGCGGGAAGGGGAGGACGCCGG
>NZ_JAXMMF010000021.1:0-45334 GCF_034366665.1 Tabrizicola sp. | reverse complement strand
CGACAGGATGTAGTCCAGCGGCCCGGTGGTTGCGACAGCGTAGAAGCTGGGCGCGCTGTCGACCCGGACCGAGGCGTTGTTGATCCAGATCCCCGCCACCCGGTCCTTGCGACGCACGGCAACGGGGCTGGAGGGCCCCTCGACCGTCACGATCACCTCCAGCGGCCCGCCCTCGGGCGGCGGCGAGTCGCGCTTGACGGCGCCGTAGATCAGGATTTCTGACCCGTCGAAATCGGCGGTGATCGAGACGCGGTTCTGGCTCATCCCTGCGACGATGACTTCCTGCGTGGCGGGCGCATCTTGCGCGACGGCGGGAAGGGAAAGCGCCAGCAGCAGGGCAAGCGCGCGGATCACGGCAGGACTCCTGCAACCGAGTAAAGCTCGGACGGCCGGACCAGAAGATCGACCGCAATGCGGATCGAGACCGCCATGACCAAGAGCGACAGAAGGATGCGCAGCTGCTCGGCCTTGAGCCGGACGCCGACCCGCGTGCCGATCTGCGCACCGACGACGCCGCCAAGGATCAGGATCAGCGCCAGCATCATGTCGACGGTCTGGCTGTTCACCGCATGCATGACCGTGGTGAAGCCGGTCACGAAGATGATCTGGAAAAGTGAAGTGCCGATCACGACCTTGGTGGGCATACCCAAGAGGTAGATCATCGCCGGGACCAGGATGAAGCCGCCGCCGACACCCATGATCGCCGACAGAAAGCCCACTGCGGCCCCGATCAGCGCAGGGGGAATGACGCTGATGTAAAGCCCGCTTGCCCGGAACTTCATCTTGAAGGGCAGGCCGTGGACCCAGGAATGGACATGCGCCCGGCGGATCGGCGGGCCACCCGGTTTGCGCGACCGCAACAGGCTGCGGACGCTTTCCTGGAACATCATCGCGCCGATCAGCCCCAGGAAGATCACGTAGGACAGTTGGACAAAAAGGTCGATCTGCCCCAGCCGGGTCATGATGTCGAAGACCCAGACCCCCAGCGCCGAGCCGACGACGCCCCCCGCCAGCAGGACCCCGCCCATCGTGAAGTCCACGCCCTTGCGCCGAAGCTGCGCCAGCACGCCCGAGATCGACGAAGCGACGACCTGGTTGGCCCCGGTCGCCACGGCCACGGCCGGCGGGACGCCGATGAAGAACAGAAGGGGCGTGATCAGAAAGCCGCCACCAACCCCGAACATGCCCGACAGGAACCCCACGATCCCGCCCAACCCCAGGATGAGGAAGGCATTGACCGAAACCTCGGCGATAGGAAGATAAAGCTGCATCGGGGCGGCAATCGGTCGGAGAGGCGGGGCGAGGGCGAAAGCGGCGGTGTGTTCAAAGGGTTGCGCGGCTTTGCCGGGGATGTCAAACGCCCCGTCGTCTCATTGCCGTGAGCGCAGGAATTCCCGCAGAATCCGTTCCAGTTTTGCCGCACCCAAGGGGGCCATCGCCTTGGTGTGTTCGTGGCTGATCTTCTCATCCGACATGCCTGCGGCCATGTTGGTGATGGTGGAAATCGCCGCGACCTTCAGGCCAAGGAAGCGCGCCAGGATCACCTCGGGCACGGTGGACATGCCGACCGCGTCCCCGCCCAGAAGCTTGAGCATCCGGATCTCTGCCGGGGTCTCGAAGGACGGGCCGGAGTACCAGCAATAGACGCCCTCGGGCAGCTCGATCCCCTGGGCCTTTGCCGCGGCCTTCAGGGCCGCACGCATGGCGGGATCGTGGGCATCGGTCATCGGCACAAAGCGGGCGTCGGTCTTTTCACCGATCAGCGGGTTCAGGCCGGAATAGTTGATGTGGTCCGACAACAGCATGACATTGCCCGGCGGAATGTCGGGCCGCATCGACCCCGCGGCATTGGTCAGGATCAGGCTTTCGGCCCCCAGCGCCTTCAGCACCTGCAGGGGCAGCAGCATCGCCCGTGGGTTCCCGCTTTCGTAATAATGCTCGCGCGCGCCGAAAACGGCGACGCGGACGCCCTCCAGCGTGCCCACGTGAAGATTCGGGTTGTGGCCAGAGACGCCAACATGCGGAAAGCCCGGCAGATCGGCATAGGGGATCGCCACACCATCGACGGCATGGGCAAGGTGGCCAAGGCCCGAGCCAAGGATCAGGCCAAGGGCCACCGGGGCATCCCCCGCGCGCGAACGGATCAGGGCGGCAAGGTTGGTCGTATCGGTCATGGGTTCACTTCAAGGGTGCGGGTGGGTCGATGCGGGCGACTTCGTAGATGATCAGGCGCAGCCGCGAGCCGTCCAGTTCCAGTTCTGCCTTGCCCTCCATCGCGCAGGGCGAGCCCCCGCCGAACATGGCAAACTCGCAGCCCTCCAGCGCCTTGCGGGCCGTGCGTCCGGCATCGAAGATCACCGGGTAGACATTGCCCTCGGCGTCGCGGAACGACAGGGCCTCGTCATCGCCGAGATCGAGGCCCGAACCGATGTGGCCGGTGACCACAACCTCGCGTCCGGTCAACCCGGTGCGCAGGTCGGCCAGAGTCTCAGCTGTGGCTGGGGACCCCAGGGATGCCAGAAGAAGCAGGGTGAACCGGTTCATGCGTCAGCGTTCCTTGACGTAGGGCTCGCCACCCGCGCGGGGCGGGATGGCCTTGCCGACGAAGCCGGCCAGGACCAGGACGGTCAGGATATAGGGCAGGGCCTCGATGAACGAGACGGGGACCTTCACCTGGACGATCCTTTCCACGATGTCCGGTCGTGTCGCCAGCGCCTGGAAGAAGCCGAACAGCAGGCAGGCCCACATCGCCGCGACCGGCCGCCATTTGGCGAAGATCAGCGCCGCCAGCGCGATATAGCCGCGGCCCGCCGTCATCTCCTTGCCGAACCCCGCCTGCAGCGCGGTCGCCATATAGGCCCCGGCCAGGCCGCAGAGAACGCCCGTGACCATCACCGCCGAAAAGCGCAGGCCCACCACGCTGACCCCCGCCGTGTCCACCGCCGCCGGGTTCTCGCCCACCGCGCGCAGGCGCAGGCCATAGCGGGTGCGGTAGAGGACCCACCAGGTCAGGGCGACGATGCCGAAGGCCGCATAGACCAGGATCGAATGGCCCGAGATGACCTCGTGGTAGAAGCCGCCCACGACAGGGACATCCTTCAGCGCATCGGCGAAAGGCAGGTCGATCGGGTTGAACCGAGCCTCTCCGGTCAGCGGCGGGGTGCGCCCGCCCTGGCCAAAGAGATACTGCGCAACCAGGACCGTCATGCCGGAGGCGAGGAAGTTCAGCGCCACCCCGGCGATCAGCTGGTTGCCCCGGAAGGTGATCGAGGTCACCCCGTGGATCAACGCAAAGACCATCGATCCGGCGATCCCGGCCAGCGCTCCGACCCAGGCATTGCCGGTGTAGAAGGCCACCGCGCCGGCGCACATTGCGGCGACCAGCATCTTGCCTTCCAGCCCGATGTCGAAGACGCCCGAGCGTTCCGAATACAGCCCCGCCAGACAGGCCAGCAGCAAGGGCGTCGCCAGACGCAGGGTGGAATCGAGAAGTTGCAGCAGCGTTGCGTAATCCATCACGCGGCCTCCATCTTGCGACCACGGAAGACGGCGAAGATGCGGATCAGAATCATCCGCACCATCATGTCCAGGGCCCCGGTGAACAGGATCACCAGACCCTGCACCACGGTCCGCAGTTCAATCGGGATCTTGGTCCAGAGGCCCAGCTCGGCCCCACCCTGGAACAGGAACCCGAAGAGAAGCGCCGCCAGCACCACGCCGACCGGATGGTTCCGCCCCATCAGCGCCACCGCGATGCCGATGAAGCCCGCGCCGGACGCCGAGTTGCCCAGCAGCCGCTCTGCCTCGCCCATCACGTTGTTGATCGCCATCATGCCGGCAAGGCCGCCCGAAATCAGCATGGCAATCATGATGATCCGCGTCGGGTTGATCCCGGCATAGCGCGCGGCCGGTTCGGACTTGCCGAATGCGCGGATCTGATAACCAAGGCGGGTCCGCCAGAGCAGAAGCCAGACCACCACCGCCATCGCCAGAGCGATGAAGAAGGTGACGTTGGCGGGCACTCCGCTGGTGAAGATCAGGTTCAGGCCCGGGATCTCGTTGAAGCTGGGCAGATGCGTCGCGGGCGGAAAGTTCGCCGTGGTCGGGTCCATCTTGCCGGGGGGCCGCAGCACGTCGACCAGCATGAAGATCATCAGGCTGGCGGCAATGTAGTTGAACATGATCGTGGTGATCACGATGTGGCTGCCGCGTTTGGCCTGCAGATAGGCCGGGATCGCCGCCCAGGCCGCGCCGAACAGCGCCGCCCCGCAGGCCGCGGCCACCAGCGCGATGGTCCAGTGCGGCCAGGGGATGAACAGAAGCGCCATCGCCACGCCAAGCCCGCCCAGCTGCGCCTGCCCCTCGCCGCCGATGTTGAACAGGCCCGCGTGGAAGGCCACCGTGACGGCCAACCCGGTGAAGATGAAGCTGGTCGCGTAATACAGCGTATAGCCCCAGCCATAGGCATTCATCACGCTGCCCTGGACCATTACCGTGATCGCCTCCCACGGGTCCTGCCCGATGGCGATGATGACCAGTGCCGAGATGATCGCGGCCAGCGTCAAGGAGACGAAGGGGACAAGGGCGACATCGGCCCAACGTGGCAAGCGGTCCATCAGGCGGCCTCCCCTTTGCCGGTCACACCGGCCATCAACAGGCCCAGCTCGCGTTCGTTGGTCGTTTCCGGGTCGCGGAAGCCCATCAGCTTGCCGTCGAACATCACGGCGATGCGGTCCGAGAGGCTCATGATCTCGTCCAGTTCGACGCTGACCAGCAGGATCGCGGCCCCGGCGTCACGCAGGGCGATGATCTGTTTGTGGATGAACTCGATGGCACCAATGTCCACACCGCGCGTGGGCTGGCCGATGAGCAGAAGGGCGGGGTTCTGTTCGATCTCGCGCGCGACGACGATCTTCTGCTGGTTCCCGCCCGAGAAGGACTTGGCCGCCAGCGTCGGGATCGGCGGGCGGACGTCGAACTTGGCCATCTTCCTTTCGGTGTCGGCCCGGATCGCGTCGTTGTCCATGAAAAGCGCGTTCTTCTGGTATTCGGGTTCGTTGAAGTAGCCGAAGGCCACGTTCTCCCAGGCGGTGAAGTCCAGGATCAGGCCATAGTGGTGCCGGTCCTCGGGCACATGGGCGATGCCTGCGCGGCGGCGGCTTTGGCCGTCGGACCCGGCACCCGACAGCGGCAGCACCGCACCTTTCAGCGTGGCTTGGCCGGTCGCCGCCTGCATCCCGCCCAACGCCGCCAGAAGCTCGGACTGCCCGTTCCCCGCCACGCCTGCAATCCCCAGGATCTCGCCCGCGCGGATGTCAAAGCTGACGCCCTTCAGCCGTTCCACCTTGTGCTCGTCGCGGACGCGCAGGTCCTGGACGGACAGCACGACATCACCCGGCTTGGCCGCACCCTTGTCGACCTCCAAGAGAACCTTGCGGCCGACCATCAACTCGGCCAGCTGCTCGGGCGAGGTCTCGGCGGTTTTCACCGTGGCGACCATCGTCCCGCGCCGCATGACGCTGACGTTGTCCGTGGCCTCCATGATCTCGCGCAGTTTGTGGGTGATCAGGATCACCGTTTTCCCCTGATCTTTCAGGCCATTGAGGATGCGGAACAGGTGGTCCGCCTCATCGGGCGTCAGCACGCCCGTGGGTTCGTCCAGGATCAGGATGTCGGCCTGACGATAGAGCGCCTTCAGGATTTCCACCCGCTGCTGGTGGCCGACCGAGAGGTCCTCGATCAGCGCGTCCGGGTCGACCTCCAGGTCGTAGTCGCGGGCGAGGCGTTCAAGTTCCCTGCGCGCCTTCGTCAGCGAGGCGTTCAGCATCGGGCCGTCCTCGACCCCCAGGATGATGTTTTCCAGCACGGAAAAATTCTGCACCAGCTTGAAATGCTGGAAGACCATGCCGATACCGGCGCGGATGGCGCTCTGGCTGTCGGGGATGGCGGTCAGCTTGCCGTTGACGAAGATCTGGCCCGCGTCGGCCTTGTAGAACCCGTACAGGATCGACATCAGCGTGGACTTGCCCGCGCCATTCTCGCCGATGATGCCGTGGATCGTGCCCTTCGGCACCGCGATGTTGATGTCCTTGTTCGCCTGCACCGGGCCGAAGGCCTTGGAGATGCCCTTCAACTCGATGGCGAAAGCAGCGTCGGCCATATCTTCCCCCGTGTTGGCAACGGCCCCTGCCACTTGATATGCGGCTTGTCCGGGGTGCCGGTTGCAAAGTGCCGCGCCAGTTGGCTGGCGCGGCACCTTTCATGTCACGCTGTCAGCCGATCAGAACGTGGCGGCAGGGCAGGTGTTGTCGGACATGTAGTCGTGGACCACGAGTTCGCCCGACTTGATCTTCTCGGCCGCGGCATCGACGGCAGCCTGCATTTCCGGCGTGACCAGCGAGGCGTTGTTCTCGTCCATCGCATAGCCGACGCCGTCGTTCGCCAGACCCATGACGTTGATGCCGGGGGTCAGCGCTTCGCCTTCCTTGAAGGCCTCGTAGACGGCGTTGTCGACGCGCTTCAGCATCGAGGTCAGGACTTTGCCCGGGTGCATGTAGTTCTGGTTGCTGTCGACGCCGATCGAGAGGATCCCCTCGTCGGCTGCAGCCTGCAGGACGCCAACGCCCGTGCCGCCAGCCGCCGCGTAGATCACGTCCGCGCCTTGCGCCTTCTGGCCCTTGGCCAGTTCCGCGCCCTTGACCGGGTCGTTCCAGGCGGCCGGAGTCGTCCCGGTCATGTTCAGCACGACCTTGGCGTCGGGCTTGGCCGCCATGACGCCCTGGGCATAGCCGCAGCCGAACTTGCGGATCAGCGGGATGTCCATGCCGCCGATGAAGCCGACGGTGCCGGTCTTGGTGGCAAGGCCAGCCATCATGCCGACAAGGTAGGACCCTTCATGCTCGTTGAAGACGACCGATTTCACGTTCGGCTGTTCCACGACCATGTCGATGATCGCGAACTTGGTGTCGGGGAAGTCGGGGGCGACCTTGTTCAGCACGTCGCCGAACGCAAAGCCGGTCATGACGACCGGGTTGGACCCGGCTTCGGCCAGACGGCGCAGGGCCTGCTCGCGCTGGGCTTCGTCCTGCATTTCCAGTTCCTTGAACGTGCCGCCGGTTTCCTCGGCCCAGCGGGTTGCCCCGTTGAAAGCGGCCTCGTTGAAGGATTTGTCGAACTTGCCGCCAAGGTCGAAGATGATCGCAGGCTCTGCTGCGGCGACGCCCGACAGCAGGGCGAATGCGCAGGTTGCCCCGGCAAGGGATTTCATAAGGCTCATGGGTAGTCTCCCGGTTGACGAACACTGTGACGCCCTGTCCGCCGGTTTCCCGGTCGCGGGCGGTTCCTGCCGCTGATTAGGGGCAAAGCCCGCATGGGGGTCAAGCGGGATTATCTTTGCCGGTGCGGCAACTTGACCCTTTGGTCAAACTTTTTCACCCCGAAGGCGCGGCTGCCAATTCGCGCGCCATGACGAGGGCGTCGATGCGCTGGCCCTCGGGCGTCAGGTAATAGCCGCGCCTGCGGCCCGCCGGGGCGAAGCCGGCTGATTCGTAAAGCCCGATGGCGGCTGCGTTGTCCGCCGCGACCTCCAGAAAGGCCCGCTCGGCCCCTCGAAGCTGCGCCTGGTAAAGAAATCGTGCGACGAGCTTGCGGCCCAGCCCCCGACGCCGTGCTTCGGGGGCGACGGCGATGGTCAGAAGCTCGGCCTCGCCCGCGACGGCGCGTCCCAGCAGGAAACCCGCGTCGCCCTCGATCAGCAGGAAGCAGAGGGGATCGGCCAGAAGCCCGGCAAAGTCGGCGGGGCTCCACGGCGCGGGAGTGCGGAAGGCGCGGGCGTGCAGGGCGGCCAGGGCTTCGGGCGTCACGGCAGGATTACCGGGGGCGGGTCCGATGGCGGGGCGGCATCCGCGCCGCGCAGGTAGAAGGGGGCGGGGCGGGGCTGCGGTGTCTGCGCGCGGGTCGCCCCGATCCGGGCGATGGCCTCGACAAGCGGCATGGCAGGGGGAAGCGCGGCTGGACCGGCAGCGCTGCCGGTCGCGTTCGGCATTGCTTCGACGCTGTCTGCCGCAGCAAGCCTGGCCGTACCGGGACCGGCTTCAGTGAAGTCCTGAAAGTAGACGTCCCCCCGGCGCGCATCCTCGATCACGCGAAGCGGGCGGGGCTGTCCGTAAGCCAGGGCCTCAAGCCGGGTCACTCCGATCGCGGGGATACCCAGCCCCAGCGCCAGGCCACGCGCGGTGGCAACCGAGATGCGGACGCCGGTGAAGTTGCCCGGCCCCGTGCCGACGGCCAGCGCCCTGAGGTCGGGCCAACCAATCCCGCCTTCAGCCAGAAGCTCTTCCAGCAGCGGGACAAGTCGTTCGGCCTGGCCCTTCTCCATCGGCTCCAGCCGCTGGATCATTCGGCACGCGTTCAGGGGGGCGGGCAGCAGCAGCGCTGCCGCACAGAACGGTCCGGAGGTGTCGAAGGCCAGAACCGCACGCTCCTCGTGCGTCTTCGACTTCTCGTCGCTGGCCGCCCCGCGAGGAGCGACCGAAGGGAAGCGAGGAGCCGTCACGGAAGATCAGGCCGCGACGGGCCGCACTTCAAGCACTTCCGGAATGTAGTGCCGCAGAAGGTTTTCGATCCCCATCTTCAGCGTCAGGGTCGAGGATGGGCAGCCTGCGCAAGCGCCCTGCATGTGCAGGTAGACCACGCCCCGGTCAAAGCCGTGGAACGTGATGTCGCCACCATCCTGCGCCACGGCGGGCCGGACGCGAGTGTCGAGAAGTTCCTTGATCTGGCGCACGATATCGCCATCCTCGCCGGTATGCTCGGCATGGCCGCCGCCGGTCGCGCCTTCACCTTCGATCACGGGTGCACCGGACTGGTAATGCTCCATGATCGCGCCCAGGATCTGTGGCTTGATATGTGCCCAGTCGACCGCTTCCGCCTTGGTGACGGTGACGAAATCGGTGCCGAAGAAGACGCCCGTGACACCGCCTGCCGCGAAGATGCGGCTTGCCAGCGGGGATTTCGCCGCAGCCTCGGCTGACGGAAAGTCGGCGGTGCCAAGTTCCAGCACGGTCTGGCCGGGCAGGAACTTCAGCGTTGCGGGGTTCGGCGTGGATTCGGTCTGGATGAACATGTGGAGTCTCCGACTATTCCACTCGGATATGCGCCTTGGCTGGCCCAACGTCAAGTCTGGAACGGTTCTAAACCGGGACCAGGGGTAGGGTGGGCGGTATCGCCCACCCTACGCTCGGGCCTAGATGCCTAGACCCGGTCGGACCCCCAGTAGGCATACATCTGCTCAAGCGCAGACAAGGGGCGCAGGTGTGGTGCCGGAGCGACAGGCTCGGCCGAGAAATACGGCTCCAACGGCGCGGCAACGGGTTTGCGGGGCAGGAACGGGTGGATGGACATGATCTTGGGGCCTTTCGGAAGGCTCCTCCCTGCCTGACAAGATAGGCCAATCCCGCGCCCGCCCCAACGCACATCGCCGCATGGCGGCAATGCCCGCACCGCATGGGCTACCAGACCAGGACAACGCCCGCATAGATCAGCATCGCCCCGATGGTGCAGGCCACGGCCAGCGAGCCAAGGTCCTTGGCCTCCTTGGCGAACTGCGACCAGCCGGGCGACAGGTGATCGACCAGGACTTCCAGCGCGGTGTTCAGCGCCTCGACCGCGATCAGCGCCAGGCCGATGGCGACAAGGCCCAGCACTTGCGGCACCGAGGCACCGAAAACGACGAAGAGCACCAAAAGCCCCGCGACCAGTGCCACTTCCTGCCGGAAGGCGCTTTCCCGCGACAGGCGCTGCAAGCCGCCCAGCGAATAGCCCGCCGCCGCGAAGAAATGCGCCACGCCCGACTTGCGCGGAGGTTTTTCCTGCACGGTCATCCGTCAGCCCGTCGTGACCTGGCGGCAGGACCCGGCAAGGTCCAGCGCATCGTCCTTGGCCGTCGTCGTCACATCCACCATCCCCAGCACCGTCGAGAACATGTTGTCATGGCTGACCGGCTGAGCCGCCGCCGCCTTCAGACACTCAGCATCGACGGCAAGACTGTCACGGAACCGCTCGGACATCCAGATCACCATCGGAACCCGCGTCTGATACTCGGGCGCCATGAAGTAGGGTGTGCCGTGCAGGTAGAGCCCGCCCTCGCCCAGGGACTCGCCGTGGTCCGAGACATAGTACATCGCCGGGATCACCCGGTCCGAGGCGTCAAGGACGTCGATCACCTGCGCCAGGAACCAGTCGGTATAGGCGATGGTGTTGTCATAGGCGTTGACGATCTCTTCGCTTGAACAGTCGGTCAGTTCGGGCGTCTTGCAGGCGGGGCTGAAGATCTCGCGGTCGGCCGGGTAGCGCAGCCAGTAGCTTGGGCCGTGGCTGCCGATCTGGTGCAGGACAATCACGGTGTTTTCGGTGATCGTGTCCGCCTTCTCCTGCAGGCTTTTCAGGAAGACGCCGTCGATGCATTCGGGAAAGCAGAACTCGGCCCCGTCCGCGGCGGTCATCACGCGCGGGCGCACCGGCAAACGGTCACCGACGTTCTTGTCACCGGTGTTGTTCTCCCACCATTCGACCTTGAATCCGGCGTGCATCAGCACGTCCAGGAGGTTCTCGTTTCCCAGACCGCCTTCATACGAATACTGGTCTCGCGTCAGCGGCGAGAACATGCAGGGCAGCGAGGTTGCCGTCGCCGTGCCGCAGCTGGTGGCGTTCGGGTAGTAGACGATGTCGCGCTTGGCCAGTTCGGGGTTGGTGTCGCGCCCGTAGCCGCCCAGCGACCAGTTCTGCGCCCGGCCCGTTTCGCCCGCGACGATGACCATCAGGACCGGCTTGTCGGCCTTGGCAAGGTAAGGCCCGGTCCCGGCGTCGCGGCCGGTGGGTTGAACGACGATCTGGGTCGACTTGAACATCATCCTGGCATAGCGCAACGCCCCGCCCATCGGCGCCAGTGGCTGGACCGATCCCATCAGCTCCTTGTCGGCGCGCAGGACGGTGGAATAGGCCTTGAGATTGGTGAACAGAAGGCCGACCAGCAAAGCCGCCGACAGCGCGGTGACCAGGCCGTAACCCACCAGCGCCCGCCCGACCGCAGCGCGGCGGATGCGGACCCACAGGACCAGAAGCGCCGGCAGCACGCCGTAAAGCGCGACGTGGCCCAGGAAGTGCAGCGTGATCAGGTGCTTTGATTCCGCAAAGGTCGTCGTCATCGCGTTCTGGATCATGTCGCGGTCGACCACGACGCCCAGCACGTCGACATAATAGGACGTCACCGCCGCCGTGATCAGCAGAGCCACCAGCACCGGCCTTTGCAGCTTTCGCACCGCCAGGAGCGAGATCACCAGCAGCATCAGCGCCCAGACTGCCCCGGCGAAGACCAGCGCGGTCACGGTGCGGCCGTCGAAGATGCGGAACAGATGGCCCCAGAAGGTCGCGTTGCACAGCGCCATCAGGTAGGTGGCGACCAGAGCGTTCAGGGCAAAGGCGGAAAGCGTCGGACGATTGGCGACAGTCGCCGTGTCGGGAAGGGGCATAGGATGTCCAGGGAAGCGAGGCCTCGCAGGGCCACGATGTTCACATAGGTGTTCCGTTTCGATCTGGCTGTAAGCGGGCGCTTAAACCGCCACGCCTCAGCCGGGGCGTGGTCGTTCAGGTGATGCTTTCCAGCCGCTCTTTCGACATGTCGCCCGGCACGATGGTCACCGGGATCGGCAGGTTGCCGGAATTGCGGCTAAGGGCTGTCACCAGCGGCCCCGGCCCCGACTTGTCGGTCCCGGCCCCCAGGACAAGGATGCCGATTTCAGAGTCCTCGGTCACAAGCGCAAGGATTTCCGCCACCGGATCACCCTCGCGGATCACCAGCTCGGGGTTCACCCCCTGCTTGTCGCGCATCCACTTGGCGAAGACCTCGAAATGCGCCTCGATCCGTTCCCGCGCTTCGGCCCGCATCAGATCGGCCACGCCGACCCAGGTCTGAAACTCGTCCGGCGGGACGATGGACAGGATTGTCACCCCGCCCCCGGTATGGGCCGCGCGCAAGGCGGCAAAGCGCATCGCGTTCAGGCATTCGCGGCTGTCGTCCAGCACGACCAGGAATTTCCGCATGTTTCTCCCCTTTGGCGCATAATCGCCCGGGCGATGGGGGGAAGGCAAGCCTTACGCGACGCCCGCCCTTGCAAGGATTTTCGGATACTTCCGCCACAGCGTCACTGTGCGCACCGCGTTCAGCACCATGAGCGAGGCCCAAAGCCCGTGGTTACCGCCCAGAGGCACCAGCACCGCCAGCGCCGCAACGTAGACCGCCACCGACAGAAGCATCGCGCGCAGCATGTCCCCGGTCAGAAGTGCGCCGATGAAAATTCCGTCGTAGATCCAGGCCGCCACCCCGATCAGGGGCGCGGCGACCAGCCAGGGCAGGTAGCTCCGCGCCATCTCGCGCACCTCGGGAGAGGTGGTCATCAGGTCGATGATCCCCGGGCCGGTCACGGCGAAGACCAGCGCCAACCCCGCTGCGCCCCAGAAGCCCCACTGCATGCAGATCCTCCCCGCCGCCCTGGTCTGCGCCACGGACCGCGCGCCGATGGCCTGGCCGACCAGCGCCTCGGCGGCAAAGGCGAAACCGTCCAGCGCATAGGCGGTGATCTCCAGGAACTGCATCAGGACCTGATTGGCCGCCAGGGTCACGTCGCCGAAGCGCGCACCCAGAAAGACGAAGCTGGTGAAGCTCAGCTGCAGAAGGACCGTCCGCGCCATGATGTCCCGGCTGGCCGAGAACATCAGCCGCAGCGCCACCCGGTCCACAAGCCGCGCCAAAGCCGGGCGCAGCGCGGCACCCAAGGCATCGCGCGCCAGCCACAGCGCCAGAAGAACCCCGGTCCATTCGGCGATCAAGGTGGCAAAGGCGACCCCTGGCACGCCCCAGCCGAGCCCCAGCACGAACCACAGGTCGAGGCCAATGTTCAGCCCATTCTGCCACAGCTGCAGGATCAGCACCCCCTGCGTCCGCCCCAGCCCCACCAGCCAGCCGGTCAGCGCGTAAAGCGCGATGGTGGCAGGCGCGCCCCAGATCCGGATCTGCAGATACTCCCGCGCCAGAGCCTCTACCGCGTCCGAGGCCGGGGCCACCCAGAACGCGGCCCCGAACAGCGCCACCTGCGCAAGCACCAGCACCAGCCCCGCCGCCGCGCCGATCAGCAGCGCGCGGATCAGGACCGCTGTCCGCTCGACTGCGTCCCCCGCGCCATGCGCCTGCGCGGCAAGGCCCGAGGTCGACATCCGCAGGAAGCCGAACGCCCAGTACAGTGTCGCCAGGATCACCGCGCCAATGCCCACGGCCCCCAGGCTGGCAGGGTCGCCCAGCTGGCCTATGACCGCCGTGTCGACGGCCCCCAGCAAGGGCACCGTGACGTTGGACAGGACAATCGGCCCCGCGATCCGCAGCATGCGGCCGTGGGTGACCTCGGTCACGGTTTCGGCTCGACCGGCGGCATCAGGAAGTGCCCCGTCGCCTGCGCGAAAAGCCGCGCGCGGTTGTCCTGCCAGGCCTCGACATGCACCGAGGCATAGCGCCGCCCCGACCGGTTGACCCGTGCGCGCGCGTAGGCGTCACGGGGCAGACCGGCGCGCAGATAGTCGATGGTGAAGTCGATGGTCTTCGGCAGCCGCAGCGGCCCGTCGGGCAGCGCACCGTCTGCCTCGACGCCCTCCCACAAAGTGCTCCACGACAGCTCGATCATCGCGGCGATTTCCAGGAAGGCCGCCGTCGCGCCGCCATGCAGGGCGGGTAGGCGCGGGTTGCCGATCAGGTCGTCGCGGAACGGCAGGACCGCCGTCAGCTCGTCCCCGCGCCGGTCGAACTGAACGCCCAGATAGCGGATATAGGGCACCCCGTCGACCAGACTGCGCAGCAGCGCCTCGCGCCGCCGCTTGATGACATGGACCGGCTCGGGCGACTTCATCCCTTGCGCTCCACCGTGAAGGCACCCGTGGCCATCGCCACCGGGCGGCTGGTGTCGTCATCCGTGGCCACGGCCCGCACGAAGGCGACCGAGCGGGTGACGTGATGGCATTCCGCCGTGGCCCGGATCGTCTGGCCGGCCGTGGCCGGGCGCATGTAGTCGATGCGCAGGTCCAGCGTCGCGGTGGAAAACCCCGCCTGCGGATGGCTCATGACGGCGGCCCCGCAGGCGGTGTCCATCAGCGCCGACACCGCGCCGCCGTGGATCACCCCCGTCGCCGGATCGCCGATCAGCCTTTCGTCATAGGGCATGGCGATGGTGGCCGTGCCCTCGCCAATGGCGTCAAGCTGCATCCCCAGCGCGTGGCTGTGGGGCAGGGCCTGGATGAACTGGCGGGCGATGGTGGTGATGTCGGACATGAAGCCTTCCCCGGGGGACCTGCGGGCACGCATCAAACCGCTGCATCCCGGGGAAGGCAACCCCCCGGGACACCTCGTGGTTGCGCCAGGCCAGGTGTGATCCTAGGCTGTCCCGCGAAAGGAGCTGCGCATGACCGATACTCGCCTCAGCTTCAAGGAGATGTGCGCCAGGTTCGACGTGACGCCGCGCACCTTGCGGTACTACGAATATATCGAGCTGCTGGCCCCCGAAAAGGAAGGCCGTGCCCGGTTCTATGGCCCGCGTGAAGTGGCGCGGATGAAGCTGATCCTGCGCGGCCGCCGCTTCGGGTTCAGCCTGGAGGAAATCCGCCAGTGGCTGCTGATCTACGGCAAGAAGGGCGAACGCCCGCAGCTGGAAGCCTGGCTGCAACTGGCCGATCGCCAGCTTCAGGCACTGGACAAGCAGAAGGCGGAACTGGACGCCTCGATCGCCGACCTGCGCGCCCTGCGCGAGACTGCGGTGGCGGAACTGGACAAGCTTTAGCGGGCGGCTCCTCGTGCGACTTCGTCTTCTCGTCGCAGGTGTACCCCGCGAGGAGCGACGAAGTCGACGACGAGCCGCGCCAGATATCAGTGCGCCAGGAAGACCGGCACGTCCGCGCGTTCCAGCATGTCGCGCGTCGCCCCGCCCAGGATCGCCTCGCGGAAGCGGCTGTGGCCGTAAGCCCCCATCACCAGAAGCTCGGCATCGACGTCGCGCACCTGCCGGGCCAGGACCTCGGACACCCGTGGCAGAGTCCGCGCCAGGACCGAGACCTCGGCCTTGACGCCATGCCGGACCAGAAGCTGGCAAAGGAGGCCGCCGGGGTCAGACCGCTCTGGCCCGTGGGCGGGTGGATCGACGACGACGATCTGCACCAGTTCGGCCCGCTTCAGGAACGGCATCGCGCGGCGGGCGGCGACCAGCGCCTCGCGGCTTTGGTTCCAGGCGACGATGATCCGCTTCGGAACGGCCGTCCGCATGCCGGACGGCGGCACGATCAGCACCGGCGCCATGCCTTCGAACAGGGCGGCCTCGGTCATCGCCTCATCCTCGACCCCGCGCGACTTGCCGTAGGGCAGGGGCAGGACCACCAGATCGGAATAACGCGCCCGGGTGGCCACCACATCGGTCAGTGCGCCCAGCTGGGTGACCACCGATTCGACCGAGGAGCGCAGCGAGGGTGTCTGCGCGCCGATGGCGGCGTTCAGTGCGGCTTCGGCTTCGCGTGCCTCTGCCTCGGCCCGGTCCATCGCCGCGGCGATCACCACCGCGCCCGAACCCACATAGGAATAGCCGATCTGCGTCCGGTCCACCCCGACCGCCAGCGCATCAAGGTGCGCGTCCATCGCCTGTGCAAGCTGCGCGGCCGCAGTGACGGTGGCCGGCACGCCTTCGGGCGAGGCGGCGATGGTCAGAAGCGATTTGTAGGCCATGATGGGTCTCCCTTTAAGGTGATGGCCCATCATGGCGCATCCTGGCCACGTCGCCTTGACAGAGGTCAATGCCGCGCAAACCCCTGATTGACCCAGATCAAGGCGGCAGACCCCGCTGCACTGCAGAAGTCATCCTGCCGAAAAGTGCGCTCGCTGCCCCGAATCAATGCGGAAGGGCGAAGCGCACGAGGACAGGACGAAGGGACGCAACCATGTGGGATTACTTGAAACTGGCAGGGCTAGGCCTCGTCGCGGTCTGTGCCGCGATCGCGGCCAACTACGCCCATGACCTGGCTTACCAGGTCAACGCGATTACCGTGATGCTTGCCGCGGGCATCGCCTTTCTGTGGGTGCTGCGGACTGCGGGCGATCCCAAGCCCAACGTGCAGCACGAATATTTCGACAGCGTCATCCGCGCCGGAGCGATTGCGACCGCCTTCTGGGGTGCCGTGGGCTTTCTGGTCGGGCTGGTCATCGCCAGCCAGCTGGCCTGGCCGCAGCTGAACTTCGAGTTCCTGCAGGGCTACGGCAACTTCGGTCGCCTGCGGCCCCTGCACACCAGCGCGGTGATCTTCGCCTTTGGCGGCAACGCGCTGATCATGTCGTCCTTCTACATCGTCCAGCGCACCTCGGCCGCGCGCCTGTTCGGCGGGTCCCTGGGCTGGTTCGTCTTCTGGGGCTGGCAGCTGGTCATCGTCCTGGCCGCGACGGGCTATGTCCTTGGCGCCACCCAGGGCAAGGAATACGCCGAACCCGTCTGGTACGTCGATATCCTGATCACCGTGGTCTGGGTCGCCTTCCTGATCGTCTTCATGGGCACTCTCTTCAAGCGGAAAGAGCCCCACATCTACGTGGCGAACTGGTTCCTTCTGTCGATGATCCTGACCGTCGCGATGCTGCACCTGGTGAACAACGCCGCGATCCCGGTTTCGATCTTCGGCTCGGCCCAGGTCCAGCTTTACGCCGGCGTGCAGGACGCGATGGTGCAGTGGTGGTACGGCCACAACGCCGTGGGCTTCTTCCTGACTGCAGGCTTCCTGGGGATGATGTACTACTTCGTCCCCAAGCAGGCTGAACGCCCGGTCTTCAGCTACAAGCTGTCGATCATCCACTTCTGGGCCTTGATCTTCCTGTATATCTGGGCCGGTCCGCACCACCTGCACTACACGGCACTTCCCGATTGGGCCTCGACCCTTGGCATGGTCTTCTCGGTGATCCTGTGGATGCCCAGCTGGGGTGGCATGATCAACGGGCTGATGACCCTGTCGGGTGCCTGGGACAAGCTGCGCACCGATCCGATCATCCGGATGATGGTCGTCAGTATCGGCTTTTACGGCAGGTCGACCTTCGAAGGCCCGATGATGTCGATCAAGGCCGTGAACTCGCTGTCGCACTACACCGATTGGACCATCGGTCACGTCCATTCCGGCGCCTTGGGCTGGAACGGCATGATCACCTTCGGCGTCCTTTACTACCTCGTGCCGCGCCTGTGGAACCGCGAGGGGCTCTACTCCCTCAAACTTGTCAGCTGGCACTTCTGGCTCGCGACCATCGGGATCGTCCTTTACGCCTCGGCCATGTGGGTCACGGGCATCATGGAAGGCCTGATGTGGCGTGAAGTCGATGCGAACGGGTTCCTTGTGAACGCCTTCGCCGACACCGTGGCCGCGAAGTACCCGATGTATGTGGTGCGGGCGCTGGGCGGGCTGATGTTCCTGGGCGGGGCATTGATCATGTGCTGGAACCTCTGGATGACCGTCCGTGCGCAACCCGCACGCGTCACCCAGAACTCCGCCGTTCCGGCAGAATAAGGAAACGGGACAATGGGAATTCTTGACAAACACAAGGTCATCGAGACCAACGCGACGCTTCTGATGATCCTCAGCCTTCTGGTCGTGACCATCGGCGGTATCGTGCAGATCGTGCCCCTGTTCTACCTGGAGAACACCATCGAGAAGGTGGAAGGGGTCCGCCCCTACACGCCCTTGGAACTGGCCGGGCGCAGCATCTACGTCCGTGAGGGCTGCTATGGCTGCCACAGCCAGATGATCCGCCCGATGCGGGACGAGGTTGAACGCTACGGCCACTACTCGCTGGCAGCCGAGTCGATGTATGACCGGCCGTTCCAGTGGGGGTCCAAGCGGACCGGGCCCGATCTGGCCCGCGTCGGCGGCCGGTATTCGGACGAATGGCATCAGGACCACTTCACCAACGCGAAGTCCGTGGTGCCGGAATCGGTGATGCCGCCCTATGGCTTCCTGGCCAACGCGATCATCGACGGGAAGTACATCCAGGACGTGGTCGCCACCAACCGGATGACGGGCGTCCCCTATGACGACGCGATGGTGGAAAACGCGCTGGCCGACTTCACCGCGCAGGCCGATCCCCTGGGCGACAGCTCGGGGCTGGAGGAACGCTATGGCGAAGCCGCCTTCGGCACCCCGGTCAACGTGCGCAATTTCGACGGCCAGCCCGAACTGACCGAGATGGACGCGCTGATCGCCTACATGCAGGTCCTGGGCACGATGGTCGACTTCTCGACCTACACGCCCGTGGCGAACCGGTAAGGGGACAAAGATGGAAACCTATTCCTTCCTGCGCCACCTGGCTGACAGCTGGTTCCTGCTGGCGATGACCGTGGGCTTCCTGGCGCTGTGCGTCTGGGCCTTCCGCCCGGGGTCCCGCGCGATGCACCAGGAGGTCGCCACCTCGATCTTCCGCAACGACGACCGTCCTGCGGCGGATGACCCTGCCCAACCGCGTAAGGAGGCCTGAACATGGCCAAGCCAATCAAGAAAGAACAGCGGCAGGTGGAAACGACCGGCCACAGCTGGGACGGGATCGAGGAGTTGAACAACCCGCTGCCGCGCTGGTGGGTCTGGGTGTTCTACGCCACGATCGTCTGGGGCATCGGCTATACCATCGCCTATCCGGCCTGGCCCCTGATCACGCAGGCAACCCCGGGCCTTCTGGGGGCCTCGACCCGCGCCGATGTCGCGGTCGAGATTGCCGCCGTCGATGCGGCCAATGCGGCCATCAAGGACAAGCTGGTCGCCGCCGACCTGACCGCCATCGGTGCCGACCCCGAGCTTGCGGGCTTTGCCGAACGCGCTGGCGCGGCCGTCTTCCGCACCAACTGCACCACCTGCCACGGATCGGGCGCTGCCGGGTTCGAGGGCAAGGGCTATCCGAACTTGCTGGACGACGACTGGCTTTGGGGTGGCACGATGGAGGATATCCACCTGACCATCACCCACGGCATCCGCAACACAACCGACCCGGACGCCCGCTATTCGGAAATGCCCAAGTTCGGTCTGGACGGCATTCTGGACGAAACCCAGATTGCTCAGGTGACGGAACATGTGCTGGCGATTTCGGGGCAGGACCACGACGCGGCCCTGGCAACCGAAGGCGCGACGCTTTTCGCCGAGAACTGTGCCGCCTGCCATATGGAAGACGGCTCGGGCGACCGCACGCAAGGCGCGCCCCGGCTGACGGACGCGATCTGGCTCTATGGCGGGTCGCGGGAAAAGATCATCGAGACTGTGACGAAGGCCCGGTTCGGCGTGATGCCGAACTGGAACGAGCGTCTGTCCGAAGACGAAATCCGCGCTGTGGCCTTCTATGTCCACAGCCGCGGTGGCGGGGAGTGATCCCTTTTCCCTTGTGACTGCAAAGGGGGCCTTCGGGTCCCCTTCTTTTATCCGTTGCGCAGGTCGGGGCGCCTGCGAAATCGAGCGCGTACCGCGCAAGTCCCTTGTCTCGCCGTTTTGCGTGAAGGACGCAAAACCGCTCGGAGGCCGCTTCAACGCAGCCCAAATATCGCAGGCGAAGGCACCGCGCCCGTTGCGGCAACGCGACGGTGGCACGGCAGGTGCGCCTCGACAGGCCGCCCCCGCATCACGCCGATTTGCGCTGCAATGCCGCATTAAGGCAGTCAGGGGTATCGGGCTATTGATGCAGGTCAAGGCCCGCTGCCGGGAAATGCCCGATTGCAGGATGGACTGAAGCCTGCCCCTGCGCCCAAGGAGTCCCCCCGTGGATACCCCCGATTCCCCGCCCAGCCTTTATGCCGCGCGCGAACCCGTCTTTCCGCGTCGCGTGAAGGGCACCTTCCGCACGCTGAAGTGGTGGATCATGGGGATCACTCTTGGCATCTACTACATCACCCCCTGGCTGCGCTGGGACCGGGGGCCGTCGCTGCCCGATCAGGCTGTCCTGATCGACATGGCGAACCGGCGGTTCTTCTTCTTCATGATCGAGATCTGGCCGCATGAATTCTATTTCATCGCGGGCCTTCTGATCATGGCGGGCCTTGGGTTGTTCCTCTTCACTTCGGCCGCGGGGCGGGTCTGGTGCGGCTATGCCTGCCCGCAGACCGTCTGGACCGACCTTTTCATCCTGGTCGAACGCTGGATCGAGGGCGACCGCAACGCCCGCATAAGGCTGCACCGCCAGAAATGGGACGGCGAGAAAATCCGCAAGACCGCGATCAAATGGTCGGTCTGGTTCCTGATCGGCCTCGCCACGGGCGGCGCCTGGATCTTCTACTTCACCGACGCTCCGACCCTGCTGAGGGATCTCGTCACCGGCCAGGCGCATCCCATCGCCTACATCACCATGCTGGTCCTGACGCTGACCACCTTCTTCTTCGGCGGCTTCGCGCGGGAACAGATCTGCATCTATGCCTGCCCCTGGCCCCGCATCCAGGCCGCGATGATGGACGAGGACACGCTGACGATCGGCTATCGTGAGTGGCGCGGAGAACCCCGCGGCAAGCAGAATGTGGAAGGCAACGGCGACTGCATCGACTGCATGGCCTGCGTCAACGTCTGCCCGATGGGCATCGACATCCGCAACGGCCAGCAACTTGCCTGCATCACCTGCGGCCTCTGCATCGACGCCTGCAACGACACGATGGACAAGATCGGCAAGCCGCGCGACCTGATCGGCTACCTTGCCCTCACCGACGAGACCCGCGAACGCGCTGGCCAGCCCGCGAAATCGGTCTGGTCCCACGTCTTCCGCGTCCGCACCATGCTGTACACCGTCCTTTGGGCGGGCATCGGCATCGGCCTTGTCGTGGCGCTTTTCCTGCGCTCGCCCATCGACATGAACGTGACCCCGGTCCGGAACCCGACCTTCGTCACGCTTTCGGACGGGTCCATCCGCAACGCCTATGACATCCGGCTGCGCAACATGCATGGGCAGGACGCCCAGTTCACCATCGCCGTGACCTCGGACGCCTTTGTCACCCTGGGCCTGGAAGGCCGCGAGGGGCTTAGCGTCACCGTCCCTGCGAACGAGACGATGTCCCAGCGCGTCTACCTGACCGCCGCCCCCGGCACCCGCGCGGCGGTCGAGGACCGGACAGACGTCCGCCTCTGGGTCGAGGAACAGGGCACGACGAACCGGGTCCACCATGATACGATCTTCAACGGCAAGGAAAAGGAAGACGACGATGACTGAACTTACGGGCAAGCATGTCCTCGCCATCACCGTCTCGGCCTTTGCGGTGATCATCGGTGTGAACCTCCTCCTCGCCTTCAAGGCCGTCAGCACCTTTCCAGGGCTGGAGGTCGACAACTCCTACGTCGCAAGCCAGGGCTTCAACGCCCGCAAGGCCGCGCAAGAGGCTTTGGGCTGGTCGATGACCCCGGGCTACGAGAAGGGCCGCATGACGCTGGCTTTCCTTGGTGCCGATGGACAGCCGGTACAGGTCCAGGAGCTTCAGGTCCTTGTCGGCCGCACGACCGAGACCAGCGACGACACCTTCCCTGCGTTCACCCGGATGGGCGATCTTTATGCGGCGGACCTGGAGCTGAACCAGGGCAAGTGGATGGTCAAGGTCACCGCCCGCTCTGCCGACGGCACGCTGTTCGAACAGCGGTCCGAACTGTTCGTGCGGGGCTGAGATGGCGCTTGCCGAAGACTTCGGGTCCACGCGAACCCAGATCTCGGCCTGCCCGGCCTGCGTCGTGGTCCCTGCCGCCGAACGCATCGCCGCCCTGCGGGCCGAGCGTGCCGGACGGATCATCCTGTCGTTGCCGAACGCCGGCGGCGCGCAGTCCATTTCCACGGTTGAGGCCGCACTTCAGGCCCTTCCCGGTGTGATCTCGGCCCGCGTCAACCTGACCCAGAAGCGCGTCAGCGTCGAGGCCGAAGGCACCGTCACCGCTGCCCAGCTGATCGCGGTGCTGGAAGCCCAGGGCCAGGAAGCGCACGAGCTGGACCCCGGCCTTCTCTCCACCACCGAGACCGACCGCCAGGGCCGCGACCTGCTTATGCGCCTTGGCGTCGCGTTCTTCTCGATGATGAACGTGATGCTTCTGTCCGTCGCCGTCTGGTCGGGGGCCGAGGATGCGACCCGCGACCTTTTCCACTGGATTTCAGGCGCCATCGCGCTGCCGACGGTGATCTTCGCCGGTCAGCCCTTCTTCAAATCCGCCTGGGCCTCCTTGCGTCAGGGCAAGCTGGGGATGGACGTCCCGATCTCTCTTGCCCTTATCCTCGCCTCGTCGATCTCGGTCTACGAGACCTGGATGTCCGGCCACCACGCCTATTTCGACGCTGCGGTGATGCTGGCCTTCTTCCTCCTCCTTGGCCGCTACCTCGACCACCGCACCCGCGCCATCGCCCGGTCAGCGGCCGAGGAACTGGCCGCCCTCGAAGTCCCCCGCGCGATCCTGATCCTGGACGGCACGGAAATCGAAACCCCCATCGCCGAGATCCACGCGGGCGACACCGTTCTTGTCCGTCCCGGCGCGCGGATGCCGGTCGATGGCGTCGTCCTTCACGGAGCCTCTGAACTCGACCGCAGCCTTCTGACCGGCGAAAGCCTGCCCGTGCAGGCGGGGCAGGGCACCGTGGTCAGCGCGGGCGAGGTCAACCTGACCGGCCCCCTGACCGTGCAGGTCACGGCGGCGGGCAAGGACTCCAGCCTGCACCGCATGGCCGACCTTGTGGCCGTGGCCGAAGGCACCAAGACCCGCTACACCAGCCTCGCCGACCGCGCGGCCAAGCTTTACTCCCCCTTGGTGCATATCCTGTCGTTCAGCGCCTTCGGCTACTGGATGTGGGCCACCGGCGGCGATGTGCGCTATGCGATCAACATCTCTGCCGCCGTTCTGATCATCACCTGCCCCTGTGCGTTGGGCCTTGCGGTTCCGGCCGTCATCACCTCTGCCTCGGGTCGCCTGTTCCGCAAGGGCCTCCTCATCAAGCACGGCACCGCGCTGGAGCGTCTGGCCGAGGTCGATACCGTCGTCTTCGACAAGACCGGCACGCTGACGCTGGGTCGGCCTGACCCGGTCGGCCTGTCCGACCAGCCGCTCGACGCCGTGGCCGTCGCCGCAGCCCTTGCCGCAGGGTCCTCGCACCCCTTGGCCCGTGCGCTGGCCGAGGGCGCGAAGGCCGCTGGCATCGTCCCGGCAACCGTCACCGACATCCGCGAAGTTCCCGGCCAGGGCATCGAGGGTCAATACAACGACACCCGCGTCCGTCTGGGCCGCGCCGACTGGTGTGGGGCATCGCCGATTGCGGCAACCGCAACCTACCTTTCCCTCGACGGCGCAACCCATGCCTTCGGCTTCACCGACCGCCTGCGCCCCGGCGCCGAACAAGCCGTGGCCGCGCTGAAAGCTGCGGGGATGCAGGTCGAGCTTCTGTCCGGCGACGCCGCGTCTCCGGTGCGTGATCTGGCCGCCCGCCTTGGCATCGCCAACTGGCAGGCCGGCGTCCTGCCGACCGAGAAAGCCGCCCGCGTGGCCGAGCTGTCGGCGCAGGGCCGCAAGGTGCTGATGGTCGGCGACGGGCTGAACGACACCGCGGCCCTTGCCGCCGCGCATGTCTCGATCTCGCCCGCCTCGGCGCTGGACGCAGCACGGGTGGCTTCGGACATCGTGCTTCTGGGTCAGGACATGGCCCCCATCGCCGACGCCGTGCGGATCAGCCGTCAGGCAACGCGGCGGATGATCGAGAATTTCCTGATCTCGGGCGGCTACAACGTTGTGGCCGTGCCCTTGGCGCTGGTGGGCCTGGCCACGCCCCTCGCCGCCGCGCTGGCGATGTCACTGTCGTCGATCACCGTCTCGCTGAACGCCATGAGACTGAAATGACGGAGCGGCTGAAGTAGATGGAGATCCTGGCGATCCTGATCCCGGTCTCGCTGTTTCTTGGCGGGATCGGTCTTGCCGCCTTCTTCTGGGCGATGCGCACCAAGCAGTTTGATGACCCGGAAGGGGATGCCAACCGCATCCTCACCAAGGAATGGGACGACAAGCCCAAGCCTTGATGCCACAAGTAAACCCGCACAACGGCGGGTCTTTCAACCCATTGATCTTATGTGGTTCACTGCCAGAGCGGCGGCTTAGGCGATGGTCACGCTTGCCGACTGCAGCCCGTCGATCTCGACCTTGCAGGTGTCGCCGCGATTGAGGGGTCCCACCCCCGCCGGAGTGCCCGTGAAGATCAGATCGCCCGGCGACAGGCTGACCATCTGGGACAAGGCCGCGATGATCGCCGCCGGAGACCAGACCATCTCGGACAGGGCGGCCTCCTGCCGCATCGCCCCGTTCACCGAACAGCGCAGCCGGGCGTCAGGCAGTGCCCCGGGCCGGATGGCACCGACAACGGCCGACTTGTCGAACCCCTTCGCCATGTCCCAGGGCCGCCGCCGTTCTTTCGCCTCGGCCTGCAGGTCGCGCCGGGTCAGGTCGTTGCCCGCCGCGTGCCCCCAGATCATCGCCTGGGCACCTTCCTCGGTCACCATCGCGCCACCCTTGCCGATCGCGACCACCAGCTCACCCTCGTGGTGCAGGTTGGTCGTGGCAGGCGGGTAGGGGATGCGGCTGCCGGATTCGACCACCGCATCGGCGGGCTTGGTGAAGAAGAACGGAGCCTCCTTCTCGGGATCGCCCCCCATTTCGCGGGTGTGCTCGGCATAGTTCCGGCCCACGCAGAAGATGCGGCGGACCGGGAAGCGTTCGGCGCGGCCCGTCACCGGCAGGGTCACCGTCGGCAGGGCGGGGAAAACCAGAGCGACCATCGCCTCAGCCCCCCACGGTTTCGCAGGGGATCGCGCGGGCGGTCAACCGGCGGCAGGCAAGTTCGGCCTGTTCTTCGGTCAGCCCCATGAAGCTGGCCCGCCATGCGCCGCCTGACTGTGTCGTCTTGCGCAGCCCGTCGTTCAGCGTGGCACTTTCCGCCAGCGCGGTCTTCAGAAGCGCCTTTTCCGCGTCGTAGCGGGACGGGAATTCGCCCACGTTCACCCCGAAATGCCGCCCGCCCGAGGTCGACATCACCACGACGACCTCCTGGCTTTCCTCGGCGGGGAGGTCTTCCTCGGCGGCAGCAACGGCGTCGAAGATCGGCGCCTGCCGTTTCGGCAGCGGCGCAGCAACGCTGGCCGCAGCAAGCTCGATGTCCGGCGGGGCAAGGTTGGCGGCCCCGGCGACGGTTTCGACCTCGGTCACCTCGCCCAT
Organism: Tabrizicola sp.; assembly: GCF_034366665.1. GTDB lineage: Bacteria > Pseudomonadota > Alphaproteobacteria > Rhodobacterales > Rhodobacteraceae > Tabrizicola. Next base: position 20,044 of record NZ_JAXMMF010000021.1, on the reverse strand, counting down.
CAGGGGAAGCGCCGGGTCGGCCAGTGCCACTTCCGTGCCCGGATCGGTCACGACCAGCTCTGGCTGAGGGGCCGCTTCGGCAACCACGACTTCTTCCAAAGGCAGCGACGCCTCGGGTTCCTTGACTTCGGCGACCGCAGTCTCGGCAACCTCGTCGGGTCGTGCCTTGGGCTTCAACGCGGCCAGGGCGGGGTCAGCCGCGTCGGCGGGAGGGGCTTCTGCCTCGGGCAGGGCCGCAACCAGGGTCTCGGCCGGTGCCCCACCCGATTTCAGCGCTGCGGCCTGGGCTTCCAGCGTCCCCGGCTCGGCAGGGGCTGACACGGCGGGATCGACTGCGGCCAGCGCTGTCGCGTCCTCGACCGGAGTCGCGGCTTCGGCCAGCAGCTCTTCGACCGGGGCCTCCAGGACCTCGGCTGCCGCCAGAGCGGTTTCGGGGGCGGCCTCCGTTGTCATGGCCTCGGCCTGGAACTCCAGCGTGCCTTCGGGGGCCGGCGCTGCCGTGGCTTCGGCGAGCGCATCCTCGATGCTGGCGTTCATTGCGACGACAACCTCGTCCGGAACGGCCGGGATCGAAGGCCGGGCTTTCGGGCGCGGCGACACTTTCACTTCGCCGGACACGCGGACGGTCTTGCCCGCGCCCCCCTCGGCGTCGATTTCGTCGATGCCGGATTCAAGCGAGGCGACAAGCGCATCCTCGACCGCAGCCGCGACCGGAGGCTGTTCCTTGACATTGTTCGGAGCCTTGCCAAAGCCGATATCCATCAGCTCTTTCATCTTGGCATTGCGGTTGGCCGTCGATGTCCCGCCGAAGACCGTCGCGATGACGTGCTTCTTTCCGCGGTGCGCCGAGGCGGTCAGGTTGAACCCTGCAGCCACGGTGTAGCCGGTCTTGATGCCGTCGGCGCCTTCATAGGCATCCAGAAAGCGCGTGTTGGTGTTCGACACCTGCGCGACCCCGGCATCCGCCGTCCGGCGCGAGAAGATGTGGTAGTACTGCGGGAAATCGTAGAACAGGTGCCGCCCCAGGATATTCATGTCCCGCGCGGTCGACAGGTGACCGTCCGAGGTCAGGCCGTGGGCGTTCTTGAAGGTCGTGTTGTGCATCCCCAGCTGCCGGGCTGTCCGGGTCATCCGTTTGGCGAAGGCCACGTGGTCGCCACCGATATGGTCGCCAAGCGTCGCGGCCGCGTCATTGGCCGACTTGATGGCCGCAGCACGAATCAGGTAGCGCACGGCGATCTTCTGTCCCGGCTTCAATCCCAGCCGCGACGGCGGTTGCGAGGCTGCATATTTCGACACGGTGACCTTGGTGTCCAGCGTCAGGCGACCGGCCTCGATCTCCTGGAAGACGATGTAAAGGGTCATCATCTTGGTCAGCGATGCTGGATGCAGCCGCGTGTCGGCGTTCTTTTCATACAGCACCTCGCCGGTGCGACCGTCCATGACGATGGCCGCAAAGGGCGCAGCCTGCAGGGGTGATGTCACCACCACCGTACTGACAACAAATGCCAAGAAAATAGCGCGGTAAATCCGCCCGAGAAGCGATGCCACGTCGCCTACCCTTTGCCTGTTGGCCCGGATTTTCCGGTGCCTTATTCTGCTCAGCCGGAAAGCTAGCACAGGACTTGCCGTGCGAAAACCTAAAAATTCCAATGGCTTTCAAGCATTAGTTCATGCAGTTGCGTGAATGCAGCATATTCCTGCCGATCATCGCATATCTTGGGCGAGTCGGCGCTTGCGCGACTAGCTGTTGGGGTCAGGCTGACAGCCGGCGCACAAGGTCGGCCAGTTCGCCGAGGTCTTGCAGCACGTGGAAGCGATGATGGTCGACCGGGGCCTTTGCGGCCTCGAACGCCCATTCATGCTCGTGCGGGACATGGACACCCCAAGCCCCGGCCTGCAGTGCCGGAATGACGTCGGATTTCAGCGAGTTTCCGACCATCAACGCCTGATCCGCGCCGGTGCCGTGGCGCGCAAAGATGGTGCGATAGGTCGCCTCGGTCTTGTCCGACACGATCTCGATCCCGTCGAAAAGGTCGCCCAGCCCCGACTGCGCCAGCTTGCGCTCCTGGTGCAGAAGGTCGCCCTTGGTGATCAGGACCAGGCGGAAATCGCCCGACAATGCCGTGACGGTGGCGCGGGCGTGGGGCAAAAGCTCCATCGGATGCTCCAGAAGGTCGCGCCCCATCGCCACGAGGTCGCCGATGACGCTGGAGGGGACCCGGCCCTCGGTCACCTCGATGGCGGTCTCGATCATCGACAGGGTGAAACCCTTCACGCCAAAGCCGTAATAATCAAGGTTCCGCCGCTCGGCCGCCTCCAGCCGCGCGCGCAGGTCGTGGGGGTCGGCGTGGTCCTGCAGCACCTGCAGAAAGCGGTCCTGGGTCAGCCGAAAGAACGTCTCGTTCTGCCAAAGTGTGTCGTCTGCATCGAAGCCGATGGTGGTCAGCATGTCCGCCCCCTTTTCGCCACGGCAAAAGAGGCTATATTTCACACACCAGTTGCAACACCGAATCCCACGTCCGGAGCCCGCATCCCGTGTCAGCCCGCCCATCGACCATGTCCGACAAGACGGATGGCCCGGGGAATGACACCTCGATCCTGACGAAGACCAAGACCAAGACCCAGCGTCCGCCGATGTACAAGGTGATGCTGCTGAACGACGATTACACTCCGATGGAGTTCGTGGTTCACGTGCTGGAGCGGTTCTTCGGCCTGAACCACGCCCAGGCGTTCGAGATCATGCTGACGGTGCACAAGAAGGGCCTGGCCGTGGTCGGCGTCTTCAGCTTCGAGGTGGCCGAGACCAAGGTGGCGCAGGTGATGGACTTTGCGCGCCGCCACCAGCACCCGCTGCAATGCACGATGGAAAAGGAATGACCTGTCGTGTTGTCATAAGGGGACCGGGGGCCTAAGGCTCCGCCCATGCGTTCCGCAAGATTGTCACTGGCGCTGGAAACTGGCGCATTGGACCTGCCATCCCAAGGCAGGATCGCGGTCTATCGGCCGCGGATTGGCGACGACCTGGCCGACCTGCCGCGTGACCGGGTGACGGTGCTGACCGGCTTCAAGCCGGACCATGACCATTTCGGCGCGATGTATTCGGTCACGGCAGAGCCGCCCTATGCTGCGGCCATCGTCTGCCTGCCCCGTTCGCGCGAGGCGGCACGCGGTCTGATCGCGCGGGCGGCGGCCGAAGTCTCGCCGGGGGGCTGGATCGCGGTCGATGGGCAGAAGACCGACGGGATCGACACGGCGCTGAAGGACCTGCGGGCGCGGGTCGATCTGTCGGAAAGCCTGTCGAAGGCGCATGGCAAGCTGGCATCGTTTCTGGCCGGGCCGGATCTGTCGGACTGGCAGGCCAAGCCGCATCTGGTCGAGGGGTTCCAGACCCTGCCCGGCATCTTTTCGGCCGATGGGCCGGACCGGGGGTCGGTGCTGCTGGCCTCGGCCCTTCCTGCGAAGCTGGGGGGCAAGGTTGCCGACCTTGGGGCGGGCTGGGGCTTCCTTGCGGCCGAAATCCTGAAGCGCCCCGGCGTCAAGAAGCTGGACCTGGTCGAGGCCGAGGCCGACGCCCTGGACTGCGCCCGAGTCAACGTCACCGACGGCCGCGCCCAGTTTCACTGGGCCGATGCGACCACCTGGCGGCCCGACACGCTGCTGGACGTCGTGGTCATGAACCCGCCCTTCCACAAGGGCCGCGAAGCCGATCCGGACCTGGGGGCGGGCTTCATCCGGGCGGCCCGGCGGATGCTTGCCCCCAGTGGCGAGCTGTGGTTGGTCGCCAACCGCCATCTGCCCTATGATGCCGTGCTGTCCGAAAGTTTTCTGGAAGTTCGGGAGGTGGTCACCAACGGCGGCTTCCGGGTGATCCAGGCCATCAAGCCCAAGCGGGCCAAACCCTGACACGAGGCTGCCCATGTCATTCTCTGTTTCCGGCAAGACCGCTATCGTCACCGGCTCGGCTTCGGGCATCGGGCTGGCCATCGCCCGGCATCTGCTGGACAAGGGCGCCAACGTGATGTTCGCCGACGTGGACGAAGCCAGGCTTGAGGCCGAAGTGGGCGAGGAAGCGCGGGCCGAAGGGCCGGTCCGCATGTTCTCGGGCGACCTGACCGAGAAGCTGACCATCGCCAACCTCTTGTCGGCCACCATCGACGCCTTCGAGAGGGTCGATATCCTGGTCAACGCCAACCGCAGGACCCTGGTGTCGGACATCCTGAACCCCGAAGCCGACGGGGTCGAGGAGTTGTGGCGCCACAATGTCCTGTCCGCGCTGCGGATTTCGCAGATGACGGCCAAGCGGATGATCCAGCACGCCCAGCGGGCCGAGGTCGAGCCGGGGACGATGCTGGGCTCGATCATCAACCTGTCTTCCATCGCCTCGCAGGCGACACGGCCGGAACTTCTGGCCTATTCGATGGCCTCGGCGGCGATGGACCAGATGACGCGGTCGCTGGCGGTGGGTCTGGCGCCGAAGGGCATCCGGGTCAACGCGGTGGCCTTCGGCAGCGTGATGAGCGCAAGCCTGCAGGCAGCGCTGAAGGAACACCCCGACTTCCGCGATCAGATCACCGACGCCACCCCGCTGGGGCGTATCGCGGCACCGGCGGAACTGGCCGAGGCGGTGCAGTTCCTCGCCTCGGACGCATCGGGGTTCATCACCGGGCAGGTGCTGACGGTGGACGGCGGGCGCGGGCTTCTGGACGTGGTCAGCGCGCCGGCCCACTGATCATTCTGGATACTGCGCCTTGCAGGCTGCAATCACCTTTTCGGCCTGACGGGCCAGGCTGGCCCGCTTTTCCTTAAGGCTGGCCAGCGTCCGCGCCTCTTCGTTCAGGTCGATGGCCTTCGGGCGCTTTTCCGTCACCGGACGCTCATCACGGCACAGGCGCGGCGGCGGGGCGGGCTCGCCCTCGGCCACCGGGGCTTGCGGGCAGTAGGCCCAGTAATCCTCGTAGACTGTCACTGTCTCGAATGCATAGCCGCGCGCAAGGTTCCCTTCGGATTCGGCGATCAGGCGGTCCACCGTGCGCAGGTCGCGGGTGTTGCGGGTGATGCACTGCTCCTGCGGTGTGCCGCAGGCCGCAAGGGTTGCAAATGTCAGCAAAACCAGCCGTTTCATGGTTCCCTCCTCAAACAGTGGAAAGCAGCGCGCGGGGGTGCTAGGCATGCGGTGCCAATATCCGAGGACCCAAGAATGACCGATCCCATTGACAGTCGCAACGCCGTCGCCGCCGCGTGGTTCCGGACCCTGCGCGACCGGATCGTCGCGGCCTTCGAGGGGCTGGAAGACACCTATGCCAAGGGCAAGCCCGGCCGGTTCGAAGTGACGCCCACCTCGCGTGCCGATGGCGGTGGCGGCATCATGAGCGTGATGCGCGGCGGCCAGGTCTTCGAGAAGGTCGGGGTCAACTGGTCGGAAGTGCATGGCGTGCTGGGTGAAAAGGCCCAGCGCGCGATGGCGGCGCGCGGCGTGCCGGGGATGGACAGCGACCCGCGCTTCTGGGCCAGCGGCGTCAGCCTGGTCGCCCACATGGTCAACCCCCATGCCCCGGCCGTCCACATGAACACCCGGATGTTCTGGACCCCGGGCGCCTGGTGGTTCGGCGGTGGGTCGGACCTGAACCCCTGCATCGAATATGCCGAGGACACCGCGCATTTCCATGCCGAAATGCAGAAGGCCTGCGACGCCCACTCGCCGGACTACTATGCGAAGTTCAAAGCCTGGGCCGACGAGTACTTCTTCGTCCCGCATCGCGGCCGCGCGCGGGGCGTGGGCGGCATCTTCTACGACGACCTGAACACAGGCGACTGGCACCGCGACTTCGCCTTTACCCGTGCGGTGGGCGAGGCTTTCCTGCCAGCCTTCCAGCCGCTGACCGAACGTCGTGTCCAGACGCCCTGGACCGAAGCCGACCGCGAAGTGCAGTTGCAGCACCGGGGCCTCTACGCCGAATACAACCTGGTCTATGACCGGGGGACGAAGTTCGGGCTTGAGACCGGGCATGACGCGAACGCCGTCCTGATGAGCCTGCCGCCCATCGCCAAGTGGTACTAGGCGCATGGCCGACATCACGGTGAAGGCGGCCTACGGCTCGGTGGTCGAGGATGAGGGCGAGCTGTTCATCGGCTTTGCCGAAGGCGAGGACGCAGACGAGGGCTATGTCCTCTTTCGCCAGCCCGTCGGCGGCGGACCGGTCTGGTTCGAGGCCAGTGACGAAACCTTCGGGGCCGAGGATGCGATCGAAAGCGTCGTCGCGGGGCCGAAAGGGTTCGAGGTGACGATCCGCCCGGAGAAGCGCGGGGCTTATGGGTTCGCGGCGACAGTGGCGGTCAGGGTTGGCCCGGGGTGCGAGGACGGGCCGGAGGCGCTGGCGGCGCTGCAGGCGATGCTCGGGGATCTTTGGACGTAGGCTCGTCGTGCGTCTTCGACTTCTCCTCGCAGGCGCCACCGTCAGCGACGAGTGACGAAGTCATCGAGGAGCGTTTGCGTGGCTCCACACCGCGTGGCGGATGCGCGCGGTCTTGTAGGCGTCCAGCACTGCCATCGCCCAGACGAAGAGCCCACCCGCCATCTTGCCGACAAAGGACACGTCAGGCGCTGCGGTCTTCAGGGTGAAGCCGCCGAGCAGGATCGCAAAACAGACGAAGATCAATCCGCGCACCGGCTGGCGGTTCAGGACCTGCCCCACGCCAGGCAGGATCACGGCAACGGCAAGGACAATGTAGGGGTTCAGCGGCGATTTCATGCGGGGTCCATCAGGGCCAGCACATCCTTGCGGATCGCGGCCAGTCTGTCGAGGAGCGGTTCAAGCCGTGCAGGTGAGAGGGGCTCGCGGCCCATCTCGGCGTCACGGAAAATGAGATAGCGGCCGCGGTCGGCTTCCTCGGCCAGGATCACGATGCGCAGGCCCTTTGGGGAGAGAACCAGCTCCTTGACCTTTGGGTCGGTGAACAGGTCGGCATGGCGGGCCAGCAGGTCCGGCGGCGGGATGCGGGTGGCGTCGTCGCTGCGGATGGCGATTTCCTTCGGCAACTCAGGCGGGGTCGGCAGCGACTGGGGCAGGTCGGCGAAGCGGGTGAAGGGCTCGTTGCCCGAGGGACGCGCCATCAGGTCAAGCGTTGCGTCCAGCGGCAGGGGCTCGGGCAGGGTGACCAGGACCCAAAGCGCGGGCAGCTTGCGGAAGGTCAGCGTGTCGGGGATGGCCTGCAGGTCGAAGGCCAGGCCCGCGCGCCTGCCGGTCATGCGGGGAAAGCCGGTCGGCTGGACCCGCGTTTCGCCGCCGTCGAACAGGGATCTGACCGCAGAAAAATAGTTCGCGCGCGCGCGCGTGCGCGCGGCGGCTTCGCGGATCAGGCGAAGGGCAAGCCACAGGCCAAGGGCGGCGAGGGCGATGCCAAGGGGGACAAGCGGGGACATGGGGAAAGGCCCGCCCCTTTCGGGACGGGCCGTTGAACCTTAATAGCCGCGCGGTTTCGGCCAGGGCATGGTGAACTGCGCCCCCCGGTTCACGAAACGGTAGCGCCAGAAGTGGAACCACAGCGACACCACGATGTAGAAGCCGATCATCGCGACAAGCTGGGTGCCGTAGCCCAGGAACACCGCGAAGAAGGTGACGGCGCACAGGGTCAGCAGCGTGATCGCGGGGACCGGATGGAACGGGTGTTCATAGCCGCGCTTGATCGTCTCCAAGGGCCACTTGCGCCGGAAGAGGATGATGTTGAGCGGCATGAACGTATAGCCCAGAAGGCCCGAAAGGATCGAGAAGGTGATCACCTGGTCCAAGGGCGCACCAAGGGCGAAGATCAGCGCGATGGGGACGAGGAAGACAATCGACCGGTAGGGTGTGCGATACTTCGGGTGGACCGCGCCGAACCAGCCGGGCAGGTACTTGTCCCGGCCCATGGCAAACCAGGCGCGGCTGGCGTCGTTGATGCAGCCGTTGGCGCTGGCCAGGGTCGCGAAAAGGGTGCCAAAGCCCAGAAGCCAGACCAATGCAGTGGACCCCGACAGCCGCGCCGTGTCGAACAAGGGCGCAACCGAGCCGTTCACCCCGTCGCCCAGGAACTCCCACGGCAGGACGCCGGAACACATGTACCAGGTCAGCGTGGCGGCAATAAGCAGCGTCATGATCCCGGCCAGCGTCCCGAAGGGGAGCGCGCGGGCGGGCGAGCGGACTTCCTCGGCCGCCTGCGTGGTGCCCTCGATGCCCAGGTAGTACCAGAGCCCGAAGTGCATCGCCGCAAGGACCCCGATCCAGCCATAAGGCAGCTCGTGACCTTCGAAGAGGGCCGCGTGCTCCATGATCCCGCTGCCGACCAGACCGGTGGTCGAGATGAACAGCACGAGAATCGCCATGAAGGCGATGGCGGTGATCACCAGGTTGAAGGTCAGGGTCGCAAGAACCCCGCGATAGTTCAGCCAGGCCAGGAACATGATGACCAGGATGATGAACGGCCGCTGGTCCAGAGCCGCCTCGTGTCCGGTCATCGAGGCGACGACGGAAAAGAGGTAGCCTGCGGTGATCGCATTGGCCGCTTCCAGCATCGTGTAGGCGAAGACAAGGTAGAGGCCGACGTTGAAGGCCATAAGCGGCCCGATGATATGCTTGGCCTGGGTGTACTGCCCGCCCGCCGAGGCGACGGTCGATGTCACCTCCGAGTCAATCATGGCGACGCAGGAATAGAGGATGCCCGCGAACCAGCAGGCGATCAGCGCGGCATAGGCGCCGCCTTTGCCGACGGCGAAGTTCCAGCCCATGTATTCGCCGACCAGAACGATGCCGACGCCAAGCGCCCAGACGTGAGCCGGGCCAAGGACGCGCAAGAGGCCGACCTTGGTGCCATGCGGTCCCATGCCGTCCATCGTGGTCGAGGTGATGTCTACGTCAGCCATCAATGCACCTTGTGTTCTTCGGCCATCGCCTCAAGCTCGCCTTCGCGAGAAGAGGTGAGGACATCTTCGGAGAATGTGCTGTCGGTCTTCAGCCAGTCGACAGCCATGTGCAGGCCAAAGGCGGCCGAAAGCCCCCAGGCGCCGTATTCAAGCCAGTTCCACAGGTCCATTTCAGCTTACTCCCCGAATTTTTCTGAAATGACCTCGCGGTATTCCACTTCGGAAAACCGCAGGATCAGGAAGTAGTACAGGAGGATGACCGCGATCATCGTCAGCAGCGCCGTGACCGAAAAGCTGTAGTCAAAGCGCGCAAGGATCAGGTCATGCGCCGTCTCGGGCGTGTAGCCGAGTGCTTCATACTTGGCGGACTGCGCTTCGTTCTGGCCCAGGGCCTCCCATGTCGGGTTCGCGACCGGGGTCGACACGGATTTGGCAGCGCCGGCCATGCCCATCCACAGCGGGACGAACAGCGCACCGACCGTCAGGACGACCAGCACGACGACGTCGAACAACTGGCTGGCCTTGCCCTGCTTGGGGGGTTGATAATGTGCCATCATCAGCCCTTTCTGCCGCGGGCTTCGTCAAGGAACTTGATGTCGAGGCCGTACATGAAGTCGCGGTCCTCACGATAATGGCGCAGCATCGCCAGGATCGCGGCGGTGTTGAAGATCAGCACGACGGCTCCGGCGATCATCAGCAACACCCGCGCCGTCCCATTCGGCGCAAGGTCCCAGGTCGCGGTGGCCACAAAGATCACGGCGCACCAGAGGCCAATCACGAACGCCCATGCCACCAGCACGTCACGTCGGTGCATCGCCTCAATCCGTTGATTAAGGTCTCCCACAGTTTCCTCCCTTGGACTCTTGTGTGGTCCGTGCGACGCGGTCCCCGACGTCTTTCCCTGCACGGCAAATTTGTTTTCCACAGGGAAAGCCACCTGCGACATTCTGTCAAGAAAAACTGCAGATGCCTGTTCGTTAAGCAGTGTTTTTCCCGACAGGTGAAATTTGTTTCTTACCAGTTGACAGGGCAAATGGTGATGCTAGCGTCATGCCAATCACGTGAAGGAGACGAATCCATGTGCGGCATCGTTGGACTTTTCCTCAAGGACCCGAAGCTGGAACCGCAACTGGGGGCCATGCTGACGGACATGCTGATCACCATGACCGACCGCGGCCCCGACTCGGCCGGCATCGCGATCTATGGCGGGGCGAAGGACGGTCTGGGCAAGATCACCATCCAGTCGGCGACCCCGGACAAGGATTTCAAGAACCTGGACGGCGAGCTGCATGACGCCATCGGCCAGCCGGTGACGATGCTGATCAAGTCGACCCATGCCGTTGTCGAGGTTCCGCTGGACCAGATGGACGCCGCCCGGTCGGCCCTGTCGCACCTGCGCCCCGGCGTGAAGGTGATGAGCGCGGGCGACAGCATCGAGATCTTCAAGGAAGTCGGTCTGCCCAAGGACGTGGCCGCCCGCTTCGACGTCGCCCGGATGAAGGGCACCCACGGTATCGGCCACACTCGCATGGCGACCGAATCCGCCGTGACGACGATGGGCGCGCACCCGTTCTCGACCGGCCCGGACCAGTGCCTGGTGCACAATGGCAGCCTGTCCAACCACAACGGGCTGCGGCGCGAGCTGATCCGCAAGGGCATGACCTTCGAGACCCAGAACGACACCGAAGTCGCCGCCGCCTATGTCAGCCAGAAGCTGAAGGAAGGCGAGGATCTGGGCACCGCGCTGGAATCCGGGCTGGAGGATCTGGACGGCTTCTACACCTTTGTCGTCGGCACCAAGAACGGCTTCGGGGTCGTCCGCGACCCCATTGCCTGCAAGCCCGCCGTGATGGCCGAGACCGACGAATACGTGGCCTTCGGGTCGGAATACCGGGCGCTGGTCAACCTGCCGGGCATCGAGACGGCCCGCGTCTGGGAGCCGGAACCCGCCACTGTGTACTTCTGGGAGCGTTGAGAGAATGCAGACCTTCGACCTGGGGAAAGAGGGCCTGCGCGCCCTGAACTCCTCGCTTCACGCGCTGCGCGGCCAAACCAACATGACCGCCTGGGAGGTCATCAATCCCAAGGGCGCCCATGCCATCGCCGCCGGGGTGGATGCCCCTGTCGACATCACCGTGCGCGGGTCCACCGGATACTACTGCGCGGGCATGAACAAGCAGGCGACGATCCGCATCAAGGGCTCGGCTGGCCCGGGCGTGGCCGAGAACATGATGTCGGGCACTGTCATCATCGACGGCAACGCCAGCCAGTATGCCGGGGCCACGGGTCGCGGCGGCCTCTTGGTGATCAAGGGCAATGCGTCGTCGCGGTGCGGTGTGTCGATGAAGGGAATCGACATCGTCGTCCACGGAAGCATCGGCCACATGTCGGCCTTCATGGCGCAGTCGGGGAACCTGGTGGTGCTGGGGGATGCCGGGGATGCGCTGGGCGACTCGCTCTACGAAGCGCGCCTGTTCGTGCGCGGATCGGTGAAGTCGCTGGGCGCTGACTGCATCGAGAAAGAGATGCGGCCCGAACATATCGCGCTCCTCGCCGACCTTCTGAAACGCGGTGAGGCGGACGGCAAGGCCAAGCCGGAAGAGTTCAAGCGTTATGGCAGCGCCCGCAAGCTGTACAATTTCAACATCGACAACGCGTCGTCGTACTGAGGCAGTCTGAATGAGCGACTTTCCCCGCACCCCGCCGCGCTATTCGGCCACTTTCACCCCCGCCGTGAACGCCGAGATCCGGCGCGCTGCAGCAACCGGCATCTATGACATCCGAGGCGGTGGCACCAAACGGCACTTGCCGCACTTCGATGACCTTCTGTTCCTTGGCGCCTCGATCAGCCGCTACCCGCTGGAAGGCTACCGCGAGAAATGCGCGACCGATGTGTGGTTGGGCACCCGTTTTGCCAAGAAGCCGATCCACCTGGATATTCCGGTGACCATAGCCGGGATGAGTTTCGGCGCGCTGTCCGGTCCGGCCAAAGAGGCTCTGGGCCGTGGCGCGTCCGAGGCTGGCACCTCGACCACCACCGGCGACGGCGGGATGACCGAGGAAGAGCGCGGGCATTCCAAGACGCTGGTCTATCAGTACCTTCCCAGCCGCTATGGGATGAACCCCGACGACCTCCGCCGTGCCGACGCCATCGAAGTCGTCGTCGGCCAGGGCGCAAAGCCGGGTGGCGGCGGGATGCTGCTGGGGCAAAAGATCAGCGACCGCGTGGCGAACATGCGCAACCTGCCCAAGGGGATCGACCAGCGCAGTGCTTGCCGGCACCCCGACTGGACCGGCCCCGATGACCTTGAAATCAAGATCATGGAACTGCGCGAGATCACCGATTGGGAAAAGCCGATCTACGTCAAGGTCGGCGGCGCTCGCCCCTACTACGACACCGCTTTGGCCGTGAAGGCGGGCGCGGATGTCGTCGTGCTGGACGGCATGCAGGGTGGCACGGCGGCGACGCAGGACGTGTTCATCGAACATGTCGGCATGCCGATCCTGGCCTGTATCCCGCAAGCCGTGAAGGCGCTGCAGGACCTGGGGATGCACCGCAAGGTGCAGCTGATCGTCTCGGGCGGCATCCGGTCGGGCGCGGACGTGGCCAAGGCGATGGCCCTGGGCGCGGATGCGGTGGCCATCGGGACGGCGGCGCTGATCGCGCTGGGCGACAACGACCCGAAGTGGGAAGAGGAATACCAGAAGCTTGGCACCACCGCCGACGCCTATGACGACTGGCACGAAGGCCGCGACCCGGCCGGGATCACCACGCAGGACCCGGAGCTGTCCAAGCGGTTCGATCCTGTCCTCGGCGGCCGCCGCCTGAAGAACTATCTCAAGGTGATGACGCTGGAGGCGCAGACCATTGCGCGCGCCTGTGGCAAGAACCACCTGCACAACCTTGAGCCCGAGGACCTGGTCTCGCTGACCATCGAGGCGGCAGCGATGGCGGGCGTTCCCCTGGCAGGCACCAACTGGATACCGGGGCGGAACGGCGGCTGGTAAGGCCGCCGTTTCCCCTTAAACACACAAGAAAAGACCTAGGGAGTTACAGTGATGGCTAAAGACCTTGCCAAGTGGGCAAAGGAAAAAGGCGTCAAGTATTTCATGGTTTCCTACACCGACCTTTTCGGTGGGCAGCGTGCGAAACTGGTGCCGACGCAGGCGATCAACGACATGGCAGTGGATGGGGCCGGTTTCGCGGGGTTCGCGACCTGGCTTGACCTCACTCCGGCACACCCGGACATGATGGCGGTCCCCGACCCCGAGGCGGCGATCCAGCTGCCCTGGAAGAAAGAGGTGGCCTGGGTTGCCTCGAACTGCGTCATGGAAGAAAAGCCGCTGGCGCAGGCCCCCCGCAACGTGCTGCGCCGCCTGATCGACGAGGCGGCGAAGGACGGCCTGCGGGTCAAGACCGGGGTCGAGCCCGAATTCTTCCTGCTGACCCCCGAGGGCGACAGGATCGCTGACCCCTACGACACGGCCGAGAAGCCCTGCTACGACCAGCAGGCCGTCATGCGCCAGTATGACTGCATCGCCGAGGTCTGCGACTACATGCTGGAACTGGGCTGGGAGGCCTACCAGAACGACCACGAGGACGCGACCGGCCAGTTCGAGATGAACTGGAAGTACGACGACGTCCTGCAGACCGCCGACAAGCACAGCTTCTTCAAGTTCATGATGAAGTCGGTCGCCGAAAAGCACGGCCTGCGCTGCACCTTCATGCCGAAGCCGTTCAAGGGGCTGACCGGGTCGGGCTGCCATGCCCACATCTCGGTCTGGTCGCTGGATGGCAAGACCAACGTCTTCGCCGACAAATCGAAGGAGTTGGGGCTGTCCGAGCAGGGGCGCAACTTCCTGGGCGGGATCATGAAGCACGCCTCGGCTTTGGCGGCGATCTGCAATCCGACGGTGAACAGCTACAAGCGGATCAATGCGCCGCGGACGTCCTCGGGCGCGACCTGGGCGCCGAATACGGTGACCTGGACGGGCAACAACCGGACCCACATGGTCCGCGTGCCGGGACCGGGGCGGTTTGAACTGCGCCTGCCCGATGGGGCGGCGAACCCCTATCTGATGCAGGCGGTCATTCTGGCTGCGGGCATCGACGGGGTGCGCACGAAGGCGGACCCCGGCAAGCGGCATGATATCGACATGTATCAGATGGGGCACACGGTGAAGAACGCGCCGAAGCTGCCCTTGAACCTGCTGGACGCGCTGCGGGAGTACGACAAGGACAAGACCCTGAAGTCGATGATGGGGGACGAGTTCTCGTCGGCCTTCCTGAAGCTGAAACACAAGGAATGGAACGACTACTGTTCGCATTTCTCGGCCTGGGAGACGCAAAACACGCTGGACATCTGATTTGTGTCGACGTTGGAGAGTTGCGGCCAAGCCAACAAGACTAAGGGCTTGGCTGCAAACATCCACGGTGTCTTAGCCGTTGGCGTGGGCGTCCGGCCCGGAGCCGATAACTTTACCTGACCTGAACCCCCCAACTCACCCCGGAGCGATCCGGGGTTTTTCTCATGTCCAAGGTCACTCCCCCTCACCCTGACCCTCTCCCCCGCTGGGGAGAGGGGACGCGGTTGGACAGGGCAGTGCCTTAGTCCACCGGCGTTTCCGGCCCCGCGATGTGGACGGCCAATAGGCAGCCGGTGGGCGTGTGGGAGTTGTGCTCGGTCCCGTCGCGGTAGAAGACCATGTCCCCGGCGCGCAGGATGGTGCCGTCGCTTTCGTGCAGCTCGCCTTCCAGGATCAGGAACTGTTCGTGCCCGTTGTGGCGGTGGCCGCGCGTCGTCATGCCGGGGGGCATCCGGTAGACGTGAAAGCCCACGCCCGGGGGCTGGCTGTCGTCCAGCTGCAGCACGGAATCGCCGAGGGCCACGCCGTCCGGGTAGACGAAGGGGGTGAACCGGGCGTCGTGGATGTTGGCGATCCGGCGATCCTTGGGGTCGATGGGCTGCATGGCGGGCTCCGATTACTTGCCTGCGGGTGAAATTTCTTGACGCAGGTCAAGGCCGATTGTGCCGTTTGATGGTTGGTGGTGTCCAGCCAACTGTGAAGGGAATGGACACCATGTCAGCCAAGATTCTTTGCCCCACCGACGGAAGCGATCACGCCACCATCGGGGTCATTCAGGCAGCAGAGGTTGCCAAGTCTACCGGTGCTCATCTGACGATCTGCGTGGTCAACATCGCCCACGGCGGCGCGCGGGGGCCGACCATCAGCCACTGGAAGGCGGACGAGGTGCAGAAGCTGATGGCCGATGCCGAGGCGCTGGCCAAAAGCGAAGGCGCGGCCGATGTCGGCACGGTCGAGGTCGTCGCGCGTGAGGCCGCCCCCGCGATCATCGCCTATGCCGAGCAGAACGGCTATACCCACATCGTCATGGGCACCGGCGACAAGCGCGGATTGCAGCGGCTGGTCCTTGGGTCGGTGGCAAGCGAAGTCGCGACGCGTGCGCACTGCACGGTGACCATTGCCCGCTAGCGCGGCTTGCGCTTAACTTTCATGCAGAAGTTGTAACGACGCCCCCGGGATCACGTGGTTCCGGGGGCGGTTCTGTTTACCGTCAGGAAGAAGATTTGACACAGGCGCAACAATGCCCCTAGGCTTGCGAAAAACCAGCGCGCCCGACGCGTGAAAAAAGACTCACCATCCGGAGGTTGACC
Source organism: Tabrizicola sp. (assembly GCF_034366665.1). Taxonomy (GTDB): domain Bacteria; phylum Pseudomonadota; class Alphaproteobacteria; order Rhodobacterales; family Rhodobacteraceae; genus Tabrizicola. The sequence continues at coordinate 4,468 of NZ_JAXMMF010000021.1, read as the reverse complement.
ATGAAGAAGAGAGTTGCCGTCATTGGAGCCGGCCCGTCGGGCCTTGCGCAGCTGCGCGCGTTCCAGTCGGCCAAGGCGAAGGGCGAGGATATCCCCGAGGTCGTCTGTTTCGAGAAGCAGTCGAACTGGGGTGGCTTGTGGAACTACACCTGGCGCACCGGCCTGGACGAGCACGGCGAGCCGGTGCACGGCAGCATGTACCGCTATCTCTGGTCGAACGGCCCGAAGGAGTGTCTGGAGTTCGCTGACTACACCTTCGACGAACACTTCGGTCGCCCGATGGGTTCCTACCCTCCGCGTGAAGTGCTGTGGGACTACATCAAGGGCCGTGTCGAGAAGGCCGGCGTGCGCAAGTACATCCGCTTCAACACCGCCGCCCGCAACGTCACCTTCGACGACAAGACGAAGAAGTTCACCGTCACCGTGCACAACTACGACCAGGACGTGACCTACTCGGAAGAGTTCGACTACGTGGTCGTCGCCAGCGGCCACTTCTCGACCCCGAACGTGCCCTACTTCCCCGGCTTCGAAACCTTCGGCGGCCGCGTGCTGCACGCGCACGACTTCCGTGACGCGCTCGAATTCAAGGGCAAGGACGTGCTCATCGTCGGCGCCAGCTACTCGGCGGAAGACATCGGCTCGCAGTGCTACAAGTACGGCGCCCGTTCGATCACCAGCTGCTACCGCACCAACCCGATGGGCTACAAGTGGCCCGACAACTGGGAAGAGAAGCCGCAGCTGCTGCGCGTGGAAGGCAAGACCGCCCACTTCGCCGACGGCACCAGCAAGCACATCGACGCCGTCATCCTGTGCACCGGCTACAAGCACCACTTCCCCTTCCTGGCGGAGGAACTGCGCCTGAAGACCGACAACCGTCTGTGGCCGCTCAATCTGTACAAGGGCATCATGTGGGAGGACAACCCGCAGCTGATGTACCTCGGCATGCAGGACCAGTGGTACAGCTTCAACATGTTCGACGCCCAGGCCTGGTACGCGCGCGACGTCATCCTCGGCCGCCTGCCGGTGCCGTCGTACGAAGAGATGCACGCCGAGGACATGAAGTGGCGCGAAGAGGAACTGACGCTGGAAGACGCCCAGCAGATGTTCGAATTCCAGGGCAAGTACATCCAGCACCTGATCGACGCCACCGACTACCCGAGCTTCCCGATTCCCGAGGTCAACCAGACCTTCCTCGAATGGAAGAAGGACAAGTACGAAGACATCATGGGCTATCGCAACAAGTGCTACCGCTCGCTGATGACCGGCACCATGGCCACGCCGCACCACACCTCGTGGCTGGAGGCACTGGACGACTCGCTCGAGGCCTACCTGAACGAGCCGGCCTCGACCGAGCAGGCCTGACGGCCCGGGGCCCACGGGTGACACACCCGTGACCGACCAACCCTGATGCGACCCGACCTGCCCGGCCACCACCGGGCACGTCGGGTCGCGGGTGCTTCCATGACATGAACACGATCGTCGAACCTTCGCTGAATCCGGCGACTGCCGCGCGAACGCGTGCGCGCCACGTCCGTCACGTCGCTCCTGGCGGCGCGGCGGTGTCCTTCGACCTCGCCGCCGGCGACCGCCTCACGCTGACCGACCCCGAAGGCCTGCAGCAGGGCCTGCTCTACGTCGCCGGCCCGGCCGGCATCGCCACGGCCATGCTGCCCGGCCTGCTCGTCACCACGCCGGCCGATGTGCCGGCCTTTGCCCGCGCGCTGCTCAGCGGTGCGCCGGCCGGCTGGAGCCTGGTCTGTGCCGAAGTGTTCGGCAGCGACGGGCTGCCCGGCGGCCAGCGCGTCATCACCGCACCGGGCGCCGTGCGCTGCGCGCTGCACGCGCCGGGCGAGGACATGCAACCGGACGCGCAGAACGCGCCAACCGAACTGATCGCCGACATCGAGTGCGCCGAACCGGTGGCCGGCATCGCGCCGCCGCCGCTGGCACCGCCGGTGCTCGACCTGCGCATCGGCGCCGGCACCGCCCAGGCCTACCGCGTGAAGGCCGGCGACTACATACAGGTGATCGACGTCGACGGCCGCCAGTGCTCCGACTTCCTCGCCTTCGACGCCGCCGCGCTGGCGCAGGGCCAGGAATACGACCTCGACCCGACCACCACGCGCACGCTGATGGGTTCGGCCAGCCCCGGCCCCGGCCTGCTGAACAAGTACTACGACGAGCGCCAGGTGCCGCTGGTCGAGGTGATCCGCGACACCGTCGGCCGCCACGACACCTTCATGCTGGCGTGCAGCGCGAAGTACTACGACGACATGGGTTACCCCGGTCACGCCAACTGCAGCGACAACTTCAACAACGCGCTCGAACCGCACGGTGTCGCCCGCCGCGCCGGTTGGCCGGCGATCAACTTCTTCTACAACACCATCGTCAATCACGACGACAGCATCAGCCTGGACGAGCCGTGGTCGCGCGCCGGCGACTACGTGTTGCTGCGCGCGATGACCGACCTGGTCTGCGCCTCCTCGTCCTGCACCGACGACATCGACCCGGCCAACGGCTGGAACCCGACGGATATCCACGTGCGGGTCTATGACGCCTCGAACAACTTCTCCAAAGGGATCGCACACCGCATGACGCCCGACGCCGCCCCCAAGCTCACGCGCGAAACCGGCTTCCACGCCCGCACCTCCGCGCTCACCCGCCGCATGGTCGAGTACCGCGGCTTCTGGCTGCAGGACTCGTTCTCGTCCAACGGCCCGATCGACGAATACTGGGCCTGCCGCGAACGCGCGGTGATGATCGATCTGTCCGCACTACGCAAGTTCGAAATCACCGGCCCCGACGCCGAACAGCTGCTGCAGCTGGCCACCACGCGCAACATCCGCAAGCTGGCGGTCGGCCAGATCGTCTACACCGCGCTCTGCTACGAGCACGGCGGCATGATCGACGACGGCACCGTGTTCCGCCTGTGCCAGAACAATTTCCGTCTGGTGTGCGGCGACGACTACTGCGGCGTGTGGCTGCGCGAACTGGCGGCCAAGCACAACCTGCGCGTGTGGGTGAAGTCATCCACCGACCAACTGCACAACCTGTCGGTGCAGGGCCCGAAGTCGCGCGACATCCTGCGCGAAATCGTCGTCACGCCGCCGGGCAATGCGTCGATGGACGAACTGAAGTGGTTCCGCATGACCGTCGGCAAGATCGACGGCCTGCCGGTCGTCGTGTCGCGCACGGGTTACACCGGCGAATTGGGCTACGAAGTCTGGTGCCACCCGAAGCACGCGGTTCAGGTGTGGGACGCCATCGCGAAGGCCGGCGAACCGCACGGCATCGCGCCGATGGGCCTGGCCGCGCTCGACATGCTGCGCATCGAAGCGGCGCTCATCTTCGCCGAGTACGACTTCTGCGATCAGACCGACCCGTTCGAAGCCGGCATCGGTTTCGCAGTGGCCGCCGACAAGGAGGATGACTACGTTGGCAAGGCCGCGCTGGAGCGGCGCAAGGCCCACCCGGCGCGCGTCATGGTCGGACTGGACATCGAAGGCACCGAACTGGTGGCGCACGGCGACCCGATCTTCAACGGTCGCGCGCAGATCGGCCAGATCACCAGCACCACGCGCTCGCCCATCCTCGGCAAGACCATCGCGCTGGCGCGGCTGGACGTGTCGGCGGTCGAGCTGGGTGCCACGGTGGAGATCGGCAAGCTGGACGGTCACCAGAAGCGCATCAAGGCCACCCAGGTGAAAACCTCGCACTACGACCCGACCAAGGCTCGCGTGCGCGCCTGATCGCAGTACGCCGGCAGCAGGGCGCGGAGCGGCGAAAGCCGTTCCGCGCCTTTTTCATTCCCGCGATGGAAATCCGCGGCGCCTCCGCAGGCGCGGTGACCGTTCGGACCTACCAGGCGTCGCTGCGCGGCAGGTCGTCGTCGATGTCGTAGTAGTCGGCGCGCGAGCCGGCGAAGATGTGGGCCGACAGCTTCAGGCCGGTCGGGCGGTCCAGCGTACCGGCAGTCACATAAGTGACGTCGGATGCGGCGTCCTTCCAGAACAGGTTGCCGCCGCAGTGGGCGCAGAAGCCGCGCTTCACGGAGGCCGACGAGGCGTACCAGCGCAGCGGGTCGCCGGCCATGATTTCGAGGTCGGCGTCGGCGCAGCTCGCCATCACCGCATGGTGGCCGCTGGTGCGCGCGCACTGGCTGCAATGACACGCCACCGGTGCGCTCAGTGCTCCGCGCACGCTGTAGCGCACGGCACCGCACAGACACGCACCTTCACCTCCACCGCCCTTCGCCATCGCTCGCCTCCCCTGTTCGTGATGCGCGCAGCGTACGCAGCAGGCGCCCCCGCGCACATACCACCTAGGGGGTAACCCCTCTTGAGAATTGTCCCGACCTCCCCCGGACAACAGAATCAGTCCCAGATCGACCGCGCAGCGCGGCGACGCCCACGACAAGGAGATCCGGGAATGCAGAGGAATTCGGTACTGAACGAGCGGCACCGCCAGC
>NZ_JAXMMF010000020.1:0-17199 GCF_034366665.1 Tabrizicola sp. | reverse complement strand
TCAGTTCGCCTTGACGACCGTAGTCCTCCTTGGTCCTGGCCTCAGGTTTTACCGCAAGGGGTTTCCGGCCCTGGCGCGTCTGGCGCCTGACATGAACAGCCTGGTCGCGGTCGGAACGTTGGCTGCCTTCGGCTATTCCCTGGTGGCAACCTTTGCCCCCGGAGTCCTGCCCCCAGGCACCCAGAATGTCTATTTCGAGGCGGCGGCAGTCATCGTCACATTGATCCTCCTTGGTCGTCTGCTTGAAGCTCGCGCCAAAGGCCGGACCTCAGAGGCGATCAAGCGGCTGGTCGGACTTCAGGCCAAGACCGCCCGTGTCCTTCGCAATGGCGGCCTTGTCGAAGTGCCGGTCGCCGAAGTCCGCCCCGGTGATGTCGTCGACGTCCGCCCCGGTGAGCGGGTGCCGGTCGACGGCGAGGTGACGGAAGGCACAAGTTGGATCGACGAAAGTATGATCTCTGGCGAGCCCGTGCCGGTCGAGAAGGCACCGGGCAGCACCGTGACCGGCGGCACAGTAAACCAGACCGGCGCGTTCAGTTTCCGGGCGACTGCGGTGGGCGAGGCCACGATGCTGGCTCAGATCATCCGCATGGTCGAAGCCGCGCAAGGCGGCAAGCTGCCGATCCAGGCGCTGGTCGACCGCGTGACAATGTGGTTCGTTCCCGTCGTCATGGCACTTGCCGTGCTGACCTTCGCCGTCTGGCTGATCTTCGGGCCTGATCCGGCCCTGACCTTCGGCCTGGTCAACGCCGTCGCCGTCCTCATCATTGCCTGCCCCTGCGCCATGGGTTTGGCCACACCAACGTCGATCATGGTCGGCACCGGGCGTGGTGCCGAAATGGGCGTGCTCTTCCGCAAGGGCGAGGCCCTGCAGGCCTTGCAGAGCGTCAAGGTGGTCGCGTTCGACAAGACCGGTACCCTGACCGAGGGCAAGCCGCGCCTGACCGACATGGCGCTGGCACCGGGCTTCGACCGCGCCGCAGTGCTGGCCGTGGTGGCGGCTGTCGAAGCGAAGTCCGAGCATCCGATCGCCCGCGCCATTGTCGCGGCGGCCGAAGCCGAGGGCCTGATCCTTCCTGATGTCGCTTCCTTCGATTCCGTCACCGGTTTCGGTGTCACGGCGGCGGCGGGCGGACAGCGGGTCGACGTCGGCGCCGACCGCTACATGGTCAAGCTCGGCCTCGATGTCTCCGGCTTCGGCGACACTGCGACCCGGCTCGGCGACGAGGGCAAGTCACCGCTCTATGCCGCCATCGACGGCAAACTTGCTGCAATCATCGCCGTTGCGGACCCGATCAAGGAAACCACGCCGCAGGCGATCCAGGCATTGCACCGGCTGGGGCTGAAGGTTGCCATGATCACCGGCGACAATGGCCGCACGGCGAACGCCATCGCCCGCCAGCTTGGCATCGACGAAGTGGTGGCCGAGGTGCTGCCCGACGGCAAAGTCGCTGCGGTGAAACGTCTGAAGGCACTGGGCGCGCTGGCCTATGTCGGCGACGGGATCAACGATGCGCCCGCCCTGGCCGAAGCGGATGTGGGCCTTGCCGTCGGAACCGGCACCGACATTGCCATCGAAGCGGCGGACGTCGTACTTATGTCGGGCAGGCTGACTGCCGTCTCGGATGCCATCGCACTTTCCAAGGCCACGATGCGAAACATCCGCCAGAACCTGTTCTGGGCCTTCATCTACAACGCCATGCTGATCCCGGTTGCCGCAGGCGCACTCTGGCCCGCCTTCGGTATCCTGCTGTCGCCGATCTTTGCCGCCGCTGCGATGGCGCTGTCGTCGGTCTTCGTTCTTGGCAATGCGCTGCGACTGCGGCGCTTTGCACCTTCAATCGCCGCGTAAGGAGGCCCTGAGATGAACATCGGTGAAGCTTCAAAATCTTCGGGCGTTTCCGCCAAGATGATTCGCTACTATGAGTCGATCGGGCTCATCCCGGAAGCAGGAAGGACGGTAGCAGGATATCGCGTCTACACGATGACCGATGTTCAGCTACTGCGCTTCATCCGAAGGGCGCGGGACTTGGGTTTTTCCGTCGAGAAGATCGAAGAGTTGCTGGCGCTCTGGCAGGATCGTTCGCGGCAGAGTGCCGATGTGAAACAGATTGCCCTTCAGCAGATCGCCGGTCTTGAAGTTCGAATTCGTGAAATGCAGGCAATGATGGACACGCTTCGTCATCTGGCAGATGCGTGCTGCGGCGATCACCGCCCGGACTGTCCGATCCTTGCCGACCTCGTGAATGGCCCCGATCATGGCAGCGGAGCGCGCGAGGAAGATCAACAATCCGCGCCCCGCTCCGGCAAGGCTGCCGGACTTCAAGCGCATTGACATTCTGCGGCGTGCGCATGATCGTGATTTTGTTTGGTGTTCATGGGATGCAGAAGCCCCGAACTCAATCGGGAATGAGGAAGGGCGGGCCCAGTTGCGGCGCCCGATACCTGAGCCGCCCCCGCGACTGTATGCGGTAGTGGCCCTTGGATATGCCACTGGGCAACTGCCCGGGAAGGCGAAGGGTTGCAGTGACCGTGAGCCAGGAGACCGGCCAGACAGGAGACTTAACCCCAATCCCGTCGGGTGTGATGAGCGGAGAGACATCATGTCTGCCACCACTCTTTCCACCGCGTCCGTACAGCACGCAGGTCTGGTTCGGCCCATCCTGACCAGTGCTGTCCTTGGTGTGTTTCTCATCTTTGCGGCAGGTTTCGCCTCTTCAGATGCGCTGCATGCCGCAACACATGATACCCGCCACGCCACCGGCTTTCCCTGCCACTGACAGATCGGGTTAGCTGACATGACGAAGTCCCTGCTGTCCGGCGGGGTGATTGCTGGTGCCGTTACGGGCCTCGCGGTTGCCTTTTTGCAGTTTTTTCTGATCCAGCCACTTATCATCGAAGCCGAGCGATACGAGACCGGCGAACTTGTCCTGATGGGGGTGGCGCAAGATGACCCCTCGGGATCGAGTGGCGATCCTGTCCTGCCTGCGCACAATACCGACGACGCTGACGAAGAGGTTGGTATCGTCGTGCGAAACGGCCTGACGGTCCTGACTTTGGTCTTGACCTGGTCAGGCTTTGGCCTGGTCGCGGGAGCTGCTCTTGCGACACACCGTGCCCTGTGGGGTCCACACAGCATTTCTGTGCCCGCGCTCGCCCTTTCCGGCTTCGCTGCATTCGCCCTGTCACCTAGCTTGGGACTGCCACCGGAGTTGCCAGGCATGCAGGCCGCTGATCTGTCGGACAGGCAAATCTGGTGGGTCATGACGGCGGCGGCGACGGTGGCGGGGCTTTTCTTCTTAAGCGGGGTCAAGTCCCGGCTAGGGCGTCTCGCAGGGCTTGCTCTGATGGTGGCCCCCCACCTTCTCGGGGCACCGCAGCCACCCGCTTCCGTCCCGGTCATTCCTCCGGATCTGGCCGCGCTCTACAGTGCCCAGGTACTCGGTCTGAGCCTGATCGGCTGGCTTGCTCTCGCATCCCTTCTCTTCCGATTGATGCCGGAAGACGGGCGAGAGCAACCTATTGTGGTCGCAGAAGCTGTTGACACCCGTTGAAAGAGCAGTCGGAATGTCCCACGCGATCCGTTTTGGCGGTGATCCGATCATCGCCCTTCACATCTTGAACCGCACGATGACGTCGAGGAGAACTTTTTCGGGTGGCTGACGCCCGACGCCTGTGCAGAGCTGTCAGTCCGTAGCGCGCCACATCCGATACCGTCCCTGCCCCGTTACCTCGCGGATCAAACCCCGCTCCTCCATCTAGGCGAGGTTGCGCTGGACGCCGGCGCGGCTGGCAACGGTCAGCACCTCGGCCATAGGGGCTGAGGCGAGAGGCCATTGAGTCAGCATGGCGCGCAAGGTCGGGGGGGTTCTGCCCGAGAGCGGAGCCTTCGCGGTTTCTGCCCGCTCTGACCATTCCTCAGTATCGTCGAGGTGCCGCATCGCTGTAAGGCATTCCATCTCCAGTCCCTCGAGTTAGAGCCAACGGCAGCAGACCGAACGCAACGGCCCCCGCTGGAGCCGTTGCGATGTCCAACTGTCTAGGGGGCTTTCATTTCTGCATAGTCCCCGGCAGTCCGCAAACTCATAGTCACTGGGGCGTCGGTGCGGTTGCGCCAGAACCAGCCATGATTCCCAGTGAACGCGGCAGTCAGTTCGCCGGCTTGTTCAGGCACGCCGCGCCCGGTGTCGTAGCTGATCTTCTGTCCGCTTCCGTCGCCATGGGTGTCATAGTTCACGACAGCGCCGTTTGCGGTCCATTCGAAGCGTGCGGTCTGGCCTTCCTGCATGACCAGCTTCACCTCGATGCCTTCGCCAGGGGCCAGCGTATAGTTCACCTGGTCACGCCATTCCGACGTGATCGCTTCGGCAACCGCCGCTTCGACGGCTGGCTCAATCGCGGCTGCTTCGGCCGCAGGCACTGGGTTTGCCTCCGTATCTTCGACCGCCGGGGCACTCTCAGGCACAGATTCTGTCGCAACGGGTTCCGGTGCGGGTTGCGGTTCCGGTTCCACGACGACCAGCTCCTCTGCTGGCGCACTTTCGAAGGCGGGCGCGGGAAGGTCGATCGCTGGCGCGCCGATGATAGCCCCAATGGCCAACAATTGCGCTTCCATCCGGTCCAACCGAGCCGTCACGGCGGGGTCAAGTGTGATGACCGGTGCTGCGGCCGCTGCAGCATCGTCGGCCGCCGCTTCGTCGAAGAGCTGCTGCTTGATCTGACCCATTTCAGTCAACCCAAGCATGCCTCCCAGACCAGTCGCGTCAACGCCGTATTCTGCCGGCAGGTAGAAGATCGTCAGGACGGCCAGGGCAGCGGCCCCCGAGATGACGGTCGACCGGATCAGTCCGCCTGACGTCGCCTCGACGCCTCGGACGTGTCCGGCCTGATCGTGCATAGAAGTCTGCGGCCCAGGCGCACGCTCTGCACGAAGAGGAGTTTGTGCTGCACGACCGATATCAAAACGTTGTTGCATTTCAGTTTTCTCCTCTCATGCCATCGCCAGCCCGATGAGCTGGAAGCCCATCAGATAGAAGCCAAGGCCCATCATGATCACGTTCACAGTGTAGGCTTGCCGCCCGAAGGCCGGCATCGCGCGCCAGCGGTTCATAAACACCAGGATTGCTGCAAGGGCGGTCAGCTGACCGATCTCGACTCCCACATTGAAGGCGAGAAGGTTGACCAGCAGGCCATCCGGCGAAATGTCGTAGTCTAGGATTTTCGACGACAGACCAAAGCCGTGCAAGAAGCCGAAAATCAGCGTTGCCGCCTTTGTATTCGGTTGCACTCCGAACCATCGCTGGAACGCGCCTAAGTTATCGAGCGCTTTGTAAACGACCGAAAACCCGATGATTGCGTCGATGATGTAGCTGTTGATCCCGAAGTTGAACCAGACACCGGCAAGCATCGTTGTTGAGTGGCCGATGGCAAACAGGGTGACGTAGATTCCGATTTCCTTCATCCCGTAAAGGAAGAAGATCACGCCAAAGAGGAAGAGTATGTGGTCATATCCTGTCACCATGTGCTTGGCGCCAAGGTAAAGGAACGGGATGATCTGCGGTCCGGTGATTTCCTGAATATAGCCTTTGTCGCCAAGTGTGACGGCGTGGGCGAGTGCCGCTTCTGCCCAAAGAAGCGTTATTGCGATTGTGGCAAGCAGGACCATGACCCTTAACGGGCCGTGATCCGCAAACCACGAGGTTTGCGTCCTATGACTCATGGTTGTTTCCTTGAAGAGGTGTCTCGAAAGGTTGACGCCGCAAACGGCGGCAGGTCAGACGTCGAGACGCGGGGGCCTTCGTGGCCCACCCCGGTCAAGTCCAGATGCGAAAGATGCTTCGATGTACAGGTCGTCGGCCTCTTCGTCCGGGATCGGATGTTCAGCCCGCGGGATCACTGCGAAGCTTTGATGCTCATGGTCCGTTGCATCATGGGAAGCGGACCCGTCGCCACTGAAGTCGTGTGAGTGACCATGAGCGAGATCCTCGGCCGCAGCTGCCACTGCCTCGGCATAGGCACCCGGGCCATGAGTCGTGATTGTGAACAGCGGCGCGATGAGCAAGGCGCAGATAACAGCAACGGACCAGAAAACTCTGGCCCAGACTGGTCTTGTTCCCAATTGCGCACTTTTGCCCGACACGCCTGCTCGCCTATTGACGTTTTTTCCCTCTCCCGAGGTTTCCAAATCCTTACAGCAACATCGAAAACGCATCAAGGCGACCGCTGCAAATTGAGCATCTGGGGTCGGTGAAAGCCTCATGGCCTGAAGTCGACCCTTGCAATGTGAGTTGGTCGGCCCTAGTGGTATCCCCTCCAGGGGGATAGGATCATGACGAGCGACGCACACACCCACACCGGTCATCCCGAAATCATCAAGCGCTTGCGCCGCGCCGACGGGCATTTGCGCTCCGTGATCCAGATGCTCGAACAGGATAGACCCTGTCTCGACATCGCCCAGCAGCTTCTCGCTGTAGAGAAAGCCATCGTTCAGGCCAAGAAGGCGCTCATCCACGATCACATCGACCATTGCCTCGATGCGATCGCAGAGCCGTTGGCCAAAGGCGACCGGGCGCAGATCGACGAGTTCAAGTTGATCGCCAAGTACCTGTGAAAGGGACACCACATGAAATCGTTATTGTCTTGGCTCGGATATGGGGACGGCGACCACGTTCTTGGTGGCCACGGACACGGCCATTCCGGGGGGCATGACCATGGGAGCGGGGGGCATGGTCACACGCACGGTGTGATCGACCCGACCATCGCCACCACGAGCCGCGGTATCTGGGCGATAAAATGGTCGTTCGTGCTCCTGGCATTGACCGCGGCGGCACAGATGATCGTGGTCCTAATCTCGGGCTCGGTCGCCCTGCTTGCCGATACGATTCACAATATCGGGGATGCGGTCACCGCGATTCCGCTCTGGATCGCCTTCATGCTGGCGCGCCGCAAGCCTTCGCGCACCTTTACCTACGGCCTGGGCCGGGTCGAGGATCTTGCCGGGCTGTTCATCGTGGCGATCATTCTCTTTTCGGCCATCGTCGCGGGCTACCAATCGATCTTGCGCCTCATTGACCCGCAACCCATCACGCATCTTGGCTGGGTCTTGGCTGCCGGTGTCATCGGGTTTTTCGGCAACGAGGCGGTCGCCATTTTTCGCATCCGCGTAGGGCGCGAAATCAATTCGGCCGCCCTGATCGCCGATGGCTATCATGCCCGCACCGACGGCTTTACCAGCCTCGCCGTCGTTCTGGGAGCCCTCGGTGTCTGGATGGGATTTCCGCTGGCCGATCCGATTGTTGGATTGGTGATCACGGCAGCCATCTTCATGATTGTCTGGCAATCCGCACGGGCCGTGCTGACCCGCATGCTGGATGGCGTTGAGCCGGACATCCTGAACGAAATCGATCACGTCGCCGAGCATGTCGCAGGGGTGCAGCGTGTTCATGCGGTTCAGGCGCGCTGGCTGGGCCACCGGCTGCACGCAGAAATGTCCGTCCAGATCGATGAGACATTGCCCCTGGCTAACGCGTTGCGGATCGTTGATCACATGCGGACGGAACTCTTCGCACATCTGCCGGTCCTGTCGCAGGTCTCGATCCGGATCGAAGCGCCAGCTCATGACAGCACCGGTCATGCTGCCGCGCCGCACCATTCTGACGCACATTCGCACCACCATGCGCCAGAACCGTTCCGGTTCGAAACCGGGCTTGCTGCGGGTCTGGTAGAGATTGTGGATACGCCAGGTGGTGAAAGAATGCGCCTAACGCTGGCGCGGCACGTCGAGGGACTATCGGCAAAGGTGGTGATTGATCGCCCCGATGGCCCGGAAGTTCTGGAGCTTATGCCGAACATGGACAACCACCACAGCTTGACCAGCCATGCCGTGCCTGCCGAGCCACATGAGTTCAACGCAACGCTCGTGTTGACCGCGAGTAACACATCCGAAACCCTTCCGTTCCGCATGGTGGAGCCGGACGGGCATCACCATTGAAAGCCACACATGCTTGGAACATTGAAAAACCCGACCTTTCGCCACCTCTTTGCCGCACAGATCGTGGCGTTGGTGGGCACAGGTCTTGCGACCGTGGCACTTGGTCTTCTGGCTTGGAAGCTCGCAGGTGACAACGCGGGTGCCGTGCTCGGCACCGCCCTGGCCATTAAGATGGTGGCCTATGTCACGCTGGCCCCGGTAGCGGCCGCCATCGCCGAACGCTTGCCGCGCCGGGCCTTTCTGGTGGCACTGGACCTGATCCGCGCGGGCGTCATCGCCTGCCTGCCTTTCGTTGACCAGGTCTGGCAGATTTATGTGCTGATCTTTTTCCTCCAAGCCGCCTCGGCTGGATTCACGCCTGCCTTCCAGGCGGTGATCCCGGATGTCTTGAAGGATGAAGACGACTATACCAACGCTCTTTCGCTGCTACGTCTGGCCGAGGATCTGGAACAACTCGCCTCGCCCATGATCGCGGCGCTTCTCCTGACCGTGGTCAGTTTTCCGGTGCTGTTCGCCGGCACCGTGGTGGGCTTTGTCGCCTCTGCCCTTTTGGTGGTCACAGCGCGCTTGCCGGGTCGGGCGCAAGTCGAACCCGGTCATTTCTGGGCCGATGTGACCAAGGGCATCCGCATCTACACCCGAACGCCGCGCCTGCGCGGTCTGATGGTGATGGAGGCAGCCGTCGCTGCCGCCGGTGCGATGGTCTATGTGAACACCGTGGTTCTGGTGCAGGCCCGGCTGGGTTTGGGCGAGGAATCCGTGGCGCTGGCCTTCGCGGGTTTTGGCGCGGGGTCGATGCTGGCGGCGTTCCTTCTGCCCCGCATCCTTGACCGGCTGGCGGACCGCCCGGTGATGATCGGAGGCGCCGCCCTGATGGTCGCGGGTGTGGCGCTGGTGCCTCTGGTGGGCAGCCTTCCCGTGCTGATCGCGCTTTGGGCGGTTATAGGCTTTGGCTTTTCGCTGACGCAGACGCCCATTGGCCGCATCATCAACCGTTCCGCGCGCGAAGCTGACCGGGGCGCTGTGTTTGCCGCGCAGTTCGCGCTGTCGCATGCCTGTTGGCTGGTGACCTATCCGCTGGCGGGCTGGATCGGCGCAGGGGCGGGGCTGACGGCTGCGGCCCTCGTTCTTGCCGGGATCGGCTCGCTAGGGCTTGTGGCCGTGTTGCGCATCTGGCCGACGCAGGACGCCAGTGAAATGGCGCACGACCACCCGGACCTGCCACCTGATCACCCGCATCTGGCCGAACATGGGCCCCATCACGCTCATACCTTCGTAATCGACGATCTGCACCGCCGCTGGCCACGCGCGGCCTGATCATGATCGAGCTTGGTGGTTTGTTTCTGGCAGCCTTTGCCGCCGCCACGCTGATCCCTGCACAGTCCGAGGGGGTGCTGGTTGCTTTGATCCTTTCAGCGAACCAACCGGTCTGGCTGCTTCTGTTGGTTGCAACTGTCGGCAACGTGCTCGGCTCTGCTGTGAACTGGGCGATGGGTAGGTTTCTTATCCGCTTTGCCGGCCGCCGCTGGTTTCCAGCATCCGTAACGCAGATCGATAAGGCCACAGGCTGGTATGCGCGTTGGGGACATTGGAGCTTGTTGGCCTCGTGGGTTCCCGTGATCGGCGATCCCTTAACCCTTGTCGCGGGCGTGCTGCGCGAACCATTCGGGCGATTCTTGCTGATAGTTGCCTTGGCCAAAGGCGGTCGGTATCTGGCGCTTGCGTGGATCACACACGGCCTAGCAAGCTGACGGGATCAGGACGAAGGTCCAAATCTAGCTGTCAGATCAAAGGAGTCACCACGGAATACCTGCTTGGCAATCGTCAAGGTTTCGTCACCGCGCCACGTCCTCCTCTCTACCAATAGACAGGGCATGCCGATGCTGATCTCAAGGCAGCGGGCCGTCAGCGGATCGGCGGCGATTGCTGCAATCCGATGTTCGGCTTCTGTCCAGGGCACATGTCCCAGCAACCAAGGTCCGGGCGGTTCGGTTCGAAAATCCGCCTCTGCTGCACCGGGCACAGCATCGAGAAAGATGTGCCGGTCCTCGATAAGAACGGGACTGTCATCTGCGTGATGGATAGAGCGGACGAAGCGGCTTTGGCCCAAATGATGTCCTTCGGACCCCAAATGCACGCAGCAGGGCGGGCGCAGTTCATCGAGGACGGCTTGATAGCCATAGCGGGCCCCGCGCGCCTCGATGTTGGCGCGAATGTCTGGGATCGTCAGCACACCTGCGTGCATCTTTGGCCGGGCGACGCTGGTGCCCGCGCGGCGATTGCGGATGATCAGTCCTGTTGCTGCAAGTGAGGCCATCGCCTTGTTCACCGTCATCCGTGAACAGCTATAGCGGGCCATCATTTCCGTTTCCGTCGGAAGACGATCGCCCGGCTTTAACTCGCCAGACAGGATGCGTGCCTCCACCTCGGCCCGAATACGGGCGTGCAAGGTTGCCGGACGTGTATCGGGTGCGTGGTCGTGCATGCGTCAGATCATGGCATGAATGTTTGCGTCGGCAAGGTGGCAGGCCGCAGCTCCACCATGCTGCACGGCCCGAAGGGCAGGCTCCGTTTCGCGGCAGCGTGGTTCGACCACCGGGCAGCGCGTTGAGAACCGACACCCAGGCGGCGGATTGCGCGGGCTGGGTGGGTCGCCCGCCAGCAGGATGCGCGGACGTGTCGCCTCGATCCGCGGATCGGGCGAGGGAACGGCGGATAGAAGCGCCTGACTGTAGGGATGGGCGGGGTCGGCGAAGAGAGCCTTCGCAACCCCTTCCTCGGCGACGCGACCCAGATACATGACGGTAACGGCCGAACAAACCTCGCGGACGATGGCCAGGTCGTGGGCGACGATGACGATGGTCAGGCCAAGCTGTGCCTGGAGCCGGGCGAAGAGGTTGACGATCTGCGCTCGGACGGACACGTCCAGCGCCGACAGTGGCTCGTCGCAGATCAGGACCTGTGGCGATAGCGCCAGCGCCCGGGCAATAGACACGCGCTGCCGCTGCCCACCTGATAGCGAGCGCGGCAAACGGTCCAGAACCGTTGCCGGCAAGGCCACGAGGTCGAGGAGTTCAGCGACACGCGCCCGGCGGGCTTTCGCATCGCCGACGCTGTGGATCTGCAGAGGTTCCTCCAAGGTTTGGCCGACAGTCTGGCGGCGGCTCATGCTGCCGAGCGGGTCCTGGAAGATGAACTGCACGGCGCGAGCAAAGCCCTTGCGGTCGGATCGCGCCCAGTCGGAACGGTCGCGGCCTAGGATCTGCACTTGCCCCTCAGTGGCACTTTGCAGCCCGATCAGCGCGCGTGCGAGCGTGGTCTTGCCGCAACCGCTTTCGCCGACGATGCCGTGGAACGCACCTTGCGCGACGGTCAGATCAACGCCATCGACCGCGCGGACGAGGCCTGCAGCGGTCTGGAAGTGGACCTTGAGGCCCTTGGCGACGATGGCATCAGTCATGGGTCACAATCCCCTCGGCAGCCATGACAACGGGACAGGCGACGCGATGTGGCACCGGGCCTGCGCCCACCTTGACCAGCGGTGGGCGGTGGGTTCGGCACTGGGGCTGGACCAGTTCGCAGCGGTCGGCAAAGCGGCAACCGGGTTCCAGCTGCGCTTGGTTGGGCGGAATGCCGGGGATTTCCTTCGTGCCCGTCGCGTTGTTGCTGCGGAAGTCGGGGACCGAGGCGAGAAGGCCGCGGGTGTACGGATGCACGGGTGCAGTCAGCACGTCGATGGCGCTGCCCTCCTCGGCCACCTGGCCTGCATAAAGCACAGCCACGCGGTCGGCGAGCACCGACACTGCGCCAATGTCATGGGTGATCAGAATCACTGCGATGCCGTCTTCCTTCTGGATCTGGCGGATCAGGGCAAGAATCTGCGCCTGCACCGTGGCATCCAATGCCGTGGTCGGCTCATCTGCGATCAGCACGCGGGGGCGGGCGGCGAGCGCAAGGGCAATCATCGCGCGTTGCAGCATCCCGCCGGACAGTTCGTGCGGGTAGCGATCATAGCGGTCTTCCGGGTCAGGGATGCCGGAACGTGCCAGCAGCGAGACGGCTTCCTTCTTCGCCTCCTCCGCCGACAGTCCTGCAAAGCGGCGGGCCTGCTCGGCCAACTGCGGGCCGATCTTGAGCATCGGGTTCAGGGCTGACATCGGGTCTTGAAAGATCACGCCAAAGAAACCGCCGCGCAGCCGGCTGAGGTCGGTGGGCGACATGGAAAGAATGTCCTTCCCGTCCGCCCGTGCAGTTCCGCGCAGGTCGACTGCAACGCCTTCAGGCAGGAGTCCCAACGGCCCCAGGGTCATCACCGTCTTGCCCGAGCCGCTCTCACCGACAATCGCCAGTGTCTCTCCCGGAGCCACATAAAACCCCGCCCCATCCACGGCGCGGACCGACACTGTCGGTGTGTAAAGGTCGATCACCAGCCCTTCGACCTCGTAGATCGGCCCATTCTGGCTATGCCGGCTCATGCCTCCACCTCTTTCCGGGCAGCTTCTTCGGCAGCGCGGGCGGCCTTCTTGCGGGCAAGGAAGCGTCCTCGCACAGCGCGGGGCACCTTCTGCAGGGCGAAGGCCTCACCCAGCAGGTTGAAGCTGACGACAACGGCGGTCAGCGCCAAGCCCGGTATGATCACCAGCGCCGGGTTCTCTTCGATATAGGACATGCCATCGACCAGCATCTGGCCCCACTCGGGCGTGGGCGGAGCGACGCCAAGACCCAGGAACGAGAGCGTGGCAATTGCCAGCACCAGCGCACCCGCATCGGCGCTGGCATAGACCACAACCAGCCCCAGAACATGCGGCAGGATGTGGCGCGTGAAGATCCAGATATGCGACGCCCCCATCACGCGGGCAGCCTCGATATAGGGCTGCTGAAGTTCGGCTACCACGACCGCACGACTCATGCGGGCGTAGTTCGCCCACCAAGCCAGCGTCAGGGCGACTATCATCTTCCAGTAGTCGCTCATCCAACTGAAATTCTCGCCCGCGAACACGCCCATCAGCGCAAGGGCGATGACCAGCGACGGCAGCGCCAGTGCGATATCGATGACCGAGATCAGCACCAGTTCCGTCTTGCCGCCGACATACCCGGCAAAGGACCCGATCACGACGCCAATCGCCAGCGCCGCCATCAGAACGAAGGCCATCGCCACAAGCGAGGTGCGCGCGCCGCCGATGATGCGGCTGAACATGTCGCGGCCAAGATAGTCGGTGCCCAGCCAGTGCGCGCCGGATGGCCCCTGCAGAAGCGCGCCGTAGTCCTGCGCGGCGGGGTCATGGGTCATGATCCAGGGCGAGAAGATGCCGATCAGGACGAAGATGACTGCGGGGGCAAGGATCGCCCAGGGCCAGTTTTTCATGCTTTTCTCGGTCTCCGCAGACGGGGATCGGCGAGCATCGCTAGAAGGTCGACGAGCAAATTGATCGAGACAAAGAACACCACGAACAGCGTCAGGATCGCCTGCATCCCGATGAAATCCCGAAACCGGATCGCCTCGATGAAGAAGGCGCCGACGCCGTTCAGGCCGAACACCCGCTCGACCACAATCGCGCCGATGATCATCAGCGTGAACTGCGCGCCGAAGGTGGTCATGTAGGGGATAGCGATGTTTGGCAGAGCTTCACGCAGCAAGACCGCGCTGCGGGTCAGGCCCTTGGCAAAACCCGTGGTGGCGAAGGGGCGCGACATGGTGTCTTGCATATTCACGCGCACGACGCGCGCCAACACCGAAGCCGGGAAGAGCGCGATGGTGATCCAGGGCAGCAGCCAGGAGGTCAGGCCGGCTACACGGAAGGTCGGCACCATCCCGAGCCAGACCGAGAACACGATCACCAGCATAGCCGCAAAAAAGAAGTTCGGGGTCGAGGCCCCGACCAGCGCCAACCCGTGCAGCACCCGGTCAACAATGCCGCCGTTCGACGCAGCCCCGGCGATGCCCATCGCCAAGGACAAAACCAGCGCCAGAACCCCACCGCCCGCCAACAGCGCGAGCGTCATCGGAATACGCTCGGCGAATTCCTCGGCCATCGGCTTGCCAGTTCGCAGACTGACTCCGAAATCCCCGGTCAAGGCATCCCCTAGCCAGCGCGCATAGCGCACAGGCAGGGGATCGTTCAGGCCGAGATCATCGGCGATCTTGGCGATCATCTCGCCATCTGCGCCCGCACCCGCTGCCCGTTCAGCGATCAGGGCTGCCACGTTTCCGGGGGCGGCTGTAACCAGCCAAAAGGTCAGCGCCGTCGCCGCCAGCATCAGAAGGAGGGCAAGCCCCACCCGCCGCATGAACATGCGTTGCATCGAAGTCGCCCTCCTTGGGTCAGGTCAACCCAGCGTGATGCCTTTGAACGGCAGGTCATAGTCCGTGGCCGGCAGGGTGAAACCTTTCACCCGCGGGTTCACGGCCCACAGCCGCTGCGTCACCACCAGCGGGCAGGCCGCCGTGTTGTCTCGCAACCAATCGTAGACCGCCTGCATCGCGCCTTCGCGGGCATCACCGCCGGTCTCCAGCGCGGTCGCCACCAGTGCATCCAGATCGGGGTGAACATAGATCTTGCCATCCGGCCCGGTGTCCGACGCGGTTACGAAGGACGCTCCAAGCGAACCATGCGGATCGTAAGGCGCGCCGTAGGTGGCGAAGAAGGTCAGGTCATAGTCGAAGTTCGGGCGACGCTCGTGCATTGTGGCGTTGTCGACCGTCTCGATGTTGGTCTTGACGCCCACCTCCATCAACATGCCCTGGATCATCTCGGCAATGCGGCGAGACCCCGGGAAGGATTCCTCCGAAACGAGGAAAGCGATCTCCAGCGCCGCCCCGTCCTTTGTCCAGCCCGAAGCGTCACCCGTCCAGCCGCCTGCCGTCAGCGCGGCCTGCGCAGCGGCCACATCGCGCGCCGGGACTGGAGTGCGCGCTCCAGCAGTCGGCACCGTGGTCGGGAAGATGTCTGCGGTCGGGTCCGCATAACCTTCGAATAGAACGGTCGCCACGGCAGCACGGTCAATGCCGAGGAAGATCGCATCACGCACGGCCTTGTCCTGCATCATCGGCGACTTTGGCGAAAAGCCGAGGATCGTCGTCGCCGTGCCCGGCTCGGCCACGATGGTCATGCCTTCGCCCTCCAGCGCCTTGGCGCGGCGCGGCGACAGGGCCGCGACCCAGTCGCCGCCGATCACGTCCAGCTCGCCAGCGCGCAGCGCGTTGGCGCGAGCCAGTTCGTCCGGCACCACTTTCAGTTCCATCCGGCCAAAGGCGGGCTTTTCGCCCCAGTAGGCGTCGTTGCGCACAAGAACCGTCTCGGTAGAGGAGTAGCTCTCCACGATCCACGGCCCAGTGCCAATCGGCTGGCCCGCCGCCGCCTTTGGCGACAGGAAGCGGACCGGGCGCACGATTGTGAGTTCCAAAAGTGCCGCCGGAACTGGACGCTTCAGCTTGACGGTGATCTTGTTCGGCGCGTCGATGGTGATGTTGTCATAGGCATCAGCAATCCCGATCCACGAGAAATCAGCCACTCCCATCCAACGTTTCAGGTTCCATTCGGCTGCAGTTGCATCAAACGGGGTGCCATCCGTGAAGCTGACACCCTCGCGAAGATCAAAGCTGATTGACAACCCATCCTCCGCAATCTTCCAGGCCGTCGCCAGACCCGGCTCCAGCGCGCCGCCGGGGCCATAATGGATCAGCGCGTCGAATACGGCAGAGTAAGAGGAGAGCGTCGAGACGTTCTGCAACAGGTCAAGATCGCCCGTCTCGCCCGCGATGGCGACGCGCAGCGTGTCGGCATGGCCATCGGCAAACGCGATCCGGGGTAGGAAGGTAAGAAAGGACAGCCCTGCCGTTGTGGCAAGGAATGAGCGGCGATCGAGTTTGAGCATGGCTTACCCCTGTTGGTTGGCTTTTGGTGAAGCCTAGCAGGGCGATCAATAATGTATAGATAAAAAAGCTGGGCAAAGTTCATGTGAGCATAGCCAGAGCCAAGGCCGCCAAATAAACCGGCATCAGCCTGTGATTGCCGCGCACTACAGCACGAAAACAACAGTTTCTGATTGCTTGACGACCAAACCAAGGAGAAAGACACCAGTCTGTTCAACAGTGTACGGCACGCCACATCCGAAAGCGCCCCTGTCCCGTCACTTCGTGGATCAAACCTCGTGCTTCCATCCATGCAAGATTGCGCTGGACTGCTGCGCGGCTGGCTCCGGTCTTGGCCTCGGCCATCGGAGCAGAGACGAGGGGCCATTCAGTCAACACGGCGCGAAGCGCGGGTGGCGTCTTTCCCGATAGCGGGGTCATCTCTGCTTTCGCCCGCTCCGACCACGCCTCGATGTCATCCAGACGCCGCATCGCGGTCAGGCTCGCGTTCTCCATCCCGTCGAGCCAGCGCGCCAGCCGATCGGTAGGCGGCCCCCCGGCGCGCAGCCCCCCTTCCCCGCCCATGGACAGCGGCGCGAAGACTGCCCCCTTGCCTTCGCTCGCCGCAATGCGTGCCGCCGTAACCGCTGCTTCCATGGGGCCGCCTTGTTGTCCAAGGCCCGCAAGGCCCCAGAGGTGAAAGCCCATGCAAGCGCGGGTGAACGGGTGAAGACCCGCAGCTTGTGTCATCAAGTCGAGCCAACCGCCCGCGCGATCTGCGAAGGGCTCGGCTTCGTCGCCCAGGTTCGCGGGATCGCGGCGGTCGAGGAAGGCGGATAGGTAAGGCACTGGTCCCGGACCTCCCGTCAGACGGCGAACTGCCCATCCGACACGGGCGAGCGCCACAGTATCGTCTTTAATGCCGGACAACCGCATGGAGATCCAGAGAGTCAGCCGATCCGGGCCAATTCGGTCGCCCACAAACCAGCTGAGGTCAGACGCCTCGATCAGCGCGAGTCTGTGACGCCAGCCTTCCGGGCCGCGTTTCAGCCGGTCGTCCAGCGCTCCAATCCGGCCTGCCACGCGGGCGAGACGTGCGGCACTGCCCGCCTCTGCCTTCCGCCAATCGTCGAGGATGGCGGATTCATGCGCATCTGCCCTTGGCCCTGGCGGCACGAAATCCGGTTCGTCTTCAATCGGCCCAGGCAGGAACCATTGTCGCTTTTCCTTCACGATTTCACTGCGTGGTTTTCACATGATTTCCGCAAGGTACCTCCGGAAGTGGCGCGGGTTTCTGCTTTGCGATTTCAATTTCATTATGGACTTCAATAGGTTTTGAAGGGCACGGCGGCATGAC
>NZ_JAXMMF010000019.1:0-2579 GCF_034366665.1 Tabrizicola sp. | reverse complement strand
TGGAGGCGGTGATCCTGCAGGACGTGCGCCACGACATCGGTGGCGACGAGCAGCGGGTGAACGACGTCGACACCCGCTGGTCGGGCGAGACCTTCAAGCACATCCTGCTGCCGGTCTGGATGGCGGCCTACAAGTACAACGGCAAAAGCTACCGCTTCCTGGTGAACGGCCAGACCGGCGAAGTGCAGGGCGAACGCCCCTGGTCGGTCTGGAAGATCGCCTTCGCGGTGCTGCTGGCGGCGGTGATCGCGCTGGGGGCCGTCTATCTGAACGACCCGCAGGCCCTGGGCCTGGACCAGCCCGAGTGGATGGACTGACCCGCCGCCCGGTCAGTCCTTGTCGCGCTGGAAGAACAGCAACCAGCCGGCATAGCCCCCTGCGGCCAGGAACATGATCGCCCAGAAGGGCGAGCCGACGTAGAAAAGCTCGAACAGGCCCCAGGCGGTGGGCAGAAGCACGGTCAGCCAGCGCACCCAGGCATGGCGGAAGAAGCGATCATTCGGATCGAGAAACTTCATGGTCCTTCATCCCCGTTCGTGGCATCCTTGCCCGGAAAGAGGGAGGCCCGACATGCCGCAGATTGTCAAGGATTTCCAAGGACAAACCGTCATCACCACCTTCGAGACGACGCCAGCGATGGCCTTCGACCTGATCGAGGCGCTGGAGGCCGCCTATCGTGACTGCATCAGCCAGCAGCCCGGCTTCATCGCGGCCGGTCTGCACATGAACGATGCGCGGACCCGGATCTGCAACTACAGCCAGTGGGCGCGGCGCGAGGATTACCAGGCGATGCTGCGCACGCCGGAAATGCGCGAGCGGAACCGCCGGATCAACGAGTTGTGCCGCGGGTTCGAGCCGGTGATGTACGAGGTGACCGGGGTCTTCTGACCCTTCAGGCCGAGGGCAGGACGTCGCAGGCGCGGAACGCCTCGACCGCAGGACGCGCGCCGGTCAGGTCGAAGGGAACTTCGGTCGCCCCGGCCAGCGCCGTGCCACGCGCATTGTAGGCCAGACCGTCCAGCACATTGTCAAAGCCGGTGTCCGAGACAGTCAGGGTCATTCCGTCACGCGACAGCTGATGCCGCCCGGTGCCGATCGTCATGGCCGCCGGGCCGTCAAAGCGCAGACCAAAGGTTTCAGTCGTCTCCCAGGGGATGGGGCGGGTCAAGGCGATGGAATAGGGCTGCGGCTGCGCCGGGTCGAAGGTGATCCGCAGGGCGAGATCGGGCGTCTCGTGCGTGATCGTGCAGACCGGGGTCGCCGTGAATTCCCAGGCGGAAGCAGGGGCCGCAAGAAGACAAAGGGCGATCAGCATGCGCATGATCGGGAAATGGACCGCAGGGAAGGCCCGTCAAGCCAGCCGCTGCAAAAGCGCCTGCGCCGCAGCCGGGTTCGCGACCTTGTGGCCCGAGATCACGAAGGCGAAGACTTCACGCTCTTTCGCGATGCGGCGCAGGCGGGTGGCCCAGCGGTCAAGCTGGTCCTTCGGATAGCCCAGGGGCAGCCCCTCGCGGGTGCCCATCAGGCGGAGATAGGCGAAGGGCGCCGTATCGGCGTCAATCTCGGGATAGGGACCTTCCGTCGCCCGGACGACAGCGATCTTGCGGTCGGACAGAAGCGCCGCAAAGGCGGGAGAGCGAAAGCTGTCGTGTCGCGCCTCGATGGCATGGCGCAGGGGCAGGCCGTTCAGGCTGTCGGGCAAAAGGTCAAGAAACCCGGCCAGGTCCGCGCAGTCGAAGACCCGGGCCGGTGGCAGCTGCCAGTTGATCGGGCCAAGCTTCGGCCCCAGCTCCTCCAGCCCTGACCCCAGGAAGCGGCGCACCTGATCGCCCGTTTCGGCCAGCTTCCGGCGGGTGGAGACATAGCGCGGGGCCTTCAGGGTGAAGACAAAGCTTTCGGGCGATTGGCGCGCCCACTTGCGGAACGTGGTGGGGACCTGCGTGCGGTAGAACGTCCCGTTGACCTCAATCGCGGTCAGGGCGCGGGCGGCAAAGCGCAGCTCGTCCGCCTGGCGCAGATCGTCCGGGAAGAAGGTCCCGCGCCAGGGATCGAAGGTCCAGCCGCCGACTCCGGTGCGGATGGGGTGAGGCATGAGGTCTCCTGCGCTGCGTTTCCCGGGTCAACGCTGGTGGGCGCGACCTGTTCCCTGACGCGTTAACCGAGACGAAATTCCTTGCGGCGAGACTGCCGGAAAGAGCGGAGGTGCCGATGGACCCGGTGGACGAATTCGCGCGACTGAAAGCCGAGATCCGGCAGTTGCAGGACCGGGCGGATGCCCTGCGGGACGGGTTCCTGAAGCCCGGCGCACGGCTGCAGTCGAACCGGTTCGAGATCACCGTCAAGCGCCCGAAGTGATGGGTGTTCAACAAGGACCGCCTGCCCGCAGCCGTGCTGGCCGACCCGCGCTATTGGGACGACAGGGAAAGCGAGGTGGTCACCTGCCGCACCTTGCACCGCGCCAACGAGGACGAAGATCTCGTCCTTATCGAGTGACCCGCAGGGTGGGCGACATCGCCCACCCTACGCCTGGACCAAACCTTCAGAGGCAATCCCCATGTCGAACTATCGCCGCCTGCGCG
>NZ_JAXMMF010000018.1:0-6946 GCF_034366665.1 Tabrizicola sp. | reverse complement strand
GCCAGCCGCCAGCCGCCCAGCGCATAGCCCGCCATCCCGGCGGTGGCGGCGATCACCACCCAGGGGATCGGGCCAAGATGCGGCCAGCGCGATTTGCCGTAAAGCAGGTTCGCCGTAACATCCAGGCAGAACTCCACCACGTCGGAAAAGGCCCGGGTAAAGGCCATCAGACCCAGGTCGTCGCGCGCAAAGTCGAAGACCGCGTTGATCCAGTCGGCAAAGGGCAGGACCATGCTGTCAGGCAGGCGCAAAAGGCCCGCGGGCAGGACGTTGCGCGACAGGACCAGCACCAGCGCGACCAGCAGGATCGCCTGCGCGATACGCTTCTGGTCCAGACGGAACGGGGGCTGCGGAAGGGTCGCCGCCATCATGCCGCCGGCCCCAGTAGCAGGTCCAGCGCCGCCTTCCGGTCCAGAAGTCCGGCGATCCGGCCCTTGTCCACCAGCGGGATCAGCGCCCGGCTGTCGCCCACGATGCGCCGGGCGAGTGCGTGCAAGGTTTCATTGGCAGGCAGCGGCTCGCCCTCGATGGTGCGCCCCTCGACCGGTTGGGCCAGCGCCAGGGCGTGCACGACGCGGGTGCGGTCAATGGCCTCGGTGAACTTGGCGACATAGGGCGTCGCGGGGGCCATGACGATGCGTTCGGGCGTGTCGATCTGCTCGACAGCACCGTCCTTCATGATCGCGATGCGGTCGGCCAGCCGCAAAGCCTCGTCGAAATCATGCGTGATGAAGACGATGGTCTTGGCCAGCATCCCCTTCAGCCGCAGGAATTCGTCCTGCATCTCGCGCCGGATCAGCGGGTCAAGCGCACTGAAGGGTTCGTCCAGGAACCAGATGTCGGGCTCTACCGCCAGGCTGCGCGCGATGCCCACCCGCTGCTGCTGGCCCCCCGACAGCTCACGCGGGAAATAGCCCTCGCGGCCCTTCAGCCCCACCAGCGCCAGCACGTCGCGCGCCCGGGCGATGCGGGACGACCGGTCCTGCCCGCGCATCTCCAGCGGGAAGGCCACGTTCTCCAGCGCGGTGCGGTGCGGCAGAAGGCCGAAGCTTTGGAACACCATGCCCATCTTCTTGCGGCGCAGCTCGATCAGCTCGGTCTCGGAGAGTTTCCCGATGTCGCGTCCCTCGACCTCCACCACCCCCGACGTGACGTCCAACAGCCGCGCAAGACAGCGGACCAGCGTCGACTTGCCCGAGCCCGACAGCCCCATCACCACCAGCATCTCGCCGCGCCGGATTTCCAGCGAGACATCGCGCACGGCAGCGATGTGGTTGGTCGCGCGCAAATCGTCCAACGTCGTCGCGGGCGTGAGGCGCAGCCGTTCGGGCCGGTCGCCAAACACCTTCCAGACATGTCTGCAGGAAATCACCACGTCGCTTGCGGTCATAAGCTTGCCCCCGGAGAAAAGCGCCACCCGGGGGAATGCTCCCGGGTGGCAAGGTGGGTCACCCGAAGGTGACGCCGGAGATCATTCGGTCCAGGGCTTCCAGACCGCCTCGTTCGCTTCCAGCCAGGCGGTGGCGGCGTCTTCGGGTTCCATCCCGTCGACGTCGACAAACTTGGCCATCTCGGCGATCTGGGCGTTGGTGAAGTTCACCTTCTGCAGCGTGGCATAGGCGGTGGGCCACTTGTCCTTCATCCCGTCCCAGGCGGCGATCTTCAGATAGCCGTTGGCCGGGTTGCCGCAGTCAAAGACCTTGTCCGGGATCGGACCCTTGGCCGGATCGGTGTCGCAGCCTTCTTCCCAGGCCGGGAATTCCACGAACTCGCCCGGCCAGACGGCTTCGGCGAAGTTCGGGGTCCAGTTGAAGAGGACGATGGGGGTCTTGTCCTTTTCGGCCGCCGCGATCTCGGCCCACAGCGCCGCAGCCGAGCCCGCGTTCACCACCACGAAGTTCATCCCCAGCGCATCGACCTTTTCCTGGTCATGCTTCAGCCAGTCCACCGGCCCGCCCAGGAAGCGGCCCTTGTCGCCGGTTTCCGGCGTCACGAACTTGGCCGCGCAGTCGTTCAAAGCCTTGTAGTCCGGCAGGCCCGGGCAGGCCTCCTTGGTCCACATCGGATACCACCAGTCCTCGCGCGTGATGGCGGCATGGGTGGCGACGTCGTGGATGCCGCCCTTTTCGACCGCGGCCCGGAAGGACTTGCCAAAGGCGCCTTCCCAGACTTCCAGCTCCAGCGTCGCGTCGCCCAGCCGCACGGCCTCATACACCGCCTGGCTGTCGGTCGACACGTATTCGACGGAATTGCCCATCCCCTCGAAGATCTGGCCCACGACGTTGGACATCACAATCTGGCTTGACCAGTTGTGGGTCGGGATGACGATCGGGTCGGACGAATCCTCGGCCCAAACCGGCGCGGCCAACGCGACAACCGCCGCGCCAAGAAGCAGTCTGGTCAGTTTCTGCATGTGTTTCGATCCCTGTTCAGGTCGCACCCGTTGCGGCGGCGACGTTTCCCCGGAAAGTCGGACGCTTTCCTGAGAGGCAAGGCTATGCACAGGATGTGAACACGTCAGACCCTGGCGATGAACAGGCTGGAGAATGTTGTTACAAAATGTTAACAAGATGCCTGTCGCACTTCGGAACGTCCCAGGCATGAACACTGCCGCCCATATCGTCGTGATCGAGGATGACCCGGTGACCCGCACCGCGCTTGGGGGGTATCTGGAGACCTTCGGCTACCGCGTCACCGCCTGCGCCGGGGCCGAGGCCGCCGAAAAGGTGCTGGCGCAGGAAAATCCCGACCTGCTGATCGTCGACATCAACCTGTCCGGCAAGGACGGGCTGGAGATCACCCGAGAACAGCGGGCGCGGTCCGAAGTGGGAATCATCTTGCTGTCGGGCCGGACCGACGACGTGGACCGGATCGTGGGATTGGAGCTTGGCGCCGACGACTATGTCTGCAAGCCCTTCAACCGGCGCGAGCTTCTGGCGCGGGTCAAGAACCTTCTGCGGCGCACGGCGGCCATGCGCCAGCTGACCCGGCGCGTGGTGCATTTCGCCGGGTTCACCTTCGACACCGCCGCCCGCCATGTCAGCGCCGAGGACGGCGCGGGCGTCCAGCTGACCCGGGCCGAGTACGAACTTCTGCGCACTTTCGTGCTGAACCCCGGCATCGTTCTGTCGCGCGACCGATTGCTCGCCAGCATCACACATCGCCACGGCGATTCCGGCTCGCGGACGGTGGACGTCATGGTCAAACGCCTGCGGGCCAAGTTCAGCGACGACCCGAAGCAGCCGCGCATCTTCGGCACCTCGCATGGCGAGGGCTACGTCTTCACTGCGCCGCTGTCCTGACCCCCGCCAGATCCTCCAGCGCCTGAAGCGACCGGGCCAGCTGCCGTTCCGCCGCCCCTGCCGCCGCCAGAAGCGGCCCGACAGCCTCGGGTCCCGGCAAGGCATCGCGGCGCGACAGGTCGGCCAGCACCTCGCCCAAGTCCGGCAGGTCAAAATTCCCGACCGCGCCCTTCAGCTGATGCGCCCGCCGTTCGATCTCCGCATCCGCGCCGTTGCGCAGCGCCTCGGCCAGCGCCGCGACCTCGGGACCCAGCCGGTCCAGCATCAGCCGCACCAGATCGCGGGTCGCGGTCGGTCCCAGATCGGCCAGCGTCTCGCGCACTGCCGGGGCAACGCCCGCGCCGCACAGACGTTGCAGCGAAGCGGCCAATGCCTCGGGTGTCAGGGGCTTGGCCACCACCTCGTCCATCCCGGCTTCCAGGCAAGCCGCGATGTCCCGGGGCTGGGCGTGGGCCGAGACACCGATCACCGGCAGCCGGTCCAGCCCCGGCAGACCGCGCAAGCGCTGCGTCGCCTCGATGCCGGAAATGCCCGGCAGGTTGACGTCCATGAGCACGGCATCAAAGCCGCCCTTTCCCAGCATCCCAAGCGCCGCCTCGCCCGTGTCCGCGATCACCGCCCGATGGCCCAGCGCCTGCAGGAAGCCCAGCGCGACCTCCTGGTTGACCGGGTGATCCTCGACCACCAGCACCGTCAGTTGCGGCAGGTCGGAGGCCTGGTCGGCCGCAAAGACCTTCAGGGCTGCGCCGCGCGCAAAGGGCAGGTGCAGCGTGAATGTCGCACCCTGCCCGCGCTGGCTGGAGACGGTCAGCGCCCCGCCCATCAGCCCGGCCAACCGGCGGCTGATCGTCAGCCCCAAACCCGTGCCCCCAAAGGTCCGGGCCGTCTGCGGGTCCTCTTGCTGGAAGGCGTCGAAGATCCGCTCCAGCGCGTCGGGCGCAATCCCCCGTCCGGTATCGCTGACCGTGAAGCGCAGGCGCAGCGGGTCGGCTTCTGCCGCCCCGGCCAATGCCACCGCGATGCGCACTTCGCCCGCATCGGTGAACCGCACCGCATTCGACACCAGGTTGAACAGGATCTGCCGCAGCTTGCCCATATCGCCGCGCAGCACGGGCAACGCCGCCTCGGGCAACTCGGTCACCAGCCGCAGACCCTTCTCCTCGGCCGTCGGAGCCATCAGAAGCGCGATGTCCCCCAACGCCTGGCCCAGATCGAAGTCTTCGATATCCTCGGCGGTCTGGCCCTGCTCCAGCTTGGAATAGTCCAGAATACTGTTGAGAAGCCCCATCAGCCCCTTGCCCGAGGCCAGCGCTGCATCCAGCCGCGCCACCTGTACCCGCGTCAGTCCGCCCTTCGGCAGGTTGCGCAGCATCCCCAGAACCCCGTTCATCGGGGTGCGGATCTCGTGGCTCATCATCGCCAGGAATTCCGACTTCGCCCGATCCGCCGCCTCGGCCCGGTCGCGCGCGGCGTCATGCGCCGCGACCTCGCCGCGCAGCGCCTCGGTCTGCTCGTCCACCAGGCCCTGCAATTCGCTGCGGTGCCGGCGCAGCTCTTCCAGATGCCGCTCGCGTTCCGCCGCCAGTTCCCGGTTGGCGATGGCCTGCTGGCGGAAGACCTCGACCGCCCCTTCCATTTGCGCGATCTCGTCCGTGCCCGACCGCGCGATTTCCTCGCCCGGGTCGCCCTTGGCCAGCCCGGCCATCCGCGCCGCCAGCGCATCCAGCCGCCGGATCAGGTTGCCGCGGACATAGAACCACAGGACCCCCAGCGACAGCACCAGCGCCAGCATCGCCGAAAAGGCATAGAGCCGCTGCGTCGCCAGGATCGCCTGCTCGGCCGACTGTCCCGCACGGACCGCATTCGCCTCGATCCGGTCCGCCAGGGCCGAGGCCGCCGTCTCCAGTTCCAGCGCCGCCCGGCGCAGCTCGGTCTCGGCCCCGGCGATCCGCTCGGTGACTGCCAGCACCTGCGCCACGTTCTCGAACAGCGCCGCCGTTTCAGGGGGCGTGGCCGGAGCAGCCCCGATCACCCTGAGCAGCACGCGCACCCGGTCGGCGCGCCGCGGGTCCTGCACCGACTCCAGCCGGCGCGAGATCACCCGCACCCGCGCCGCCAACTCGTCGCGCAGCGCCTGCAACTCGGCCTGCGACTGCACCCCGGCGACCCGGTTCAACAGCAGCCCCACCTCCGACGCATGCGAGCGCAGTTCGAACATCAGCCCCATCTGGAAAAGATCCACCTCGATCAGCTTGTCCAGCGTATCCAGCCGGATCTCGGGGTTCGCCGTGTCCGTCCCGTCCATGCCATACAGGCTGGAGATCACCGCCGAGGCCCCCATTTCGGCATTTGCGACCAGGGTGTCGGCGATTTCGGTCAGCTCCACCGCCGCCGCCAGGCCCGCTCCCAGTTGCGCATCGCGGCGGGCAATCAGGCTGATCCGTTGCCGCACCAGCCGGTCGATGGTGGTCAGCGCCTGCCGCAAGCCCGCTTCGGCCGCCAGCGCATTGGCGAGGGCGTCATCCGGCAGCCCTTCCTGCTGTAAAAGCCGCGCCCGCAGCGCATTGGCCTGGTCGAAGAGAAACGCCGCCCTCTCGGCCCGCTGCGCCTCATCCGTGACGGCTGCCAGCTCTGGCGCGACCGCGACCACCCGGCTGGTTTCCTCGGCCACGCCCCGCACTTCGGAAATTGCGGGGATCGCCTCGGTCACCACCCGTGACTGGTTTGCGGCCACATCCTTCAATTCGAACCAACCCAGCACACCCGTCGCAGCCGGAAAGCCCACGATCAGCCCGATCGCCAGCAGCAGCCGTCCGCCAAGACTCGACTTGTAGCCGAAGTTCCGCAAGGCTCGCCCCCAGGGTTTGCGGGCCCAAACTATCACCTTATCCGCAAAAGGGGAGATGCGATGCGCAAAGCCGTCACGGCGGCGATCCGGGTGGCGGGTCTGGTGGCGATCCGGGTGGCGAGTCTGGCGGCGATCCTGGTGGCAGGCCTTGCGGTCCCTGCCCCGGCCGAGGTCTGGCAGCTTGAAGCCCGCGCCGTGCCCTTCGACGACGCCAGCGCAGCCGTGCCACTTAGCTATACCCCGCTGGCCCGCGCCACCCGGCCCTGGCGCTTCTGCGTCCTCTATCCGCACCTGAAGGATGCCTACTGGCTGTCGGTCAACTACGGCATGGTCGAAGAGGCCCGCCGCCTGGGCGTCGCCTTCGACGTGTTCGAAGCCGGGGGCTACCCCAACCTCTCACGCCAGAATGACCAGCTGAAGGGCTGCGCCAGCGACGAATTCGACGCGGTGATCCTGGGCACCGTCTCCTATGCCGGGCTGACGGCCGAGGTCGAACGGATCGCCCGCCTGAAGCCCGTGATCGCCGCCGTCAACGACATCGACGACAGCGGCATCACCGCCAAGGCCAGCGTCCCCTGGACCGAGATGGGCGCCGCCGCCGGTCGCTTCATCGCCGAACGCCATCCGAAGGGCAGCCCGCCGGTCCGCATCGCGTGGTTTCCGGGGCCGCAGGGTGCGGGCTGGGTCACCTTCGTCGAGGCCGGTTTCCGCGCTGGACTGGCCGACAGTTCGGCGCAGATCGTGATGACGCGGTTTGGCGACACCGGCACCGAGGAACAGGTCCTGCTCGTCGAGG
>NZ_JAXMMF010000017.1:0-15216 GCF_034366665.1 Tabrizicola sp. | reverse complement strand
ATGGATGCCGATGACCATCGACACATGGCCGGGGCCGACTAAGCCATCCAGCACCATGTGCGGGGCAGCCAGCAGCGCGTTGATCGGCGGCGGGACGGTGGGGTGGTTGCCGTAGTTCGAGAACTTCGTCTGGTTGTCCGCCGCCGCCTGCAGGATCGTCAGCGCAGTCGAGGGCGTTGTCGTCTCGAACCCAAGGCCGAAGAACACCACCTCACGGTCGGGGTGGCGGCGGGCAAGCTCCAGCGCGTCCAGCGGCGAATAGACCATGCGGACATCAGCGCCGTCCGCCTTGGCCTGGATCAGCGATTTCCGCCGCCCCGGCACGCGCATCGCATCGCCGAAGGTCGTCATGATGACGCCGGGGCGTTCGGCAATCTCCACGCATTCGTCGATCCGGCTCATCGGCAGGACACAGACCGGGCAGCCGGGGCCGTGGATGAATTCGAGGCCGGGCGGCGTCAGTTTATCAAGGCCATAGCGGAAGATCGCATGGGTGTGGCCGCCGCAGATTTCCATGATGTGGACGGGTTTGTCCTTGGTCGCACCGATCTCGTCGGTGACGCGCGCAATGGCGGCCAAGACCCCCCGCGCGGCAACCGGATCGCGGAATTCGTCAGCGTATTTCATGATGCGAGCATCCTTTCGGACGCGCGCATCGCCTCGATCTCTTCCTGCGCCTCGCCAAGCTGACGCAGGATGTCGAGGGTCAGCGCGGCCTCTTCTTCGTTGATCCGGCTCATGGCAAAGCCGACGTGGATCAAGGACCAGGCCCCGATCAGACTTTCAATCGGTTCGTCCTTCAGGATGCAGGCGACGTTGACCTGACGGCGCACGCCCATCACCTCGACGATGGCCAGTTTTCGGGTCGCGTCGGCGATTTCAACGATCTGTCCGGGGATGCCTAGGCACATGGGGTTTCCTTTCCGGTGACGGCGAGGGCGACGACAGCCTGACCCAAAGCCAGCCCGCCATCGTTCGCGGGGATTTGTCCGTGGCTGAGGACCTGCTTGCCGGATGCCTCAAGCCCCTGATGCACAAGGGCAAAGAGCGTGGCGTTCTGGAAACAACCGCCCGACAGGGCGACGGTATCGATCTCGGTATCCTTGGTGATCCGCTCAGCCATCCGCACGATGGCCATGGCCAGACCACGATGGAACCTGGCCGCGATCACGCCCACCGGGGTTTCAAGGATCAGATCGCCCAGCATCGCCCGCCAAACGGCCAGCGGCTCGATGTAAGGCATCCCGCGCCCTCCGAGCAGCGGGGTGGAGAAGGGATAGGCGAGGTCCTCGGGTTCTTTCATCGCGGCGGGGTCAATCGCTGCTTCAAACCGCATCGCCGCCTCACCCTCATAGCTTTGCGGCCCCCAGGCCACGCCCGCAATCGCCGCCGCTGCGTCGAAGAGGCGTCCGCAAGAGGTGGACAGCGGCGTGTTCTGCCCCTTCGTGATCATCCCATCCAGCGTCGCGCGGGGGATGTGGGACAGGCGACGATGAATCTCCAACCCGCAGAAGTTCATCGAGAATTCTGCCCAGCCCATCTGCGCCATGAGGTGGGCATAGGCGTTGCGCCACGGCTCTCGCACCGCAGCCGCCCCACCCGGGAGGGCGACGGGCTTCAGACTGCCTGCCCGCCGGTAACCGCGATAGTCGCAGACGAGGAACTCGCCGCCCCAGATCGTACCGTCATTACCCAAGCCGGTGCCGTCCATGGCGATGCCAAGAACTGGGAGGGCGTCCAGCGCGCGGCCATTCTCGGCCAGGCAGGCGGCGATATGGGCGTGGTGGTGCTGGACCGCGATCACCGGGCGACCTTCGGCGCGGGCGTAACCGGCTTGGGTGGCGAGGTACTGCGGGTGCTGGTCCACCGCAATGATATCGGGAGCGTGGTCGAAAAGCCGGGTGTAAAGGTCAAGGTTGCGGGCGGTATCGGCATGGGTCGCCGCATCCTCCAGATCGCCCATGTGCTGAGACAGGATCGCCTGGCCCCCCTTCACAAGGCAGAAGGTGTTCTTCACCTCTGACCCCATCGCCAGCACTTGCAGGTCACGCGAAAAGCCCGACGGCAGGGCAAGGCCAGCGGGCGCATAGCCCCGCGCCCGGCGCAAGAGGCGGGGGCGGCCAAGGTCGACGCGGACGACCGAGTCATCAATGCGGTTCGCAATCTCTCGGTCATGCAGGCAGGCGAAATCGGCGATCTCGGCCAGCCTTTCGCGCGTGTCCTCGTTGGTGATGCACTGCGGCTGGCCCGAGGGGTTGCCCGATGTCATCACCACGGGCCGCCCGATCCGGCGCAGGATCATGTGGTAGAAAGGCGTGTAGGGCAGCATCACGCCCAACCGGTCCAGCCCCGGCGCGATGCTGCCCGGCAGGCTGTTCGGCAGCGATTTCAAAAGGACGATCGGTGCTTCGGGACCGCTCAGCGCAGCGGCCTCCACCTCCGACACCTCGCAGTATTCCCGCACCACTCCCAGATCGCGGGCCATGAGGGCGAAGGCCTTGCCCGCGCGGCCCTTGCGGCGGCGCAGTTCGGCCACCGCCGCCGCGTTCGTCGCATCACAGGCCAGATGCACGCCGCCAAGGCCCCGGATCGCCACGATATGGCCGTTCAGGATCATGCCGCCGGTCGCGTCGATATCGTCCAGCATCGAAAAGGCTTCGTGCTGCACCGCCCCCCGCCCCAGTTTCTCGATCCAGATCTGCGGCCCGCAGCGGCCGCAAGCCACAGGCTGGGCGTGAAAGCGGCGGTCGACGGGGTTGCGGTATTCGGTCGCGCAGGGCTCGCACAGGTCAAAGGGGGCCATCGTCGTCTTGGCCCGGTCATAGGGTGCTGCGGTGACGATGGAAAAGCGCGGGCCGCAGTTCGTGCAGTTGGTGAAGGGATAGCGGTAGCGCCGTTCGAACGGATTGCGGATCTCGGCCAGGCAATCCGGGCAGGTTGCGGCATCGGGGGTGACCGAGCCGCGCATCTCGCCGCCCTCGGAGGCGACGATGTCAAAGCCCTTGGGCGCTTCGGCCTCCAAAGGCTCTACCCGCAATTCCTCGATCCGGGCGAGGGCGGGAAGGCTCGCGTGCAGACGGTCGGGGAAGGTGGCAAGGCCGTCGCCCCAGAGGCGGATCACCACCCCCTCAGCCGTATTCTTCACGTCGCCCGCAAGGCCCATTTCCTGCGCCAGCCGCCAGACGGCGGGGCGAAAGCCCACGCCCTGCACCTGCCCCCGCACGGTGACCTGCGCGCCCCTCATGGTGCGGCATCCCAAATCAGCACGCGGTTGTTGCCGCTATCGGCCACTGCAACCGTATCCCCGAGTGCCGACAACCCGTAGGGCCAGCACAGGCTGTCGCGCATCGCCATGCCCCAGCGGTTGTCGCCCTTGGCGGCGAAATCCGGCTGGCCGGTCAGGCGGTCGGCATGGGCGCCCATCGCGGTATCCGAGAACCCCAGGAGGCGCGAGTTGGCGGTGTCGCCCACCACCAGCCTGCCCTGCAGCACGGCCAGCGCATAGGGCATGTTCATCGCCAGCGACGACGGGTAATAGGCCGCGCGGTTCAGGTCGCAATCCTGCATCGCGCCCTGGCCCAGCACGGCATCGGCGGGCTGGCCATGCGCCACGGGCAGCGCCGTCCAGACCATCACCCGGTTGTTGCCCGCATCGGCCACCGCCAACCCGCCCTGCCAGCCCACCGCCATATGCGGCCAGCGCATCGAGCGGGAGGAGACGGCGGCCCCCGCATTCTCATCCCGGCAGGTGAAACTGTCCTGCCCAAGCACAAGGTCAGCAGGCTGGCCAGTCCTTGCCGGGTCGTCCCAGACCAGCACCCGGCGGTTGCCGGTGTCGCAGACGACAAGCCGCCCATCGACCTCGGCCACGCCATAAGGCCAGTGCAGCGTCGAGGCGGTCGGCGCATCCGCCCCCCGATTGGCCAGGGCACCATCCGGCGCGGATTGGCCCAGGATGATATCGGCCGGGCAGTCTGGTCCGGTCGGCAACTGCCGCCAGATCAGAACACGGTGGTTCCAGGGATCGGCCACGGCAAGGCCACCGCGAAAGGCGACGATCCCCGTCGGCACGTTCAGCGTGGCCGCCGTGACCGGCCCCTTGGCGTTGCGCCCCTCACGGCCAAAGGCGGGCTGGCCCAGCAGGATATCGGCGGGGGTGTCGTCAACCGTTGGCACCGTCCGCCAGCCCAGGACCCGGTGATGGCCGGTATCGGCCACCCAGAGCGAGCCATCGGGGTGCAGGCAGACCCCGCGCGGCCCGAACAGGCGGTGCGCGGCGGGCGTGATCGGGTCTGCCAGCATCCCGCCGTCGGTGCCAAGGATCACCCGCGCGCCCGTGGGATCAAGCAGGGCTGCGCCCAGTGTGACCGTGCCCTCGGCCTTGATCGGCGAAAAGGAATGCGACAGCGAGACCTTCATGGCACGATCCTGATCTGCACACGGCTTCCGATCACCCGCACCGCATGGGCATGCAACTGCACCTCGGGCGCGGTCAGGCACTCGCCGCTTTCCAGCGCATAGCGAAAGCCGTGGAACGGGCAGGTCAGGATACCACCGTCCAGCGCGCCATCTGTCATCTCCAGGCCCATATGGGCGCAGGCATTGCGGAAGCAGGTGACCGTGTCGCCATGGCGTGAGACGATGACCCCCTCACCGCCCACAGTTTCAAAGAGCACCGCCCCATCTGGCAGGCGCGAAAGGTCCAGCGCGTTGTGCCAGGCCCCGCCCAGCGTATCGGCGAAAGGTGAGGTGAAATGCACCGTATCCGCCCCGCCGCCCCCGAGGCCCTTGACCTGCCGCACATCCGTTATTTCGGGCACCGCGTCCTGAATGGCCTTCTTCACCCCGGCGTAGAAGGTCAGCTGCGAGGCCGGGCAGCCATCGCAGGCCCCCAGAAACCGGATATCGGCGCGGTTACCCTCAACGGCGGCCACCTCGGCATTGCCGCCATGGCTCGCCAGCATCGGGCGCACGGTTTCCAGCGCCGCCTCGACCCGTTCGAAAAGCGAGGGTTTCAGGATGCCATGGCGGCGCAGGACGGCATAGACCACCTCATCCCGCACCGCCTCGGCAAGGGCCGCGCCAAAGCCCGGCTGGGACTTCAGGCTGCGGATCAGGCGGCGAAAAGCCTCGGCGTTCAGCGCGTCCAGTGCTTCGGTCTGGGCCTTTGCCCCCATCCGGGCCGCGTCATCCCAATGCTCCGCCAGCGCCTCCAGCGCGCGCAGATCACCCAAGAGCCGGTCAAGGCTGGGGGCATCTGCGGCGGGGGGCGAGGCGTCTTTCATGGCCTCAGGCGTACTTCACGTCTTTGAGCAGGATCGGCTGCGCGATCCCCGCCACCGCCCCTGCGGCAATCGCCGCCAGCCACATTGGCGCAAACTGACCCAGGACCAGCCCAACGATCAGACCCGCACCCGTGCCAATGGCCAGTTGCCGAATCACCATCCGGTTGTCCTTGAAAAGCTTGCCCGCAAAGAACTGCTTTGCGGAATTCACTGCCATGCCGAACATGCGCGCCCCCCTTACGTCAGCGACAACACGAGCACGGTCAGAACGACCGCGACGCTGCCCGAGATGATGCCGTAAAGCCCGCCCATATAGGCGGCGAGTTCCGTGCCGAGGGCGTCCTTGCCGATGCGGATGCCCGACAGGGCTCCGGCACCAAGGGCAGCCGCAAGGCCAAGGATGAGAGAGAGGACAACAGTCACGCGCAGGGTTCCTTCCCGGTCTTGGGTCAATGGCTTTGGTGCGAGGCAAAGGCGCTGTGCGGCGCCAGGGCCGAGGTCAGATCAACAATCGCTTCGGCCACGGAACGGGCCTTCTCGCCCTCTCCGCGCTGTTGGAATATCCTCTGCGCCTCACGCAGAAGGGCCACCGCCTCTTGCACATGGCGCGAGTTGCCCGCTTCGGGGTTTTCCAGATCGTCGGGCAGGTTCGCTAGGCAATTGGCCTTGTTGGCGATGGTGTTGGCATAGGACTCGGGCATGTCGCGCAGGGTGCGGACCTTCAGCGCCTCGTCATAGGCATCCAGCGCGCGCAAGCAGTTTTCTACCCGGTGCGCGGTCGAGACATACTGCAGCGCATTGCCAAGGTTGTTTTGCAGCATGGCATATTCAACCGGATGGTCGATCAGAGTGACGACCTTCAGCCCTTCCTCGAACGCTTGCACCGCCAACGCCTCACGCAGCTTGCCGCTTTCGTCTGTGAAGGGCATCGACATGAAGGCGGTGGCCAGGTTGTTCTGCAGGATGGCGAATTCCTTGGGGTAGGCCGATCTGTCGAACGTCCGCAAAGCCCGCTGATAGGCGCTGATCGCGGGCTGGATCGGCATCATGCCCCATCCGGCGAGGGTCTGGCAGATCAGGCCAAGGTTCATCTCGGCCTCGGCGATCTCGGCATCGGACCCTTCGGCGGTCAGGGTTGCGATGGCGGTGGTGATTTCCGCCTTCGCGGCCTTCATCGGCCCCTCATCCTCGGCCGGGACGGCCATCAGCGCGGTGGCAAGACGGGCGCGGATGCGGGCACCGCCCAGGGCCTCGCCCGCAGGAACAAGCGTCAGGGCGCGGCGGTAAAGGTCAACGGCGGCGTGCAGGTCGGCCGCTTCGCGCGGGGCCTGCTGCAGGCCCATCGCGATTTCCATCAGCATCTGCGCCTTGTCGGCGTCGGACGCGTCGGCGTCCTCGACAGCGATCAGCGCCGCATCGACCTGCTGCTTGGTGCGGCTGGTTGCAGCCATGGTGGACTCCCTCCCCGCGCGACTCGGGCGTGTCGCGTCTTCTTGTGCGGAAAGAAGATCACTTGCCGCGCGTTCTGTCTACTTTCTTTTTCAACTGAAAATCATGTTTGCAATTCTGGCGGCAGTTCTGCGCAAAGCGCGCCCTGATCGGATACCCAGTTTGCTGGCAGGTCGGTCAGGTTCAGGCCCAGCAGACCCTGATCCTGAAACACGTCCCGCGCTTGCGCCACGCGGTCCCCCGCAGCATTGCGGAGCTTCAGAAGACAGCCACCCGCCGTTGCCTGATGCACCGGCAGGATCATCAGAGTGCCGTCGCGGATCAGCACCACCACCGAAGCGATGCCGCGAAAATAGGTCTCGACCACCACCGCGGGCAGGTAGACCGACCCGTCCCGTACCGACACGACCGCCGTCATGCCGCCAGCCAGCCATTGATAAGGCCGCGAACCCGCCCTGCCACGCTGTGCGCCGCAGCCTCGACCGGGGGGCTCAGCGCCAGGCCAAGGTCAAGCGTCGCCGCCTCGATCAACAGGACGACCACCGTTGCCGGGTAGGCGTCTCCATAGATGCGGCGCCCGGCATAAAGCGCATGGTCCCAGCGGAATTCGTGCAGGCCCGCGCCTTTCGCGGGCGGTGCGGCCAAAACTTCGCCCGGCACCTCATACACCGCGCCGGGATTGCCGCCGGGCACGCGGGCATCCACGACCACCAGATGGGTGGCCCCGCGTGCGCGATACATGGCTGTCATGCCGTCTGTGCCAACATCAAAGAGCCGCACCTGAGGCGGCAAACCCTTGTCCCGCAGAAGCGCAATCACCCGTGGCCCCACCCCATCATCGCTGCGGTTCGGATTGCCGCAGCCAAGTACGACAATGTCGGGCCCCTTCAGATCCGCCATAGCCTGCAGGACCATTCCGGCTCGACCGGCAGCATCAGTTCGGGCAGATCGCAGAACCGGGCGTGAACCTTGTAGTACATGCAGGTCTCGCAGGGCTGCGGCATGTCTTCGGCCACGATGGTGTGAACGGTAAAGCCTGAAATCACAAGCTTTTTTTCCAGATCATCGCCCGCTTCCTCCTGCAGGCGGCGGACCAGCGCGTTCACCTCTTCGCTGCTGCCGGCGCGGGGCCAGACCTCGGTCTGCAGGCCCCCTGCAAGGCGGCTGGCAATTTCCTGGCGCAGGGCGTCCATGTCCATCTTCCCCCCCTCAGATCCGCCACAGGCGGCACCACCAGTCCGCCTTGGCGGGCAGGTTCAGCTCCGGCAGGTCGCACCAACGCTTGTGCACGAGGAAATACATGCATTCCTGGCAACGCATCTTGTCGGGGCCGTAAGGCTCCAGCAACCAGCCGGAAATCACCAGCTTTTTCCGCAACTCGTTCGCATCCAGCGGGCGCAGGATGTCCAGAAGCTTGGAGAACTCCTTGTCGGTCTCGGGGAACGGCTCCACCTCGGTGACCAGCCCGTCGGCGAACATGTCCTCGATCATCTGCAGCAGCATGTCATGGCTGGCCTCTGCGGGGGTGACCCCGTAGCGCGCGATGAATGTCTGGTTCCGCAGGCTGCGGTTTGCCTCCTCTGTCATGGCTTTCCCCTCCCCGGATGCAGCCCTTGGCGGTCGGGATGTCGCCCGACCGCCGCTCTCCGGATCAAGCCGTCCTGAAGCGCGCCAGTTCCTCGCCGGTCTGGCCGTCATGGGCATGCACCGTGCAGACGAGGCAACTGTCATAGGACCGGCAGACGTGACCGACCTCGACGGGATCGTGCTTGTTCTTGATCGGCGTGCCGATCAAGGCCTCTTCGATCGGGCCGCGCTGACCGTCGGCCGAGCGGGGGCCGACGTTCCAGGTGGTGGGGGCGATGATCTGGTAATTGGCAATCTTGCCGTTCTTCACCTCGATCCAGTGGCACAGCGCACCCCGGATTGCCTCGGTCGCTCCCCAGCCCTTGCCGTCGCGCTCGGTCGGTTTGATGTACCACTCGTCGTTCAGCCGGAACTCGCGCAGGATGCGCTCGGC
This sequence comes from Tabrizicola sp., assembly GCF_034366665.1. Taxonomy (GTDB): domain Bacteria; phylum Pseudomonadota; class Alphaproteobacteria; order Rhodobacterales; family Rhodobacteraceae; genus Tabrizicola. Next base: position 6,462 of record NZ_JAXMMF010000017.1, on the reverse strand, counting down.
CTCGCGATAGAGGATGCACAGCTCATGCATCCGCGCGAAATGGCGCAGCATGATCGAGGCGCCGCCCATCTTGCGGTACATGTCCAGTACCAGCCCGTCAGAATGCTGGAACGCCTGCCCGGTGGTGTTGCCCGCGATCAGACGGCGGGCCAGCGGCCCGGCCTCGAGCGCGCCGGATTCCGCATGGCGCACAGCGGTGCCCCAGGAATACTTGCCTGCCGGATCGACCTTGTTCTTGGCGATGGGCTTCGTCGTGCGGTCGAACGGATGGACCGCCGCGCCCTCATCGTACCAGGCGTGGGTCGTGTCTTCACGGGTGAAGATATGCTCCATCGGCCCGAAGGTATCAGTCGCACCGTCATAGGTGCCCGACTTCATGATCACCGCACTGGACCGCCCGTCGATGGTGGGTTTGTTGTACTTGTCCTCATGCGGCAGGTAGCCCCAGGTCACGAAACGCCCATGGCCCTTGCCATAGTGCTGCAGGCCGATCTCCTTGGACATGCGCCAGAACAGGCCCAGGTCGGAATTGGCGTGCTTAGGGCTTTCCTCAAGCCAGGCCTCGAACTGTTCCAGCGTCTGGATTTCCTCGTACCGCTCCATCGAGCAGCCGAGCCACAGGGGTTCGATCCAGTTCTGGCGGAAATGCTCCAGGATCGACCAGGCCCGCGTCACGTCGGTCAGGGTCGGTGCGCACATCACGCCGCCCGGCACCATGAAGGACGAATGTGGCCATTGCCCCCCCAGAAGCGCGTAAATCTCGACCGGGCGGCCCGAGATGGTGACCCCCGCCTCATAGGAGGTGCCGGTGAAGGGCGAATAGCGCTTGACCGCTTCGGCGTAGAAGGGCGACGCGGCATAGTTTTCGTTGGTGTAGTCGATCATGAACAGGCCGTAGTGGTGGCGCGGCAGCGATTGCAGCGACTCCACGATCTGACCCAGGTTCCGCGCGAGGATGGCGTTGCGCGGCACGGTCGTGCCCCAGGCCGTATCCAGCGCCCAGGCGGCGCAGGTCAGGTGCGAGGCCCCGCAAATCCCGCAGGCGCGGGGGGTGACGACAAGACCCGCCTGCGGGTCCTTGTCCTTCAGGATCACCTCGAACCCGCGGAACAGTTCCGCGTGGGTCCAGGCGTTGGTGACTTTGCCGCCCTCGATTTCCACCCGCACGTCCAGATCGCCTTCGACCCGGCCCACAGGAGAGATGTCGAGCGTCTCGACGGTTGCTGCAACTGCTGACATGTATTTGCTCCCTGTTCGCGGTTCAGACCACGAAGATGTCTTCTTCGGCCCATGCGGGGGCCATTCCCTTGGCGGCGGCGGTCAGCTTGATATAGCCGACCTTGTCGACGCCCGTCGGCATGTCCTTGGGCACGCCCATCACCGTCTGCGTCTTGAACACCGTGCCGGGGTTCAGATCGAAGAAGGGGAACTCCGGTTCCGTGCAGCCAAGGCAGGGCATCCCGGCGCGCGTCTTGGACGAATGGCGGTTCCACAGGATGCGGTTGCAGGGGCTGTGCGTCATCGGGCCCCTGCAGCCGAGGTCATAGAAGAGGCACCCCTTGCGCTGGCCGAAGGCGGTGGTCGAGACCTTGTAGGCAAAGTGCATGTTCCGGGTGCAGCCAGTCTGAGTAAAGGACGAGAAGAACGTCTTTGGCCGGTGAAACTCGTCCAGCGTCAGATCGCCCGCACGGCCCGTGGCGACGGCGACAAGGATCTGGGTGACCCAGTCCGGGTGCGCGGGGCAGCCGGGAATGTTGATGACTGGCAGGCCCGATTTCGCCTTGAACCCGGCACCCAGCGACCCGCCCTTGGCGCGCTTCAGGAACTGCATCCCCACGCTTTCCGACGGGTTCGGCGCCATTGCCGGGATGCCGCCATAGGTCGCGCAATCGCCGATGGCGACCACGAAATCCGCAGCGCCCGAAAGCTCTTTGACCCACTCCTTCATCGGGCGGCCGCAGAAGCGGTTCCATTCCCCCGTACCGTTGGGCGCGTTGATCACGGTGCCTTCGAAGACGAAGATATCCAGCTTGATCTCGCCCGAGATGCACTTCTGCAGGATCGTCTTGACGTTGTCGCCAAGCTCCAGACCCAGCGAGGGTTGCCACAGGATGTTGATACCGAAATCGGTCACCAGATCGCAGGCGCTTGGTTCCTCGGCATTGAGGAACGACATCGTGTTGCCCGAACAGGCGCCGCCTTGCAGCCAGAGTAGATTAGCCATCCGTTCCTCCCGGTGATGACGCCACTTGCCGGATGCGACAGCGGCACGATCAAGGTGATCGGCTCTGAAGTGGCCGATCTTCCTGACATGCTAATCGGGGAAGCGGGCTGTGGGAAATCAACTCGGGGGTCGGCCAACGGTTATTGCTGCAACGAAGTGTAAACTGAAAACGATGCCGAGTGCGGCCCTGCAAAGTTTCTTTGCAGCGACTTTAGCAGCGACCGCCGCAGACCGGACAACGCGCCTCGCCGAAATAGCTGTACCAGATGCCGTTGCAGCGGTCACACCAATGGCCCTTGGCGCTGATCGCCACGGGGCCAAGCGATTTCGACAGGGCCGTCAGGCCAAGGTCGCGAGGTTTCGCGGGCGCTTTCGCCGGGCGCGGGCCGGGGAACGGCACGACGACAGATCGTTCAGGCTGTTCGCTCATCCCCCACGTCCCCGTTTGATATCGTACCGCTTGATCTTGTTCGCCAATCCGACCCGGGACAGCCCAAGGTCGGTTGCCACCTTGCTTTGGTTCCAGTGGCTACGGTCCAAGGCCTGCAAGACAATAGCGCGCTCAAGGCTTTCGACCATGTCTTTCAAAGTGCCGCCCGTGGGTGCGAACCCACCCGAACCCGTGTCATTGATCGGCGTGGAGGAAATCTTTTCGGACAAATGGCGCAGGGCGATGTAGCCGCCCTGTTCGGCCACCGCGACCATGCGCTGGACCTCGGTCTCTAGCTCGCGCACGTTGCCCGGGAAGGGATAGGCCTCCAGATGCTTCAGGGCATCGGTGGTCACCCCAAGGACGCGCCGCCCGACAACTCCGGCGTATTTCTCGACGAAGAACCGGGTCAGGACCGGAATATCCTCGGGCCGGTCGGCCAGGGCGGGCACGTCCAGCTGAAACCCGCGCAGCCGGTAGTAAAGATCGCGGCGGAAGGTGCCTTGCTGCACCATTTTCTCGATCGACTTGTTGGAGGCCGCGATGATCCGCACATCACTGTGCAGCATCGTGTCCGACCCGAGGGGCTTGACCTCGCCCTCTTGCAGGAAGCGCAACAGCGCCACCTGAAACTGGGGCGAAATTTCGGACACCTCATCCAAAAACACCGTCCCGCCATCCGCCGCCCGGAACAGGCCCAGCCGGTCCGAAATCGCCCCCGGAAAGGCCCCCTGCACATGGCCGAAGAGTTCCGAGTGCAGCATGTTCTCGGCGATGCCGCCGCAGTTCTGGACCAGCATCGGCGATTTGCGCCTGCCCGAGTTGAAGTGAATGGCTCGCGCCAGCAGTTCCTTGCCGGTGCCGGTGTCGCCCTGGATCAGCACGGGCATGTTGGTGCTGGCCGACATCTTCGCCTCGGCCACCAGATCGGCCATCTTGGCGCTGACGAAGACCAGCCTTTCGAACTGCGAGTAGCCACCTTGGACCGATCCGTCGGCGGTGGTCTGAAAGATGTCCTCATCCAGTGACAGCTTCAGCTCGCGACTGAGGATGCGGTGCCGCCTAGCCAGTTCCGCCTGTTCCAGCGCGCGTTTAGCCATTACGCCCAGCTGTGCCGGGTCCAAAGGCTTGAACAGAAACACGTAGGCGGCCGTCCGGTTGGCAAGCTGGAACCCCTCCGGCGTGCTTGTGGGGTCGAAGACCACGATCCGGGCGCAGGAGGTATGCGCAAGGCGCGAATGGATCAGCGCGCTTTCATCGATGTGTCCGCTGTCTCCGCAATCATACAAGAACAGGTTTACGAGAACCTCGTCCATCCGTCGGATCGCGGTGCGGTCATCCTCGCAGTAGATCAGCCGATAGCCGTCAGCCTCGCTCAGCGCCGACGATACGGCAGCAATCACCCCGGGATCCGTCGATTTCAGAAGAATAGTCTGAACAATGCTCAATTGGATCGGGTTCCGTCGGTCAGCGGCTTCAACCTTCACTGCCTTGCCAATCAGGTTTACACACTGCATGCTTCGCTTTCAAGTCGGTTGCTCAAAAAGCGGTTGGACTGCAATCCCATTGCCTGCATTCGGTGACCGCTGTCAGTGTACATTCGGGCAGTTCCAGATCCTGCCTAACGGCAGTTCCGCGCCCCGCTGGACCATTTGCTCAGAGTAGACACACCCGCCGGCGCGAATGACTACTATCCTGGAATGCTGCAGGTGCGATGACGCACCTGCTCGGTTCCACGTTCCGCCCTTCGCGATCCTCAGAGGCACAATATCTCCGCCACCCCACGCCGCCCGCCCTGCCGCGAAAGCTGCACCACCAAGTCCACGCTCCCCTCACAATACCGCTTCACCTCTTCAAACCCCATACCCAGCCCAGCGGCCATGACCATGATCGCCAACCTATCGATGGCTTTCCGTGCAGTGTCGGCATGGATCGTCGTGAACGACCCACCGTGCCCGGTGTTGATTGCTTCGAGAAAAGTCCGGCTTTCCTCCCCCCGCAGCTCGCCTAGGATAATCCGATCAGGTCGCATCCGGAGCGAGGCTTCCAGCAGCCGCGCCGGTGTCCGCTCGCCTTGGGCACTACGATCTGCCTTGAGTGCCACGGCGTTCTCCTGACGGGGAAACAGCTCATAGGAATCCTCGATGGTCAGGATTCGCTCCCCAAGATCCACCATCGATAACAAAGACCGAGCGAATGTCGTCTTGCCGGTCGAGGTGCCGCCGGAGATCAGGATGTTCATGCGCTCTTCGACGCAAAGACGCATGGCCTCGACGACCTGCCCAGCCTGAGCCAGCTTCATCGCCTCCTCCGCTCTCTTCCGACGCTTGGCGTCGAGATCGACGAGACCACCGTGTAAGAGGCGCGGCTCGATGAGCTGATCGGCAGAAACCTTGAATGGCCGAAAAGTAATGGCCATCCCGCCTTCCACGATGGGCGGCGCCACAACCTGCGCCCGGATCGCCACATCGCCCCAGACGATCTTTCCAGAAACGGTCGGCTTCTTGTCGGAGAACTGCACGCCAACGGCAGAAGCTATTGCCTGCCCAAGGTTGTTAGACAGGACCCGATCGATGGACAGATGCGCGACCCGCTCCATGTGCGTCGCGCCCTTCCGCTCGATCCAGACCTTTCCATCGGGGTTGATCGCCACCTCAACCAGATCGTCTCGCATAAACAGGGGTGCAATCGGTGTCAGGTAGGTGCCGAGGAAACTCGGCCGATTATCCATCACCAGATTTCCAAGTCGCGATCGACCATGACCGTGATCGCGGCCCCGGGGGCGACCGTGATGATCGGCGGCAGGCTCGTATAGGCCTCGACCGCTGAGCCCATGGACGCACTCAGGTCCTCGCCCATGCTCTCGGCCGTGTCGGAACTGATTTCGTCGGTGTATTTCGCGGCAGCAACGGCGGGGACGGCCCCGAGAAGGGAAATGAGCGCAGCCGACCCGAATCTGGCACCGAAGCGCGTGTTGACCTTGCCGGTGATGCCGGAGCGACCCTGGGCGTCCCCACCGAAAGCCTCCATCTGCACGGACTGCCCATCCGGGGTGACGAGCCGCGTCCAAGCGACAAGAATGCGGCCTTGGCCGATGGCCACGTCCGACGAATAATCACCGAAGAGGCGCGAGCCGGCGGGGATCAGGATCTGAGCCTGATCGAAGGACCAGACCGGCCGGGTCACGATCGCTGTGATCTGACCGGGCAAGCTCGAGTCGACCGCATTCTCGAGCGTCGCTTCGATCATTGTCCCCTGAAGGACGGTGTTCGACGGATTGGCGATCACCTGGCTGACTTCGGTGGCAGTGGCTTCCCGCCCCGACTGCACGAAATCCCGACCTGTCGCATCCCGGCCATCGGCAGGTGCCTCGGGCATCCCCATGCCGGCATCCCCGGCCCCACCCTTTTGCCCATCATCGAAGACGACCGAAGGTGACGCCACACGGGCCGCTAGCTGCGCCGCGCGCTCCGCACGCTTGGCCGCCAGCTCGGCCTCCCGCGCGGCTTCCGTGGCACCTGCGCTGTCGGCGCTTGCCTTCAGGACGGCGATCTCCTGATCGAACTGCCGCCGCATGTCCTCCATGAGCGCGAGGTTCTGGGACTGTGCCTCTTCGAGCGCGAGCGCCAGTTCCTTGGCTGTCTGATCCTTCTCGGCATCGGCCCTGTCGGCAAGATCACCCAGTTCGCGCTGCAGCCTCTCGACCTCTGATTGGAGAGTGGCGTTACGCGCTTCCAGGTCTTCGCGCTGTGAGGCCAGTTCGCCTTCTATGTCGGAGAATCCATCCCCTGCGGGCTTCGCTTCCGGT
>NZ_JAXMMF010000016.1:0-4320 GCF_034366665.1 Tabrizicola sp. | reverse complement strand
GAACGTCACCGTAGAAGAAGGCTACCAGGCTGCGCGGCGGACCGGGCTGAACGTGCTGGGCGGCATCCGGCAGGCGGTGGGGTCGCTGGACCGGGTGAAAGGGATCGTCCGCAGCCTGAACTTCGTCGTCTGCACGCCCGAGTTCGAGGAGGTGCACAAGGTCTCGAGCGGTCTGTCGGACCTGTTCGTCGAGGTCTTCGGGCCAGAGCGCGGCTTGGGCGGGCGCGCGACCATTGGAGTGATGGCGCTCGCCAACGGGGTCTGCTTCGAGACCTGGGTCACGGTCGAGGTGGAGTAGGGGCGGCTCCTCGTGCGACTTCGTCTTCTCGTCGCGGGTGATGGGCCAGCGGGGCCCGCGCGTCAGGGGCAGAGCGACGGCTTGGCCTGCCGACGGACCAGCTTGCGGATCAGTGCGAAAATCCGGCGGCCACGGGACTGCCGCCCTTCGGCGCGGGCGGCGCGCAGCGCATCCAGATGCGCGGCCGTGTGGTGGGCATGCGGGTCCTTCGGGCGGCCATCGGGGTGATGGGCAACCGTCGCGCGAAGGAGGTCGAGATTGACGCCGTGCATGGCTTTCGTCCCAGAGTGGATTGTCCCTTGGGAATGCCATGAAACCTGCGATACTCCGACTCAGGAATTTCCATCAAACGAAAGTTGAGCTTACGTCATGCGCTGGCGCGACCTGCCCTCTCTTTCCGCGTTGCGGGCCTTTGATGCCACGGCGCGCAGCGGCAGCTTTGCCGAGGCGGGGCGACTGCTGAATGTCACCCATGCCGCCGTCACTCAGGCGGTGCGGGGCCTGGAGGCTGATCTGGGCGTGGCTCTGGTGCGGCGGGCGGGACGGACCGTCGCCCTGACCGCGGCGGGGGAGCAGCTGGCGCGGGCGCTGGATGACGGGTTCGGCACGGTGGCCGCCGGGATTGCCAGCTTGCGCGAGGCCGAGGCGCGGCGGGTGGTGCGGATCACGACGACGACGTTCATCGCCGAAACCCACGTCATGCCGCGGCTGCCGGAGTTCTGGGCCAGGCATCCCGGCGTCGAGGTCGCGCTGTCGCCCAGTCCGGCGAAACTGGACCTGGCGCGTGAGGGGTTCGACATGGCGATCCGGGCACTGCCCGAGGGCTGGGTCGAGGCGCCGGAGGAAGAGATCAGGCCGCTGTGCCGGTCGCAGGTGATTGCGGTCTGCGCGCCTGCGCTGGCCGCGTCGGGGCTGCATCCGCAGGACATGCCCTGGGTGATCGGGGCCGACAAGCACTGGGAACTGGCCGAGGTGGCGGGCACCGGTCTGGACGTCTCGCGCCTGAAGCGGGTGGAGGTGGGCAGCCCGCACCTGGAGATGTCGGCCTGCCGTCAGGGTCTGGGCGCAGGGACGGCGACCGAAATCATCTGTCGGGCGGACCTGGAGGCCGGACGGCTGGTGCGCCTGCCCCTTGGCGGGCTGCCGGTGGTCACCTATGCCGTCGTCCTGCCGCGCGGCCGGCGGCGTCCGGCGGTCGAGGCTTTTGCGGGCTGGCTGGCGACGATCTTCTGACGGCTTACGCCTTGTCGCGCACGACCAGCTGACTGCCGTCGCCCTTCTGCACCTCGAAGCGGCCGGTCCGTTTCAGAAGGTCAGAGAGGCGCGCGCTGCCATAGCTGCGGCTGTCGAAGTCCGGGTAAAGCTGGGTCAGGACCTGGCCCAGCTGGCCCAGGGGATAGCTGTCCTCTTCGATCCCGATCTTCTTCATCGCGGCAAGCACCAGGGGGATGGCCTTGGAAGGCGGCTGCTTTTCGGGCGCGGCTTCGGTCGGCTTTGCCGTCTCTTTCGCGGCCCGCGCGGGGTCTGCGGCACGGGCGGCGTCGGGGGCGGCGGCGATGTTTTCCAGGAAGATGAAGCGGTTGCAGACCTTGCGCAGCGACTCGGGCGTTTTCTCTTCGCCGACGCCGATCACTTGCAGCCCGTCCTCGCGGATGCGGCTGGCAAGGCGGGTGAAGTCGCTGTCCGACGACACCAGGACAAAGCCGTCGACCTTGCCGAGGTGCAGGATGTCCATCGCGTCGATGACCAGGCCGATGTCGCTGGCGTTCTTGCCCTTGGTGTTGGCGGATTGCTGGTGCATCACCAGGCCCAGGCTGCGGGCCTTTTCCTTCCACTGCGACAGCGCCTGCGACGACCAGTCGCCATAGACCCGCCGGACCGAGGGTTCGCCATAGGTGGCCAGTTCGTCCAGCACCGCCTCGATATGCCGGGCGGGGATGTTGTCGGCGTCGATCAGGACGGCAAGGCGGGGGGCGCGGGGGTCTGCGGGCATCGGGGCCTCCTGAGGGTTGCGGCCTTTGTCGCCGAAGCGGGGCGTCGGGGAAAGTGGAAAGCGTCAGGCGATCAGCGGCAGGGCCTTGGCTGCAAGCGCGCGGAGTGCGTCTTCAGGCGGCAGCGACAGAAGGAGCCCGCGCTGCCCGGCGTTGATCCAGACGCGGGGGGCGGTGCAGGCGCTGGCCTCCAGTGCGGTCGGGACGGCACGCTTCTGCCCGAAGGGAGAGATGCCGCCGACATGGTAGCCGGTCAGCTTTTCGGCCTTGGGCGCGGGCATCATCGCGGCGGACTTGGCCCCGAAGGCTGACGCCACGCGCTTCATCGACAGCTGGCGGTCCGAGGGAATGACGCAGCAGGCGGGCTTGCCGTCAACCTCGACCATCAGGGTTTTCAGCATCACGGCGGGGTCGATCCCCAGAGCTTCGGCGGCCTGCAGGCCCACGGCATCGGCCTTGGGGTCGTAGGCGTAGGGGTGAAGCGTGACCACGATCCCAAGGGCAGCCAGGGCGCGAAGGGCGGGGGTGGAGGTCATGTCAGCCCAGGACGGATTCGGTGACATGGGGGCCGAAGACGCGCGCCTGGGCCAGTACGGCGGCGTAGAACGTCCAGTGCAGCGCGAAGGCCGCAGCAAGGCCGAAGCGGGTCTTCAGGATCAGGCGGGGCAGCACCAGGCCAAAGGCGGTGGACGCGGCGATGAACATGATGACGGCGCGTGGCGGGATGCCCGAGAAGGCCAGCAGGATGTGCATTCCCCCGAAAAGAAGCGCCACGAAAAGCGAGATGGTGCGCAGGGGCAGCCCGTCGATCGAGAGGCTGACGATCATCGCCAGCACCAGCAATTGCTGGAAGACGATCTCCATCGTCTTGGGGAAGAAATAGGCGGGCGTCGCCATCAGAAGGTCGGGCGCCTTGCCAAGCTCTGCGGACCAGGTGGCCTGCGGAAGGGCGGGCAGGCCCCAGTGCAGGAAAGCCAGGATCGCGGCGAAGGTGGCAGTCCAGATCAGCGCGGCCTGCACCCGGTTGCGCAAGGTGGGGAAGGCCGCGCCCGCGTTCCAGCGGCTGTAGAGCGGCCAGAAGACGATGGCGGCAAGGCCGGACCAGAAGAGGTAGAAGGTGGCGATGGGCATCGGGTGACTGTTGTAGTCCGCCCCGATGCCCAGCGCCGGAAGGCCGAAGTAGTAGCCAAGATCGGACACCAGCCAGAACCCCGCCAGCCAGCCAAGGACCCGGAACTGCCGGCGTTTCCACGGCCCCGCAGGGGGAGCCGTGGTCACATGTGCCGGCGCCGTGCTCAATAGACGACCACGGCCCGGATCGACTTGCCCGCGTGCATCAGGTCGAAGCCTTCGTTGATGCGGTCGAGGGGCAGGATGTGGGTGATCATGCTGTCGATCTCGATCTTGCCGTCCATGTACCAGTCGACGATCTTTGGCACATCTGTGCGGCCCCGCGCGCCGCCAAAGGCCGTGCCTTTCCAGACCCGGCCGGTGACAAGCTGGAAGGGCCGCGTCTCGATGACCGCCCCGGCGGGGGCGACGCCGATGATGATCGACTGGCCCCAACCCCGGTGCGTGCATTCCAGCGCGTCGCGCATCACCTTGACGTTGCCGGTGCAGTCGAACGAGTAGTCCGCGCCGCCGATCTTGTCGAAGGGGGTCTTGGTCAGTTCGACGATGGCCTGCACGACCGAAGTGCCTTCGGGCAGCTCTTTCGGGTTGACGAAGTGGGTCATCCCGAACTTTTCGCCCCATTCCTTCTTGTCGTTGTTCAGATCGACACCGATGATCATGTCGGCCCCGGCCATCTTGAGGCCCTGGATGACGTTCAGCCCGATGCCGCCCAGGCCGAAGACCACGGCCTTGGCCCCGATCTCGACCTGAGCCGTATTCAGCACCGCGCCGATGCCGGTGGTCACCCCGCAGCCGATGTAGCAGATCTTGTCGAAGGGGGCGTCGTCGCGGACCTTGGCAAGGGCGATTTCCGGCATGACGGTGTGCTGCGCGAAGGTCGAGCAGCCCATGTAGTGA
>NZ_JAXMMF010000015.1:0-67699 GCF_034366665.1 Tabrizicola sp. | reverse complement strand
CAGCCGGCCGTCGTCTCCTCGGTCACTTCCTCGGTCGCGGCGCGGATGGCCTTTTGCAGCGGGTGGTCGATCTCGATGTATTCCGGCCCGGCCTTCAGGTGCTGGGTCACGGTCAGGAAACCCGAGTGCTTGCCCGAGCAGTTGTTGTGCAGCTGACAGGGCTTTTCACCCGCGCGGATCAGGCGGTTACGCTCCTCGATGTCGCCCGGCTCGTGTGCGCCGCAGCGCAGGTCCGCCTCTGACAGCCCAAGGTCGGCGATCCAGCGCCCGGCGAGATCGACGTGGACTTGCGCGCCCCGGTGGCTGGCGCAGGACAGCGCCAGGTGCGCCTGGGACAGGCCGCGGGCATCGGCCGCCCCGGTCTCGATCAGCGGCAGCGCCTGCAGCATCTTGGCTGAAGACCTCGGGAAGATCACCGCCTCGGGGTTGCCCCAGGAGGCGACCACGCCCTTGGCGTCACAGATCACCGCATGGCCCAGATGCGTGCTTTCCAGAAGGCCGCCGCGCCAGACTTCCAGGACCGGCACTGCGCCGTCGTTCACCTTTGCCATTCCGGGTCTCCGTCACATGTGCGCGAATTGTCGCCCACGGGGCTTTCGCGGCTGGGCGCTTTTGATTATGGCTGGAATATCGGGTAGAACGGCACCGCGCCAGTCAAAAGGGCCTCGGTGGCCCCGCGCGTGGCAGGAAACGAAGACAGCTTGGAGGCTGCGTCAGACATGACTTCTCTTTTCGGTCGCACGCTTGCGGTTGCAGCATTTGCTTTCGCCGGGTTCGCGGCTCAGGCCCCTGTGATGGCACAGGAATCCACCAATCGCGTCGCCACCATGACCGACTGGAACGTCTTCACCGAGGAAAGCCCCAAGGAATGCTGGGGCGTCTCGAAGCCGAAGGAAACCGTCAACAGCCGCGATGGTCAGCCCGTCAGCGTGCGGCGCGGCGACATCCTGCTGTTCGTCACCTTCCGTCCCGGCAAGCCGGGCGAGATCAGCTTTACCGGCGGCTATCCTTTCGCGGGCGGCTCGACGGTCGAGGTGGTTGTCGACGGCCAGCCCTACCAGCTGTTCACCGACGGCGAATGGGCCTGGCCGGGCAGCGCCGAGGATGACGCAAAGCTGCTGGCGGCGATGAAGGCCGGGACTTCGGCCACGCTGACCGCCCGGTCCGGCAAGGGCACGCAGACCGTGGACACCTTCAGCCTGCGCGGGTTTACCGCTGCGATGACCGACGCCGAGACGCGCTGCAAGTAAGCCGGTCCGCCGGACCCCGGAAGCGCCCCCTTGCGGGGCGCTTTTCTTTTGACGGTCACTGACCTATATCCGCCCCATCTTCAGATCGCCCCATCTTCAGATCGCCCATCTTCAGATCGCCTGTGACAAGGCCCCGTGAAAGGATCTGCCAAATGACCGCCCCGATCACTCAGGACGTGCTGACCCTGCCGCGCAAGCTGCCGGTGTCGGACAAGACCAACATCGTCGGCCTGACCCGCTCGGCCTTGCGGGATGCGCTGATCGCTGCGGGCACGCCGGAAAAGCAGGCCAAGATGCGCGTGGGGCAGGTCTGGCAGTGGGTCTACCACTGGGGCGTCCGCGATTTCGCGCTGATGACCAACCTTGCCAAGGACTACCGCGCGCTTCTGGCCGACAACTTCATCATCGAGATCCCCGAGGTGGTGACCCGCCAGATCAGCGAGGATGGCACCCGAAAATACCTGGTCCGCATCGCGGGCGGGCATGAGGTCGAGGTGGTCTACATCCCCGAAACCGACAGGGGGACCCTTTGCATCTCGTCCCAGGTCGGCTGCACGTTGACCTGTTCCTTCTGCCACACCGGCACGCAAAAGCTGGTGCGCAACCTGACCGCGGCGGAAATCGTCGGCCAGGTCATGCTGGCCCGCGACGACCTGGACGAATGGCCCGTCCCCGGCGCGCCGAAGGAAGAGGTGCGGCTGATCTCGAACATCGTCCTGATGGGAATGGGCGAGCCCCTGTACAACTTCGAGAACGTCCGCGACGCGATGAACATCGTGATGGACGGCGAAGGCATCGCGCTTGGCCGCCGCCGCATCACCCTGTCGACCAGTGGTGTCGTGCCGGAAATCGCCCGGACCGCGACGGAAATCGGCTGCCTCCTGGCCGTCAGCTTCCACGCCACCACCGATGAGGTGCGCGACCAGCTGGTCCCGATCAACAAGCGCTGGAACATTGCCACGCTGCTGGAGGCGCTGAAGGCCTATCCGGGCCTGTCGAACAGCGAACGGATCACCTTCGAATACGTGATGCTGGAAGGTGTGAACGACACCAAGGAAGACGCGCATCGGCTGGTGAAACTGCTGGAAGGCATCCCGGCCAAGGTCAACCTGATCCCGTTCAACGAATGGCCCGGCGCGCCCTACAAGCGGTCGTCGGGGAACCGGATCCATGCCTTCGCCGATATCATCTACAAGGCGGGCTACGCGTCCCCGATCCGCACGCCGCGGGGCGAGGATATCATGGCCGCCTGCGGGCAGTTGAAATCCGCCACCGAACGGGCGCGGAAGTCGAAGGCCCAGATCGAGGCCGAAGCCGGGCTGGCCTGATCCCTTGCAGAACAGGCCGATTTGCGCTGAGGTCTGACGCCCGGATGAAGGAGCCACCCGATGGCCAAGACCGCCGCCAAAAGACCGCCCGCAAAGAAGCCCGCCGCCAAGACCCCTGCCAGCACCCAGCCGAAAAGCCCCGCCGAATGGGCGCATGACCGGCTGGTGATGTATATCCGCGACTTCGAAAGCGGGCTTGATGCCAAGCAGGAAATCGCGATGGGTTTCGCCTCGGACGAAACCGGGGTTCTGCGGATCGAAGGCCTGGGCTTCTTCGAGCCGGATATCATCACCTTCTACGGCCGCGACGACGATGGCACGAAGACCCAGCTGATCCAGCATGTCAGCCAGCTGTCCGTCACTTTGCGCGCGGTGCCGAAACAGGCCGAAGCCGACCCGCCGCGCCGGATCGGCTTTCACCTGACGCCCGGCTGGATCGGCGGCGATTCCGGCGACGGCTCGGCCGGGTAGGACACCGCGACCCCGTGACAGGGCCGGGTGAATCGGCTATGGCCGTGTCGAAAGACCTAAAACTCGGGGACCCAAGATGGCCGACCACAAGACTTCCGACCACGCCCACGGCTCGATGGACATCCGCGCGCAGGAAAAGACCTTCGCGGGCTTCATCCGGCTGGCGACCTGGGCCACCGTGGTCATCATCGCGGTCCTGATCTTCATGGGCCTGGCGAACGCCTGATCGTAGGGTCAGGCGGGATGCGCCTTCTTCTTGTCCTGATCGCCCTTCTGGGCCTGACCGCCTGCGGGGCCGAGCCCAAGTGGGCTCCGCAGGACCAGGTCGATGCCGTCCGCTTCGTGGAAGGTCCGCCAAACTATATCACGCTTTACACCGTGGTGAACAAGCGCACCGGGTCCGGCGCGCATTCGGCGATTCTGGTCAACGGGTCCGAACGTCTGATCTTCGATCCGGCGGGGACCTGGTATCACCCCAAGCTGCCGGAACGGAACGACGTGCATTTCGGCATGAACGACAAGGCGCTGGCCTTCTACATCGACTACCACACCCGCGTCACCTACGACACGATCGAGCAGACGGTCTACGTCTCGCCAGAGGTGGCCGAGCAGGTGCTGGCCCGGGTAAAGGCCTATGGTGCCGTGCCGAAGGCGATGTGCACGCAGGCGACCTCGTCGATCCTGCGGGGCGTGCCGGGGTTCGAAAGCCTGCCGCAGACCTTCTACCCCAAGAAGCTGTCCGCCGCCTTTGGCAAGCTGCCGGGTGTCACGACCCGTGTCATCACCGACGATGACGACGACGACAACCACGGCGTCCTTCTGGTCCAGCACGACGGCACACCGCTGCCGTGAGCGTCCCTTGAACCGGGCGCACGATGCGTTAGGCTTGGCCTTCGACGCGAAAGGCATGTGATTTGCGCATCTTCGGGGTGATCCTGGCAGGCGGTGAAGGCCGGCGAATGGGCGCGGACAAGGCCTTTGTCCAGCTGGCCGGTCGCCCGCTGATCTCGCATGTCCTTGACCGGCTGGAGCCGCAGGTGGACCGCCTGCTGATCTCGGCCAATGGTGATCCGGCGCGGTTTGCCGGGCTTGGCTGTCCGGTGGTTGCCGATGCGCTGCCCCAAGGTCCGCTGTCCGGTGTTCTTTCTGCCTTGACGGCTGCCGCCAGCATGGGCGCGACCCACCTTGTCTCCACTCCCGTCGACACGCCCTTCCTGCCTGGGGACCTGGTCCCGCAGCTTCTGCTGGCTGGCGAAGGTTCGGCCAATGGCCTGGCTCTGGCGTCCGACGCCAACGGCGACCACCCCGCCACGGCGATCTGGCCCGTGGGGCTGGCCCCTGCTCTTGCGGCGTTCCTTGCCGAAGGCCACGCCAAGGTCACCCGCTTCACCGAGGCCCACCACGCCGCCCGCGCCCGGTTCCCCGATCCGCGCGCGTTCCTGAACCTGAACACACCCGAAGACCTGGCCGCCGCCGAAGCGCTGCTGAAGGGGGCCGCATGAGGGTGTACGGCGTGATCGGCTGGAAGAACTCGGGCAAGACCAGCCTGATGGAGCGACTGGTAAGCGAGATCACCGGGCGGGGATTCTCCGTATCGACCGTCAAGCACGTTCATCACACGGTGGACCTGGATCAGCCCGGCAAGGACACCTGGCGCCACCGCCAGGCGGGCGCGCGCGAGGTGGTGCTGGCTTCGGCCGACCGGCTGGCGATCCTCGTCGAACACCGGGGGCCGGAACCGGAGCTGCCCGCAGTCCTGGCCCGAATGGCCCCCGTCGATCTGATCCTGGTCGAGGGCTACAAGCGCGACGCCCACCCCAAGATCGAGGTCTGGCGCGCCGAAACCGGGCACCCCCTGATCCAGCCCGGCGATCCCCTGGTGCGTGCCGTGGCCACGGATGCGGCCCTGACCCTGCCGGTCCCTGTCCTGGACCTGAACGACACAGGGACCGTGGCCGATTTCATCCTGCAAGAGGTCGGCCTTGTTTGACCGGGTGATCGTGGTCGACTGGTCGGCGGCCAACCTGCCCACCAGCCTGACCAACCGGGCCAATGCCGTCTGGATCGGCTGCCACGACTGTGAAGGTGGGGCAGAGTGGCACCACCGCACCCGCGCCAGCGCCGAGGCGCAACTGGTCACCCTGATCGACACCGCCCGCGCCTCATCCCAGCGGGTCCTCATCGGCTGTGACTTCGCGATGGGCTACCCGGCAGGCTTCGCGGCCCGGCTGACGGGCGAAGCGCGGGCACAGGCCGTCTGGCGCTGGCTGGCCGAGGCGATCACCGACATCGACAACCGCAACAACCGCTTCGAGGTCGCCACCCGGATCAACACCCTTTTCCCGGAAGGCCCCGGCCCGTTCTGGAGCCACCCCTCTGGCCAGTCCTGGCCCGGCCTGCCGTTCCGGCGCGTGGGGATCGACTACGGCGCACTTGGCCTCTCGGAAACCCGCGCTGCCGAGGCGGCCGTTCCCCGCGCCAAAAGCCCCTGGATGCTGTTCAATCCCGGCTCGGTCGGGTCGCAAAGCCTGCTGGGCCTGCCGATGATCCACCGGCTCTCGCAGCTTGCGGGCGTGGCGGTCTGGCCCTTCGCCCCCCCCCACGCCCCCGTGGTGCTGGCCGAGGTTTACCCCTCGCTGCTGGCCGGACCCGTGGCGATCCTCGCGAACGGCGAAGGGCTGACCGCCGACCAGGCGCAGGTGCGACTTCTGTCGCGGGCGCTGTATCGGCTGGCGCGGGCAGACCGGCTTGCCCCTCTGTTCGACGCCCCGCCCGAGGCGGCGGAGGAAGGCTGGATCCTGGGCGCCCACCACGCCCCCCTCTTGGCCGAGGCTCTGACATGGCCGTGACGATCTTCCGCGGATTGCACGACCAGCTGCGCCCCCAGGCGGCACGGCTGTACTGGGAGGCGTTCGGGGGCAAGCTGGGACGCGTCCTTGGCCCGGATGACCGGGCGCTGCGATTCTTCCAGCGGGTGATCCGGGGGGACCTGTGTTTCTCGGCTGTAGGTGACGGGGGAGAGCTGATCGGGCTGGCCGGCTACAAGACCCCGGCGGGAAGCTTTGCCGGGGGCAGTTGGGACGACCTGACCGACATCTATGGCCGTGTGGGCGGGCGGTGGCGCGGCGGCGTCCTGTGGACCCTGGGCCGCGAGGTCGACAACGACCGCTTCCTGATCGACGGGATCTGCGTGGCCAAGGCCCACCGCGGCAAGGGCGTGGGGTCGATGCTGCTGGCGGCCCTGTACCGCGAGGCGGCAGAGCGGGGTTATGCGGCAGTGCGGCTGGACGTGATCCAGGACAACTGGCGGGCGCGGGCCTTGTATGAACGCCAGGGCTTCCAGGCAGTGCGGACCGAGGAGTTGGGGGTGCTTCGCTTCCTGTTCGGTTTCGCATCCTCGACGACGATGGTGCGGCCGCTGGACGAAGGTGTGCACGGGGGGCAAGCCAGGGAACCGGCGCGGGATCAGGCGGTTGGTCGCGGGCGCTAGGCCTTTGCCTCGGTGCGCCCCGTGGCCTTGTGGCCGCGGCCCACACCTGTCAGGATATGATCAAATCCCACCCAAGGAGCGGCATCATGATCACCAAGCGTGAGTTCTATATCGACGGGAAATGGGTCGCGCCGCTGGTCCCGAAGGACTGCCCGGTGATCGACCCTTCGACCGAGGACGCCTGTGCGGTGATCTCGCTGGGGTCCGAGGCCGATACCGACCGCGCTGTCGCGGCGGCCAAGGCGGCGTTCCCGGCCTGGGCGGCGACGCCCCCGGCCGATCGGCGGCGGCTGGTCGAGGGCATTCTGGAGCAATACAATCTGCGCAAGGAAGAGATGGCCCATGCCATCAGCATCGAGATGGGCGCGCCCATCGACATGGCGCGGGATGATCAGGCGGAATGCCTGCCCTGGCATCTGAAGAACTTCCTCAAGGCTTTCGATCATATGGAATGGATCAAGCCGCTTGGCCCCCACGCTCTGGGCACGATGATCGCGCTGGAGCCGATTGGCGTGGTCGGCCTGATCACGCCCTGGAACTGGCCGATGAACCAGGTGACGCTGAAGGTGATCCCTGCCCTTCTCGCTGGTTGCACTTGTGTGCTGAAACCGTCCGAGGAATCGCCGCTGTCGTCGATGCTGTTCGCCGAATTCTGCCATGACGCGGGCATCCCTGCAGGCGTGTTCAACCTGGTGAACGGCGACGGGGCCGGGGTCGGCCAACGGCTGTCGAGCCATCCGGATGTCGAGATGATCAGCTTTACCGGCAGCACGCGGGCCGGACGGGCGATCTCGAAGGCGGCGGCGGAAACGCTGAAGCGGGTCACGCTGGAACTGGGCGGCAAGGGCGCGAACCTGGTTTTCGCCGATGCTGACGCGCGGGCCGTGGAACGTGGCGTGCGGCACATGATGAACAACTCAGGGCAAAGCTGCAACGCGCCGAGCCGGATGCTGGTGGAACGGTCCTACTACGACCGGGCGGTCGAAATCGCGGCCGAGGTGGCGAACGGCATCAAGGTTGGTCCCGCCAGCCAGCCGGGCGCGCATATCGGCCCGGTGGTGAACAAGAGGCAGTGGGACCAGATCCAGGGCTATATCCAGAAAGGCATCGACGAAGGCGCGCGGCTGGTGGCCGGGGGCTTGGGCCTGCCCGAGGGGATGAACAAGGGCTACTATGTGCGGCCGACGATCTTTGCCGATGTGAAGCCGGGGATGACCATCGAGCGCGAGGAAATCTTCGGGCCGGTGCTGTGCATGATCCCCTTCGATACCGAGGCCGAGGCGGTGCATATCGCCAACGACACGCCCTATGGGCTGACCAACTACGTCCAGTCGGCGGACGGCGCGCGGCGGAACCGGCTGGCGCGGCAACTGCGGGCCGGCATGGTCGAGATGAACGGGAAGTCTCGCGGGGCCGGGGCGCCTTTCGGGGGCGTGAAGGCGAGCGGTCGGGCGCGGGAAGGTGGCGTCTGGGGGATCGAGGAATTCCTGGAGGTCAAGGCGATCTCAGGCTGGGATGTCGCGGCGGAGTGACGCTGAAGGCTGGACGCCAAATTCCTTAAGCAAGGAATTTGCCAAATTTCTTACTTAAGAAATTTGACCGGGGGTCAGCTCTCCCGAAAACTTGACACAGGTGTCGAGAATTGCTGACATGGCGGTGAATGGAGGCCGCCATGACCCAGCATCCCCGCCTGATGTCCCCCCTGAAACTGCGCGACCACACGCTGCGCAACCGGATCGTGTTCGGGGCGCATACGGCGAACATGTCGGACCAGGGGATGCCGGGGCCGCGTTTCGGGAAGTATCTCTTGGAGCGCGCCCTGGGCGGGGCGGCGATGGTGGTCGCCGAACCCGTGCCGGTGCACCGGACCGGGGTGTTGACGCGGGGCAACTTCCTGCACTCAGATGACCGGGTGATCCCGGCCTTCCGGGCGATCACGGACGAGGTGAAGGAGGCAGGTGCCGTCATCATCCAGCAACTTTACCACATCGGCGCGCATGGCGATTCCGACCTGAGCTTTGCGCCGCATTGGTCGCCCTCGGGCGGGCCGTCCTATCATGACAGCGATGGCTCGCATGCGATGACGGGGGCCGAGGTGGAGGAGGTCCTGGAGGCCCATGTGACGGCAGCGGTGCGCGCCAAGGCAGCAGGGTTTCAGGGTGTGGAGGTCTGGGCGGCCTATCATTCCCTTCTCGACCAGTTCTGGACGCCCTGGTCGAACCAGCGGACGGATGCGTGGGGCGGGTCTTTGGAGGGGCGGACGCGGTTTTCGCGCGAGCTGATCGAGAGGGTGCGGCGGGCCTGTGGGGAGGACTTCGTTGTGGGCCTCGCGGTGAGCTATTCCGAGGCCTACGAGGTGACCTTGGGGGCCGAGGCTTTGTGCGAGATCCTGGAACTGCATGACCGGTCGGGGCATGTGGATTACGTCACGGTGGGGGCCGGGTCCTATCTGGAATTCGAGGCGATCATCCCGCCCTTCACGCATGGCGAGAAACTGACGACCCCGCTGACCGCCCAGCTGAAGGGGGTTCTGAAGCATGCCGTCGTGACCTCCGAAGCCGGGGTGCGGACGCCGGAGAATGGCGAGGCGATCATTGCCTCGGGGCTGGCGGACCTGGTGTCGATCGTCCGCGGCCAGATCGCCGACCCGCATCTGGCGCGGAAGGTGGCGGAGGGGCGTGCCGACGACGTGCGGGGGTGCATCAGCTGCAACCAGATGTGCTGGGGGCGGCGGTCTCGGGACTACTGGATTTCCTGCCTGATCAACCCGAGTGCCGGGCGGGAGTTCGAGTGGGGTGGGGATCGGTTCTCGCCTGCTGTTGAGCCGAAGGATGTGCTGGTGGTCGGCGCTGGCCCGGCGGGGCTGGAGGCGGCCAGGGTCGCGGCTGAGCGGGGGCATCGGGTGGAGATCGTCGAGGCCTCTGGCGTCGTGGGCGGGCAGTTCCGGCTGGCAGGGATGCAGCCCAGGCGGGGGCAGATCCTGGAGCTGATGGACTGGTATGAGCGGCAGTTCGACAAGCTGGGGGTGACGTTGCGGCTGAACACGTTCCTGGAGGAAGGGGAGGTAGCGGCGCATCCGGCCTCGGTCGTCGTGGTGGCGACGGGGTCCTTGCCGGACGAGACGGGGTTCCAGAGGTGGGTGCCTCAGGAGGCGAGCCTGCCGGGAATCGAGGCGGGGGGCGTCTGGTCGCCCGAGGCAGTGCTGCGGCGTGAGGCGCGGCTGGGCGACGCGGTGGTGGTCTATGATGAGGGCGGGAACTGGCGGGGGGTCGGGACGGCCTGGGCTTTGGCCGAGCAGGGGAAACGGGTGACGATCGTGACGCCGGAGGCTTTCGTCGGGAAAGAGCTGGCGCGGACGGCGGCGGATGGCGCCGTGCGACGGCGGCTGGGGGCCTTGGGGGTGCGGATGCTGGCCGAGCATCGGCTTGTCCGGTGGCACGGGAACGGGGTGACGGTGCGGTCGTTCCTGACCGGGGAGGAGGAGGTGATCGCAGCCTCGGCCCTGGTGATGGCGACGACGAACCGGGCGTTCGATATGCTGCCGGAGGTGATCCCGGGGAAGGTTCTGCACCGGGTGGGCGACTGCGCCGCGCCGAGGCTCGCGGCCTATGCGTTCCATGAAGGGCGGAAGGTGGGGATGGGGATTTGAGGGGGGTGTCCACGGGACAGCCTGGCCTGTTACAATGCAATCAAGGGGTTAGATGTGGTCATTCATCATCGGTTAATCAGTTCTACCGCGCATCCGGGCAACATCTGCACGGCAGCGATGGTGGCCCTTGGCCTTTCAGGACCGGTGCAGGGGGAGGGGCTGGAGGTGCTTGTCGGTGCGCTTCTCGCGGGGGTGCAGGAAGACGGGCGTCTGGACCTCACGCGCTTTGACTGTCGGCAGGCGGTGAAAGCCGTTGACTCCATCCAGGAATGCCGCGATCCCGTCTCTGGCCTGGGGTTCCTTCACATCCGCGACGCGGAGGGCGATGCGATGTCGGTGAGCGTGGACAAGGGTCCGGCTGGCCCAACCGATACCGGACTTGCCGTACCCGACCGCGCGGCTTTCGACCGGCTGGAGGCGGAGTTCAGGGCCCTCGATCACTCGGAGACGCTGCGGGGCCTGACGCGTTGCGCCCGGCCGGAATCGGCCACCAGGCCGGGGCTGATCGTGAAGGCCAAGCCGTCCGGCCTGCCAGTGCTTCTGGGCTTTGGCGGATTGGACGAAGCTTCGGCGGCCGATCTTGATGCGCCCAGCAAAAAGGGGGCAATCCTTTCTGCAATAGTGGTCCGGGTCCTCGCCAAGTTCGACTGCATACCCGAGGACTGAGGCGCGTCGGCCTCCCAAAGGCTGCGCGCTCGGCAGGTCACATCGCCATTGCCGCGCTGCGGGCGGGAACTGCCCTGGCCGCCGGCAAGTGGCGCTTAGGGATTCCCCTCGATCACCTCGTTCAGCCAGGGGACGAATTTCGAGATGTTGGTGTAAGCGGAGAAGAGCGCCGTCTCCTCGCAGCCGTGGCCTGACGTCGCCGACAATCCCCAGCTGACGATGCCGGCCTGGATGTAGCCGCCACCTTCGACCGGCACGACCAGCGGGCCGCCGGAATCGCCGTTGCAGGAGGTCTTGCCGCCCTCGAAGGTGCCCGAGCAGATCATGTTGTCGGACACTGCGTCGGGGGCGCGGGCGACAAGTTCGTCCCAGATCGCATAGGCGTCAGTTTCGGCCACGCCAAGGGTCTGGACGGCGTAACCGAAGCCTCCGGCAGCGTCCTCGGCGCGGGCTTCCAGCATGGCCTGGTTGCAAAGCTGGCGGTCCAGGACCTGGATCTCGGCCTGGCGCAGTTGGGGAGAGGGTTGCGCCCCTTCCTGCAAGCCCCAGCCGGTGACGATGGTGGTGACGCCCTGCCGGTTGAGGATGTCGCCATATTCGGCGTCGGGGACCTCGACCGTCTGGTAGGGGACCTGCGGCGCGCGCGCGAGTTTGATGAGCGCGATGTCGAAGTCGAACTGGGTGCCGGTGTAGGAAGGGTGGCGGAAGATCGTCTCGACCGGGATCAGGTCGCCCGAGCCGGGGGTAAGGGTGTTGGTGCCGACAAGGATCGACACTTCGTCGGGGCGCAGGTCGGCGAAGCTGCCGTCCTCGATCGGCATATGGATGCAGTGGGCGGCGGTGAGGACCCAGCGGTCCAGCACCATGCTGCCGCCGCAGAACTGGGCATCGGTGTTTATGGGCGCGCCACCGACCAGAAGGGCGACCTGCCAGGGCCAGGCACCGTCGGGGGCAACCTCGCCGCCGATGACCTTGGCTCCGGCCTCGGCTGCGGACCTTCCGCGTTCAGCCTTGGCACCGGATTTGGCGTAGGCGAAGGGCGAGGCGATCATCGGGTCGGAAGTGGCGATTTGCGGGGCCTCGGCCATGACGGACGTGGCAAGAAGTGCGGCGATCAGGGCGGACAGGAGCCGGGACATTCAGTTCTCCTACGGTGCGGGGGCGGGCGTGGCGGGGGTCAGGCGGATTGTCCTGCGCAGCATGGTCAGCGGTGCGGGTTTGACGCTGAAGCCTCGGGCGGTGGTGTCGGGGTCGAGGCGGGTCTCCAGCCATGCGGTCATCGGATCGGGTGGCGTGGCGCGGGTGGTGTCGGTGCTGGCAAGGCGCGTGAGGTCGACGCGGGGGGCGTCGGGGCTGGCGGGGACGGCGAGAACCCAGATCTCCTCACGGCCCGCGGCACTGTCGGGTTCGATCATCAGGCCGACCTCGGCGCTTTCACCAGGAGCGAGGCGGTTCGACAGGTTCCGCGCGGGCCAGATCGGTTGCACGCGGAAATCGGCGGTGAAGTAGAGGACCGAGACGTCCTGCGCCGTGCCCGAGGTGTTGGTCAGGAAGATCATGATCCTGTCGCAGGGGGCCACGTTCATGTCGGCGTGAAATGGGGTGACAGGACCAGTGGTGTCGCAGTCGCCCTTGCCGGGACGAAGGACGATCCTTGCGTCGAGCGGAGCCTTGCCGGTCAGGCTTCGCCCCGTGGCCCCGGAAAGGACGGCGCGCAGGCGAAGACCGTGGGCTGCCTGATCAAGGACGCGCTCTACGGCCTGGGCTTTGGTTTCGCCGGGTTCACGGATGATCCGGGGGGTGGAGCCGGGGCCGGTCGGGTCAAGGACACCGTCGGCCCCAGCAAGTGCGATGGTGTCTTCGGTCAGGATCGGGACCAGGTCGGGGTCTGGACCGGAGAGTGGAAGAGCCTCGGTCCATTGTCGGTAGTTCGTGGGGTCGGCAGGGTCGGCAAGGATCGGGGCGGCCAGCGTCAGGGGGGCGGGTGGCGGGGCAGAGGTCAGTTCGGCCCATTGGGCGGCGGCGGGGGCGCGCGCGGCGAAGCTGGCCTCGCGGGCGGAGATTTTGGTGAGGGTCAGTGTAGCCAGAGGCTCGCCCCCTGCAGGGGTGGCATAGAGGGTGAGTTCAGCGCCCTCGGTCAGGCCATCGAGAAGGCCGGCGGCGAGCTTGCCGTCGGTAAGGGGAAAGCGGTCGGTGGTGGGGCCGGTTCCGAAGACGGCGGCGGAAAGAAGTGGACCCTCGCCGTCGGGCATTTGGCGGGCCGGGCCCTGGATCATGGCATTGGTTGTGGCGGCAAGGACTTGTGCCCAGCTTGCATCGGGCGCGTCGCGCAGGGTTTGTGCAAGCCGCAAGGTGAACTCACCGTGCCAGGTGCCGTCGGGCATCGGATATTCGAAAGAGCGCTGGTCGGACTGGGAGGAGTAGAGAAAGATGAAGTTGCCTTCGAGCGGGGGCGCTGGCGAGCCTGCGACGGAGGTGATGTCGTCGGGGATGCCGAGTTGCGCGTCGTCGATCACCTTGGCGACGCCCTGCCCTCCCACGGCGCGGAAACCGGTGGCGGAGTGACAGGCGTCGATCAGGCCGATCACTTGCACGCCCTTGGACAGGGTGGCTTGCGCCCAGGCCTGGAGGTCGTCGTCAACGAGGGCGTTCTCGACGCTGCCGATGGCCCCCTTCCAGCCGGCGGCGTCGGCGGGCAGGAGAAGCTCGTCATAGCCGCCACCCTCGTCGCCGGAAAGGTCGGGGGCCTGGGCGCCGTGGCCGGAGAAGGTGAAGACGATGGTATCGCCTTTGGCGGAGGCATCGGTGGCGGTTTCGAGAGCGTTCAGGATTTCGTCGCGGGTGGGTTGGCCCGTGGCGGTGCCTTCGGGCAGACCGGTGGCGTCCGAGGCCAGGATGGTGATGTTTGCAGGTGCGACACCGCGGGCGATGAGGGTCTCGGCCATCAGGCGGGCGTCGTTCGACGGGCCTTTCAGATCCGCGTCGAGGGTGAGGTAGTCCGAGACCCCCACCACGACAGCGCGGATCTCGGCCTGGGCCTGGGGGGCCACGAGGGTTGCGACAAGGAAGAGGGCGAGGGGCGCACGCATGGCGGCAGATTACGCCGGACGGGGTTTGGGGCAAGTGGGGTGCGGGCGGGTGAAGGGATTTGTCATGCGGGTGGGTGGGAGCGCACCATCTGCGGGCCCCGCGTGGGTTGGGACGGGTTTCGAATCGAGCGCTGACGCGCAAGTCCTTTGTCTCGCCGCTTTGCGTGAAGAACGCAAAGCGGCTCGGAGGGCCTCCGGCGGGGATATTTGGGCAAGTGTGAAAGGGTGGGTGGAATTCGGGGCGGGGGTCAGTTCAGCGGCGTCACGCGGCGGCCTCCGGCGGCGATGCCGTCTTCGATGCGGGTGTCGACGTCGTTGCCGGTGAGCGAGGCGAGGAAGCCATTGAACTCGGGTGTCAGCCGGGTGGCCTGACGGCCGGCGGCGATGACCATGTCGACTTGTGTTTCAGGGAGTTTCAGGCGGGTGGGCACGGCGTCAAGCTGGTCCCGAAGGTCAGTGGGGAGGGAAGCGAAAGAGGCCTCGCCGACGAAGATCTTGACGTCCTTGCAGTCCCAGCCCTGTGCAGTGCCGCGCAAGCGCCGGACCTCGGCCAAAGGCAGGGCGCAGCGCCAGTCGATGAGTTCGGATTCCCAGAGCCGCAGCTCGCCCCGCATGGAATCGTAGCCAGAGCGGGAGGCGGCGGACATGGCGGAGGTGGCGATGGACATGGCGAGGTTGACGCCCCCGGGCCCGGCGATCTTTTGCGTCCAGTCGTAGTCCTTTTCGACGCCCGCGTTGGCGACAAGAAAGAGCATCCGCTTCAGGTTGACGGCCTCCTCGGCGGTGAGGGGGGCGTAGGGGACCTGGGCGCGGGCGCGTTCGACCGCCAGACCCGTCGTGCCGAAATTGTCGGTGATCCCGCCGTCGAGGAGTTTGACGAACTTCACCTCGGCCGGGTTGGTGTAGCTTTCCAGCGCGCGGGCGTGGGCGCGCATGGCGGCGGTGGCCTCGGGGTTGTAGCGGGCGGCGGTGAGCCAGTCGGGTTCCTGGTAGGTGCATTTGCCCTGGTGGGCCTCCAGCACGATGGGGGTGAAGACCAGGGGATACGCGGCAGAGGCGGCGACGGCTTCGGAGAGTTTGACCTTCGAGAGGTCGGAGCAGAGGGCGTCGAAGGTTTCGGGGGAAAAGAGGAAAGGCGTGTTGTTCGCCATGTCGGTGGCGTTGATCCAGGTCT
The DNA here is from genome assembly GCF_034366665.1 of Tabrizicola sp. Lineage (GTDB taxonomy): Bacteria > Pseudomonadota > Alphaproteobacteria > Rhodobacterales > Rhodobacteraceae > Tabrizicola. The sequence goes on along the minus strand of NZ_JAXMMF010000015.1, from coordinate 52,582 downwards.
TGATGCGCGAGCGGCGCAGGTCGGCGAAGGTCGCGCCTTTGAACAGCGTCTCGTCGAGGGTGCGGCCGAAAGTGTCACGGCCGTTGACGCCCCCGGCGATGCCCTTGGCGATGGTCAGGGGGTTAAGGCCCGAGGTGGTCATGTAGGCCTCGGCGTCGGTGGTCAGGAAGGCCTCGCGGAAGCCTTGCATGCCTTGCGGGCCTTTGAGCCCCAGCTGCGCGGCCATCACCGAGCCGCCGGAGACGCCCGAAACAAGGCGGACGCTGTCGAGGAGGCCGTTCGGGCTGCCGGTCTTCGTGGCCTGAAGTTCCTGAAGCATCCCATAGGCGAAGGCCGTGGCGCGCATCCCGCCGCCCGAGAAGGCGAGACCGATGTAAAGATCATCGCCGGGGACCTCGGTGGACAAGGGGGCGTTTTCGCTCTGAAGCGCCAGGTTCTGCGGCTGGTTCCAGGGGGCACAGCCGAAGAGGATCAGAAGGGGGAGAAGGGCGCGGCGCATCGGAGTTCCTGAAGGTCAGTCCGATTGCTGCAGCCTGGGCCAGCGGATTTCAAGCGAGAAACCCTTTTCGGTGGGCGGAAGGGTCAGGCGTGCGCCGTGCCGGGCGGCGATGGCGCGGACAAGGGCGAGGCCGAGGCCGTGACCGGGAGTGGCGCGGTCACGCTCGGCCCGGGTGAAGCGGTCGAAGGCTTCGGGCTTGAGGGTGTCGGGGAGGCCGGGGCCGGTGTCGGCGACGCGCATCAGGATGCGGTCCTGGTCGGGGGTGATCTGGAGGGTGAGGTGGTCGCCGGAGGCGCAGTATTTGATGGCGTTGTCGAGGAGGTTCGACAGGACCTGGGCGATCAGGTTGCGGTCGCCGAGGATTTGCAGGTTCGGGGTAATGTGCGCTTGCGTGCGCAGGCCCTTGTCTTCGGCGAGGGGGTCGTAGAGGTCCCACACCTCGGCGGCCACGGCGGAGAGGTCGACGGGGACAAGGCCGCCACCGCTGCCCTGGTCGGCCTCGGCACGGCTGATGTCGAGGAGGCTGTCGAACATGCGGATGGCCTGGCGCATCTCGGCTTTGAGGTCGGCGGCGAGGTCGGGTTGGCCTTCGATCTTGCTCAGTTTCTGGAGCATCCGGTTGAGGGGGGTGCGCAGTTCGTGGGCGATGGTGTCCGAAAGGCGGTGGGTGGCGCGGTTGAGGTTCTCGATCCGGTCGAGCATGGCGTGGACGTGGGTTTCCAGAAGGCCGAATTCGTCCGGGGTGCGGGGGCCGGGAAGGCGGGCGTCGAGTTGGCCTTCAGCGACCTTGTCGGCGAGGGTGTTGATGCGGTTGATCCGGGTCATCACGCTGCGGGCGGCGAGCCAACCGACGAGCGCGCCCGCGACGAGGAGGGCGCCGAGGAGGGCAAGCATGCCGCGTCTTAGGGCGGCGAGGGTGTCGTCCACGGCCTGCAAGCTGCGGGCGACGAGGAGGGGGAAGCCGCCGGGGAGGGTGCGGGCGACGGCGAGCCAGCGGGTTGCGCCCTCGGTGAAGGTGGTGAGGTTTTCGCTGGTGAAGGTCTCGCCTGCCGGGGCGAGGGTTGCGGGCCAGTCCTTGCGGGTTCCGGCGAGAGTTGTGCCGCCCCGATCCATGAGGAGGAGCATCTCGTCCCCGGTGGCGGCCGTGGCGCGGGTGTCGATCGCTTGGCGGAGCGCGATAATGCGGCGCTGGTCGTAGAGGGCGGCGAGGCCGTTCAGGTCGGCGGTCAGCAGGGTTTGCTGGGCCTGCATAAGCCGGGACTCAACAAGGCGGTATTGCAGGGCCATTGCGGCGAGCGAAAGGAGGGCAACGGCCAGCGCCATCGTCGCCGCGAGGCGCAGGGTGGCCTTTGCGGCGAAGGGTTTGGAAGTGCTCACGCGGGGAAGGGGGCGAAGATGTAGCCCTCGCCCCGTGCGGTCTGGATCGCGGTCGCCCCGGCGTCCTCCAGCTTGCGGCGCAGGCGGCCGACGTGGACGTCGACGACGTTGGTGCCGGGGTCGAAATGGAGGTTCCAGACGTTCTCCAGCAGCTGCATCCGGGTCACGATCTGACCAGCGTTGCGGGCGAAGTAGGTGAGGAGTTCGAATTCCTTCGGGCTGGTAGGCACATGCGTGCGTTTGACGTGGACGGTGCGGGCCTTCAGCCGGATTTCGAGGTCACCGAAGGCGAGGAGGTCGTTGTCGAGGACCTGGATGGTGCCGCGGCGGAGGAGCGCGCGAAGGCGGGCGCGAAGCTCCTCGGGTTCGAAGGGTTTCGGAAGGTAGTCATCGGCGCCTTTCTCCAGCCCCTCGACGCGGTTGGCGGCGCGGCCCAGGGCGGAGAGGATGAGGATGAGGGCGGTGGAGCCACCCGCACGGATGCGGGCTATCGCGTCCACCCCGTCGCCGCCGGGAAGCATGCGGTCAAGGACGATGACGTTGTAAGGCTGCGTGGTGGCGGCTTCGATCCCGGCGGGAAGGGTGTCGCGGTGGTCGGCGGCGCAGCCCAGGGCTTCGGCCTCGGCGCGGATCGCGGCGGCGGTTTCCGGGTCGTCTTCGATGATCAGGATGCGGTCCATCGCGGCCATTCAAAACACCACCACGTCAGGGTCAAGGACATTTGCGCCGCCGACGGGTCGGACGCCTTCGGGCGCGTGCCAGGGGTCGAGGCGGATGTGGCGGGTCGCTCCGCCGGGGGCTTCAAGCAGGAACAGAGCGGGGGCGGTAAGTTCGAAGGTCGAAAGGTCGGGCTGCGTCCCGTTGATCGACAGGATGCGGTCACCTTTTGCCAGCCCCGCGATCAGGGCAGGCGAGTTGTCGGTCAGGGCGGTGACGACCCCTTCCGGGTCCAGCGTCACGCCAAGTTCGGCGAGGGAGTAGGCGGCAACGGTCGTCGGGGCACGGGTGATCTCACGCGTGCGCAAGCCGGTTGGTTCGGACGCGGTGAACTGAAGGGTCAGAGTCAGGGGTTCCCAGGCGCGAAGGATCGAAAGCCTTGCCTGTCCCGCCTCACTGGCGCGTTCGATGGCGAAGGCGAAATCGCCAGGGGCGACCAAGGGGACCTCGTCAGTGGCGACAAGGATGTCTCCGGCCCTTAGACCCGCGGCTTCGGCAAGGCTGCCGGGGGCGACGGTGTCGACCAGAAGGCCTTGGGCGTCAGTGCCAAGGGTTTCCGCGATCTGGCGGTCGACGGGTCTTGCAGTAAGGCCCAGGGTCGGGAACGGCGGCAGGGTTTCGTCAATCAGGCCGGTGACAATGCGGGTCAGCTCGGTCGTGGGGATGGCGTAGGCGATGCCGACGAACATCCGGCTGCCGTCGGCAATGCGGGAGTTCATGCCAAGGATGCGGCCCGCAGCATCGACCAGCGGGCCACCAGACGAGCCGGGGTTCACCGCGGCGTCGTGTTGCAGCATCAGGATCGGCACGGCGACCTCGGTCTGGCGCGCCAGAGCGGAGATGCGGCCCTCGGTCAGGGTGAATTCGATCCCCAGAGGAGCGCCAAGGGCGAAGACTTCGTCGCCAAGCTGCGGGGCGTTGGAGGCGAGGGGGAGGCCTTGTGTGCCCTCAGGGACAGAGAGGACGGCCACGTCGCGGACAGGGTCGCGGGCGATGACAAGGGCCGGGATCTCGGTGCCGTGGCGGTCGATCAGACGAACCTCGTCGGCCTCGCCCACCACATGCGCGTTGGTCACGGCGACAGTGCCGTCGTGCCAAAGGAAGGCGGACCCCAGGAAGCGGTCCTCGGCATCGTTGCTTCGCACGGTGAAGACCTTGTCCATCGCGTCATCAAGCGGCGAGGCGCTGACGGGCTGGATCAGGGCGACCAGCGCCAGGACCAGAAGGGCGGCCAGCGCCTCGATATAATGGAGCGGTCTTTGCCGCTTTTCCGACTTTGCCTGCATGATGGAAACCTTTGTCTGCCTCGATGCGGTCTTGCTACCGGGGCGGTGACGACGGGTCCCGTGACAAAACCCGTCATCTGGAATTCCTGCATTTACAGGCGGGAAACCGCGGCCCATCTTCGGCGCACCAAAAGCCGGAAGAGTATTCTCATGCGCCGCTTTCTTGCTGTCTGTGTCATCTCGCTTGCCCTGCCCGCCTGGGCCGATGGGCCATCGCCGGTGAAAGTGGCCGAGCTGTCGGCCCGCGCCTATGCGGCGGGGATGGCGGCGGGCGATCCCTTGCTGGTGCTGTCTGCGGCAAAGCTGCGCAAGGGGATGGCCCCGGTGGCGGGGGACCGGTTGGCCCTGGGCGCCACGCCGGGTCAGGGCGCGCCGCTGGGGTGGGAGGAGATGCTGGCCTCGGCTGCACAGTTGGCCGAAGGAGACGAGGCGGTGCTGGGCCTGATCGAGGATGCAAGGGTCGAGACGACGAAGGGTGTCGCTTCGGGTCCGGTCTACAACATCGGCAGCTTGGGCAACGGCAAGGGCGACACCTATCCGCCGATCGAATTCCGGGGCGGGGAATATGCCGAGGTCTATGTGGAGGCGAAGGCGGCGGCCAACCTGAACCTGCGGATCTATGACGACAAGGGGCGGCTCGTCTGTTCGGACACCGACATCAGCCACATTGCCTATTGCGGCTGGACCCCCGCCAATGCCGGGACTTTCACGCTTGAGGTCGAGAACAAGGGCCCCTCGGCGGCCGATTACGCGCTGATGACGAACTGATGAAATCCCTTTTCACCATTGCCCTTTGCCTGGCCGCCCTGCCCGCCTTGGCGCGCGAGAACCATGCCCTTCTGATCGGCGCCAATTCCTATCCAAGCCTGGAGGAACGCTGGTGGCTGAAAGGCCCGGCGAATGATGTCCAGCTGGTCGCGACCTATCTGACCACCCAGGCTCCGGTACCGTTTGCGGCCGGGAACGTGACAGTGCTTTCGGACGGGGTGCCCGGATCGACCGCCCCGACGCTGGCCGCGATCCGGGCAGCGTTTGCCGAACTGACGACCGAGGTCGGGCCGGGGGATTTCGTCTACCTGCACTTCTCGGGGCACGGCACGCAGGCCCCGGCACTGGACGCCTCGACCGAGCTGGACGGGCTGGACGAGCTGTTCCTGCCGGTGGACATCGGGCCCTGGTCGGACCAGATCGGGGCGGTCGAGAACGCTCTGGTCGATGACGAGATCGGGGCGCTGATCGACGGGCTGCGCGCCAAGGGCGCCAATGTCTGGGCGGTGTTTGACTCGTGTCATTCGGGAACCGCGACGCGGGCGGTCGAGTCGGGGGATGAGGTGCGGCTGCGGCAACTGCCTCCGGAGGCGTTGGGAATCGACTTGGATTCCGTCGAGGTATCGCGGTCCGTCGATCCGCGCGCGACGGAGGCTCCGTTCGATGGCGGCGCGGGCGAGGGGTCTTTCGTGGCCTTCTTCGCGGCCCAGACCAACGAGGTGACGCCCGAAAAGAACCTGCCGAAGGGCAAGCCGGGGCGGAAGCCGCAGGGCGTGTTCACCTGGACGCTGATGGAGACGCTGGCGGAATATCCCAATGCGACCTACGGGCAGATCGGGCAAGAGGTGCTGCGGCGCTATGCGGTAAAGAACCTGGCGAAGTCGACGCCCCTTTTCGAGGGCGATCTGGATCAGGTGGTGTTTGGCGGCGCGGGCGGCGCCCGGGTCTCGCAGTGGCAGGCCGAGGTGACGGACGCGGGGTTCACGATCCCGGCGGGGACGCTGCATGGATTGTCGGAAGGCGCAGTGCTGGCCGTGATGGAATCAGCGGCGGCGGCAGATGCCGACGCGCTTGGGTTCGTCGAACTCACCTCGGTCGAGACGTTTGCCTCGACCGCGCGATCGGTAGAGAAGGACGGGAAGGTCTTGCCCGCCGAATTGCCGAAAGGCATGGTGCTGCGCAAGCTGGACGAGGCGCTGGATTTCACCTTGACGGTGGCACTGCCTGCGGCGGGCACGGCTCCGGCGGATGCGTTGCTTGCGACGCTCGGGAAGTTGGAGGAGGCCTCTGGCCCTCGGTTGAGGTTCGTCGCCCTGGATCAGGAGGCGGATTTGCGGCTGGCGGTGCTGCCCGACAGCCCGCGTCCGGATGCGATCTGGGTGCTGCCTTCGACCGGCTTGGCCGAGGACTGGGGGGCGACGCCCTCGGTGACCACTGGCGACAAGGATGGGGCGGAACTGGCGGCGGTACTGGCGGATACGCTGACGACGATGGCGCGGGCGCAGAACCTGCTGAAGCTGGCGGGGGCGGTGGGCGCGTCGAACCCCGATGTCGCGGTCGAGCTTCTGACCCGCACGCCCGAGGACCGGACGCTGCGCCCCCTGCCCTTTGCCCCGGTGCCGACCTTGCTGCCCGACGACGAGGTGCATGTGCTGGCAAAGAACAATGGCGACGGGCCGGTGGACGTGAACGTGCTGTATATCGGCGCGGACTGGTCGATCAGCCACTGGTTCTCGGGCCGGTTGCAGCCGGGGGATGAATTGAAGAAGGGTCTGTTCAAGATCTCGGCGGATGTCTTGGGGCAGGAACGGATGCTGGTCGTTGTGACCCCCGCCCGCCCGCAAAGCCCGGTCGAGGACCTGAGTTACCTGGCGCAGGACGCGCTGGACACGACGCGGGCGGTGGGCGGGACAGCCTTTGGCGAGGCACTGGCCGAGGCGGGGTTCGGGCAGACCACGCGGGGGGCGGTGGCGCTGACGGATGAGGCGGACGAGGCCGGGCCGGGGCCTGCGATCCTGTCGCTGGAACTGCGGACGGTTGCGGCGGAGTGAGTCCTTCAACCCAATGATTTCGCGCCCATTGCTGCGCAGCATTTCTGCAGCATTGCTGCGTGATTGCTGCGCAGAAAACCTAGCGCCGGTCGGCGACCCAAAGGGCGGCAGCCCCGATCAGCGAGGCCGCGACACCCAGCAGCGCCACGGTGCCATAGCCCGCCAGCGAGGTTCCGATGGCAAAGCAGGCGGCGGCGATGACGTCCCCCGCCAGCCGTTGCACCGCCATCAGCGAGGCCCCTGCCCCGGGCCGGTCGGCCAGCAGGTCCTGCAGATAGGCGATCGGGATCGTCAGGGTCACCGCGCCTCCGATTGCGGCCGGAACCACGAGAATCCAGACCAGAGGAGAGCCTGCGAGCACGGGCAGAAGGGCGACATGGATGCCGTAAAGGGCAGCGCCAACGAAGATCAGCCGGGTGCGCGGGATGCCACGGGTAAGGTTGGGCAGAAAGAGCATGAACGGAACCTCCAACCCCGCGACAAGGCCGACGTACAGGGCGACATCGGCGGTGCTGCGGGCAACCTCGGGAATCATGACCAGCGAGATGATCGCCATGTAGACGGTAGAGGCCCCGGTGACCGCTCCAAGCGCCACGACGCGGGCGGCGATGGGCAGGCGGCCCATCTCGGCCAGGGCGGCGCGGAATGACAGGCCCGAGGGGCGGTCGTCCCAGGCTGTGCTGCCGTCGGCGGGCCAGAGGCGGAGGACGGCCGCAAGCATGGCGGCAGAGAGGAGAAGCGCGACGGGAAAGATCAGAGTAACCGAGGCCCCGGCGGCAAAAGCCAGGGACCAAAGCGGCAGGACCAAGACGAAGGGCGCGGCGAAAAGGGCCCGGATCACCGCCATGATGCCGTCGCGCTGGTCGGGGGGGTAAGGGGTAGCGGCAAGGCGGGCCAGGGCGAAGACCTGACCGAAGGTGATGCTGCTGACCGGGATAAGAAGGGCCGCGGCAAGGGCAAAGACCCAGGGACCGGGGCTCAGGGTCATCAGGCCGGTGCCAAGGATCAGGGACAGGACGGCCAGCAGGGTGACCTTGCGGCGGTTGGCGGTCTGGTCGGCCCGGATGCCTCCGATCACCGAGGCAGAGACCGAGACGAGCGAGGAGAGCGCCAGCAACACCGCATAGCCCGTGTCACCGAACCCGTAACTGTTGACGGCCAGGGTCGAGAAATAGGGGCCGAAGGAACAGACCACAGCACCTTGCAGGGCCATGACAAGGCCTGCGGCGCGCAAGGCCGGGTCGGTCAGGCAAAGGCGGATGGCGGACATGGGCCTTGGCTATCCCGTGGACTGCAGGGCCGCAAGGTGGGACGGCAGTGCCACGCGTCGCAAATTCCGATGGCGCGTCAGGCCGGGATGACCTTGCCGGGATTCATGATGTTCTGCGGGTCAAGCGCCTGTTTCAGCGTCCGCATCACGTCCAGGGCCACCGGGTCCTTGCGGCGCGACATGGAGGGAAGCTTCGACAGCCCCACCCCATGTTCGGCCGAGAAACTGCCACCCATATCGGCGACGACATCCTCGATGGCTTCAAGGACCTGGTCCTTGAGCTGTTTGTCGTCTCGCGTCGGGTAGGCGGTGAAGTGCAGGTTGCCATCGCCCAGGTGTGCCACAGTGATAGTGCGCGCACCCGGATCGAGCGCTTCAAGGCGTTGGATGGCCCGGGTCAGGAAAGTCTCGACGCGGTCCAGCGGCAGGCAGACGTCGGTGTCGACCTCGGGGTGAAGGCCGACGCCGATCTCGGCCGCCGCCTCGCGCCGCGCCCACATGGCCCGGCGCTGCTGTTCGTTGCGGGCCAGGATCGCGTCGGTGACAAGGCCAGCCTCCATCATCTGGGTCAGGATCAGTTCCAGCGTGGCGACAAGGGGGATATCGCCGTTGGCATCGGGGGTGGCCTCGGAGGGGACGGTGGTGGCGGCCTCGATCAGGATCGTGACTTCGGGGATGTGGTCGAAGGGCAGGCCAAGATCAGGGCGGGCGCCGCGCAGGCGTTCGCTGAAGGTGCGGGGCATGAATTCGAAAGCCTCGACGCGATTGCCGGTGGCTTCCTGCATGCGGTTGAGAACGGCAAGCGCATCTGGCAGCGAGCGGGCAGCGAGAGTAGCGGTAGCATGAGCCTTCGGCGCAGGAACCAGCTTCATCACCGCGGCAGTAATGATGCCAAGCGTGCCCTCGGCCCCTATGAAAAGGCTTTTCAGATCGTAGCCGGAGTTATCTTTGTGAAGTTCCGACATAAGGTTCAGGATGCGGCCATCGGCCAGAACAACTTCCAGCCCCAGACATAGCCCACGGGTGGACCCGTAGCGCAGGACGTTGGACCCGCCCGCATTGGTGGACAGGACACCCCCCAGCATCGCCGAACCCCTCGCGCCGAACCAGAGCGGGAAGTAAAGGCCCTGCGCCTCGGCCGCGTCATGCAGCCGGGTCAGGATCACCCCGGCCTCGGCGATCACCAGCTTGGCGTCGCGCTTGACCTCGCGGACGCGGTTCAGGCGTTCCAGTGACAGCATCAGCCCGCCGCGAGTCATGGTGCCGCCGACAAGCCCGGTATTGCCCGAAATCGGGATGACGGGCAGGCCATGCTGCGCAGCAATGCGGACGCAGGCCGCGACTTCGGCGGTCGATCCGGGGCGGGCAACAGCGACAGGTTGGCCTTCGTAGCGCCCCATCCAGTCGCGGGAATAGCGGGTCATGTCGGGGCCGGTCAGGACATGGGCAGACCCGATGGCGGCGGCAAGGTCGGCGGTCAGCATGTCAGCCCTGCGGATAGGCGATCACCGACAGATAGCGCGCTGGCAGCCTGACCAGCGTCTCTGGCCCGTGCGGAGAGTCGGCGTCGAAGAACAGGCTGTCGCCGGGTTTGAGCGGGTAGACTTGGTCGCCGTGGCGGTAGTCGACCTCACCTTCCAGCATGTAGAGAAGCTCTAGGCCCTCGTGCTGGAAGGCGGGGAAGGTGTCGGATTCTGTGGTCAGGGTGATGATGTAGGGTTCGACCACCACGCCGGAGTTGTTCGACCCGATATGTCCCAGCAGGTTGTACTGATGGCCCGCCCGGGTGCCGCGGCGTTCGATCTCGACGTGTTCACCAGCCTTCACATGCTGCGCCTCACGCCGTTCCTCATAGCTTTTGAAGAAGGCCGTCACCGGGACGGAAAAGGCGTGGCTCAACACCTGCAGCGTGGTCAGCGAGGGCGAGGTGTTGCCGTTTTCGATCTTCGACAGCATCCCGATGGACAGACCGGTGACATTGGCCAAGTCGGCCACAGTCATTCCTTGCTGGCGGCGGAAGTTTCGCACCTCGCGCCCGATGGCGGCTTCAAGGTTGCGTTCAGTGATCTCGCGGACGCGATGCGGGTCCTGATCAAAGGCAGGTTTGCCGCGTGGCAGCGAGGGGATGGCGTCTCCGTCAGACATGGGCAAAATCCCGGGTGAAACCAATACTTACGATTTCACTACCGGGAAACACGTCCTGTATCAAGATAATCCCTAAAGCACGGACGCCGCAGTGGTCTCAAGCGCGTGCAGCAGGCTTTCGGCCGAGGAGCGGGGGCCATAGACCCGCGCCGTGCCTGGGCCGTGTTTCACCAGGTAGACGCCCAGATGCTCCATCACGGTGCGGGTCGCGTAGCCATTTGGCACAGAACGGAAATCGACGTTGCAAAGGCGTTCCAGGATCAGCGCAACATCAGGTGCCGCCAGGTCGAAGGCGACCCAGGCGTCAGTCTGTTCGGTGATGCTGGCCCCGTCCCCAAGGTCTGCCTTCAGAAGGTCGGCAATCAGTTCGTGCGAGGCGAAGGGAGCCTCGACGAACCACATCTCGGGGGCAACCCAGAAGGCGCTGTAGGGCGTGCCCGGCTGGTGCGTGGCCGGGCCGGGAAGCGGGACGCCTGCGGCCTGCGCGGCCTTTGCAACGTCAGCCATCCGGCCCTTGCGGGCGGCGACCGAGGCGAGGGCGACGTCCATGCGTTCGCTGATCGTCAGCGGTCCGTGGGTGACGGTCGTGGGTTCCCGCCGCCCAAGCGCGGTCATTGCCATGAGACTAGCCACGGAGACGTTCTCCTTCCGGGTCGAACATGTGGGGCGAGATGATCTCGACCTCGGTATCAAGGCCCGCGAGCAGGTTCACGATCCGCATCCGTTGGCCGATCTTGGTGTCGCCCGCCTTGAGGTAGCCCAAGGCAATGTCGCAGCCAAGGTGCGGCGAATAGACCTTCGAGGTCAGCCAGCCGCCATCGTTCGCCGCAACGGGGGCCGCGCCTTTTTCCAGGAAATGGCTGCCTGCGGTCAGTTTGGCCTGCGGGTCGACCGGTTTGACGCCGACAAGGCGGTAGCCGTTTTCATCGGTCATGCCCTCGCGTTGGGACAGGATCATGCCGATGGAGTCCTTCTTCTTCGACACCATCTTGCCCAGGCCCATGTTCAGCGCGGTGGACTGCCCGTTGAGTTCCCCCCCAGCAACGTGGCCTTTTTCGATCCGCATGACGCCCAGGGCTTCGGTGCCGTAAACGATGGGGTCGTATTCCGCGCCCTTGGCCAGCATCTCGCGCAGGAGGGCGTCGCCATAGCGGGTGGGGACGGCGATTTCGTAGGCGAGTTCACCGGAGAAGCTGATCCGGAAGAGGCGTGCCCGCAGGCCGCCAACGGTGATGTTTGCGGCCCCCATGTAGGGAAAAGCGGCGTCAGAGATGTCCTGGTCGACGATTTTTGCGAGGAGATTCCGCGCGTTGGGACCCGCGACCGAGAACTGCGCCCAGGCCTCGGTGGTGGAGATGAGTTGGACGTCCATATCCGGCCAGAGAACCTGACGGCAGAATTCGAGGTGGCGGAAGACGGTCACGGCGTTGGCCGTGGTGGTGGTCATGACGTATTCGTTCTGCCCCATCCTTGCCGTGGTGCCGTCGTCGAAGACGATGCCATCCTCGCGCAACATCAGGCCGTAGCGGCACTTGCCGACGGCGAGGGTGGAGAAGGTGTTGGCGTAGACTTTGTCCAGGAAAGCGCCAGCGTCGGTGCCCTGAATGTCGATCTTGCCCAGCGTGGTCACGTCGCAGATGCCGACGGATTTTCTAGTGGCGAGGACCTCACGGTCGACCGACTGCCGCCATTCGGTTTCGCCTGATTTCGGGACCCATTGGGTGCGCAGCCAGTTGCCGACCTCGACAAAGATCGCGCCCTGTTCCTTGGCCCAGTGGTGGCTGGGGGTCAGGCGGAAGGGTTTGAACTCCTTGCCTCTTGACCGGCCGGCAAGGGTGCCCATTGCGACAGGGGTGTAGGGCGGGCGGTAGATCGTGGTGCCGGTTTCGGGGATGGAACGGCCGGTAAGTTCGGCCATGACGGCCAGGCCGATGACGTTGCCGGTCTTGCCCTGATCGGTCGCCATACCCAACGTGGTGTAGCGCTTCAGGTGCTCGACGGAGGTGAAGTTCTCCTGCTTGGCCAGCTTGATGTCCTTGACCGTGACGTCGTTCTGCTGGTCGATCCAGGCGCGGCCCTTGCCGTGGGCGACGTGCCAGAGGGGGGTGATCCTGGTCGGCGCGTCCTCTGCCTGCGGCAGGTCGAGGGCGGTGGTGAGGTCGAAGGCGGCGATGGCGGCGTCGCGGCCTGTTTTCAGGGCGCTATGGGTGGACATCTGGCCTGCGGCGGAACCCGCGACCAGAAGTCCGGTGGGGCCGTCCTTGCCGGGGACAAACGCCGCGATGCTGGAGTCATAGACCGGGCGGGAGCGGTGATGTGAGTGGATATTCACATTCGGGTTCCAGCCGCCGGAGACTCCCAGCGCGTCCACGGCGATGGTTTCCGAACGACCGTTCGCTTGACGGATGGTGATCGACGTCAGACCCAGCTTGCCCGAGGTGTCGATGACCCCAGCCCCCTGCAAATGGCGGATGCCGGGGAGGAGGTCGCCGCCTGCACGGCTGTCGATGACGGCGACCACGTCGACGCCCTTGGCCTTCAGGTCCTGCGCGGTGCGGATGCCGTCGTCGTTGTTGGTGAAGACCGCGATGCGCTCACCGACCTTGACTCCCCAGCGGTTGGCGTAGGCGCGGAGGGCTCCGGCCAGCATGATGCCGGGGCGGTCGTTGTTTTCGAACGCGATGGGGCGTTCGGTGGCACCTCCGGCGAGGATCGCCTTGCCGGTGTAGATGCGCCAGAGGATCTGGCGTGGCTTGCCCTTAGCAGGGGTGGGGAGGTGGTCGGAGACGCGTTCGACTGCAGAGTAGATGCCGTGGTCGAAGGCCCCGACGACCGTCGTGCGGGTCATCAGTCGGACGTTGGGCATTGAGGCCAGTTCGGCGACGGTGGCCGCTGCCCAGTCTGCGCCTGGGGTGTCGCCGACCGCGAACGTCTCGGCGTTCAGGCGGCCACCCATGCGGAAATCTTCGTCGGCGAGGATCACGCGTTTGCCTGCGCGACCGGCGGTCAATGCGGCCATCAAGCCGGTGGGACCGGCCCCGATGACGAGGAGATCGCAGTGCAGGAAGCCCTTGTCGTATTCGTCCGGGTCCTCCTCCCGCGTGACGGAGCCGAGGCCCGCAGCGCGGCGGATGATCGGCTCATAAAGCTTTTCCCAGAAGGACTTGGGCCACATGAAGGTCTTGTAGTAGAACCCGGCCGCGAAGAAGGTGGAGAGCTTGTCATTGATCCCCATCGCGTCGAAACGGAGGGAGGGCCAGCGGTTCTGGCTGTTGGCCGTGAGGCCCTCGTAAAGCTCTGCCACCGTGGCGCGGGTGTTCGGCTCCTGCCTGCCGCCGGTGCGGAGTTCGACGATGGCGTTCGGCTCTTCGGAACCAGAGGAGATCGGGCCGCGCGGGCGGTGATACTTGAAGCTGCGGCCCATCAGCCGGACGCCGTTGGCGAGGAGGGCGGAGGCCAAAGTGTCGCCGGGATGGCCCTGGTAGGGGATGCCGTCGAAGGTGAAGCGGAGGGTCTTCGTGCGGTCGATCTGGCCGCCCGTGATGCGGTGCGATTGGGTCATTTGCTGCGCCCCCGTTCGCGGGCCACATCGCGGGCGAGTTCGACCGATGTGATCTCGTGCGTCACGGTGTTGCGGGTCACGACCAGCCAGGAGCGGTCGCCCTGTTCGTGATACCACAGCTCTTTGTGTTCGCCCGCTGGGTTGGTGCGGTTGTAGAGGTAGTCGTGGAAGACCTCGACCCCGGCGGTCATGCCGTCGGGCCGGTCGATGAGGGAGGCGTCGCCGAGATAGACGAATTCCTGCGCGTCGCGGGGGCCGAGGATCGGATGGTGAATGATCATTCGTATTCGCCTTCAGTGCAGGTTCGGCTGGGCGCCCTGGCCCTTTTCGTCGATCATCAGCCCCTTGAGGAACCGGTCGAAACGGTAGGCCGTGGCGGTCTTGTGGGGTTCGTCCTTCGCCAGGAGATGCGCGAAGGCCCAGCCCGAGGCCGGGGTGGCCTTGAACCCGCCATAGCACCAGCCGCCGTTGAAATAGAGGCCCTCGACATGGGTCTTGTCGATGATCGGCGAGCCATCCATCGACATGTCCATGATCCCGCCCCAGCTGCGCAAAAGCCGCACGCGCCCGATGGCGGGCATCAGGGCCATGCCGCCCTCGGCCACATCCTCGATCACCGGCAGGTTGCCGCGTTGGGCGTAAGAGTTGTAACCGTCGATGTCGCCCCCGAACACAAGGCCGCCCTTGTCGGACTGGGAGACATAGAAGTGCCCCGCCCCGAAGGTCATCACGCCGTCGATCAGGGGCTTCAGGCCTTCGGAAACAAAGGCTTGCAACACGTGGGATTCGATCGGCAGGCGCATTCCGGCATGGGCCATGACCTTGGAGGAGGACCCGGCGACCGCCACGCCGACCTTCTTGGCACCGATGAAGCCTCGGGTGGTTTCGACCCCCCGGATGCGGCCATTCTCGATCCGCATGCCGGTGACTTCGCAGTTCTGGATCAGGTCCACGCCGCGCTGGTCAGCCCCGCGCGCATAGCCCCAGGCCACGGCGTCATGGCGCACCGTGCCGCCGCGCGGCTGCATCAGGGCGCCCTTGATCGGGAAGCGAGCGTTGTCGAAGTTGAGCCAGGGATACATCTGGCGCACGTCGTCGCGGGACAGAAGCCGGGCATCCGCGCCGTGCATCATCATCGCATTGCCGCGCCGGGTGGCGGCGTCGCGTTGCGCATCGGTGTGGATCAGGTTGATGATCCCGCGCTGCGAAACCATCGCGTTGTAGTTGAAGTCCTGCTCCAGCCCCTCCCACAGCTTCAGCGAGAATTCGTAGAACGGCTCGTTCCCATCGAGAAGGTAGTTGGACCGGATGATCGTGGTGTTCCGGCCCACGTTGCCGCCGCCAAGGTAGCCCTTTTCCAAGACCGCGATGCGGGCCTGGCCGAATTCCTTGGCAAGGTAGTAGGCGGTCGCCAACCCGTGGCCGCCGCCACCGATGATGATGTAGTCGTAGTCAGCTTGCGGGGTGGGGTCGCGCCAGACGGGTTTCCAGCCTTTGTGGCCGGTCAGTGCCTCGGCGATAACGCGAAATCCGGAATAGCGCACGGTGGTCTCTCCTGCTTACCTCCGGTTTTAGGCCGGTCTGGCCGCAGGATGCCGTCGGTTTTCGCCATCCGCTCCGCCGTTTTCGCCACGGCGCGCGAACGTGAGGTCAGGGCTGGGCGGCTTGTTCGATGGCCGAGAAGGGCGACCAGGCGGGGGGCAGCTTGGCAACCTCTTCCTGCGCCCAGGCGAAGAGGACAAGGATCGTGGTGGTGGAAAGGAGCATCTGCATGTTCAGCCCTTGGGTACGGTTTGTTCACGGACCGTTCTGACTGATTCTGCTTTCCAACCAGTTAACCAAGCGCCCGCGTCGGACTTTACAATTTGGCAAGGAATGCCCATCATCCTAAGCATTCGGTAGTGACTATCTTTCAGGGTCCTCACCTTGAAAACGACCCGGCGGGGTGGCACCCCCGACGGGTCTCCTTCATTTCAGGGTCAGGCCCCGATCAGAAGGCGGATGATGGTGACCAGCAGCGTTGCCGCCGCGATCCACACCATCCACTTTCGGTAGTGCTTTTCCTCCAGTTTCCTCACCTCCGTTCACCGCAAGGGTTTGCGGCCGGGTCAGGGGTAAGGGCGGATGGTTAACTAACCTATACCGTCTTACGCGACCAGCGCTTCGGCCTTCTTGAGGTCGACGCTGACAAGCTGCGACACCCCTTGTTCCTGCATCGTCACGCCGAAGAGACGGTCCATCCGGGCCATCGTGACGGCATGGTGGGTGATGATCAGGAATCGCGTTTCGGTGCGGCGGGTCATTTCGTCCAGAAGGTCGCAGAAGCGGGTGACGTTGGCGTCGTCGAGGGGGGCATCCACCTCGTCCAGCACGCAGATCGGGGCGGGGTTGGCGAGGAAGACGCCGAAGATCAGGGCCAGCGCGGTCAAGGTCTGTTCCCCGCCGGAGAGGAGGCTGAGGGTCGCCAGCTTCTTGCCGGGGGGCTGGCAGAGGATTTCAAGGCCGGCCTCCAGCGGGTCGTCGGATTCGACCAGGACCAGACGGGCTTCGCCGCCGCCGAAAAGGTGGGTGAAGAGGGTGGAAAAGTTGGCGTTGACCTGTTCGAAAGCCGTCAGCAGCCGTTCGCGGCCTTCCTTGTTCAGGCCCGCGATTCCAGCGCGCAGCTTCTTGATCGCCTCTTCCAGGTCCGCCTTTTCGCCCGCCAGCGCGTCATATTCCGCCTCGACGGTCTTGGCGTCCTCTTCGGCCCGCAGGTTCACTGCGCCCAAGGCCTCACGCTGGCGCTTCAGGCGGCCGACGTCCTGGTCCAGCGTCTCGGCGTCGGGCATCTTGTCGGGGTCGGTGCGCAAGCTGGTCAGAAGTTCGTCGGGGGTGCGGTCGTCTTCCTCGGCGATCCGTTCGGCCGCAAGGGCCACGCCTTCGCGGGCAGCATCGAGGCGGGCTTCGGCACGGGCACGGGTTTCGCGGGCCTCACCGGCGACGCGTTCGGCTTCGCGTTCGGCCATCGACGCCTCACGCAAGGCGCCCTCGGCCCCGGCCAGGGCATCGGCGGCTTTGCGGCGGCGTTCTTCGGCCTCGGCAATGGCATCGACCAGCTCGTCGCGCTTGGCTGCGATTTCTTCGGGGGCCTGCATCGCCTCGGCCAGTTCCTCGGCGGTCTCGGCGCGGCGTTCAGTCAGTTCTTCGGTGCGCTTCGAGGCGGTTTCCAGTCGGTGCTTCCAGCCGGAGAGTTCCTTCGTCGCTTCCTGACGGCGGCGGGTCCGGGCCTCGCCCTCGCGTCGCACTTCGTCCTGCGACGACCGCCGCGTCATCATGGTGATGCGTGCCGCTTCGACGGTGATCTTCGCGGCCTCGACGGCCCCCCGCGCGGAGTCGAGATCGCCAAGCTCTGCCACTGCCGCCTCGGCCTCTTTCAGCCGGGCGCGGGCGGCCATCGCTTCGTCCTCGAACCGGCTGACGGCAAGCTTCGCGGCCTCAAGCTTGCCGCCGGCGATGGAGCGATCCGCCTCGGCACGGGCCAACGCGCGATTCGCTTCTGCCAGCCGGGCATCAGCGGCGCGGCGAGCATCGCGAGCGCGCTGGTCAGCGGTGGCGAGTTCGGCCAGCCGGGCTTGCAGGGACTCATGCGCCTGACGCGCACCGTCGGCACGGGCGGCGACGTCTTCAAGGTCGCGCTTAATCTGCACCAGGCGGTTCAGCTGCTGCAAGCGCAGCGCCGCCGCGGAGGGGGCATCCTCGGCCCCGGCGCGGAACCCGTCCCAGCGCCAGAGGTCGCCCTCGATGCTGACCAAGCGCTGGCCGGGACGCAGGCTGGCTTGCAGCACAAACCCCTGTTCGCGGCTGACGAACCCGATCTGCGAGAGCCGACGCGCAAGGACCGCAGGCGCTTTCACATGCATCGCCAAAGGCTCGGCGCCCGATGGCAAGGGTTGCGCCTGGTCATAGGGGGCAAGCACCGCCCAGCCCGACCGCGCGTCGGCGGTCACCTCGGGCGCGCGAAGGTCGTCCGCCAGCGCCGCACCCAGCGCCTTCTCGTAGCCCGGCTCCACCTCCAGCCGGTCCAGCAGCTGATGCCCGGCCTGCGATTCCCGTTCCACCAGACGGGCCAGAGCCGCAACTTCGGCCCGCAAGGCATTCGCCTCGCCCTCGGCCGAGGACCGCGCCGCCCGCGCTTCGGCTTCACGCCCCTGTGTCTCGCCGCGCGCCACTTCGGCCGCTTCCAGCGCCGCCTCGGTCGCCTCGCCTTCGGCCAACGCAGCTTCCTGCGCCTCTTCGGCCGCGTCGAAGGCCTCGCCCGCCGCTTCCAGCGCACCGGCCGCAGAGGCAACGGCCTCGCGCGCTGTTCCGGCCTGATCTTCCGCCCGCTCCAGCACGGACCGCGTATCCGCCAGCATCCGCTGGGTCGACTGGTGCCGTGCCACCAGCCGTGCCGCGTCTTCGGTCAGTTCAGAGAGCGCAGTCTCGCGTTCCGCCAGCACCGCCCCGGCTTCGCGCGCGGCCTCCACGGCTTCGGCAAGCTTTTCGTCATGCCCGTCATGGGCGCGGGCGAGTTGTTCGATCTCCCATTCCAGCCGCTCGATCACCTCGCCCGCGTCGCGGTTCAGACCGGCCTCGCGGTCCATGTCGCGAGTCAGCTGGTCGATCCGGCCGCGCAAGGCATCGATCTGCGCCAGCGCGCGGGCCTCCTGGTCGCCCAGCGCGTCGCGTTGCAGGACCAGACGCTGCAGGATGGCGGCCGCGATGGCCTCTTCCTCGCGCTTTGGCGGCAGGGCGTCTTCGGCGGCCTCACGGGCTTTGCCCGCACCACGCGACGCCGCTTCGGCCTGAGATTGGGCGATCAGCCGCTCACGCAGAGCCGCCTCGGCCTGGCTTCGCGCCTCATCCGCCTCGCGCCAGCGCCGCCAAAGGAGCATGCCTTCGGACTTGCGCAACTCCTCGGAAATCTCCCGATACCGCGCCGCCTGCTTGGCCTGCCGGGTCAGGACCGACAGCTGCTGCGCCAGGTTCTCCAGCACGTCATCGACGCGCAGTAGGTTCTGCTCGGCCCCCGACAGCTTCAGTTCCGCCTCGTGCCGGCGCGCATACAACCCGCTGATCCCGGCGGCTTCCTCCAGCACCCGGCGGCGGGCCTTGGGCTTGGCGTTGATCAGTTCCGAGATCTGCCCCTGACGCACAAGGGCCGGGGAATGGGACCCGGTGGAGGCGTCGGCGAACAGCATCTGCACGTCGCGCGCGCGGACATCCTTGGCGTTGCAGCGGTAGGCGGACCCGGCGTCGCGGGTGATCCGGCGGACGATCTCGATCTGGTCGGCGTCGTTGAAGCCAGAAGGCGCAAGGCGGTCCTGGTTGTCGATCACCAGTGCGACCTCGGCAAAGTGGCGGGCCCCCCGCGTCGCGGCGCCGTTGAAGATCACATCCTCCATCCCGCCACCGCGCATGGCAGAGGGGCGGTTTTCGCCCATGACCCAGCGCAGCGCCTCCAGCAGGTTCGACTTGCCGCAGCCGTTGGGGCCGACAACGCCGGTCAGCCCCTCATGGATCACCAGATCCGTGGGGTCGACAAAGCTTTTGAAGCCGTTGAGGCGCAGGCGGGTCAGACGCAAGGGGTCACTTCCGAGTCGGGTGGGCGATGTTCCCGCCAGGGGCGGCAGGAGTCAACCCGATGCCCCCGCATATGGCCGATCCCTGCCCCGTTATCCCCAAGATGTTGCGGTTTCCGCCTGTCCCGCGGATGCGCCGTTGGCGGGGCCTCGATGGCCGCGACGACGGCTCCCCGTTTCAGGCAGCGTCCAGCCAGGGACGCAGCAGCGCCATCGGATGCGCCCGCAGGGTCAGGCGCATCGACACGTAATCCTCGACCACCGCCTCGCCCGTGGTCATCTCGCGGAAGCGGACGGCGGGCTCAATGATCCCCTCGCCCTCGATGTCGGTGGCGAACAAGGGCAGCGGTTCGTCCTTGGCCAGCGCCGCAGCCGCCCACAGCGCATCGCGGCGCGACAGGCCCAGCGCGGCGAAGGCATCCGCCTCGGCCAGCCTGCTTAGCGTCGCGGGGCCGACACCAGCGCGGCGCCAGACATCCTCGACCGTCAGGTAGCCGTTCCCCCGCGCCCCGGTGATCCAGCGCGCCTCCTCCTCGGCGATGCCCTTGATCTGCCGGAACCCCAGCCGCAGGGCCAGTTCCGGCGACCGCCCCGCGCGGTCAAGCCATTCCATCCGGTTGTCCCAATGGCTGGCCTGGATGCAGGGCGGCAGAACGGTGACGCCATGTTCGCGCGCATCGCGGACGATCTGGGCCGGGGCGTAGAACCCCATCGGTTGGGAGTTCAAAAGCGCACAGGCGAAGATGCCGGGGTGGTGCCGCTTGATCCAGGCGCTGGCATAGACCAGAAGCGCAAAGCTGGCCGCATGGCTTTCGGGGAAGCCGTAACTCCCGAACCCTTCGATCTGCGCGAAACAGCGACGGGCAAAGTCCTCGTCATAGCCCTTGGCCAGCATGCCCCCGATGAACCGGTCGTGGAATTCGCTGACCGACCCGTGCTTCTTGAACGTCGCCAAGGACCGCCGCAGCCGGTCCGCCTCATCGGGCGTGAACCCCGCGCCGACGATGGCGATCTGCATCGCCTGTTCCTGGAACAAGGGCACCCCCAGCGTCTTGCCCAGCACCTTTCCCAGCTCGTCCGAGGGGAAACTCACCTGCTCCTGCCCGTTCCGCCGCCGCAGGAATGGATGCACCATATCCCCCTGGATCGGCCCCGGCCGGATGATCGCCACCTGGATCACCAGGTCGTAGAAGCACCGGGGCTTCATCCGGGGCAGGAAGTTCATCTGCGCCCGGGATTCCACCTGGAACACCCCCAGCGAGTCCGCCCGGCAGAGCATCCGGTAGGTCTCAGGGTCCTCGGGCGGCAGCGTCGCCAGGGAAAACCGCTGGTGATGGTGCTTGTCCAGAAGGTCAAAGGCCTTGCGGATGCAGCTCAGCATCCCCAGCGCCAGGATATCCACCTTCAGGATTTTCAGCGTGTCGATGTCGTCCTTGTCCCAGGGGATGACCGTCCGGTCCTCCATAGTGGCGTTTTCGACGGGGCACAGCTCATCCAGGCGGCCCTCGGTGATGATGAACCCGCCGACGTGCTGGGACAGATGCCGGGGAAACCCCTGGATCTCGTCGATCAGCTGCATGGTCTGGACCAGCCGCGTGTCCGTCGGGTCAAGCCCGATCTCCTTCAGCCGCGTCTCGGTCACCGCGCCTGGCCCACCCCAGCCCCAGATCTGGCTGGACATGGCGGCCAAGGTATCCTCTGACAGCCCCATCGCGCGGCCCACCTCGCGCACCGCCCGCTTGCCGCGATAGTGGATCACCGTGGCACACAGCCCCGCCCGGTGCCGCCCGTAGCGTTCGTAGATGTGCTGGATCACCTCTTCCCGACGCTCATGTTCGAAGTCGACGTCGATGTCAGGCGGTTCGTTCCGGGCCTCACTGATGAAGCGCTCGAACACCATCGTCCCGATTTCCGGACTGACGGACGTCACGCCCAGCGCATAGCAGACGACCGAATTCGCCGCCGACCCCCGCCCCTGGCACAGGATGCCGCGCGCCCGGGCGAAGGCCACGATATCATGCACCGTCAGGAAATAAGGCTCGTACCGCAGCTTCCCGATCAGGGCGAGTTCATGCGCCATCTGCGCCCGCGCCCGGTCGGGGGGGCCTTCGGGATAGCGCCACTCCAACCCCGCCTCGGCCAGCCGGGCCAGCCGCTGGGACGCGGTTTCCCCGCCCGATACCTCGGACGGATATTCATACTGCAGCTCGTCCAGCGAAAACGCCGCCCGCGCCGCGACCTCACCGGCCCGGGCCACCGCCGCCTCATGCCCGGCAAACAGCCGCAGCATCTCGCCCTCGGACCGCAAGCGGCCTTCATTGTTCGGCAGCGCCTTGCGGCCCAGCTTGTCCACCGGAACCCCCAGCCGGATCGCCGTCAGCACATCGGCCAGCCGCCGCCGCCGCCCGTGGTGCAGGAACGGCAGCGCCGTCGCCACCGTGGGCACGCCCAGCGCCGAAGCCACCTTGGCCAACCGCTGGAACCGCCCCGCGTCCTGCCCGTCATAGCGCGGCGCCATCCCCAGGCTTACCTGCCCCGGAAACCGCGCCGCCAGCCGCGCGACATGCCCGCGCCAGAGCCGCCCCTCCATCACCTCGCCCACCGCAGCCAGCGTCAGGCGCTGGTCGGGCGGCAGCACCAGAAGCTCCAGCCCCTCGCCCCACTCCATCAGGTCCGCCAGCTCCAGCCGACACTGCCCCTTCACCGCCCGCAAGCGGCCCAGGCTGAGCAGCCGCGACAGCCGCCCCCAGGCCGCCCGGTCGCGCGGCAGACAGGTCACCTGGAACCCGTCCGCCAGCACAACCCGCGCCGCCGGGATCAGCCGCACCTTTGGCCCACCGTCCCGCGCCAGCTCGCGCGACTTGGTATGCGCCCGCACGATCCCCGCGACCGAGTTCACATCGGCCACCGCAATCGCCGCCATCCCCATTTCTGCGGCGCGCAAGATCATCTCCTCGGGGTGCGATGCCCCGGTGAGGAAGGTGAAATTCGTCAAGGCAGAGAGTTCGACGAAGGGCACGGGCAGCGACTCGAGCATGAACAAAGGCAGAACATACTGCCATGTTCCGCCGCTTCAGACCAGCCGCTTCACTGCCTCGGCCACCTGGGCGGCGATCCCTGGCAAAGCCTCGGGCCGCAGGTCGGGCGCTGCGACCTCGACCAAAGGCACCGCCATCCGGTCGCGGTGCTTGCCGTAGCGTGGGTCGTAGTGCCGTTCCATCAACCCATCGGCCAAAGTGGCGAACTGACCCGACGCGGCCAGCCCCAGCCACTGCTCGATCACCTCGGCCGGATGCGCCGGGCGCAACAGGCCCACCGTTGCCGCCAGCCGCCCCGCGTCCGACGTCAGGTCGGCATAGGCCCGCGCCAGATACTCCGCCCGCACCGGCCTTGGCGCGGCAATCGCCACCCGGGGGGCCGCGACCATCGCCTTCCAGATTTCCGGCGGCAGGCGGCAATTGCCGATCTTGGAACTTTCCGCCTCGACCACCACGGGCCGCGAGGGGTCGAGCCCCGCCAAAGCCAGCGCCAAAGCCCCCTCGAAGGCTTTCTGCGACGGCTGCGGACCCACGGACCCGAACAGCGACCCACGATGCCTCGCCAACCCCTCAAGGTCGATCACCTGCACCCCGAAGCCGGGCAGCAGGTTCAACACGTCAGTCTTGGCGGACCCCGTATTGCCGTCCAGCACGACGACGGGCGCCCTCACGGGGGTGTCATAAACCTCATGCACCACAAGGCCGCGCCAGGTCTTGTAGCCGCCGACCAAAGTCTCGACCCGCCAGCCGATCTGGGACAGGATCGTCGCGAAGGACCCCGAGCGTTGGCCACCCCGCCAGCAATAGACCAGCGGACGCCAGCCGCCCGGCTTGTCGGCCAAAGGCCCCAGCAGATGGATCGAGGCGTTCTTCGCCACCAGGGCCGCGCCGATCTTGCGGGCGGAAAAGGGGGAGACCTGCTTGTAGATCGTGCCCACCCGCGCCCGTTCCTCGTCATCCAGCACCGGAAGCGAGATCGCGCCGGGCAGGTGATCCTCGGCAAATTCGGCGGGCGCGCGCACGTCGATGATGTCATCGAAGCCATGCGTCGCCAGATCGGCCAGAGAGGTGAGGGTGATCGCCATCACGCACCTATTACCGACCCCGGCGGAAAGGTGCCAGCCCGTCCCGATCACGGGAAATCCGGACTACCCACGGGCGCGTGAACAGGGCATGATTCGTCCCATGCGTATCCTGGCCCTGATCCTGTCCATTGCGCTTGCCGCGCCCGCCTTCGCGGGGTCGGAACCCTCACGCCTGACCGCCGCGGCGCGCGACCAGGTTGGCGTGACCATGACCTATGATCCGGCCTATGTGACGCTGGAGTTTCCGGGCGGCGATCTGCCCCGCGACCGGGGCGTCTGCACCGACGTGGTGATCCGGGCGCTGAGGGATGCCTGGGGGATCGACCTGCAACTGGCGGTGAACCGGGACATGAAGACCGATTTCGCGGCTTACCCGGCGTTCTGGGGTCTGAGCCGGCCCGACCGCAACATCGACCACCGCCGGGTGCCGAACCTGCGGACCCTCTTCGCCCGCATCGGGGCCGAGGTTCCTTTGGACGAAGGCCCGACCCCTTTTCTGCCCGGCGACATCATCAGCTGGAAGCTGCCCGGCAACCTGGACCACATCGGCATCGTCTCGGACCGCCGGACGGATGCGGGCGTGCCGCTGATCCTGCACAACATCGGGGCCGGGGCCAAGGAAGAGGACATCCTGTTCGCCTATCCGATGACCGGCCACTACCGCATCGGCAAGGCCGAAGCCGAGCGGCTGAAGTCGCTGCAGTAGGTCGCGGCCTGCCCCGGCTTTCCCCCGCACCGCCATGAAAAAGGGGGCCACCGGCCCCCTGCACTCTTTATGGCCCGGACCGTCAGGTCAGGCGGGCATCAGGACGGTGTCGATCACGTGGATCACCCCGTTCGATGCCGCGACGTCAGCCGAGCTGACCTTGGCCGCGCCGACATGGACCGATCCGTCCTTGCCGGTGACGGTGACTTTCTCGCCGCCCAGAGTGGCGATGTCGGCAGTCTTGTCGGTGAACTCCGACGCCATGTGCGTGCCCGAGACGACATGCAGCTTCAGGATCGCCACCAGCTTGTCCTTGTTGGCGGGCAGGACCAGGTCCTCGACAGTGCCAGCAGGCAGTTTGGCGAAGGCGTCATTCGACGGGGCGAAGACGGTAAACGGGCCGGTGCCGCCAAGGGCAGAGGTCAGGTTGGCCGCAGTCAAAGCGGTAACAAGCGTCGAGAAAGCCGGGTTACCGGCCGCAGTTTCAACAATGTTCATGAAAGTCCTTTGGTGCGGACGGATGGCCCGCTTCAACATATATGGTGCGGTGAAGACAGATTGACAGGTGCGGGGCGGCCTTATCTGCTGCATTGCAGAAAATGCAGCGCTTTGACGCCGAAGCAACCGCACCTGCCGGGCCAATCACCGGTCAGAAGACAGTTGATAAAGGCCTGACGTCCCCAAAAAAGCCCTTGATTCCAAAGGTCGTCCGGCTTGCGCCACGCGGTGCGCCCCTTGTCAGATTCCCGCCTCCAGCCGATCCACCAGCGCCGCCAGCATCCCCCGGCACCGCTCCACCTGCTCGACCGCGACGAATTCGTCGGGTTTGTGACCCTGGGCCATCGACCCCGGCCCGCAGATCACCGTCGGGATGCCCAACCGGGCGTCAAAGAGCCCGCCTTCCGTCCCGAAAGCCACCTTGATCGTCGCGTTCGCGCCGGTCAGCCCCTTGACGAAGCGCACCACCTCGGCGTCGGACGGCGTGCCCAGACCGGGGTAATCCCAAAGCCGCTCCACCCGTATCGCGGCCTCGGGGAACTCGGCCCGCAGGGGGGCGATGATCGCCTCGGCCTCGGCTTCAAGTCGATGGATCAGGCCTGCCACATCTTCGCCTGCCAGCGACCGGATCTCGAAATCCAGGGTCGCGTGGTTCGGCACGATGTTGACCTGCACCCCACCCGACATCTTCCCCACATGCAGCGTCGTGTAGGGCACGTCGTAGTCGCCGTCCCGCAGCCCTGTCGCCGCCACCTCGGCCTGCACCCGCCGCACCGCCGCCAGAAAATCCCCCGCAAGATGCAGCGCATTCAAGGCCAGCGGGGCCAGGGCCGAGTGCCCCTCACGCCCCACACAGGTCGCCCGCAGCGCGACCTTGCCCTTGTGGCCGGTCGCGACCTGCATCCCCGTCGGCTCACCCACGATGCAGAAACGTGGCTTTACCGGAGCGGCCTCCAGCATGTCGATCAGCGACCGCACGCCCATGCAGCCGATCTCCTCGTCATAGGACAGCGCCAGGTGCAGCGGCACCTTCAAGGGACGTCGCGACGCCAGCAGCATCGCCTCGACCGCGCAGGCGACGAAGCCCTTCATGTCCGCCGCACCCCGGCCGTAGTAGCGCCCGTCGGCCTCGGTCAGCGCGAAGGGTGGCCTGGTCCAGTGCTGGCCCTCGACCGGCACGACGTCCGTGTGACCCGAAAGCATGACGCCCCCCGCCCCCTCGGGCCCGGTCGAGGCGTAGAGGTTCGCCTTGCCCCCCGCCGGGTCGGGGATCAGGAACACCCGCAGCCCCGCGCCTTCCAGCAGGCCCCGGACATGCTCCATGAGTGCCAGGTTCGGCTTCGAGCTGACGGTGTCAAAGGCAAGCAGGCGTTCCAGGATCTCGCGCATTGTCCCCTCCGCGGTTTGGACCCTGCTAGCGCGAAACCCGGCGGGCGGGAAGCTTTCCGCTCTTGTTCCTGCCCGTCCGCTTTGCCAGACTCGGGCGGCTGCCCCCTGTGAAAGCCCCCGATGCGCCTGCCTGTCCTGCCTTTTGTCCTGCTGCTTTGCGTGGCGTCCGCAGCCCGGGCCGAAGCGCCGAACCTTTCGCCCAACCAGGTCGGAGAGGCAGGCGCCGCGGCCCGGCTGATTCTGGCCCAGCGCAGCTATGAGGTGGCGCTGTCCAATGGCGACCCGGTCGTCCTGATCAGCGCCATCCGCATGGCGCGCGAGGTCACGTTGCGTGCTCCGGCCGCCTGGACAAAGACGACCGAGGGGGACCCGGACGCAGGCGCGCCCGAAGGCCGGACCGCTGCACCCGATCCGGCCGGGCCCGAGGCCATCGCTATCGCCCAGGGCCTTGCGGGCGAGGACCCGGACCTGCAGGACCTGGTCTACGACCTTGACGCGCAGCTGCCGCATGGCCGGCGACCGACGGCGATCAACGCACCGGCGTCGCTGGACCCGGGCCAGACCGACAGCTGGACCCTTGTGCTGGCTGGGGAAGCCACCGCCGAGATCGGGCTTATCGGCGACGGCGACACCAACCTTGGCCTGACGATTGCCGACGAGAGCGGGGCGCTGGTCTGCGCCCGTCCCGCCGCGAAGGCCCCGGCTCTGTGCCGGTTCACCCCGGCGCGGAACGGGTTCTTCACGGTCAAGGTGCGCAATCCGGGTCCGGTCCGGAACAGCTACCGGCTGGTCGGGAACTGATGCAAATGACCGAATTTGTCATGGATACCTGCCTTCTCAAGATCGTGAAGGCCTGCGAAGATCGGCACATTCCGTCCCGATGCGGGACGGCCAACCGATAGAGGCCGACATGACACTTAAAGGAATTTCGCTCGCACTCGCCACCACGGCACTGGTCGCGGTTGCCCTTCCCTCTCTGGCACAGGACAAGTCCGGCCCGAACGTCGGCGCTGCGGCCGAGGGGGCTGCTCCGGGGGCCGCTTCGACCATGACCCTGGCACAAGAGCTTTACGCCGTGGGCGTGGCCCAGGGCGATGCGGTGACGGTACTTGCCGCCGCCAAGCTTGCGGCGTCCATCGAGGTGGCCTCTGCCGAGCCGGCCGCGCTGGACCCGTCGAAGGTCACTGTCGATCAGGCAACCTTCGCCAAGAAGGCCGCCCCGTCGCCGGTTCCCGCTGCTCCGGCCCCGATGATGAACGACGGCACACCCCGCGCCGCCGCCAAGGCGACGTTCTTCACCGCCACGAACGAAGATGAGGGCGCCGCCGAGGCCCCGGCCACCGCAGAAGCGATGTTCGCCAAGGCCAAGGAGCTGGCCGCGGAAGACGAGGCGCTGCTGGGCGTGATCGACGATGCGATGGCAGAGACCGGCCGCGGGCGGATCGGCGGGGCGGTG
The DNA here is from genome assembly GCF_034366665.1 of Tabrizicola sp. Taxonomy (GTDB): domain Bacteria; phylum Pseudomonadota; class Alphaproteobacteria; order Rhodobacterales; family Rhodobacteraceae; genus Tabrizicola. Next base: position 25,135 of record NZ_JAXMMF010000015.1, on the reverse strand, counting down.
GAATGGGTGTCGCGCCTGCCGGCGGGTCAGACCGACGTCTGGGAGATCCCCTACTATGGCAACTCCTACGCCGAGATTGCGGTAGTGGGCGACGGCGACGCGAACCTGGACGTGGCCGTGACGGACGAGAACGGCAATGTCATCTGCTATGACGTCAGCTGGTCGGACAAGCTGTATTGCGACTGGACCCCGGCCTGGGATGGCTACTTCTACGTCACCGTCCAGAACATGGGCGGATCGCGGAACAGCTACTACCTGCTGACGAACTGACGGGCAGGCGCGGCCCGGCGACGCCCAGCGAAGCGCCTGGGTTTCGGCTGACCCCTTTGAACAGGCAGCTGCCCGGTGAAATCCACACCGGGCAGACCTGAACCCGCTGCGTTGACGCTTATCGTGCCGTCCACAGGACGATATCCTGCAGCAGGCCTTGCATCGCACTGTCGAACGCCGCGACCAAAGTCCGGGTGTCGTCGGACCCGACCGTCGTGGCGCTGGAGAAGCGCCGGGAACCGACGATCCGCCGGTCGGATTCGCGGATCAGGGTCATCATCATGCTGATCCGGATGACGAATTCTGGCCCCGCCGGTTCCACCTGGAAATCCTGCAGCTCGGTCATCAGCGTGTAGTCCGGTTTCAGACCGTTTGCGGTCCGTCCGACAAGCCCGAACCCTCCCAGGTTCTGGAACGACGCGACCAGCAGCGTCTGCAGAAGGGCGGGGGCGGGTTCGGACCAGCGCCCGTCGGGTAGATACTGCGCCTGATAGGGGACCGGCTTGATCAGGATCCTGTCGGTCGCCAGCGCCCCGGCGGTGCTGGGCAATTCGACGATCAGATGGGCGCTGCCGCCCGCGGGCGCGCCCGTGCTGCGGGCGGGCGTCAGGGTGTAGGCGTCAAGCTCTGCCCCGGCCTTGGAAAGGGACGAGATCGCCCCGCAGCCCGAAAGCGGTGAAAGGGCGATGACAAGTGCAGTGGCGATCCAGCGCATTGTTCAATTCCTGTATTCGGGGGTTTGCGTGCCAAGAAGGAAGCGGCTTGGGTCACGGCCGATGCGGTCGGCCACCGCGCCGATGTTCGCAATCACCTGGCGCGCATCGGCCGCAAGGTCGCGGTATTGCGGCAGGGCCGAGCGGGCGAAGGCCTTCAGTTCAGTCGCGGTGTCCCCCACATCCGCCACGGTCGCCTTCAGGCCGTCGACAAGACCGGGGATGTCATCCTTGATCACCGCATCCGCACTTGTGAAAGCCGCTTCCGCCTTGCCCAGCGCAGCATCGGCACGGGCCAGCGTGCCTTCGGCGGTCGTGACCAGCTTTTCCGCGCGCGCCGCAATCGCATCGACGCGGGCGGTCACAGTCTCGACGTTCTGCAGGATCGCGGCGATGGCCTCGCGGTTTTCGGGGGTGGTGAACTGGCGCACATCCTCGATCAGGGCGATTGCCTCTTCCAGCAGATCGGGGGCGGCGTCCGTCAGTGCCTGCACGACCGAGGGCTGCGAGGCAATGACCGGGACCTCGGCGGGGGGGATCGCCTCCAACGGGTCGGACATCGGGCTGCCGCCTTCCAGGGCGACGAAGGAAACGCCGGTCACGCCCTGCGAGGACAGGGTCGCAACCGTGTCCTGCCGTACCGGAGTGGCGGCGCGGACCTCGATCCTGACGCGCACGAACTGGGGGTTCTGACGGTCCAGGTCGATGGACAGGACCTTGCCCACATCGACACCATTGTAGCGCACCACGCTGTCCTGGCTAAGGCCCGAGACCGTCTCGAACACGATGTCATACTGCGCGTACGAACGGTTGAGTTCGACCTGGGCCAGCCAGAGCAGAAAGCCCAGCAGGGCCGCCAGGGCGCCCAGCGTGAAGGCCCCGACCAGAATGTAGCGGGCTTTGGTTTCCATCAGGTCGCCCCCTGCAGTTGGGCCGCATGGGCGCGCGGCCCGTGGAAGTAGGACCGCACCCAAGGGTCGTCGACCTGCATCATTTCGGCCATCGTGCCGGTCACCAGGACCTTCTTCTGCGCCAGGACGGCGATCCGGTTGCAGGTGGCGTGCAGCGTGTCCAGATCGTGGGTGACCAGAAACACCGTCAGGCCCAGGGCCTTTTGCAGCGAGAGGATCAGGTTGTCGAACTCGGACGCGCTGATCGGGTCAAGGCCGGCGGTGGGTTCATCCAGGAACAGGATCTGCGGATCAAGCGCCAAGGCCCGCGCCAGGCCTGCGCGTTTGCGCATGCCGCCCGACAGCTCGGACGGGTAAAGATCACCGGCCGTCGCAGGCAGGCCCACCATCGCGATCCGAAGATCCGCCAGCGCGGCGCGGGTCACGGTGTCGATGGCCAGCTTTTCGCGCATCGGGGCCTCGACATTCTCGCGCACGGTCAGGGACGAAAACAGCGCTCCGTCCTGGAACATCACGCCCCACCGGTTCTGCACGGCTGCCGGGTCGCCTGTATTCGGCTCGGTCTCGGTGGGTGGATCGGTCAGCACCTCGGTCCCGAGGACGGTTATCGTGCCGGACGAAGGCTTCTGCAGGCCGACGATGCTGCGCAACAGGACGGACTTGCCGCTGCCCGACGCGCCGACCACGCCCAGCACCTCGCCCCGTCGCACGTCGAGGTCAAGGTTCTGGTGGACGGTGGTCTTGCCGAACCGGTTGGTCAGGTTGCGCACGGTGATGACTGCGTCCTCCATCAGACCCCCCAGACCGAAAAGAAGATCGAGGCCACGGCATCGACGACGATGACCAGGAAAATCGCGACGACCACCGACCGCGACGTGCGGCTGCCAAGCGAGTCGGTGTTTCCTTCGACCTGCAGCCCCTGGTAGCAGCCGACCAGCGCGATGATCATCGCGAAGACCGGCGCCTTGGACAGCCCGACCAGCGCGTGGCTGACGGTCGTGTTGGCGGCCAGCTGCGTGCGGAACATCGCGGGCGAAATCCCAAGGTCGATCCACGCCATCAGCGCGCCGCCAAAAAGACCGGCCATGTTGGCCACGAAGCCCAGCACCGGCAGCAGGATCAGCAGGGCGAGGACACGCGGCAGGACCAGAAGCTCGATCGGGTCCAGGCCAAGGACCCGCATCGCGTCCACTTCTTCGCGCATCTTCATTGACCCGATGGCCGCGGTGAAGGCCGAAGCCGACCGTCCGGCAACGATGATCGCGGTCAGCAGGATGCCAAGCTCGCGCAGCATCGAGATCGAGATCAGGTCGACGACGTAAATCTCGGCCCCGAACTGTTTCAGCTGCGACGCCCCCTGAAAGGCCAGCACGATCCCGATCAGGAACCCCATCAGACCGACGATGGGCACGGCATTCAGGCCCGCCTGCTGCATGTGATGGACCAAAGCGGTGATGCGCAGGCGCGATGGGTGCAGGGCGGTCAAGCCAAGACGGCTGAGGACAAGGCCCAGAAAGCCGACGGTCTTGCCAAGATCGGCGGCGAACACCGAGACGGACCTGCCAACGTCGAACAGCATGTCCCGGGCTTCGTGGTGCGGCAGACGACGGCGGCGCTTGCGGCTTGCGGGCATCGCGTCGGTGACAGTCTGCAAGAGCAGGGTCTGCGCGCTGGTGGCGTTTTCGACAACGACCTCGCGCCCGCTGGTCTTCTGTGCCGCCTGGAACGACGCGATGGCCCAGGCCCCAGCGGTGTCAAGCTGGGTGACTTCGGACATATCCACGACGCGGACGCCCGGTTGCCCACCCAGAAAACGGCGCTGCGTGTCCAGGTTGGTCAGGGTCACGGCACCGACAAGTCTGGCACGGGACGCACTTGCGTCCTCAGGTCCCTGCGTGGACATCGATCACTCTTGCGGGGTGCGGCGTTCGGCAATGACTGCCACGCCGCGCGGAAAACGCCATTGCCGGACAGCCTTTTCCACTCACACCCGTCCCCCTTGAACCATGAAAACCGCGCAGGCTGGTTGCGCCCCGGATCCGCGACTATGCAGAACCTAACGAAACCAAAGTGCAAACGGTTCCCTGCCGGGGTCACAGCCTTGGCAGCATGGGTAGCACGAGCCCCGAAAGCCCAGCGTCCGGGCCGGGTCATTGACCCCGGGGGTCTGAAGACCCATACACCGGGCTTGGCCGACCCTATCACTTTTTCCGTTAGTGGAGGCTTTCATGACCACCAGCAGCCGTTTCCACGCCCGTTGGGGCGAAGACTCTCTGCGCCGGGCGGTCGACGCGGCCGGAATTGCGCTGTGGGAATGGAATGTCGACACCGATGCGTTTGAAATGGACGAGCGCGGCTTCGCCCTGTGGGACGTCTCGTCGGTCGAGGCTCTGACGTTCGAGCATCTGTCGGCCAAGATACACCCCGCCGACCGGGACCGCGTCCGCGCGGCATTCTTTGCGACACGTGCGGTCGTCGGCCCCTACGAGATTGATTTTCGCACTCTGGTTGGGACCGAAGTGCGCTGGATCTCGGCGCGGGGGCGGGGCAGCGACGAGGATATCGTCAAGCGGGCGATGGTCGGCGTGTTTCTGGATGTCACCGGGCGCAAGCAGGCCGAGGAAAGCAGCGAACTTCTTGCTGGCGAGATGAGCCACCGGGTCAAGAACCTGTTGACCATCGCGTCCTCGCTGGCGCGCATCACCTCGCGGTCGTCCAGCTCGATCGAGGATATGCTGGCCCAGCTGACGAACCGGCTGACGGCGCTTGGCCGTGCGCATGATCTTGTCCGGCCTTTGCCGGGAAACGAAGGCGCGGCCGCCCTTCTGGGGGATATCTTCACCGTCCTTCTTGCACCCTACGACGACCAGGGGGCCTTCGCCGGCCGCGTCCGGATATCGGTGCCACGCATGGGCATCGGCGAACGGGCGGCGGGGTCCCTGGCCCTGGTCGTCCACGAACTGGCCACCAATTCGCTGAAATATGGATCGCTGTCCTCGAACGAGGGCGCGCTGGATGTGTCGGGCAGTGTGGCCGACCAGCACGTCACCCTGACCTGGACCGAACAGGGTGGCCCCGAGATTGCGACACCCTCCGAAACGCAGGGCTACGGCAGCAGGCTTTTGCGCGCCACGGTCGAGGGGGCGCTGGGTGGGTCCTTGAGCTATGACTGGCTGAAGACCGGGGTCACTGTCGCCCTGGAACTGAACAGCGAGCTTCTGTCGGTCTAGCCTGACTGGTCCACCCCCAGGGCGAAGGCGGGAGAGGTGGAGGCGCCGGTCGGCGACGGCTCTTCCCGCTGGCCCAGGGTGACCACAAGCTGATGGCTTCCGTCCCGCACCGGCCAGGACAACGTGCCCTCGGGCAGCGTAAGGGGTGCACCATCCAACTCGGCCGAGCGGATGCCTTGTCCGGTTCCGTCGGGGTTCAGGACCGTAATCCCGTAGCGTGCGGCTCCAAGCGTGATGGTCAGGGTCAGTTTGGGCCAGGACGGCGGCAGGCAGGGGTTCAAGGACAGCGTGTTGCCGGCACGGGTCAGCCCGATGATCCCCTCGATGCCCGCGCGATACATCCAGCCCGCCGAGCCGGTATACCAGGTCCAGCCCCCACGACCGGCGTGGGGCGGGGTCGAGTAGACGTCAGCGGCAACGACATAGGGTTCGACCTTGTAGCGCTGCGCATCGGCGTCGGTCAGGGCGTGATTGATCGGGTTCAGCATCGCAAAAAGCTGATGTGCGGCCTCGCCCTGCCCCAGCCGGGCCTGCGCAAGGATCGCCCACATCGCGGCGTGGCTGTACTGACCGCCGTTTTCGCGCAGGCCGGGCGGATAGCCCTTGATGTATCCGGGGTCTGCCGCCGTCCGGTCGAAGGGCGGCGTGAAGAGGAGAGCCAAGCCGGTGTCAGGTCGAACAAGGTGCTGGGTCATGGATGCCATTGCGGTTCGCGCGCGACCGGGGTCCGCAGCCCCGGACAGGACCGCCCAGGACTGCGCGATGCTGTCGATGCGGCATTCCTCCGAGCTGGCCGATCCCAGAAGGCTGCCATCATCATAGGTGCCCCGCCGATACCAGGTGCCATCCCAGCCCCGCGCCTCGATCGCCTCCGTCACCGATTTCGCATGGGCGCGCCAGCGGGCGGCCCGCCCTGGGTCCCGGCTGTCGGCGAAGGGGGCCATCAGATCGATGGTCGCGATCAACAGCCAACCCAGCCACACGCTGGTGCCCTTGCCGTCTTCGCCCACGCGGTTCATCCCGTCATTCCAGTCGCCGGTCCCGATCAAGGGCATGCCGTTGTCGCCGGTCAGCTGGATGGCCTGGTCCAACCCCCGGGCGCAGTGCTCGAAGAGGCTGGCCGTCGCTTCGGACACGTCCGGCCGGAAGAAGTCGTCATGCACCCCGGGGGGCACGGGCGGGCCCTGCAGGAAAGCCACCTGTTCGTCCAGGATCGCCGCATCCCCGGACACGGCGATGTAGCGCGCGACGCCGTAGCCAAGCCAGACCCGGTCGTCCGAGATGCGTGTGCGCACGCCCTGGCCGGAATGCGGCAGCCACCAGTGCTGGACATCGCCTTCCGGGAACTGGCGCGAGGCCGCGCGCAGCAGGTGGGCACGCGTCATCTCGGGCCGCGAGAAGGTCAGCGCCATCCCGTCGTGCAACTGGTCCCGGAACCCATAGGCACCGCTGGCCTGGTAGAAACCGGCTCGCGCCCAGATGCGGCAGGCCAGGGTCTGATACATCAGCCAGCCATTCAGCAGGATATCCATCGCGCGGTCGGGCGAGCGGACCTGGACCGTGCCCAGAAGCGAGGTCCAGTGATCCGTGACAGTGGCAAGCAGGTCCTTGGCATCGGCCGCGCGAAGCTGCTGAATCAGGGCGCTGGCGGCGGCTTCGCTTTCGGCCTGGCCGATCAGGAAGGTCAGCGTCACCGTCTCGCCCGGGCGCAGGGTCAGGTGGCGTTGCAGGGCCGCGCAGGGGTCAAGCGCCGGGCCTGTCGCCCCGGACAGGGGTCTGCCCTGCAGGCCCGCCGGCGCGGCAAGCGAGCCGCCGGCCCCGATGAACTCGGCCCGGTCGGCGGTCAGGCTGCTGACATCCGTGCCAAAATCGGCAAAGGCGACGCGGCCCGGAAAGGCAGTGCCGAAACTGTTCTGCGCCAGAATCGCCCCGGTCTGGGGATCGGTGCGCGTGATGATGTATGGCGCACTCGCCCCGCGTGAGGTGCCGAGGACCCATTCGGCATAGGCCGTGACCGACAGGGTGCGCGTCGTCGGGCCTGCATTGTGCAACCGAAGGGTGGTGATCTTGGCAGCGGCATCCAGCGGCACGAACTGGGTCATGTCGGCCGAAATGCCGTGAGCGTCATGCTGGAAGCGCGAATATCCGAAGCCGTGCCGCGCGATGTAGGTCCCGGGACCCCGAATGGGCAGCGCGGTCGGCGTCCAGACCTGGCCGGTCTCCATGTCGCGCAGATAGATCGCCTCGCCCGTCGGATCGCACACCGGGTCGTTCGACCAGGGGGTGATCTGGTTCTCGCGGCTGTTTTCCGACCAGATGTGGCCGCTCCCTTCGGCCGAAACCTGGAAGCCGAAGCCCGGATTGGCGACGACGTTGATCCACGGGGCGGGGGTGGTGCGCCCGGCTTGCAGGATGGTCACATATTCGCGCCCGTCGAGGTCGAAGCCGCCGGTCCCGTTGAAGAACTCAAGCTGCGGAAGGGCGGGCGCGGCAGCCGGGACCGGAAGGGGAAGCGGGCTTGCGGACTTGTGGATCGGTCGGACCGCAATCCGGGCCAGCTGGCTGGCAAGGTCCCCCCGGCTGGCGACCAGGATGATGCGCGCCACCGAGATCAATTGCTCGCGCGCGCCCATGTTCAGAAGGTCGGTCCGCAGCACATGGATGGTCCCGTTGACCGGGGCGCGCACGCCCGAGGCCCGGGGCCGGGACCGCGCGGCGCGCACGGCGCTTTCGATGGCGATCTGCAGGTCCTGCACATAGGACGACGTCCGGTCGTTCAGGACGACAAGGTCCACCGCGTGCTGGTGCATCTGCCAATATTCATGGGCGCTGATCGCCTGATGCAGGACGGAAATGTCCGCGGCATCGTCGATCCGCAGCAGGACGATCGGCACGTCGCCCGAGATCCCAAACGCCCAAAGCGCGGACTGCAAGGCCGCGCCGGACACGATCTGCCCGGGCGAAGCGCGCAGGCGCGCATCGTTGCGGATCAGCATTCCGCCAAGGCTCTGGAAATCGGCTGCATCGGCATGGGTGATGCCCAGATGCCGCAACTGCACCTGCGCCTGGGTCCAGGCCAAAGTTGCGGCGCGCGCGAAGGCCGAAGGGTCGCGGTGGCGGTCCACCAGGTCCAAGAGTGCGTCCGGCGTATCGGCCACCATCGTCCAGAAGGTCACGCGAGTGGTGCCGCCCGCCGGAACCCTGACCCGGCGGCGGATCGAGAAGATCGGGTCCAGCACTGTGCCGGTGGTCCCGGACAGGGGCTGGTCCATCATCACCGCCGAGCCGACATCCCGTCCGCGCCCGATGAACCTGGCGCGGTCCGTTTCGATCTGGATCGGGGCGGTATCCTCGCCTTCGACCACGGCGATATGGGCAGCCCAGACCTCGGGATCAGAGGGGGATCGACGGCGGCGGGTGGCGATGATGACGCCAAGTTCGGGCAGGTAATCCGTGACCACGAACATCTTGGAAAACGCCGGATGCGCCTGATCGGCCGCTGCGGGGGCCAGCACCAGTTCGGCGTAAGAGGTCACGTCGATTTCGCGGTCACGACGCCCGCTGTTGGTCAGGGTCACACGCCGCGCCTCGGCATCGTCTTCGGCCGAGACGACGACCTCGGTCAGCGTGGTCAGGCGCGGCATCTGATGGGTGAAGGCGGCGTGGTGTTCGCAGAAAACCGCCCGGTGCCGATCCTGCCCGATCCTGGTCGGCTGCACGCCGGCGGACCACACCTCGTCCGAGGCCGTGTCGCGCAGAAACAGGAACGACCCCAACGCGGCCTGCGCCGCTTCGGCCCGCCAGCGCGTGATGGCCATGTCGCGCCAGCGGCTGAAGCCTTCGCCCGTCGCGGTCAGCATCACCCCGTAATTGCCGTTGGACAGAAGGTGCGCGGTCGGCGGCTCGGCTGCGGGGTCTTCGAAGGCACGGACGGCGGGCGCGTCGTTAAGTTCGACCGGTGCCACCAGCACTTCGGTCGCACGCGGCGGGGCACTGGCGACATCGCGGGGGATACGCTCTTGCAGCAGAAGCTCGACGCCCTGGATCATCGGCTCGGCGTGGAACCGGTCGCGCAGCCGCCCGTTCCGCAGGGTGTTGGCGATGGCGGTGATCGTCATCCCCTGATGGTGCGCCATGAAGCTGCGGACGATGACCTGGTTTTCGCCCGACGGCACGCGCGCCGGGGTGAAGTCCACCGCCTCGTAAAAGCCGTGCCTCCCCTCGGCCCCAAGCTTTGCCAGCGTGGCATAATTCTCGACGGCGGCCACCGGGTCGATCATCGCGGCAAGCCCGGTCGCATAGGGGGCAACCACGCGGTTTTCGCTGAGGCCCCGCTTCAGCCCAAGGCCCGGCACGCCGAAGTTCGAGTACTGGTAGGTCATGTCCAGATCGCGGGCGTTGTACGAGGATTCCGATATCCCCCAGGGAATGCCCAGAGCCGCGGCATAGCTGCGCTGGCTGGCCACGATCAGGCGGGTGGTCTGTTCCAGCACCGATCCCGCCGGGGCCCGCATCACCAAGGACGGCATCAGATATTCGAACATGCTGCCCGACCACGAGATCAGGGCCGACCCCGATCCGACCGGGGTTGCCGCGCGTCCCAGCCGGAACCAGTGCCGGGTTTCGACATCCCCCTTGGCGATGGCGAACAGGCTTGCCAGACGCGCCTCCGAGGCCAGAAGATCGTAGCAGTTCGTATCCAGCCGGTTGTTGGCGACGGAAAAGCCGATGGAGAGCAGCTTCCGGTCCGGTTCCAGCAGGAAGGCGAAGTCCATCTCAAGCGCCAGACTGCGGCACAGGGTCTCGACTTCGTCCAGCAGAGCCGTGTCCACCGGGGCGGCCAGGTCCGCCAGATGGTCGGCAAGCGCGGACTGCATGGCAAGGGTCCAGAACTTTGCGTCCGACGCCTTGTCCCCGGTCAGGGCCACGGCGCTGTCCATCGGGCCTGTCAGCGTGGCAAGCGGCGTCGCGGGATCGGCCGCCGCCGCGGCAATCGCCGCAAGTGCACGGATCAGGTCCAGCTCCTCGGCATCGATGCCAAGCGACCGGCGGGCCAGGATGGCGCAGTCTCCCATCGCCTGACGCACCGCCGCTTCCCGCAATCCTGCGTCTGCAGCCCAGTCAGGACACGCCCGCGCCACGGCGATCAGGTGCCCCGCAAGGTTGCCACTGTCGACCGAGGACACATAGGCCGGGTCCAGCACCGTGAGGTCGCGGGTGTCGTGCCAATTATAGAGGTGACCGCGAAAGCGCGGCATTTGCTGGATCGTGTGCAGGGTGTCGCGCAGCCGCTGCAAGGCAGCCTGGCGTCCGATCCACCCCATGTCATGCGCCGCGACGGTGGACAGCAGGTAAAGCCCGATGTTGGTCGGCGAGGTCCGGGTGGCAATCGCGGGCCGGGGGGTCTCTTGGAAGTTATCCGGCGGCAGGAAGTTTTCCTCCGGGGTGACGAAGGTCTCGAAATAGCGCCAGGTGCGGCGGGCGATCAGCCGCAACTCTTGCGCCTGCGCCGGGGAAAGCGCGGCCACGGGCAGTCGCGCGCGCGGAAGGCTGATGGCGCGGGCAATGGCCGGTGCCGCGACCCACATCAGACCGAAGATCGCCGGCAGCGGCCAGACCCCGGGTTTCAGGACCCAGGCCAAGGCACTGGCGCCAACGCCAAGGGCCAGTCCGGGAAACATCGAGGCATATTGGCCGAGGACCCCGGGACGGGCGCTGCCGCCGATCTGAGCCGCTGTCATCCATTCCAGCAGATGCCGCCGCGAGACACGAAGCCGCCACGCGGTCCGCACGACCGCGTCGATCATGGTGGCCGCCGTATCGGCAAGCAGCGCCAGGCTGACCACGAACTGACCCAGCGCAATCAGGGTATCGGTCCCGAGGGCCGCGAAATGGCTGCTGAGCGTGACCCCACTGCGCGAAGGGAACAGGCCGAACGGCAAGGCCAGAAGCCGCGGAAGCGCAAGGATCGACAGCGTCAGGCCCGTCCACATCAGGGCAAGGGGCAGCGGCAGCATCCAGCCCGCAACAAGGGACACCAGCGCCACGGGCGCCAGCAGCGACCGGCGCAGATTGTCGATCATCTTCCAGCGCCCGATTGCCGGAACTCCGCCCCGATCCTGACGCCGAGTGCCAAAAATCCACGGCAGAAGCTGCCAGTCCCCGCGGACCCAACGGTGCTGGCGGCGGATGTCGACGTCGTGGCGGGTGGGGTAATCCTCGACCACTTCGATGTCCGAGGCGAGCGCGGCCCGGGCGAAGGTGCCTTCGAACAGATCATGGCTGAGAAGGGTGTTCTCGGGCACACGCCCGTGCAGCGCGGTCTCGAAGGCGTCGACGTCGTAGATGCCCTTGCCGGTGAAGGTCCCCTCGCCGAACAGGTCCTGATAGATGTCCGAGGTCGCCGCCGCATAGGGCTCGATCCCGCCGGGGCTGGAGAAGAGCCGCTGGTAAAGCGATCCGTCCTGACCGATCGGAAGGGCCGGGCTGACCCGGGGTTGCAGGATGCCGTAGCCGCCCGTGACCCGCTGCAACCCCGTGTCCAGCCGTGCGCGGTTCAGGGGATGGGCGATCTTGCCCACCATCTGCGCGACGGTCCCGCGCAACAGGCGGGTATCGGCGTCCAGCGTGATGACATAGCGGATATCGCGCGGCAAAGCGCTGCTGACCACGGCAAAGCTTGTGTCGGTCGCGCCGCGCAGCAGGCGGTTCAGCTCGACCAGCTTGCCGCGCTTGCGTTCCCAGCCCATCCAGACGCCCTCGGACGGGTTCCACAGCCGACGACGGTGCAGGAAATAGAAGCGCGGGCTGTCTTGGCTGGGGTAATTCGCGTTCAGCCGGGCAATCGCCTCGGTCGCGGCCGCGACAAGCGTGGCATCCTCTGCATTCGCCTCTGTTGCTGAATCCGGCCCATCCGAGAGCAAGGCATAATGCACCGCACCGCCCGCGCTGGACAGATGATGGATCTCCAGCCGCTCGATCTGTTCGGCGATGTCGTGGGGGCCGGTCAGCAGGACCGGGACCGCGACCAAGGTGCGCAACTCGTTCGGGATGCCCTTCGCCAGATCAAGGCCCGGCAAGGGTTTGGGCGCGACCGAGCGGGTGATCAGAGTGTTGACGATCGCCGTTGCCAGGTCCACGGCAAGCCACAGCGCCAGAAGGCCAAGGAACAGCAGGCTCAGCCTCCCTGCCCCGGCGTTCGCCATCACCAGCAGCGGCGGGATGAAGATGACCACGGCCACCAGCGCGATTGCCGCCAGATAACCACGCAATCCCCACCGGCCGATCTGCCGATAAAGCGCCAGCCGCGCGGGGGGACGGAAACCGATCCGGGCCTCCAGGTCGCGCCGACCCTCGCCGATCAGCCAGTAGCCTGCGTCCCGTCGATGCCCCTGGTCGCTGCTTGCCGCAAGCGCCAGGACTGCGTCGGTCACTTCGCCTTCGGACAGCGGCGCGTCCTGGGCCAGGATCTCGATCTCGGTCCGGTAGCTGTTGCGCGTCGTGAAATCCATCGCAGCATAGGTGGGGCTGTCGCGCAGGCGCGCATCGACCAGGCTCACCTCTTCGAAGAAGTCGGCCCAGTCCATCTCGGACGCCAGCCGCATCGAGGTGACTATGTTGCGCATGGTCACGTTCGACGCGCCAAGCCGGGTCTGCGTGTTGGTGATCACCTCTTCGACCGACGTGCCCTGACGGGAGAGGCGGTCCTCCAGCCAGCCCAGAAGGGGGGTCTGCAACGGGTCAAGGCCCCGCAACCGTTTGGCGATCTGGCTGGCAACGATTTCGGGCAGCGGGCCAGCCTCGTACCGCGCGACCGCGCGCTGCATCACCGAGAATGAACTGCCGGAATCGCCCAGCACCGCGTCGACGATGGCGTCCGCTTCCAGACGCAGGGCGTGCCCGTCGACGATCTGCTCGGCCAGTCGGCGCATGTTCTCGATCAGGACGATCCGCAGCGTGATCGCCACGGCCCAAAGCTCGCCGATCATCAGCGGCTGGACCTGCTGGTACGCCTGGACAAAGCGCTGCAGGACCGGACCGGACATCAGGCTGTCGGTGTGCGCGACATAGGCCCAGGTCAGCCCGAAGACCCGCGGATAGCCTTCGAAGGGCCCTTCGGCCAGTTTCGGAAGCTGCCGGTAATAGCCGGGCGGCAGATCGTCATGGATCTGGCGCAGCTGCTGCTCGACAAGATGGAAGTTGTCCAACAGCCACTCGGCCGCCGGCGCAATCACCTGGCCCGCTTGCAGCGCACCCGCACAGGTCCGATACGCCGCCAAAAGGACGTCGGCATTCTCATTGACCCGGCGGCTGAGCGGCTGGACGCGCAGCGACGGGCCCGCAGTGACCGGCTGGGCCGCGGCAAGACTGATGGCGTGATGCTCAAGCCGCTCGGTTCCGAAAAGGTCGCCCCGGATCGGCGCGCTATCCTGCCAGACGCCGGGGACCGTAGTGAACCCTGCACGGACCGACCCTTGCAGGCCTGCAAGCTTGCCTTTCCAGCCCGTCACTTAGCGGATGTCTTGAACTTTGGGTCGTTCATGACGGCCTTCTGGCTTTCCGCGATGGTGGCTTGCATCGGGTCGGAACGTTTCAGCGAACGAGCGCTGACGGCGTCTCTGTGATCGTCACACAGGTCGGCCCGAATGCGCCGTGTCATCAGCGCCCATTTGGTTTCGATCTGATCCCATTTCATGTGTCGTGTCCTTTCGGGGTCATGGCAGTGCCCACAGAGGGACGTGACCGCAGGACGCACGCCAAAGCGCGGCCCCTCTGTAGCGTCACGTCGGTCGCTTTGATCGCAATCGTTGCATGACAGGCAGATCGGAGGCCCGGATCGGACCTGCCGCATGTCGCGCCGCTGGTGGTTGGCGATGCGTTGTCTGCCAGCCGAAAATTCGCTGAGCCAGAACACTCTTCCTATCTCGCCACTATAGCATGAGCGGGGGCCGTCGGGGTAGCGGAATGCGCCAGCCCGAAGCCCAACCCGGCACTTTCCTGCCGGGCTGCAGCCTGGCGCGCCGCCCCGGCGGCCAGCAGTCCGTCATGGTTGCCGCAGTCATGCCGCGTCCCGCTGAACTTGAAGGCGACAAGGGAAACGGACCGCCCGGCCGTCGTGATGGCGTCGGTCAGCTGGACCTCGCCCCCCTTGCCGCTGGCCGTGTTTTCCAGGACGTCAAAGATCATCGGGTCAAGGATGTAGCGCCCCACCGCGCCAAACGACGACGGAGCCGTGCCCGACGATGGCTTTTCGACCATGCCGACAACCGGAAGGCACTTGTCCCTGGGCAGACCGCTAAGCCGGAAGATCCCGTACTGCGAGGCTTCTTCGGGACTGACCTGCATCGCCGCGATCATGTGGCCCTGGGTGTAGTGCGATGCCATTTCCGCCAGACAGTTCGGCCCCATGACGATGTCGTCCGGAAGCAGCACGGCGAACGGGCCGGGCAAAGTGACATCCCGGCAGCACAGAACGGCATGCCCAAGGCCAAGCGGACGGTCCTGGAAGACATAGACGATCTCGGGGCCGATCTCTTGCGGATCAGTCGACAGAAGGGGAGTGTCCTGAGGACCGCGACCGGAAAGATAGGCCTGGATCGCCCGTTTGGCCGCGCTGATCACCACAATGATCCGCTCTGCGCCAAGGCCGATCGCCTCGTCCATGGCAAAATCCAGCACCACCCGGTCGTAAACAGGCAGAAGCTCTTTCGCCGTGACCTTGGTGGCAGGCAACAGGCGCGAGCCAAGTCCGGCAGCCGGAATGATGACCGTCCTGATCGACCTGTCTGACATGGCTGCCCCCCGAAGTTGTGTAAATCAATGCCCGGACGCAACGCTCATGAAGCGGATTGGTTCCCCTGACGAACCAATCCGCGTCGATGCCGCCTCGGCCGCTACTGTCGGCCTGACCTTCCGAGCCACCCTTGGCATGCGCGTTGCGGCACGCCGGACGCAGAATACCGTGGAATACCGTCTTGATCGCTGGGCTGACTGAGCTACTCTTGCGCAGCGGGGGGACATCCATGAAACGACAGCTGGCTTCACTGGATACCGAGGTATTCGCGCGCACCGCATCGATCTTTTCGGCCAAGCGTGCGGCCTTGCCCCCGGAAGCGGTCGAAGTCGTGGCAAGCGATATCGTCCGACGCCTTGCGCAGGCGACGACACGCGGGCCGGATTTCGACTCTCGGCCGATCCCTGAAGAAAGCGTGGTCGCTTTCTGCGATGCGTTGATACAGACCGAACCCGACGCAGCCTTGCGCTTCATCGAAGACCGCCGCGCCGAGGGCACTTCGCTGTCGGGCGTCTATCTCGGCTACATCTCGGGGGGCGCCCGCTGCCTTGGGGAACGCTGGGAACGGGACGAGCTTTCGTTCCTGCAGGTCACCTGCGGAACCGGCCACCTATATGCACTGATGCGGGCGCTGCGGTCCGAGATCTCCTTTGCCCACCACAAGTTCGACAACCGCCGGGTCGCGCTGTTTGCGACAGTTCCGGGCGAAGAGCCCGGTGTCGGCATCACGGTCGCCGCGGACATGTTCCGCGAGGCAGGATGGGAAATCGACCTGGAAACGGGCACCGAGCATGACGAGCTTGTCGCTCATGTCGAAATGACCCGGCCGCACATCATCGGTCTTTCCTTTAGCACCGAGCATAGGCTGGGTGCTCTGGTCCGGCTGGTGGTTGCGATCCGCCTGGTGATGCCCGGCGCCATCATCGGCGTCGCCTCTTCCTCAAACGTCGATGCCGAGCGCCTGCGGAACCTGGTGGATATCGACCTGGTCTTCTCGGACGTGCCTTCGGCTTTCCGTGAACTCGATCGGCTGATGCGGCTTCGCGACTGAGAGAGTTTCCGCCGGCCTTAGCGACTGGTTCGGGATGAGGTCATTCCCGTTGCTGGCCGGCCGTCTACAAGAAGCGCAGCCTCATCGACCGATCCGGCGAAGAGGTCCCGGCGGCGGGCTTCCTTTACTGGGACCTTTCCCAAGGCATTGCTGCAAGTCCTGCACGTCGGCCTGACCGTGCCTTCAAACTGCAAAATGATCTCCCGGAAATGGCGGGGTTCGCAGTTTTCTTGCGGGCTGACAAGAATTTGAAACGGCAAAGGCCGAGCTTTGGGCTCGGCTTTGAAGTTTTTGATAACACCGGCACTTTTGGTTTCGGGGACATGCAACCGCCGAAACTTGCCAACATTAAAGTGCTTTGTGTGACGTAAAGTACGGCCCCCACTGAAAGCTGTTGGTTTAAGCAGTTCGCAACCCGCAAAGTGGGAGTCGGGAACTGGCTCGACGCGCCCGCGGGGTTGCTTTCGGCCCATAGCGGACGGTAGGCATGAAGGATGTTAAAGGCAGCTTTGTTGAACCATAACTTGTGGTCTCCACCAACCACGATTGCTGGCGGTGCTAGTCCTTGAATCCAACCTTCACTACCGTCGGTCCAAACTGACACGACAGTGTATGTTCAACGTCAATGCGACGGTCTGCCGTGGACCAGTTTTGCACCGACACGACGCCGTTTCTGGCTGGAGGCGGTCAAACGCTTAGATCTGCGCATTTTGGATAACGTCTGCCGAGGTGTTGGCGTCATGACTTCCGAGAAAGTAACTGCCGACGGACGCTGACATTTGCCTGTCTCACGACTGACGTAACGACGAGCCATGCCTGGGAAAGACAGATGATTCCTCCCTTGACCAGAACCTTTGCTGACAGGGTCAATTCAGTCTGGAAAGCGTGCCCGTGTCTTTCCATGCCTTGGCGCAAGGCAAGGCTGACCAAGGCCCCAAGTGCCATTCCTGCCAGGCAATCAGATAGCCAGTGGACACCGATGAAGGCTCGGGACAGGGCTGCGATCAGCCCGATGGATAACCATGCGATGGCTTGTTTGGGAAACGCGATGGCCAATGCAACTGCGAAGGCTATTGCTGTTGTCGCATGGCCGGACGGGAAGGCGGCCCAACTGGCGCGGAAGGACATGAAGGCGAATTCGAACACTTGGGGGTCGCCTGTCGAGGGCCGTGCGCGACCGATCATGTTCTTCGTCAGGCTCGCGATCGTGCCGCTGATGGCCACCGACCCGATCACCAGAATAAGGGCCGACCGCAGGTTCTGCAGCGCATCCGGGGGAAACGGGTTGCTTTGCCGCGCGACGACCGTAACGGCGCCGAGAAGCAGCAGCGAAATGCCCAGCGGCCAGGCCGAGTTTCCGAACTGAGTGACCACCCGCAGGACCGCAACGACCGACGGGTCGAGCGACCGCGCCAGGTCGCGCACCGGGGCGTCCGCCACGACGGCAACCAGCAGAATTGCGCAGGCGAAGGTTCCAAGCCAGGAGAGGTTGCTCTGCCGCCGGACCACGGCAGCTAGCCTCCGGCGCGAGGATAATCCTGTGGCTTCCGCATTGAGACGGGCAAGGAGAGCGTCCTGGGACCCGGCGTGCTTCATGGCTCCCCCTGACAGTCCAGCACGTCAAGCGTGACCCAGTGGCCCGCCCCAATGACTAGGCCGGTGATGGTCCGGGCTGGCCTGCATCCCCGGATCAACGGGATCGGCGCCGTAGCGGATTCGCGGGCGTGCACGACCACTTGGCAGGCACCCAGGTGGACAACCTCGGACGCGGAGGCCGAGGCGGGGAAAAGGTCCGTGTCCCGCCCGCCGTGCCAGACAAGCGACGGTTCGCCGTAACCCCAGCCCGAGACGATCGGGTGGTCGCAACCCTGTGCGGCGGCAATTTCCTGCGCAACGGACACGGCAGAATCGGTGGGCCAGAGGGCGGGAATGCGGGCAGCGGCAGAGATCAGCCCGGCATGGAGGATCGCCCCCGCAAGTGCTGCCCGTGCGGCCAGCGTCCAGGGCGACGATCCAAGGGCCGAGCGCACGGCGAAGCCGGTGGTGACAAGGGCCCCTGCCAGCCCGGCCCCTGCCAGCCCGGCGGCCGGCAAGGCATCCTGCTGAAGGGCAAAGGCAGCGACCGCAACTCCCAGCGCCAGTCCCGGCAAGATCGCCAGGGCGGCCAGCCCGCGGAGAAGCCGCGAGTGGGCTGCCAGACCGGCGGGCAGGTGGGCCACGGCCAACAGGGCAAGTGCAGGATAGACCGGTAGGGCATAATGGATCAGCTTGGTTGGAACAGCCTCATACACCAGCCAGACCGGTATGGCCCAGGCAAGGCAGAACCGTGTGGCAGGGTCTGTCCGTGCCCGCCAGATCGACTGCAGCGACAGAAGCAGCAGGGGCGTCGCGGGCCAGAAGGTAAGCCACATAAGGACAAGGTAGCTGCCGGGCGGTGCGCCCTTGCCCTCTTGTCCCGAGGCGATCTTCGGCAAGAGGTCGGCCCCGACCGAGCCGAGCCAGAAGGCCCCGTTGCTGCGAAAGGTAATGGCAACGAACCAGGGCAGCACCAAGACAAGTGCCACGATGATCGGCCAGGGCGACCAGAGCGGGCGCAGCCAGTCCGCTTTTCGGTCGACCGCAATCAGCGCCAGGATGGTCAAGGCCGGCACCATGGGGCCGATCGGTCCCTTGATCAGGGTGCCCGCTCCGATAGCCAGCCAGAAGGCATAGGCTGCGGCGCGCCCGCCGATCTGCGGCCCGCCGGTCCGCTGCAGGTAAAGCCGCGCCAGAACCGCCTGCGCCACAAGGATCGTCGCCAGAAGTGCCGCATCCGTCTTGGCGATCCGCGCCTCGCCGCCGATCACCAGCCCTGCGGCAAAGACCGCGGCGCCCAGAAGGGCCACCTGCCTGCCGAAAAGCGGCGTTCCGACGACGGCCAGCAATAGCACCGACAGGACGGCCCCCAAGATCGATGGCAACCGGTAAACCCAAAGCGGGGCATCCGGCCCCTCGCCCCAAACAAGAACGGCGGCGCTTTGCAGCCAGTAGATCCCGACCGGTTTCTTGTGCCGCGGTTCGTCCTGAAAGCGGATATCGACATAGTCGCCGCTTTCTACCATCTGGCGACTGGCCTGGACGAAGCGCGCCTCGTCCCGGTCTACCACTGGCAGGGTGGACAGAGCTGGCAGGAACGTGAGGAGAGCGAACAGGATCAGGGCCAGCCAGCCGCTGGTCACGCCGATTTGTGTGGTTCGGGCCGGAAGCGAAAGGGTCAAAAGACACCCCTTTGTTCAGCGAGTTCCAGCGCCCGTCTACGGGGGGAGAGAACGGGCAGGTGCTTCCGCGCGCGCGCGATGCCCAGGACCGGATACAATGCCAGTGCAAATCCCGCAGCGAAAAGGACGGAGAAGACTGTGTCACTCAGGAAATGGCGGCCAAGTCCGATCCTTAGGACCGAGGTGAAGGCGACATAGGCCGCTGCCACCAGAACCGCCAGCACACGGCCACGGGTCCGGGAAAGGTGTGGCCAGAGGATGGCCACGGCGGGAATGGCCAGGCTTGCGGCCATCGACGCCTCACCCGAGGTGAAGGAAGAATTGCGCACGCATTCCGCGACGACCTGCCAGGACGGCGTGAATTGCGCCGAGCCGCCGAATTCGGCAAGCGTGTCGGGTCTGGCGCGGCCGATGTGGGACTTCAGAATGTAGTTGACCACAAGACCGCAGGCGACGGTGATGCACAGGAGCGGATAGGCCATGAGCCGCAGATCGTCGCCACGCGCCTTCCCGGTCATCACCCCATAGAGGATGCCCGCAAGCAGGAGGAAGATAGCCAGCTCTCCCATTCGGCGCACCAACAGATTGACCGTGGGTGCAACGCCTTCGGCCCAGGCGAACCCCCTGCTTCCGTCAGCGAAAAGCGCAGAGACGGCAAGGTCAATCCCCGGGAAGGCCGCGAACAGCGCCTGCACCAAGACAACGACCATCAGGTAGGCGATGAGCAGGCGTTGCAGGGTCATTCGCTGATATCCTTTGAAATTGTGCACCAAGGCAGCCCAGGTCGGGCTAGTCTGTATTCGCCGGGCCGCAGTTGCGCTCAGTTCCTTGCGCTGGCCGGACGATGCTGATGTTCGGCATGGATCAGCCAGAGATTGCGGATGTAGATCACCAGTCCCATCGACTGGCCCAGGATGAACACCGGGTCCCGCCGCCAGACCGCATAGGCGAAAAGAACCAGGCCCCCCGCCATCGAGAAGTACCAGAACGCCACGGGGATCACGGACCGCTTCTCCCGCTCGGACGCGATCCACTGCACAAGAAAACGCGCCGTGAAGAGAAGCTGGCCGGACAGGCCGACCAGGACCCAGGTAAACTCGGTCCAGCTGTGGACATGCAGCCAGGCCCAGAGGGTTTCATGCATCGATCTTGCCTTTCAGGGCCGGGGTCAGGGCAGCCGGGACATCGACCGGCCGGTGCGCAGGCTGAGAGGCCAAACGTTCGGCCAACACCCGCTTTTGGCGATGGATCAGCCAGGCCACACCCGCGAGGTCCAGGATGCCAGCAAGCGCACGGTCAAGGTTACCGTACTTTGACCGGCCAGTGCGGCGCGGGGCATGCGTGACGTCGACAAGCTGCACCTGCCAGCCATCCCGGGCGAAAAGCGCAGGGAGATAGCGGTGCATATGGTTGAAGTAAGGCAGGGCGAGGAAGGCCTCGCGCTGGAACGCCTTGAGCCCGCACCCGGTGTCTCGTGTCCCATCCCGAAGCACCGTCGCGCGCAGGCCATTGGCAAACCGCGAGGCAAGCCGCTTCGACAAGCTGTCCTTCCGCCCGACACGCTGTCCCGCAACAAGTCCGCAGATCGGGCTTGCGGTCGGGCCGATCAGCGGTGCGACCAGCCTTGGCAGGTTCGCGGGCGGGTTCTGCCCGTCTCCGTCCAGCGTTGCCACGATCGCCGCCCGGGCTTCCAGGACACCGGAATGCAGCGCCGCCGACTGACCGCCAGACTTGGGATGACCAAGGACCACGATCCGTGCATCCCGCGCCGCCAGTGCCAGGCACCGCGCCCGAGTGGTGTCGGTCGACCCGTCGTCGACAAGGATTAGTTCGTAGGACCAGGTTGTCAGGGCTGCCGAGATATCGGCAACCAGATCGTCGATCGCGCCTTCCTCGTTATGCAGTGGAACCACCACTGACAGCCGAGGCGACAGGGGAGGCAGCGAGACATCACTTGGCCTGGAGAGCATGGGTCGGAACCAGTCGCGATCTTCGACATCTGGGTAGGACTTGTAGGTCACATCTCGACGACAGTTTCTTTGCGGTCCGATGTCAGACTGTGACGACTATGCCGGGCGGTTGACTTGCAGAGCCTCTTTGTGCAAAAAATGCATATACTTTGCATATGCAAAAGAGAGATGGGGATGCGAAAAGGCAAGTCCGACGGAAAGAAAAAGAAGAAGAAATCCAGTCAGTTGGTGATCCGGATCGAGGAAGGCGAGCGTGACGCTTTCGCTAAGCTCTGCGACAAACTGGACACCACCGCCGCGCGCGAAATCCGCCGGTTCATGCGGGAGTGGGTCGCCCAGCACTCGCCCGTCGCTGAGGCCGCGGCCCCGATCGACGCGGCTGCCGAGACCGACGCCACGGACGCTGTCCCCACGGCCGAGCCTCTCGCGGAAGCACCGGCAAAGCCGGCCCGCCGCAAGCGCAAGCCAACGTCCGCGCCTGCCGCCTGAGCCACGGAACCGAGTGGACGACGGGGCAAACTGAGGCGTGCCCCCGTCATCGTGCTGGGTCGCGGCTGGGCCATATCCATCTGCAGGACGCCGACGGGTTTGTCGACCGGCACTGGCAGATCGGACATGGCACGATCCTGTGGCAGTCTGTCTTTGCCGCCATTGCCCATACATGCGCAAATCCGCGACTGATCCTAGAACTGAGGGGCAAGGAGGGCGTTCTTCCTTCGGCTGCCCACCTCAGGGCGATGGGACTTGCGGAATGAGGTTCGTAGTAGTTCAAGCTTTCATCTCTCAGCGCCGGGCCAACCGGTCATCGGGCTCGACACTGGTGCGCGCACCGCCGAGGCCGTTGCCGTGATCCAGCGCGACCATGGCGATGACGAGTTCGTGCTCAGGGCCGGAGATCTTGCCGACCGGGGCGAGGCAGCGGCCCGCCGTTCCGGCTCAATCAGGTCGGGTGGCCCCATCAATTGTGTTACTTAAGTCCATTAGGTTCCCTCCTTGATCGGTTCTGTATGAGCAGACGAAGGGGTTGAACATGATTGGGAACGGCCTGGCGGTTTCACTGAGCGGGCGTGAAACCAGATTGAAGTGGATGTGCGGCGGGAACATGAACGAAAGCACCGTGCCCAGTCGCGCCAGACCCTCCCATATCCGCAAGGGCGAGAAGTCGAAGGTGTAAAGGCACCAGGCTGTCAAAAGCGCCAGCACCGTCCAGGCCAGTGCGCGGCGAAAGCGCACCTCGGGGGCGGCGCGGAATGCCAGGGGCATCTGGGCTTTCAGTACGTCGATCTCTGATTGTGAAGGGGTCATGCTGCGACGATCCCGATAATGCGGTGGCGGATGCGTTCCGATACCCAGTCGATCACGATCACCGTGGCGAAGATGATCAGGAACAGGGCGGAAAGGTTGGTGTATTCCTGCAGCGAAATGGCGGTGCGCAGTTCCTGCCCCAGCCCGCCCGCGCCGACGTAGCCATCGTCGGGGTTTCAAATCCGGCGATCATCCGCAATACCGTGGTCTTGCCGCAGCCCGATGGACCGAGGAACGAGACGAACTCGCCCTTCTGCACTTCCAGATCGAAGCCCTTTACCACCGTATTGGTGCCGAAGGATTTGGTTGCACCGGTGATCTGCGTCGACGCCCCTTCACCAATCTTGAGCTTGGTCGGAGTGTGCAGCGCAGCCCGGGTGGTTGGCGCGTGTTGCTGGAAGCCTCCGACCTTAAGAGCGGGCAGTATTGGGAAGCCCGCGTCCCGGAGCCGACGGCCAGCCTCCTCACGCACTATGTCGATGTCGTTCGCCCCTGCCTTCTTGTGCCGAACGCGCAAGATGAACGTCGCCTCTGGCTGACGAACAGGGGAACGCCTTACAAGCAGGGACACATGGGCGTGTGGATCAAACAACTGACGTTTCAGCTCATCGGCGTGGCGATCCCTCCGCATTTCTTCAGGGATTGCGCCGCGACAACGATGGCGCTTTCATCGGCAGAGCACGCGCGCGGGATTCGGGCGATCCTCGGGCATGCATCGGACCGCACCTCCGAGCGTCACTACAATCAGGCCAGCGCCATCGAGGCCGGGCGTGAGCTGCAGGACATAGTGCTTAAGCGCCGGAAGGCAGCAAAGATTTCGAAGATGAGAATTTGACCATGCGCGCCGCGATCTGCGCCCGGTATTCTTCTGACCATCAGTCGACGGCATCCATTCCGGATCAGGTCCGCCTCTGCCGCAGGCACTGCAAGGAGCAGGGCTGGTCGGTCGCGGATTGTCTTTGCCGACGAAGCCGTCAGCGGAGCCACACATTTGCGTCCCGGCTTCCAGGAGATGCCGCAGCGCGCCATGGCCGGCGGTTTCGATGTGCTCGTCTCCGAAGCGCTCGACCGTATGTCCCGCGATCAGGAACATATTGCCGGGCTCTACAAGCGCCTGACCTATCTTGGCGTCAGGATTGTCACCAGGTCGGAATGCGAGATCAACGAGCTGCACGTCGGCCTCGGCGGCACGATGTCCGCACTCTTCCTGCGCCAGCTGTCCCAGAAGACCCATCGCGGCCTCGAAGGCCGCGTAAGAGCCGGTAAGTCAGCAGGCGGTATCAGCTACGGCTACCGGCTGGACCGCCAGATCCTGCCAGACGGCACCCTGACAACGGGCGATCGCGTGATCGGCGCGGCACAAGCCGCCACGATCCACCGGATCTTCGAAGACTATTCCCGAGGCAAGAGTGCGCGCACCATCGCTATCGAGCTGAACCGGGAGGGTGTCGCCCCACCCCCGCCTGAGCAAGGGCGCACGAGCTGCTTCCTGGTCGTTCTCGACCATTTCGGGGAACTGGAAGCGCGGCACCGGCGTCCTAAACAACGAACTCTACATCGGCAAGTTAGTCTGGAACCGCCAGCGGTTCATCAAAAACCCCGAGACCGGCAGACGCCAGGCGCGGCCAAATCCACCGGACGCTTGGATCACCGAAGAGGTCCCGGATCTGCGCATCATCGACGACGCGCTGTGGCAGCGCGTCAAAGAACGACAGGGGGCCGTACGGCAGGATAATCCTGACCGAGCGCACCGCCAATCCGCACGCGCCCAAGTCAGAGGTTGGGCGACGTGCGCGTTATCTGCTGTCGGGCCTCTTGCACTGCGGCTGCTGCGGATCGGACTACATCATGATCAGTGCTGACCGCTATGGCTGTGCGGCTGCCCGCAACTCAGGCACCTGCAGCAATCGCAAGACCATCGCCCGCAAGGATGTGGAGACGCGCGTCCTCGGGGGATTGAAGGAGCGACTGATTCATCCCGATCTGATCAAGGAGTTCATCAGCGAGTTTCAGCGGGAGATACAACAAGAGCGGCTCTCTGCCGTTTCGGAGCGGGGAGAGAACGAGCATCGCCTCACCAAGGTGCGCAAGGGCATCGGAGTTTTGCTGACAGCGATCACCAACGGGATGTATCACCCGTCGATGAATGCCAAGATGGACATACTGGAGGCGGATCGCACGAGGTTGGAAGCGGCCCTCGGCGCAGTCCCGGAGCCCGAACCCGTGGCGCTCCATCCCGGCCTCGCCGGGATCTATGCCGGCAAGGTGTCAGACCTGGCAGAAGCCCTGAATGAAGAAGGCACCCGGGCCGAAGCTGCAGATCTCCTGCGCGGCCTGATTGAGAAGGTCATCCTGCGTCCCGACCAAGAGGCGCAGCACGGACATACGATCGAGCTCTATGGAGAACTCGCGGCGATATTTTCGTTGTGTGACGGGAGCTTGGCCACAAATGCCAAAGCCCGCACGGTTGGTGCGGGCTTTCGGCAAGTAACGATGGTTGCGGGGGCAGGATTTGAACCTGCGGCCTTCAGGTTATGAGCCTGACGAGCTACCGGGCTGCTCCACCCCGCGCCAGGGTTGTTCCGCGCTGTGGAGTGCGTGGAACCGGTATTGAGATCGTTTAGGAGTGAGGTGT
>NZ_JAXMMF010000014.1:0-39624 GCF_034366665.1 Tabrizicola sp. | reverse complement strand
TGCCCTGGCCGACCATCCAGGCATCTTCAGCCGTCTGGCGGGGGCCTTGGCGCTGGTCGGCGCCAACGTGGTGGACGCGCGGACCTATACCTCAAAGGACGGCTACGCCACGGCGGTATTCTGGGTTCAGGACATCGAGGGCCACCCCTACGAAGTCTCGCGCCTGCCACGCCTGCGGGGGATGATCGACAAGACCCTGAAGGGCGAAGTGGTGGCGCGGGAGGCCTTGAAGGACCGCGACAAGATCAAGAAGCGCGAGCGTGAGTTCCGCTTCCCCACCCATATCATGTTCGACAACGACGGGTCGGACATCTACACCATCATCGAGGTCGACACCCGCGACCGGCCCGGCCTGCTGTTCGACCTGACCCGGACGTTGGCCACGAACAACATCTACATCGCCAGCGCCGTGATCGCGACCTATGGCGCGCAGGTGGTCGACACCTTCTACGTCAAGGACATGTTCGGCCTGAAGCTGCACCAGAAGCACCGCCAGGAAGCGCTGGAAAAGAAACTGCGCCAGGCCATCGTCGAAGGGGCCGAAAGGGCCATCGCATGAGCGGCTCTCGCGGGATGATCCGCAACATCGTGACGCTGGGCGGCTGGACGCTGGTGTCGCGCGGCGCGGGTCTGGTGCGCGAGCTGATGATGGCCGCCTACCTTGGTGCGGGACCGGTGGCGGACGCGTTCAACGTGGCCTTCAGCCTGCCCAACATGTTCCGCCGCTTCTTCGCGGAAGGCGCGTTCAACCAGGCCTTCGTGCCCTTGTATTCCAAGAAGCTGGAGGCTGGCGAGGACGCCGAGGACTTCGCGCAGAACGCGTTCTCCGGCCTGACGGCCTTCCTGCTGATCTTCACGCTGCTGGGCACGCTGGCCATGCCGCTTCTGGTCTGGGCGATGGCCTCCGGTTTCGTTGGCGATGGCCGCTTCGACATTGCCGTGGATTTCGGGCGGATCACCTTCGTCTACATCGGCTTCATCTCTCTGTTTGCCCTCCTCTCCGGCATCCTGAACGCCCACGGCCACTTTGCCGAAGCCGGGGCGGTGCCTGTCCTGATGAACGTGGTCTTCATCATCGCGATGATGCTGGCCCACTCCTACGGCTGGGACATGGGCCTGACGCTGGCCTGGACCACACCCATCACCGGCATCGCGCAACTGGCCTGGACGCTTTACGCCGCCCGCCGGATCGGGTTCATCCCCAGGCTGCGGTTTCCGCGACTGACGCCCGACTTCCGTCGCCTGATGGTGACGATGGGGCCTGCTCTTTTGGTCGGGGGGGTCGTCCAGATCAACCTCCTCGTCTCACGCCAGGTCGCGAGCGGCACCGAGGGCGCGATCTCCTGGCTTGTCTACGCCGACCGTCTCTACCAGCTTCCCCTAGGCGTCGTCGCCATAGCTGTCGGCACGGTCCTTCTCCCTGAACTCTCTCGCCGCCTGCAGGCCGGGGATAGTGCGGGCGGGCGTGAGGCGTTCAACCGGGGCACCGAATTCGCGCTCCTCCTGACCCTTCCCGCCGCCGTTGCGCTGGTCATCATCGCGCTGCCGATCACCGAGGTCCTTTATCAGCGCGGAGCCTTCGGGTCCGAGGACACAGCCGCCACTGCGCTGGCGCTGGCGATCTACGGGCTGGGCCTGCCAGCCTTTGTCCTGCAAAAGGCGCTGCAGCCCCTGTTCTACGCCCGCGAGGACACGCGCAGCCCGTTCCGCTATGCCGTCTGGTCAATGGTGCTGAACGGCGCGCTGGCCTTCGGCCTGATGCCCTGGATCGGCTTTTCGGCTGCTGCCTGGGCCACCACACTGTCGGCCTGGGTCATGGTTGGGCAACTCTGGTGGGGTGCCCGCCGCCTGGGCGAGGAAACCCGCTTTGACGCCCGCTTTCTGTCGCGTCTCTGGCGGATCTGCGCGGCCTCGGCCCTGATGGGGGCCGCACTTTGGGGCGGTTGGAGCTTGTTGCAGCCGATGCTGGATGCCCGGGCCTACCGCGTGCTGGCGCTGGTCCTGCTGATTGCACTGGGGATGGCCAGCTACGTCCTTGCGGCCTTTGGGTTGAAGGCCGTGCGACTGGCCGACCTCAAGGCGCTGCGCCGTCAGCGCTGACGCACCTGGTCCAGCACCCGCCGGAACCCGCCGGGGGCCACGAGGAAGGACAGCAGGAACCCGGCCGCAAAGCCTGCGATGTCGGCGACCCACTCCCATCCGGCCCCGAACAACAGCCCGAACACCAGCTGCACGAACAGCAGCGCCCCGATCAGGCTGAATGCCCGGAACTTGTTGGCCCCGACGCGCGCAAGGTTGGTCCAGATCAGGAAGGTGAAGGCCCCGATCAGCCCATAGACCGCCGGAAAGCTGCCAATCAGCTGAACCCGCTCCGGCACCAGCAGCCCATAGGCCGCCGCGCCCACCGCAGCCGAGCCAAGGAAGACCACCGCGACACCCCACCAGCGGAAGACCTCGCCCACCATCTTGCCAAGCGCCAAAAGCATGACCACCGCGAAAAGGGCATGGGTGAAACTGCCGTGGACAAGGACGTAGCTGACCAGCCTGTGCAGCTCGTCCAACGGCTGCCCGCCGTTTTCCCACTGATACTTCACCAGTTCGGGGAAGAGGCCGAAGCGTTCCACCGCCTGCAGCCGCCAGCTTACCCCCTGCGGACCCCCGACCAGACCACGTTCGGCCAGGGTCAGCACCAGCTCCATCGCGATCAGCGGCAGGGCCAGCAGCCACACGATCGGCGGCAGCGGGTTCAAGGGCGGTGCGTTGTGATCGGGGTCCATGCCTGCCATCCTGCGACGCGCCCTGATTGACGCCTGTTGCCCCTTGGATTACGCGGGATCGGCAGCTTAATCCAGACGGAGCCTCCGCATGTCCTCGCCAGCTACGGCGGTCCAAACGCCGAAAGCCTTCAAACCCCGGATCTTCTCGGGCATCCAGCCTTCGGGCGGGCTGACGCTTGGCAACTATCTTGGCGCGCTGAAGCGCTTCGTGGAAAAGCAGGACGAGGGGATCGAGACAATCTATTGCGTGGTCGACATGCATGCGATCACTGTCTGGCAAGACCCAAGCGTCCTGCGCCAGCAGACGCGCGAAGCCGCAGCGGGCTTTATCGCTGCCGGTATTGATCCGAAACGGTCGATTCTGTTCAACCAAAGTCAGGTCTCGGCACATGCCGAACTGAGTTGGGTCTTCAACTGCGTTGCGCGCATGGGCTGGATGAGCCGCATGACCCAATGGAAAGACAAGACCGCCGGCAAGAATGCCGAAGCGGCAAGCCTTGGTCTGTTTGCGTACCCCGCGCTGATGGCGGCGGATATTCTTGCCTACCACGCCACGATGGTTCCAGTAGGCGAAGACCAGCGTCAGCACCTGGAACTGACCCGTGATATCGCGATCAAGTTCAACAACGACTTCAAGGTCGATTTCTTCCCGGTGGTCGAGCCTGTGATCGAAGGCGTCGCTACCAAGGTGATGTCCCTGCGGGACGGCACCAGGAAAATGTCGAAGTCCGACCCCTCGGACCAGACGCGCATCAACCTGACCGACAGTGCCGAAACCATCGCCGCCAAGATCCGCAAGGCCAAGACCGACCCGGAACCTTTGCCCGACACGGTCGAAGGCCTGAAGGACCGCCCCGAGGCGCGCAACCTTGTGAACATCTATGCCGCCCTGTCGGGCCACACGGTCGACCAGGTGATCCGCGATTTCGCGGGCGCGCAGTTCGGGACCTTCAAGCCCGCGCTGGCCGATCTTGCCGTGGCGTCGCTTTCGCCGATCACGACCGAGATGAACCGCCTGATGGCCGATCCGGCCGAGATCGACCGCATCCTTGGCGACGGGGCCGACCGCGCCGATGCCATCGCCCAACCGATCCTGGAGCAGGTCTACGACATCACCGGGATGATCCGCTCGCGGCGGAAATGATCCACAGGTTTCCGTCACCCCGGACAGCGGCTGTCACATTGCGGATTCATCGGTTGCCTAGGGTGGGACCGTTCGGAGATGCGATCTGTCCCCATCGCCCGGTCCAGCCAGTCTGCCCCTGAACGGCAGGACCATTCCCGACATGCCCCTGTGCCCCCGCACAGGGGCTTTTTTTGCTTCCCTCCGCTATCGCGCGGCTTGACGGCTGCCGGGTGAAGCACCGACCATCTGCCGGCCAGTGAAGGGTTTCGTGTTGACCGACGCAGCCACCGACCAATGCACTTACGCAATCCCCGCTGTCGGCAATGACGTTCGGTGCAGCGGGCTTGCACCAGTCGCCACCGCATCATGATCCGCGCCCATATCGCCACCTATCCGCCCCGGCTGCAGATGCTGGAGCAGGCCCTTGCCTCCATCGCGCCGCAGGTCGATCAGGTCTTCCTCTGTCTCAACGAATTCGCCGAGATCCCCGCTTTCCTGACGGCGTTCAAGACCGTCACCCCGTGGATTCCGGACCAGGACCTGAAGGATGTGGGGAAGTTCGCCGTCGAGGTCGCAACCGATGATCTGGTCGTGATGGCGGATGACGACCTGCTGTACCATCCGACGCATGTAACGACGCTAAGGCGCATCGGCGAAGACCTGGGGCTGGACCGGGTGGTGGTCGGTCTGCACGGCACGATCTACCACCCCGGCCAGGGCCCGCTGATCCGCAGCAGGACCACCTTTCAATGTGATGACCCGCTTGCCATGTCGACACGGGTTCACCAGCTGGGAACCGGGACCGTCCTGGCGCTGGGCCGGAATGTCGCGCCCCTCGATTTCATGATGGGCAGCCAGAAGTTCGTCGATGTGCGCTACGCGCGCTGGCTGCACCAGAAGGGCCTGCACTCCTTTGCGATCCAGCGCCCCGAAGGCTTTGTGCGCAAGATCGAGCTGCCGGGGGTGAAGGTCGAGACGATCTTCAAAAGCTTCACCCGTCACAGCCCAGACCATGTTCTGCAGGAAATCCGCCAGTTCGCCCAGGTCTTGCCGACGGCTCCCGGCACCCCGGCCTGACACCGGTGCCGTCCGATCCGCTGGCCCGCGGTCTGGGCTGGCCGATTCGTTCCCGGCTTTTCCACAGCTATTTTCTTAAGAAATCGCTTTACAGGCTTCCGCTTTGGCCACACCATATCTAGTAAGGGTCACGTCGGGCAGACGCAGACCCTTGCCAGACACCCAGCTTCTAGTGGGTCGTGGCCCGCCTGAAGCTTCATCATGAGGCCAGGCAATGTCGCTTTCCGAGGACTACGCGTCGATGGAGGATCTCCATCCCATCGACATCGTCGAAAGCCTGGCCGAACACCATGCGTGGGAATTCGATCGCGTGACCGATGACCAGATCGCGATGGCGGTCGAAGGGCAATGGCGGACATACTCGCTGACCCTGGCCTGGTGCGAACAGGACGAGACGCTGCGTCTGATCTGCACCTTCGAGATGGAGCCTCCCGCCGACCGGATTCACGCTCTGCATGACGTGCTGAACCGCTGCAACGACATGGTCTGGACCGGGGCCTTCACCTGGTGGGCGGAACAGAAGCTGATGGTCTGGCGCTATGGCCTGGTGCTGTCGGGCGGGCAGGTCGCGGGGCCGGAACAGATCGACCGGCTGATCGCCGCATCGGTGACGGCATCGGAACGGTTCTACCCGGCGTTCCAGCTGGCGATGTGGGGGGACCAGACCCCGGAACAGGCGATGAAAGTCGCCATTGCCGAGGCGTACGGGCGCGCCTAACCTTCCCCCGGTTTGAAGGGGAGTTCCATGAGTTTGGATCGCGTTGCCCGGGATGGGCTGGTGCTGCTTGGCTGCGGCAAGATGGGGACGGCGCTGCTGACGGGCTGGCTGGCGGCGGGGGTGCCTCCGGGGTCTGTCTGGGTGATCGAGCCCAATCCGACCGACTGGCTCAAGGGCAGCGGTGTCCATCTGAACGAGGGGGTTCCGAAAGCGCCCGCCGTTGCGCTGCTGGCGGTAAAGCCGCAGATGATGGGCGCGGCGCTGCCGTCCTTGCAGGCGCTGGGCAACGGCACGACGTTGTTCGTCTCGATCGCGGCGGGGACCAAGATTTCCACCTTCGAGGAAGCGCTGGGCACCCGCACCCCCATCGTCCGCACGATGCCGAACACGCCTGCAATGGTGGGACGCGGGATTACTGCGATTTGCCGGAATGCCCATGTGTCCGATGCCGACTTTGCCCTGGCCCGCGACCTTATGGCGGCGGTGGGGCAGGTGGTAGATCTGACAGGTGAAGATCAGATTGACGCGGTGACCGCCGTGTCGGGGTCGGGTCCGGCCTACGTCTTCCACCTGATCGAGACGATGGCCGCTGCGGGTGTGGCCGAGGGGCTGCCCGCCGACGTTGCCATGCAACTGGCCCGCGCCACGGTCTGCGGGGCGGGAGAGCTGGCGTTCCAAAGCCCTGAAAGCGCAGAGCAATTGCGGATCAACGTGACCTCGCCGGGCGGCACGACGGCTGCGGCGTTGGGTGTACTGATGGACCCTGACGCGGGCTTTCCCGCCCTGTTGAAACATGCCGTGAAGGCCGCCGCCGACCGCGGGCGGGAGTTGGGCAAATGACCATCACCTACGCAGACTTCGAGAAGGTCGACATCCGCGTCGGCCGCATCACCCGGGCCGAGCCTTTCCCCGAGGCGCGGAAGCCTGCCTTCAAGCTGTGGGTCGATTTCGGACCCGGGATTGGCGAGAAACGCTCATCGGCGCAGATCACGAAGCACTATACGCTGGAAGACCTGGTTGGTCGGCAGGTGCTGGCCGTGGTCAACTTCCCACCCCGCCAGATCGGCCCGGTCCTGTCCGAGGTTCTGGTCCTGGGCCTGCCGGACGAAGCGGGCGAGGTCGTGCTGATCGGACCCGGACATGACGTTCCCTTGGGAGGAAAACTATTTTGAAACCGAAACTTCTGATCACCCGCCGCCTGCCCGACCGCGTGCTGGAGGCCGCCCGCGACCGGTTCGACGTGACCCTGCGGGACCGGACCGAAGTGCTGTCGGCAGAGGAACTCCGCGCCGCGCTGCGGGACTATGATGCGGTGCTGCCGACATTGGGCGACCGCTTCCAACCCGATGTTTTCGCTGATGTTCCGGCACCCCGTGCGAAGATCCTGGCCAACTTCGGCGTGGGCTACAACCACATCGACGCCGAGGCGGCGAAGGCCGCCGGGATCGCGGTGTCGAACACTCCCGGAGCGGTCACGGATGCCACGGCGGACATCGCGGTGTCCCTGATCCTGATGACCGCCCGCCGCCTTGGCGAAGGCGAGCGCATCCTGCGGGCGGGCGCTTGGGAAGGTTGGGGGCCGGTGCAGATGCTGGGGACCCATGTCACTGGAAAACGCTTGGGAATCATCGGGTTCGGGCGGATCGGCAAGGCGATTGCCAAGCGCTGCCACTATGGCTTCGACATGGAGGTGGTGTTCTACAACCGCTCGCGCGTCGAGGACGCAGGCCTGCCCGCGCGCCAGGTCGAGATGGCCGAGGCGATGGCCGCGGACTTCGTGGTGGTGGCCGTTCCGGGCGGCAAGGCGACCTATCACCTGATCGACGCCAAGGCGTTGAAGATGATGCAGAAAACGGGGATCTTCGTGAACATCTCCCGGGGCGATGTGGTGGACGAGGCGGCGCTGATCGACGCCTTGCAGAACGGGCAGATCGCCGGCGCGGGACTTGATGTCTACGAGTTCGAGCCGAAGGTTCCGGTGGCACTGATGGCGATGGAGAATGTCACGCTTCTCCCGCATCTGGGCACGGCCTGCCTGGAAGTGCGCGAGAACATGGGTCTGATGGCGGTGACGAACCTGGTGGCCTGGGCTGAAGGTAAGGCCCCGCCGAACCTGGTTAATCCCTGAGCCCTTAGGGGGTCGAAAAGCGCGTCGGGCTTCCGTCTGGAATGCGTATGGGAACGATACATACGCGCGTATGGTCGGAAATCCGTTAACCATCTGGCGCAAGCATAGGGTGGGCGATATCGCCCACCCTACGCTTGCGCTTCAGGCGGCGGCCTTTTCGCCCGCGAACCGGCCGTAGAAGGTCTGACCCTTCTCGGCCATTTCGCGCAGGAGTGCGGGCGCGTGGAAGCGCGGGCCGAACTGCGCCGTCAGGCTGCGGCAAATCTCGACCGCCCGAGGCGCGCCGATCATGTCCAGCCACGAGAACGGCCCGCCCGACCAGGGCGCGAAGCCCCAGCCCAGGATCGCGCCGACGTCGCCTTCGCGGATGTCGGTCAGAACACCTTCCTCCAGCGCGCGGACAGCCTCCAGGACCTGTGCAAACAGCAGACGGTGCTGCACGTCCGTCAGCGATGGCTGCACCTTGTCCAGGGGATACTTCGGCTCCAGCCCGTCCCAAAGACCCAGACGCTCACCCTTTTCCGAATAGGCGTAGAAGCCCGCGTTGGTCTTCTTGCCCAGACGCCCCTGGTCGGCCATCCAGAACAGGACCTTGTCCACGGCTTCGTCCGGGTAGTCCGAACCCATCGCGGCCTTGGTCGCCTTGGCGATCTTCACGCCAAGGTCGATCGAGGTCTCGTCCACCAGCTGCAGCGGGCCCAGCGGCATCCCGACCAGCTTGGCGGCGTTTTCCACCAGCACCGGCTCCACCCCTTCGGCGAGCATGCGGATGCCTTCGTTGATGTAGGGGATGATGCAGCGGTTGGCGTAGAAGAAGCGGGCGTCGTTGACGACGATGGGGGTCTTGCGGATCTGGCGGACGAAATCCAGCGCCTTGGCGACGGCCTTGTCGCCGGTTGCCTTGCCGCGGATGATCTCGACCAGCATCATCTTGTCCACGGGGCTGAAGAAATGGATGCCGATGAACTGCTCGGGCCGCTTGGAGGCCGCCGCAAGGCCGGTGATCGGCAGGGTGGAGGTGTTGGTCGCAAAGACGCACCCCTCGCCGACGGCGGCTTCGACCTTGGCGGTGACGTCGGCCTTGATCTTCGGGTCCTCAAAGACGGCCTCCACCACCAGATCGACGCCCGCCAGGGCCGCGTAGTCGGTGGTGGCGGTGATGCGGCCCAGAACCTCGGCCTTCTTCTCGGCAGTCACCTTGCCGCGCTTCATCCCCTTGTCGAGGATGCTTTCAGAGTGGGCCTTGCCCCGGTCGGCGGCGTCCTGGGCCGCGTCGATCAGGACGACCTCGATCCCGGCATTGGCGCTGACATAGGCGATGCCTGCCCCCATCATGCCCGCGCCGATGACACCAAGCTTGCGGACGGCCATGTCTTCGACCTTCGGCCGGTTCGCACCCTTCTTCAGCGCCTCCTTGTTGATAAAGAGGCTGCGGATCATCGCGGTGGATGAGGGGTTCATCAGAACGCTGGTGAAGTGCCGCGCCTCGATCTTCAGGGCCGTGTCGAAGGGGACCAGAGCGCCCTCGTAGACTGCGGCGAGCAGCGCCTTGGCGGCGGGGTAGACGCCCATCGTCTTGCCGTGGACCATCGCCGAGGCCCCGACAAAGGTCATGAACCCCGCGGGGTGATACGGCGCGCCGCCGGGCATCTTGTAGCCCTTGGCGTCCCAGGGTTTGACCAGATCAGCGTCCGTGGCCGAGAGCACCCATTCCCTGGCGCGCTTCAGCAGGACCTCAGGGGCCACGACCTCGTCGATGATCCCGGCGGCCTTTGCGGATTTGGGGTCGGAGAGCTTGCCTTCCAGCAGGAACGGAGCCGCCGCCATCGCGCCAAGCTTGCGGACCAGCCGCGTCGTGCCGCCCGCGCCGGGGAAGATGCCGACCATGATCTCGGGCAGGCCGATCTTGGCCTTGGGGTTGTCGGCAGCGATGATCCGGTGGCAGGAGAGTGGAAGCTCCAGCCCGATCCCAAGCGCCGTGCCCGGCAGGGCGGCCACGATGGGCTTTCCGCCCTTCAACGTCTTCGGGTCCATCCCGGCGCGTTCGATCTTGCGCAGGACATGGTGCATCTGCATCACGCCGTCGAAGATCGCCTGAGCACCCCCGGCCCGCATCTGCGCGATGACATTCAGGTCCATGCCCCCGGCAAAGTCCTTCTTGCCCGAAGTAATGATGACGCCCTTCACCGACCCATCCGCCAGCGCCTGGTCGATCAGACCGTTCAGCGCCAGGAACGCCTCGGTCGACATGACGTTCATCGATTTTGATGCGACGTCCCAGGTGATGGTGGCGACGCCCTCGGCGTCGGTGGTCATGGTGAAGTCGGTCATCTAAAGCTCCTCGGAAAGCCAGAGTTCGGGGGAAAGTCGCGTCAGCAGCATCGGCCAGCGCGCTTCGTTGGTGGTGTTGTGGATCTTGATCGCCTTCCAGCGACCGTCGTAGGAGCCGATCCACATCTTCGAATGGAAGACGGGCAGGGCCAGCTTCTCATCGGCCATCAGCCGGGTCTCGTAGACCCCGACGATATGGTCGTTGCCCTGGAAGGTCGCGGCCTGCACTTTCCGGTCCATGTGGGTGACGCCGTGGCTGCGGATCATCGCGACGAAATCGTCGAACCCGTCTTCCAGATCGGGGCGGGTGGCGACGGTGATGCTGGCCGACGAGGTCAGGATGCTGAGCGGCAACTGGATCCCCGCGGCATAATCCTCGAACCACTCGTTCATCACGGCCTTGGCCATCTCGTCCAGATAGGACTGCAGGATCGTGCTTGCGCGCATCCGGGTATCTCCTTTGCGTTCAGGGTGACGACCACCCCAAGGCTGGAGCGGGCGTCCGAGACGAGGCGGCAAACCGCCCCGGAACGTGCAACCCAGGACGGAGGCTTTGGTTCCGCACACATTCCTATGGTTGCGGAAAAAAGTTAAGCCCGGTGTCATCTGACCACCCCGCGTGGCCATCCGGGGTAGAGGGTGCCGTCCTTGCGGGTCTGGCTGCGCAGGCCGTTGCGGCGGGTGTAGTGCAGGTCGATGTCGGGATAGGTGACGTCATCCTCGGGCAGGCGGGAGCCTGCGACGAAGTAGGTCACGGGCAGGGCGGTGCGGTTTTCCAGGCAATGGGCGTTGGCAACCCCGGCGGGCCAGCAGACGCAGGTGCCGGGGGGCAGATCGCGCGGGCCGTGGGTGTCGTGCAGGGTGACGATGCCGTCGAGAGTGTAAAGGAACTCATCCTCGTCCGAATGCCAGTGCCGCTGGCTGGACCGCGCGCCTGGCATCAGGGTTTCGGTGAAGGCCCCGAACTGGGTCAGGCCCCCGGCGTCGGACAGGGGATGCGCGATGTAGTCGCCGATGTCGGCATAGGGGGCAGGATAGCCGCCCTCTCCGCCTTCTCCGGCAACCGATCCCGCGCGGATCACGGTCGGGCGGGGCGTGCCGTCCCAGGGGCGGCCCCAGGGGGCGCGCAGGTCCAGAAGCTCGGCCGGCAGGTCGCCTGATTTCAGCACGCTGCCATCGACCGCCTCGATCCGCCAGGTGGTGTCGCTGTTGATCTGGCGGCGGCCGTCGTCGGGATAGGTGCAGATGTCACCCTTGCAGCGCGCGCCGACGATCAGCCAGCGGGCGGGCACGTCGCCGCGGTTGGTCAGGTGGTGGCCATTGGGCTGCCCATGCGGCCAAGAGCAGGCATCGCCGGGGAAGATGTCGGTCATCCCGCTGTCGTCGCGCAAGGTTGCGGTGCCTGACAGCAGATACAGGAACTCATCCTCGGCCGAATGCCAGTGCCGGTGGCTGGACCAGGCGCCGGGCGCCAGCGTGTCGATGTAGGCTCCGAACTGCGTCAGCCCGCCTGCCTGGGACAGGTAGAGCGTGTGCAGACCCTTCTCGCCACCGGTGGGCGCGCTGGAGGGATCAACGATCATGCGTCGTCCTCCGCACGCGCGGCCACGCCGAACTGCTCTTCCAGCACTTCGCGCGTGACCGGCCAGCGGTCCACCTGGATGGCGTAATGCGCTTCGGAGAACCGCCAACTCGCGTCCCGCAGCACCAGGGTATGCCGCGAGACATGGGGATAGTTCAGCCGCTCGCCGTTCGCGATCAGATGGGTATGGTGCCAGCCTTCGATCCGGCCGCGGTCCGCGTAATCGGCCGCCCTGGCGACGCGTTCGTAATGCGTGATACCCTGGGCGCGCAGGGTTTCGTGCAGGGCGTCGAAGGTCGGGCGCAGCTCCTCGCGGGAGGAGACAAGAAGGCGGGCGGTCTCGGTATGGACCAGATAGGGCAGGTCGATCATCGCCGCATAGCGGTCGAAATCCCCGGTCAGTACCGCTTCGGACACCTGGTTCAGCGCGGTCTGGTAAATCTCCAGTGGGTTCATCGCGGCCCCACCCAGTCAGTGCCATCCTTGTAGGTAAAGCGGGCGCGGCCTCCTTCGATCTCGACCCGGAAGTCGACGTCGGAATAGGTTGCCACCTCGCGCGGGGCACGTGAGCCGATGACCAGGAATCGCGCGACCCGGTCCGAGCGGTTGATGAAATGGTGCCCGTCCGGGTTGCCTGCCGGAAAGGCCGCGCAGTCACCCGCGCGCATCACCGTCTCGCCTGCGTCCTGGACCAGAGTGCATTCACCCTCGGTCACCATGACGAATTCGTCTTCGTACTGGTGCCAATGCCGCAGGCTGGACAGCGCGCCGGGTTCCAGGCTGACAAGGTTCGCCCCGAACTGGGACAGCCCACCCGCATCGCCCAGCCGCAGGGACGACCGACCCTGCATCATGCTGGCATAGGGTTCGGGGTAGATCGAGCCGGTCTTCACCGGAACCGTGGCGGGATCAATCACGGGCATCGCGTCCTCCTGCGGTTGGGCTGGCACCCGACCCGGAAGCGCCCAGGCTAGGCGGACAGCGCGAGAGCCTCGAACTCCTGATGCAGTTCGGGCATCGACAGGCGCGTATAGTTGACCATCTCGATGCGCGGGCCAAGCTCCGTTGCACGGCAGTAGTAGATCGCCGAGCAGGTCCGCGTCTCGCCCGAGGGCAGGAGCCGTTCGTTCCAGTCGACCCACATCCTGAAGCGTCCGGCCCGCGGCAGTTCGACCGCCTGGACCTGCGGATGCAGGGACGCAACGCCGCTGCGCAACAGCCAGTGGCGCAGAAGGCTGAAGACCAGGCGCGCCTCTTCGGGACCCGACAGCAGCATCCGCTGTTCCGGCAGGAAAATCGGCAGCGGGAAGATGTAGCTGTCCAGAAGGGCGTCGATCCGTCCCTGAAGCAGCAAATCGCCGCGGAAACGCAGCTCGGCTGCGATGTCTGAATGCATGGCCTGAATGCCTTTCGATACAATTCGAAGAAGCAACCACTTTGGGAGAATCACCCAAAACGCGACGTAGGATTGCGACATTGGCGGGCGCGAAAACGACATCATGGCGGGCTTGCAACCAGCGCATGTCCATCGGATTTCGCCCGCCGCGCATGGTTTCAGACCCGCTCGATGATGGTGGCGGCACCCATGCCGGAGGCGATGCACAGCGTCGCCAGCCCCATATTCCTGTCCTGACGCTCCAGCTCGTCCAGAAGCGTGCCGATGATGATCGCCCCCGTGGCGCCAAGCGGGTGGCCCATCGCGATTGACCCGCCGTTGACGTTGACCAGCGCCGGATCGACGTCGAAGGCCTGCTGGAACCGCAGGACGACCGATGCGAAGGCCTCGTTCACCTCGAAGAGGTCGATGTCGCCGATCTGCAGGCCCGAATCCTGCAGGATCTTCTGTGTCGCAGGGACCGGCCCGGTCAGCATGATCGTGGGATCAGTCCCGATCTTCGCCGTGGCGCGGATGCGGGCGCGGGGTTTCAGGCCGTGGGCTTTCCCGAACTCGGCGTTGCCGATCAGCACGGCGGCGGCCCCGTCCACGATGCCCGACGAGTTCCCGGCGTGGTGGATGTGATTGATCCGCTGGAGGTGCGGGTATTTCATCATCGCGACCTTGTCGAAGCCGGGCATCATCTCGCCCATCTCCTTGAAGGCGGGCCGCAGCGCGCCCAGCGTCTGCATGTCCGTGCCGGGGCGCATGTATTCGTCGGTCGCCAGGATCGGCAGGCCGTTCTGGTCCTTGATCACCAGGACCGACTTCTCGAACCGCCCCTCGGCCCAGGCCTGCGCCGCGCGGCGCTGGGATTCCACCGCGAGCGCGTCGGCCTGGTCGCGGGTAAAGCCGAATTCGGTGGCGATGATGTCCGCGCTGATGCCCTGGGGCACGAAGTAGGTCTTCATCGCCAACGTCGGATCCACAGCGATGGCGGCCCCGTCACTGCCCATCGCGACGCGGCCCATCATCTCGACCCCTCCGGCGATATAGGCATGGCCCGCGCCGCCCTTCACCTGGTTGGCGGCCAGGTTCACCGCCTCCATTCCGCTGGCACAGAAGCGGTTGATCGCAAGGCCTGGGATGCGTTCATCAAGGTC
Source organism: Tabrizicola sp. (assembly GCF_034366665.1). Lineage (GTDB taxonomy): Bacteria > Pseudomonadota > Alphaproteobacteria > Rhodobacterales > Rhodobacteraceae > Tabrizicola. Next base: position 25,347 of record NZ_JAXMMF010000014.1, on the reverse strand, counting down.
GCTGGCCAGCACCGCCGACCGCGCCAGGCAGCCGCCCTGCTCGCCCACCTGGGTGACGTTGCCCCAGATCACATCCTCGACCGCGTGGCCTTCCAGCCCGTTCCGTTCCTTGACCGCGTTCAGCACCTTGGCCGACAGCGCGACCGAGGTCAGCTCATGCAGGGCACCATCGGCCCGGCCCTTGCCGCGGGGGCTGCGGACGGCGTCGTAGATGAAAGCGTCGGTCATCGTGGTCTCCTATGCGGGGAAGGCCCGCGTCAGCAGGTCGTAGGGGTGTTTCCAGCCGGGCAGGGCGGCGATGCGGTCCAGCCAGCGGTCGATATGGGCCCAGTCGGAGCGGTCAAAGCCGAAGGGTTCGGGGTAGTAAAGGTAGCCGCAGCACGACAGGTCGGCGATTGTGACGGCCTCGCCCGCGATCCAGTTGCGGTTGGCGAGGTGGTCGTTCAGGACGGTGTAAGCGGCCTTGAGGCGGCCTTGCATGAACGGGATCACGCCTTCGGGACGCTTTTCCGGCGGCAGGAAGTTCATCAGGAAGCGGGTGGTGCCAATGGCGGTGGAAAGCTTGTGGTTGTCCCAGAACAGCCAGCGCAACACCTCGCGCCGTTCGGCGGCGGAGCGGCCCCCCAGTTTGCCGGTCTTGGAGCTGATGTAGTCCAGGATCACCCCCGACTGCGTCAGCGTGGTATCCCCGTCGACCAGAACGGGCACTTCGCCCATCTCGTTGATCTGCTTGAACTCCGGGCTGCGCGCCGCGCCCTTGAAGAAGTCGACGAAGACCGGCTCCCAGTCGAGGTCGGCCATCTCCAGCGCCAGGGCGCATTTGTAGGCGTTGCCGCTTTCGCCGAAAGAGTAGAGTTTCATGGCCATTCCCCTTGTGGTTTCCCTACCCTGACCTGCCGCGCGCCCAAGCGGAACCCTCCTCGTGCGACTTCGTCTTCTCGTCGGGGGCCGTCCCAGCGAGGAGTGACGCAGTCATCGACGAGCGGCCCCGGTTCAGAACGCCTCGGCCGTCAGCGCCATGACCGTGTCGGCCCCGCTTTCGATCCGGGCCAGGTGCATCCCGCAGGCGGGAAGCTGGCGGGCCATGTAGAACCGCCCCGTGGCAATCTTCGCCTCATAGAAGTCGCGGTCGGCGGCCCCTGCGTCCAGCGCCACATAGGCGGCCTTCGCCATCTTCGTCCACATCAGGCCCAGGCAGACATGGCCCATCATGTGCATGAAGTCATAGGACCCGGCCAGCGCTGCATTGGGGTTCTTCATCCCGTTCTGCATGAAGAACATCCCCGCCTGTTGCAGCGCCTTGGACGCCACCTTCAGCGGCTCGACAAAGCCCTTCATCCGGTCGTCGCCGTCATGCGCCTTGCATTCGGCCTTCACCATTTCAAAGAAGGCCATCACATGCTTGCCGCCGTCCAGCGCCAGCTTCCGGCCCACCAGGTCCAGCGCCTGCACGCCGTTGGCGCCTTCGTAGATCATCGCGATCCGGGCGTCGCGGGCGAACTGCGACATGCCCCATTCCTCGATATAGCCGTGCCCGCCGTAAACCTGCTGGGCGGCCACCGCCATCTCGAAGCCCTTGTCAGTGAGGAAGCCCTTCAGGACCGGGGTCATCAGCCCGATCAGCCCGTCCGCCGCCATGTCGCCGGTATGCGCCCGGTCGATCAGGGTGGCACTCCAGTAGGCCCAGGCGCGGGCACCTTCGACGAAGCTTTTCTGCTCCATCAGGTTGCGGCGGATGTCGGGGTGGACGATCAGCGGGTCGGCCGGGCCATTCGGGTTCTTGACCCCGGTCACGTCGCGGCCCTGCAGCCGGTCCTTGGCATAGGCCAAAGCGTTCTGATACGCCGCCTCGGCCACCGCATAGCCCTGCAGTGCCACACCAAGCCGGGCCTCGTTCATCATCGTGAACATGGCCTTCATGCCCTTGTGGAGGTCGCCGAGCAGCCAGCCCGTCGCCCCGTCGTAGTTCATCACGCAGGTCGCATTGCCGTGGATGCCCATCTTCTCTTCGACCTTGCCCACCGACACGGCGTTGCGCGCGCCCAGGGAGCCGTCGTCGTTCACCAGGACCTTCGGCACGATGAAAAGGGAAATCCCCTTCGTCCCTTCACCGCCACCGGGGGCCTTGGCCAGCACCAGATGCACGATGTTCGACGCCATGTCGTGATCGCCGGCCGAGATGAAGATTTTCTGCCCGGTGATCTTGTAGCTGCCGTCGGCCTGAGGTTCCGCCTTGGTCCGCATCATCCCCAGATCGGTGCCGCAATGCGGTTCCGTCAGGTTCATCGTGCCGGTCCATTCGCACGAGACCATCTTCGGCAGCCACTTCGCCTTCTGCTCATCGGTCCCGTGCACCTTGATCGCCGAATAGGCGCCGTGGGTCAGGCCCTGGTACATGTTGAAGGCCATGTTGGCCGACACAAAGGTTTCGTTCACCGCTGTGTGCATCAGGTAGGGCAGGCCCTGGCCGCCATATTCGGGGCTTGCGTCCAGGGACATCCAGCCGCCCTTGCGCAGGGTGTCGAAAGCCTGCTTGAAGCCCTTGGGGGTCCGCACCACGCCGTTTTCCAGCACGCAGCCTTCGACGTCGCCGACGAGGTTCAGAGGGGTCAGAATGTCGGACGCGACCTTCGCAGCCTCGTCGAACACCGCTTCGGTAAAGCTTCTGTCCAGGTCCGCATAGCCGGGAATATCGGCGTCCGAGACCTTCAGAACGTCGTGCAGCACGAACTGCATGTCCTTCACGGGGGCGGTGTAGCTGGGCATGGTGTCCTCTTCCCTCTGTCGCCCGGATGGGCGCGTGTCGTTCAGGCCGCGCGGTCGGGCACCAGGCCCTTGGCTTCGGCTTCCTTCAGCTCGGCCTTGAGCTCGGCAATCGCCAGGTCCAGCTCGGCGCGCTGGGCTTCCATTTCCGCCAACCGCTTGCGGCCAAGTTCATAGGCCTTCAGGCGCTGGGCGGTCAGGCCGCCGTCGCGGTCGTACAGGTCCAGCGTCTGCCGGATATCCTCCAGACTGAAGCCAAAGCGCTTGCCCCGCAGGATCAGCGCCAGCCGCGCCCGGTCGCGTCGGGTGAACAGCCGCCGGGTCCCCATGCGGATCGGGGTCAACAGCTCTTTGGCCTCATAGAACCGCAAGGTGCGCGGGGTGACATCATAGGCATCACACATCTGGCGGATGGTCATCACATCGGTTGGAATATCGGATTTCATCGTCAAGCTCGTCGTCAGGGAAAGCATCATGGCCGGCAGATGCGAACCCCACCTGATGAATACCAGAGCAGTTGACGTTAACGTCACTGTGACGTCACGTCAGAATTCCACCTGACGTGAAGTCAGTCGGCCAAGGGCAACTTAAGCGGGTGACGCAACGGCAAGGGCCGGGCTTTGACGGCCCGGCCCCTGTCGCCATGTCCCGGAGGGATCACTGCAGAACCATGCCCTCGGGCCAGGTCAGCACATGTTCCAGCGTGATGGTCTGCTTGCCCCCGGCGGCAAGGTCGAAGTCCCAGGCCAGGATGCCTCGCTGGCCTTCGACGTCGGTCGCGCTGGGCGCAGGCGAGGCGGTGACCTCGACCTCCAGATCGTCCTGCTCGCTGTAGGGGACCTGGTCCAGGATGCGGACCGGCCAGGCCTCGGTGCCGGTGTTCTCGACCGTGATGACGGCGCTTTCTGTCTGCTGGTTGCTGCTGGTGAACACGCCGGTTTCGCCCCCCTGGCGCTTTGGCATCTCGCGCTTGACGCGCAGGGTCTCGATCGCGCCGAAGCCCAGGTCCGTTTCCACCCCCGGCGCGATCACGTCGAGCCAGGTCGAACCGACAAGGACGCCTTCGCGGAACAGCATGGCCTGACCGGGAAGGAGCGGTTCGTCACTTGCGTTGGTGAAGCTGGCCATGACGAAGGCGGTGTCGTCCAGACGGGGCACGGCGACGGCTTCCACCACCGGCGCGAAGTCCAGACTGTCCAGCGCAAGACGCAGGTTCTCGGCCCCGGTGGCGACGGTGACCGGATCGGGATACTGGTAGACGACCGTGTCGCCTTCATAGGCCATCGCCGCCGTGATCGGAGCGGCGGCGGCTTCCGGGGCAGTCTCGTACAGCGCGCTGTCCGAGCCATAGGCCTTGCGGGACAGCTCTTCGACATCCACCTCCGGCCCGATAGAGCGCAGTTCCGGCCAAAGCTGCGAGGGCGCGGATTGGTCGCTGGGGCGCGAGGAGGACAGCGTCAGCGCCACCCCGTCCCAGTCCTCGCCGGTGTATTGCGTCACCAGGACCGAGCGGTCGAGCGTCAGCTTTTCGCCACCGTCACGCGTCAGGTTCAGGTCATAGACCGGCTGCCAGCTGGCATTGCCGACGTATTGGGTGATGGTCACCCTGGCCTCGCCGGCCCCGGCCGCCGTCACGGCCACCGACAGCGCGGTATAGTCCATGTCGGCCGATGGCAGCGCGTCATAGGCCGCCTGCGCCTTGGCCAGCACCTCTTGCGCCTGTGTCACCGCCTTCTGGGCAGGCGGCAGTTCCGCCTTGGCGGCAAGGGCGGCCTGACGGGCGGCCAATGTCTCGGCCCCGATCATCCCGGCCATCGCCTTGATCGTTTCCGGCGTCGCCCCGTCCGGCAGCGCGCCGCTGAAGGACGACAGGAAGCGGGCCTGAGCCTCGGCGGCTTCGACCTTGGCGGTGATCGCCTCCAGCGCCAGTTGCGCGCTGTCGGCGGCGGCTTGGGCGGCCTCGACCTCGGCCTTTGCGGCCTTCTGCGCCTCGGACAGCGGGTCCTCGCGCGGGGGAAGCCGGTCGGCGCGCAGGTTGAAGGACCCAAGTTGCAGGCCGTCAGACGCACCAAGGCGGATCAGGCCGGGGTCGCTATCATAGGGCAGGTCGGTGACCAGAAGTTCGTGGGGCCCGGCGGCGGGGGCGGTGAAGGTCACCTCTCGCGTCAGCCTGGCGCCGTCGGGGTAGACGGTGACGGCGGTGATCCGGCTGGTGGCGGGCAGGGTGTCGGCAACGGCCGGAAGGGCAGTGGTGGCAAAGAGGGCGGCAAGCAGGGCGCGCATCGGCGGGGCCTTTCGGTTGAGGTCGCCGGGACGGTAGGCCCTTGGTCATGGGCGCGGCAAGGCCGGGAATCCCGTCCCAAGGATTCCGCCCCGGCGCGCGTCACCCCATGTTGAACCGTGCGGGATCGGGGCCGCACCGCGCGCCTTCGTCCAAAGTGGCGATGGCGGCCATTTCGGCATCGGTCAGGCTGAAGTCGAACAGCGCCAGGTTCTCGGCCAGTCCCGCCGCGCGGGTGGAGCGGGGAATGACCGAAGCGCCAATCTGGATGTGCCAGCGCAGGATGACCTGCGCCGGGGATTTGCCGGCGCGGTGGGCGGCGGCCTGCACGGGCGCGGCGTCGAAGCTGCGGCCCTGACCCAATGGTGTCCAGCTTTGCGTGACGATCCCGTGCTTGTCGTGGAAGGCGCGGAGGCCAGGCTGCTGGAGGCGCGGGTTGATCTCGACCTGGTTGACGGCAGGGGTGACGCCCGTTTCGCCGATGATCCGCTGCAGATGCGGCTCCTGGAAGTTGGACACGCCGATGGAACGTGTTTTTCCCTCGTCGCGCAGTCGGATGAGCGCGCGCCAGGTGTCAAGGTAAAGGTCCTTGGCCGGGCAAGGCCAGTGGATGAGGAGGAGGTCGACATGGTCGAGGCCAAGCCGCTTCAGGCTGGCCTCCGCCGCGCGGATCGCGGTGTCGAACCCCTGCTCGCTGTTCCAGACCTTGGTGGTGACAAAGACCTGGTCGCGGGGCAGGCCGGACCGGCGGATGCCGTCGCCCTGTCCGGCCTCGTTGCCATAGATCGCGGCCCCATCGACCAGCCGGTAACCCATCTGCAGGGCCGAGGCCGTGGTTTCGGCCGTGCTGTCGGCAGGGACCTGCCAGAGGCCGAAGCCAAGCTGCGGGATCTGGCGGCCGTCGTTCAGGGAAAGCATCGGGGTCATTGCTGGGTCTCCTGGTCAGTGGGACAGGAAAGCCCGGGCGGCGGTCAGGTGCAAGGGGTCAGGGACGGGCGAGGGCCTGGATGGCAAGACCCGGCCGGGGGTGGCCGGGAAAGCCTGCGCCGAAACGTCGGACGAGGTCGAGGTAGGCGGGACCGACCTGGCTGGATTTGGCGAAGGGTTCGCCGGTGCTGGCATCGACAAGGAGAAGCCCGCCGCCGGAGGGGACAAATTTCAACCCGCGCTCGCCCAAAGCCCGATGCAGCTGTCCCCAGCTCTCGGACCCGGCCAGAGCCTCTGCGACGAGGAGACGAAGTCGAACGAGGAGCCGCTCGTCGATGACTTCGTCACTCCTCGCTTTGCGGCTTTCGGTGCGCTTCACTTCAAGCCGCACAAGATCGCGCAGCACGGCACCGGGCGTCTCGTCCCGGTCGCGGCACAGCTGTTCGAACCGCCGCCACAGCAGATCGTCGCAATGAAAAAGGGTCTCGGCCATAAGCCAAGACCCTTCCATGTCAGGGTTAAAAAACCCTTAGCCTTTCTTCAGGACCTTCGACCCCAGAAGCTCGGCGATCTGCACCGCGTTCAGCGCCGCACCCTTGCGCAGGTTGTCGGACACGCACCACAGCGACAGGCCGTTGTCGATGGTCGAATCCTGGCGGACCCGGCTGACATAGGTCGCATATTCGCCCACACATTCGATGGGAGTGATGTAGCCACCGGGTTCGCGCTTGTCGATCAGCATGATCCCCGGAGCCTCGCGCAGGATGTCCTGGGCTTCCTGCCAGTCCAGGAAATCCTCGAACTCGATGTTGATCGCTTCAGAGTGGCCGACGAAGACCGGCACCCGCACACAGGTCGCGGTGACCTTGATCTTGGGGTCGAGGATCTTCTTCGTCTCGGCCACCATCTTCCATTCTTCCTTGGTCTCGCCGGAATCGAGAAAGACGTCGATCTGCGGGATCACGTTGAAGGCGATCTGCTTCTGGAACTTCTTGGCCGGAACGTCGTCGACCGGGTTGTAGATCGACTTGGTCTGGTTCCAGAGCTCGTCCATCCCCTCTTTCCCGGCGCCTGAGACGGACTGGTAGGTCGCGACGACCACGCGCTTGATGCGGGCGCGATCATGCAGCGGCTTCAGCGCCACCACCATCTGCGCCGTGGAACAGTTGGGGTTCGCGATGATGTTCTTCTTGGCATAGCCGTGGATCGCCTCGGCGTTCACCTCTGGCACGATCAGCGGCACGTCTGGGTCGTAACGGTAAAGGCTGGAGTTGTCGATGACCACGCAGCCCGCCGCAGCGGCGCGGGGCGCATAGATCTTGGTCGCGTCCGACCCCACGGCGAACAGGGCAATGTCCCAGCCGGTGAAGTCGAAGGTGTCCAGGTCCTTGGTTTTCAAGGTCTTGTCGCCAAAGCTGACTTCAGTGCCCAAGGATTTGCGCGACGCCAGCGCGACGATCTCGTCCACGGGGAACTCGCGCTCGGCGAGGATGTTCAGCATTTCGCGGCCCACGTTGCCCGTGGCACCCGCGACGACGACCTTGTAGCCCATCGGGGTTCTCCTTTTATCGTCCCAAAGGTGGGACGGGCGGCTGTTATCGCATGGTCCGCGCGGGGGGAAGCGGATTCGACGGGAGCGCGATCAGTGTGGCCGGTCCTGCGACAGAAGATAGACGGCCAGGCCGATGGCCGTGGCCACGGCAAAGAACAGGAACACCGCCTCATAGGGCGCAGCTGGGGGCGTTGTCGCGGTCGCCGCGTGGATGCGGCCCGTGACGATCTGCGCGATGCCGATGGGCGCGATCCCGAAGAGGTTCAGAAGCGTGACGCCCCGGCCGGTCAGGTGCGGCGGGACAAAGGACCGGCCATGCGCGAGGACGATGGGGAAGCTTGCGCCGAAGAACCCGGCCGCGATCAGCAGCGCCGTCGCCACCGCAGGCGGGGCCGCCGCGAACCACCACAGACCGAAAAGGCAGGCCAGCGTCACCGCGTTCCCGACGATCACCACCAGTTTGCGCCGCCCCAGCCAGCGGTCCAGCGGCCCATAGGCGAAATTGCCCGCCACCATCGCCAGCCCCATCCAGAGGCTGATCTCGCCGATCCCCAGCTGGTCCGCGCCGTGAACGTCGGCGAAATACGGCCCGATCCATAGGCCCCGCAGCCCGGCGATGGGGGCATAGCAGACCATCATCATGATCAGGATCGGCCAAAGGACCGGCATTTTCAGCAGTTCCAGCAGCGACCCGCCCCGCGCGCCCTCCAGCTTTTCGGGGTCGCGGACCAGGATCAGGATCGCCAGTGCCACCGCCCCGGTGATCGCGGCGATGCCCAGCACCGTCTCGCGCCAGCCAAAGGCTGTGACGGCCCAGGACAGCGGCAGGGACGAGGCGACGTTGCCCAAGGTGCCCACCCCCAACATCAGCGCGGCGAGCGTGCCGAAGACAGCCGGGGAATAACTGCGGGCGAAGATGAAATAGCCGGCCATCAGCACCGGCGCGCAGCCGATCCCGATCAGCGCCATCGCCAGCTTGATCTGCAAGGCCCCCGTGGCCTGGCTGAACACCACCGCCCCCGCAGCCCCAAGCGCCAGCAGGACGCCCGTCGTCAGCCGGGGTCCGACCTTGTCCAGCCAGGCCCCGATGGGGATCTGCATCGCGGCAAAGGCCAGGAACCACCACCCCGAGGCCGAGGCCAGCTCGGCCGCCGTGACGCCCAGGTCCGCGGTCAGAACGGGGCTCATCACGGCGAGGAAGGCGCGATAGAACTGGCTTAGCACATAGGCCAGGACAAGGGCGGCGATACCGACTTTCACGAAGGACTTCCCGAATTTGGATTATGCGGCTTGTGCGACCATCTGGCGCTCGCGGATCGGCAGGTGGACGAGGGCGCTGAACGCCCCGACGCCGACGCCGATCCACCAGACCAGGGTGTAGTCGCCGTTCAGATCATACATCCGCCCGCCCAGCCAGACGCCCAGGAACCCGCCGATCTGGTGGCTCAGGAACACCACGCCATAGAGGGTGCCCATGTAGCGGATGCCGTAGATATGCGCGACAAGCCCGCTGGTCAGCGGCACCGTCGCCAGCCACAAGGCCCCCATCACCGCCGAGAAGATCAGCACCGAGACCGGAGTGATCGGCAACAGGATGAAGGTCGCCGCCGCGATGGTGCGGCCGACGTAGATCCAGAACAGGAGGTACTTCTTGGTATAGCGTTTGCCCAGATACCCCGCCGTCAGGGTGCCGACGATGTTGAAAAGCCCGATCACCGCGATGGACACGGCCCCCAGCGCCGAGGTCGTGGTGATCCCGATCCCGGCCAGCATCCCGCCGGCGTCGATGGGCGAGCAAAGTTCGGTCACGAAGGCCGGGAAATGCGCGGTGATGAAGGCAAGCTGGTAGCCGCAGGAGAAGAAGCCCAGGAAGATCAGTGTATAGGACGGGTCCTTGAAGGCGCGGACCAGGACGGTGCCCAGGCTTTCCTCCAGCTCTTGTTTGCTGGCCATCTGCGGGCTGCGCAGGAAGGGAAGGGCGGCCAGCGTCGCCAGGATGACGACGGCGAAGATCAGGAAGACGGTCTGCCAGGAATAGCTTTGCAGCAGGACCTCGGCGGTGGGCGCGCCGAAGACCTGACCGGCGGACCCCGCCGCCGTGGCGATGCCAAGCGCCATCGAGCGGTTCTCGGGCGACGCGGCGCGTCCGACGATGGCCAGGATCACGCCGAACCCGGTCCCGGCGATGCCGAAGCCGACCAGGATCGCCAAGAGCTGATGCTCACCCGGCGTCACCGCGAAGGAGGACAGGACCAGCCCCGCCGCATAGAGGAGCGCGCCCGCGATGATCGCCTTGCGGTCGCCGAACCGCTCGGCCAAGGCGCCGAAGATTGGCTGGCCGATGCCCCAGGCCAGGTTCTGGATCGCGATGGCCAGCGAAAAGTCGGCGCGCATCCAGCCGAACTCTTCCGCCACCGGGATCTGGAAGACGCCAAAGCTGGCCCGGATCGCGAACGAGATCATCAGGATCACGCAGCCCGCGATCAGGACGGGGGTGATCAGGGGGGCTTTGGTCATGCGCGGCGCTCCAGGTCAGGGTGGCAAACTGCGCGTGCCGCCCGGGACGGTCAACCGCGATATTGTCACCGTTACAGACAGACCCTGCCTCTTTGCCACGCAGGCCGTTGCCGTTGTGCCGCAAAGCGCTGGATTCTGCAGGCATCCGAAGGGCCGCAAACGCTTTGGACTTTTGCGGCGACCCGCCCGCCGCTATGGCCCGCTGGAATCCGAACCTGGGGGGAGTGGGGAATGTCCGACTGGTGGCGTGGCGCCGTGACCTATCAGGTCTATCCGCGGTCGTTTCAGGACTCCAACGGCGACGGGGTGGGCGACCTGCCGGGGATCACCCGCAGGCTGGATCATCTGGCCGATCTGGGGGTGGATGCGGTCTGGCTCTCGCCGTTCTTCCGCAGCCCGATGAAGGACATGGGCTACGACGTCAGCGACTATTGCGATGTGGACCCGGTCTTCGGCACTTTGGCCGATTTCGACACGATGATCGCGCGGGCGCATGAGCTTGGACTGAAGGTCATCATCGACCAGGTCCTGAGCCACACTTCGGACCAGCACCCGTTCTTCGCGGAAAGCCGCCGCGACCGGATGAACCCGAAATCCGACTGGTATGTCTGGGCCGATCCGAAACACGACGGGATGCCGCCCTGCAACTGGCTGTCGGTCTTCGGCGGCCCTGCCTGGCAATGGGATGCGCGGCGCAAGCAGTATTACCTGCACAACTTCCTGACCTCGCAACCCGACCTGAACTACCACAACCCCGCCGTCCAGGACTGGGCGCTGGAGGCGATGCGCTTCTGGCTGGAGCGGGGGGTCGACGGCTTCCGGTTCGACACGGTGAACTACTTCTTCCATGACCCCCTCTTCCGCGACGATCCGGCCGACTACCGCGTGAAGAAGGAGCCCGAGGGCAACCCCTACGGGATGCAGTACCACATCTTCTCGAAGAACCAGCCCGAGAACCTGGCCTGGATGGAGCGTATCCGGGTCCTCCTGGACGAATTCGGCGCGGCTTCGGTGGGCGAGATGGGCGAGGCGCATCACGCGATCCGGATGATGGGCGAATACACCGCGCCGGGGCGTCTGCATCAGTGCTATTCGTTCGAGCTGATGGGCTATGAATTCGAGGCCGGCTTCTTCCGCCAGAAGGTCGAGGGCTTCTTCAAGGGCGCGCCCGACGGCTGGCCGATGTGGGCCTTTTCCAACCACGATGTCGTCCGCCATGCCTCGCGCTGGACCAGGCACGGTGACACGGTGGACGACGTGGCCAAGCAGGCGGGCTCGCTCCTGCTGGCCTTCGAGGGTTCGGTCTGCCTTTGGCAGGGCGAAGAGCTGGGCCAGACCGACACGCCCTTGGACTTCGAAGAGCTGACCGACCCGCAGGGCATCAACTTCTGGCCCGAGCCCATCGGCCGCGACAACACGCGGACCCCGATGGTCTGGGACGCCTCGCCCCACGCAGGTTTCTCGCCGGTGAAGCCCTGGCTGTCGGTCAAACCCGAGCAGGCCGCGCGGCATGTCGAGGGTCAGAAGGGCGCGCAGGGGTCGGTGCTGGAGCATTACCGTCAGGTACTGGCGTTCCGCAAAGGCTCGGCTGCGCTGCGGGCGGGAAAGTCTCGCTTCCTGGACCTGCCCGAGCCGGTGCTGGGCTTTGTCCGGGGCGAAGGGGAGGGGGCGCTTCTGTGCCTCTTCAACCTGTCGCCGGTGGCCCTGTCGGTCACCGTGGCCGGGGTGGAGGCCCCGACCGGGCCGTCGATCCATGCGGGACTGCAGGGCGACCGGCTGACGCTGGGTCCGAATGCGGCGGCCTTTCTGCCGGTGACAGGGGCAGTCGCGGTGCAGGCCTGACGAAAGGAGGGTGGGCAGATTGCCCACCCTACGCCTGCGCCCTTACAGCGCCGTCCAGTGCACGCCCGCCGGAGGGATCGAGACCCCGCCCCATTCGGCCGGAACCGGGTTGTAGTTGAAGAGGAACCGGTGCGTCGCCGTATCGCGCCGCCGCAGACCTTCGGGCAGGGGGTCAGTCTCGATCCCCTCGGCCGCACAGGCGCGCTGCAGGATGCGGGCAAGCGCCTGGTCATCGGGCCAACCGGCCAGGTAGTGCAGCTTGTCTGCGCAGACCACGGCCGGCCAGCCATCCTCGGCCACCTCGACGACCTGCGCGGTGCCCTCCAGCTTCTCGCGCCAGTTCACCAGTGCGCCGCCCTGCGCCAGTGGCACCGGCACGTCGGGCGGCAGGCTTTCCACCCGGGCCACCACGGCGTTCAGCCCCGGCAGGGCGGGCGGCAGCGGGACGGGGATCGAGAAATCGGGCGACTTGGAGTTGGTCCGTGGCCCCAGAATTGCCGTCCCGTCGAACGACTTCAGCGCGGCTTTCAGCGGGTCGGACAGGGTGAAGACCCCGGGCGCGAGCACCAGCTTGTAGGCCGACAGGTCCGCCACGTCGGGCCGGACGATGTCGACGTTCAGCCCCAGCCGCCGCAGGCCGCGGTACAGATGGAACACCAGCCAGAAATACTGGAAGCTTCGCCCCTGCGGCTGGATATCCCAGGCCCAGTCCGAGGCATAGTCGAAGACCAGCGCCACCTGCGCGGCCCCGGTCCCGGCCTCGGCCGGCATCGCGGCCAGCTCTTGCGCCACCTGTTCGGCCTCGCCAAAGGCCTGAGCCGGGGCGCTGTCGGGGCGCAGAAGCCCTGCGTGCATCTGTTCCTGCGCGAAGGGGGCCTGCCGCCAGCGGAAATAGCAGACCGCCTCGGCCCCATGCGCGAAGGCTTCCCAGGCCCAAAGCCGCGCCATGCCGGGCAGCGGATCGGGGTTGTAAGGCGCCCAGTTCACCGGGCCGGGCTGCTGCTCCATGATCCACCAGCGGCCCCGTCCGACAGCGCGGTAAAGGTCATGGTGGAACGCCTGGAAATCCGGATCGCCCTGCCGCACGAAGCGCCGCTTGTGTTCCGCGTCCGCCGGAATCCGGTCGGACAGGAACCCCAAGGGGTAGCTGTCCCAGGACGCGATATCCAGGTCCGCGCCCACATCCCAATGGTCGAACTCGGTGATCGCGCCCATGAAGTTGTGCGCCACGGGTGCGACCGAATGCTTGCGGATGATGTCCACCTGCAGCTTGTTGAAACTCCGCACCTCCTCGGAGGCGAACCTCCGGAAGTCCATCACATGAGACGGATTCGGCTCACAGACCGTCAGGTTCGGCAGGCGGATGTCCTTGAAATCACTGTATTCCATCGACCAGAACACGTTGCCCCAGGCCCGATTCAGCGCATCCGGAGACTGGTACTTCTGCGCAAGCCAATCCTGGAACGCCGCTTTCGCCGCCTCGGAATAGCTCAAGGTCGTCTCGTTGCAGGCATATTCGTTATCGGTCTGCCAGGCCGCGACATGAGGGTTCTTCCCATACCGCTCTGCCATCAACCCGACGATCTTCGCACATTCGCCCCGATAGCCCCGGTGCGAGAAATCATAGTGCCGCCGCGACCCGAACCCGCGCACCCGCCCCTCGGCATCGACGGCAAACATGTCCGGGTGCCGATCCACCATCCAGCGCGGCGGCGTCGCGGTGGGGGTACCTAACACCACCTTCAGCCCCCGCGCGCCCAGCGTCGCAATCGCCCGGTCCAGCCAGTCCCAGTCATGGCGGCCCGGCTCGGGTTCCATCCGGCTCCAGGCGAATTCGCCGATGCGGACCCAGGTCAGTCCCAGCCGCGCCATACGGGCGGCGTCTTCGGCCCATTGCGCCTCGGGCCAGTGTTCGGGGTAGTAGCAGACGCCAAGCGTACGTTTCATGGGATAACCTGCGGTTCGGGAAGGCCCTTGGCAATGTCGGCAAAGGCGAAAAGCTGGCCCGAGGCCGGGTGCCTTGCGCGCGCTTCGGCGTCCATGTGTTCAAGAGCGGTGGTGACAAAAAGGGTGGTCAGGTCGGGGCCTCCGAACGCGGGGCACGAGGATTGCGTCGCCCCCGGAGTCTCGACCGCCTGCAGGAAGCTGCCGTCGGCCCCGTAGCAGGCGACGCGGCCCGCGCCCCATTGGGCGTTCCAGAACCGGCCTTCGGCGTCGATCACCGCGCCGTCGGGGTTCAGCCCCGCGCGGGCCAGGTCCAGCCAGACCTCCGGCTCGCCCTTCGGCCAGCCGGCACTGTCCAGCGCGACTTTCATCACCTTGCCCTGCGCCGTGTCCGAGAAATGCGCGGCCGTCCCGTCGGGGACAAAGCAGATCGAGTTCGGGATCGAGACATCCTTGTAAAGCTGCCGCACCTCACCGCGATACCAGCGCCAGATCGCGCCCGCACCTTTTTCGGCCTTCTTGCCCATCGTGCCGAACCAGAACCCGCCCTGCCGGTCCGCGCGGCCGTCGTTCGACCGGGTGACCGACGTCCCCGCCGCGACGACCGGCGTCCGTGCGGCCGTGGTCAGGTCAAAGCGGAACAGTCCGGTTTCCGAGGCGATCATGAGTTCGTCCCGGCTGATCCATCCGGCGGCCGAGACATAGACGTCGAAGGGCCAGGAGGTCGCCTTGGAATGCAGCGTCCGGTTCAGGATGTCGAACCAGAACAGCTCCTCCCGCAGTGGATGCCAGAGCGGGCCTTCGCCCAGTTCACACGCACGCGTATCGTAGATCATGCGAACACCGCGTCATAGGCCGCGACGATGGCGGCGGCTTTGGAGGCGATTTCGTCGGTTGCAAGGCCCGGCGTGTACAACGCCGTGCCGATGCCGAAACCGTTCGCACCCGCCTTGACCCAATCGGCAAAGTTCGCCGGTCCCGCGCCGCCCACGGCATAGACCGGCAGGTCCCTGGGCAGCACGGCGCGGAGCGCCTTCAACCCCTCGGGTCCGATCAGGCTGCCGGGGAACAGCTTCAGCCCTGTCGCCCCGGCCTTGATCGCCGCGAAACATTCGGTGGGCGTCATCACGCCGGGCCAGGACGCCATGCCCTGCGCCCGGGTGGCAATGATGACCTCGGGGTCGCAGTTGGGCGAGACGACAAGGCTGCCGCCCGCGGCCTTGACGCGCCCGACATCCTCGACCGTCAGGACGGTGCCCGCGCCGATCTCGGCATCGGGTGTGGCCGCCGCCATCGCCCTGATCGACGCGAAGGCATCTGGCGAGTTCAGCGGGACTTCGATCCGGGTGATCCCGGCCTGGACCAAAGCCAGCGCAGCGGCTGCGGCCTCGGGCGGGGTGATCCCGCGCAGGATGGCGATCAGGTTGCGCCGTTCAGGATTGGGAGTCATCTGGCGCCCTCGGTCTGGGAGAATAGTGAGGCAAGGCCCGCAAGTGTGCAGTCCGTCGTATTCAGGCGCTGCGGCTCGACCCCTTGCAGGCCAAGCGCGCGGGCATATGCGGCGGATAGCTTTTCCGCCCCGATCAGGGTGACGCGCTGGCCCAGCCAATAGGGCTTGGCGGCGGCGAGTTCGGTGCCGATCAGCAACCCCGACAACCGCGCGCGGGCGGCTTGGGGGGTAAGGCCCGCGATCAGCCCCTCGGCCCGCAACGAAAAGAGCCGCGCGCCCAGCTTTTCGGGGCGCGACAGCGCGTCCGACACCGCTGCGTCAAAGGCCGCGTCGTCCCAGCCCGCGCCCTGCATACCGTGGCGCAGGACCGAGGCTTCGGACATAAGCGCGAACATCTCTCCGGTCATGAAGGTCTGGAAGCTGACCACCTCGCCCGCGCTGATATGGACCCATTTCGAATGGGTCCCCGGCAGGCACAGCACCCCGTCATAACCCGGCAGCAACCGCAGCGCGCCCGCGATCTGGGTTTCCTCGCCGCGCATCACGTCGGCGGGGCTGGTCTGCTTCAAACCCGGAGCAATCGACACCTTCAGCCGCGCATCCGTCACCGGTGCCATCACCAGCGCCACGGGGTCCAAGGGCGTGCAGGGCACCGTCCGATATGGCGCTTCGCACCAGCCCTGGCGGCTGCCGACCATGCCGCAGGCCACGACCATCGGAGCCCGCGCCAGCCACGGTCCGATCAGCCGCAAAAGCGCCGGTTCGAACCCGTCACGCGACAGCTTTCCCATGCCGTCGTCGCTGGCAGCCTCGGCCAGCACGGCCCCATCCGCCCCCATCGCCCAGGCGCGCAGGTTCGAGGTGCCCCAGTCCACGGCAATCCAGGCGGGTTCCACGGTCATGACGAAATATATCCCCCGTCCAGGATCAGGGTCTGGGAGGTCATCATCTTCGCCGCATCCGAGGCCAGGAACAGCACCGTCCCCGCCACATCCTCGGGCGCAATCGGGTCGGGCAGGCACTGGCGCGACAAGTAGGCCGCAAGGCCTTCGGGCGTCACCCACAGCTCTTTCTGCCGGTCGGTCAGCACCCAACCGGGGGCCACGGCGTTCACCCTGATCCGGTCCGGCCCGAATTCCCGCGCCAGAGTCCGGGTCATGCCGACGATCCCGGCATTGGCCGTGATGTAGGCGGCATAGCCCTTGTCGGCCATCATGAAGCTGATCGAGCTGAAATTGATGATCGACCCGCCCCCCGCCGCCTGCATCCCCGGCAGCACCGCCTGGCAGGCGAAGAAATACGAACGAAGGTTCACATTGATTGACCAGTCCCAGAAGGCCTGATCGGTCTTCAACGTCTCGTGCCGCTGGTCGTTCGCGGCGTTGTTCACCAGCACCGTGATCGGCCCATGCGCCTTGGCGGCTGTCGCCAGCGTCAGCTGCAGCTGATCGACCACCGAGATGTCGCAGGGCAGAAACAGCGGGCGGTTCCCGGTCGCCGCCTCCATCGCGTCGCAGAAGGCCGTGCCGTCCGACCGCTGGCAGAACGCGACCTTCGCGCCTTGCCGCAGGAAGGCTTCGGTCAGTGCCGCGCCGATGCCCGAGCCACCGCCGGTGACAAAGACGGATCGGCCCTTCAGGTCGGGAAAAACGGGATCGGTCACAGCTTTCGTCCTTCGACAACCCACATCGTCGCGGGCCAGGCTACGGGCAAGAGAATGCCCTTGGTCATGAGCATCCGGCCCGTCAGCGTCAAGGGGCCAGACTTCAACGCGTTCGGCCCCCGCGACTGGCGCGGCGCGTCTTCGGGGTTCAGAAGGGAAACCGAGTACCGCGCGCCGGGTTCCAGCCCGGTCAACCGCAAGGGACGCTGCAGGCTTTGGCGGCTGGTGTCGGCCTGTCCGGCAAAGACGACGAAGCGCCCTGCGTCCAAGGCCAGTTGCAGTTCCGCCGTTACCGCCGGATCGTCGCTGTCCAGCCGCAGGATCGTCCCGGCCATCATCCAGGTGCGGTTCGCCTTGTACCAGGCCGTGACGCGGGCCAGCGTCAGCGCCTCGTCCTCGGTCAACTCGCGCAGGTCCATCTCGAAGCCCATGTGGCGCTGGGCGGCGACCCAGGCACGGAAGGCCATCGGCAGGACCCGCCCCGAGGTATGGCAGTGCCGGGGGCCGACATGGCTGCCGGTGATCGCCGAAGGCAGGAACAGCGCCGCGTCGTGCTGCATCCGCAACCGCTCCAGCGCGTCGTTGCTGTCCGACAGCCACACCCGATGCGTCCGCGCGAGGATGCCGGCGTCGATCCGGCCCCCGCCCGACGCGCAGCTTTCGATCTCGACCTTGGGATGCGCCGCGCGGAGCCGGTCGATCAGGGCGTATATCCCCCGCGACTGGGCGGCATCGACCATCGGCAAAAGGCGATTGTGGTCCCATTTGATGTAGTCGATCGGGTATTCGGCCAGCACTGCCGAGACTTGGTGAAAAAGGTTTTCACGAACCTCTGGCAAGGCAAGGTTCAGCACCATCTGGCCCCGGCCTGTGGTCTGGTCCACCGGCCCCAGCATCCAGTCCGGATGCGCCCGGTAGAGGTCCGAGTCGGGGTTCACCATCTCGGGCTCGAACCAGAGGCCGAAGGCCATGCCCAGGCTGTGAACATGCCGGATCAGCGGGTGCAGCCCTTCGGGCCACTTGCGCCGGTCGATTGTCCAGTCCCCCAGAGATGTCGTATCGTCGTCCCGCTTGCCGAACCAGCCATCGTCCAGCACGAACCGCTCGGCCCCCAAGGCTGCCGCGCGGGTGGCGAATTCGGCCAGCACGTCCAGCTTGTGGTCAAAGTAGACCGCTTCCCAGCAGTTGTAATGCACCGGGCGGGGCCGCTTTGCGTCCGGCCACTGCACCACGCGGTCGCGCAGGTCGCTTTGGAACACCGTGGCGATGCCATTCAGCCCCGTGGTCGAGGCGCAGGCGATCAGCTCGGCGGTCTCAAACCGGGTTCCCGGTTCCGTCTCGGCCCCCAAGGGATGGCCGAACTGCACCTGACGGCGGCCGTCCGGCAGCTCTTCGGCCACCATCCGGTGCCCGCCGGACCAAGCGTAATGCAACGCCAAGGCCTCGCCGCGGGTGTTGGTGCAGCCTTCGCCGGCCAGGATCAGGTAGGGCGGATGTTCATGCCCCGACCGCCCCGTCCGTGCTTCTCGCGCGCGGATGCCAGGGGACCAGGGGGTGCGGATCAGGTGGAACTCGCCCACCCACTTGCCGTGGACGTCGATCATCTCGCCCGATTGCGGGGCGGGCAACACTGGAGCGGCCAGCCACTGCACCCGGATCGGGTGGTCAGAGGTCAGCCGGGTCTGCAGCGTGATCGTTCCGGTCGGCTGGGCCTGCAGCACATGGGTCAGCACCAGCCCCGGCGCGGTGGAGATCAGCGCCAGACGTCCCGCCGATGCCTCGGCCCGGTCGAAGTGGAAAGCCGGTTGCAGGGGCGTGCCGTCGGCTTCGGCCAGGATATGCCCCGGCTGGCCCTGGAAGGCGCGGCCCGGTTCCGGGGACAAGGACAGCGACGGCAGCTTGTCCAGCATCCCCCCGGTCAGGTCATGCCGGGCGGACAGCGCAAGCTGCGAAAGGTCTTCGGCATCCGGCAGACGCGGCCCCCAGTAGATGACCTCGGGGATACCGGCTTCGGAGGCAAGGGCGATGGTCTGTCCCTGCGTATCAATACGCCAGTGCATTACTTCACGGCTCCCAGCGTCAGCCCCGCGATGAAGTGCTTCTGCATCAGGAAGAACATTACCACAGGCGGCAGGGCGGCCAGGATGGAACCCGCGCTGACCAGGTGCCACTGGGCGATCCACTGGCCGTTGAGGCTGGAAAGACCGGCGGTGATCGGCTGGCTGTCGACGCCCTGGGTCAGCACGGTCGCCCAGAAGAAGTCGTTCCAGATGAAGGTGAAGACCAGCACGCTCAGCGCCGCGATGGCCGGCCGCATCAGCGGCAGGACGATGTACCAGAAGATGCGCCATTCGCTGACGCCTTCCACCCGGGCGGCCTCGATCAGTTCGAAGGGCAGGGCCTTGATGAAATTCCGCATGAAAAGGGTGCAGAACCCGGTGTTGAAGGCGATGTGGAACAGCGCGAGGCCATACCAGGTGTCGTACATCCCCAGTTGCAGCGTCATGTCGCGGACCGGGACCATCAGGATCTGGAACGGGACGAAGTTGCCCGCCACGAACATGAAGAACACCAGGATATTCGCCCGAAACCCGTAGACCGCCAGCGCAAACCCGGTCATCAGCGACAGCCCGACCGCGCCGATCACCGTGGGGATCGTCACCCACAGCGAGTTGATCATATACTGCCCGATGGGCGTTTCGGTGAAGATGTAGACGTAATTCTCCCAAGCTATGCCCGAGGGCATCCCGAAGTAATTGCCCTGCGCCAGGTCCGAGGCCGGGCGCAGCGAGGTCAGGGCGACGCCCAAAAGCGGGAACAGCCAGACGATCAGGGCAATGGGCAGCGCCACGGCATAAAGCCACTGGGCGGCGGGGCTGGATTTCTGGATCGGACGCGGGAACATCTTAGCGCTCCTTCTCGTCGCGCCACATCTTCCAGATGAAGCCCGAAATGAAGATCATCATGATGGCGAACAAGACGACGGCAATCGCCGCGCCATAGCCCATGCGGAAGCCGAACTCGCCCAGCGCCATCTCGAACATGTAGTAGGACAGCACGCGGCTTGACCCGAACGGCCCACCAGTCGTCATGATCGACACCAGGTCGAACGACCGCAGCGCGCCGATTACGGTAACGATGACCGCGATGAAGGTGGCGGGCCGCAGTTGCGGCAGCACCACATACCACAGCATCCGCCAGCCCTTGGCCCCATCCAGCCGCGCCGCCTCGATCTGGTCGGGGGCGACGTTGTTCAGGCCCGTCAGGTACAGGATCATCACATAGGCAATCTGCGGCCAAAGCCCGGCGACGATGATGCCGTAGGTGACAAGATCAGGGTCGGCAAGGATCGCGGTGCCTTTGCCGGTGAGGGATTCCGTCAGCAGGTAGAAGAGGCCAAAGTTCGGGGCGTAGAACCAGGCGAAGATCAGGCCGACGACGACCTGGCTGATCACGAAGGGGAAGAAAAAGAGCGACTTGTAAAGCCGGATGCCGGTGACGGTCTGGTTCAGGAAAATCGCGATGAAAAGGCCGATGGGAAGGGCCAGCATGTACAGGACCAGCCATTTCAGGTTGTTCCACAGGCTGGTCTCAAACGCCGGGTCGGTCATCAGCTCGGCATAGTTGCGGGTGCCGACGAAGGTCCCGGTGAACTCGCCATCCTGGTTGTAGAGGCCATTCCAGTCATAGAACGACAGCGTCACGCTCTGGACGATCGGCCACAGCACATAGACGCCGAACATGAACAGCCCGGGCGCCAGGAACAGCCAGGGCGCGATGGTCCTCTGGTTCCAGCGTCTCGCCGCCTGCGATGCCTGTGCCATGTCACTCCCCCCGGAAACCGAAAAAGGCGCCCCCCGCAAGGGGAGCGCCCGTTAGCCTTGGATCACTGCGGGAACAGGCGCGTGCGCGTCGCTTCCAGCTGGGTCAGGATCTCTTCCAGCGCCTCGGGCTGCACCAGGAACCGCTGGAAGCCTTCCATGCCGGCCTTGGCATATTCAGCGTCCGCGTCGCGGTCCCAGAACTGGGCGATGCCGCCCGTCGCGGTGGACAGCGCCTGGAAACCAGCCGTCAGGAACGGGTCTTCCGCCGGAACGGTCGCGTTCTTGTTGGTCGGGAGCTGGCCAACAGCGGTGTTCCACTTGGACTGCGCTTCCGGGCTGGCCATATAGGCCAGGAACGCCTTGGCGTCCTCGGGGTTCTTCGCGCCCGAGGTCAGGTGGATCGTGTCGGTCGGGGCTTCCTCGGCCCGGGCGATACCCGCGGTGATCTCCGGGAACACCATGAAGCCCAGGTTGTCGTTGGTCATCCCGCCTTCTTTGAAGACGCCGACGGCAAAGTTGCCCATGACATAGTTGGCAGCCTTGCCCTGCACGAACAGCGCCGCCGCATCCTGCCAGTCGATGGCGGCATGGTTCTCGGTGACATAGGGCTGCAGCTTGCCCAGGTTCTCGAACACGGCGCGCGCTTCGGGCGAGGTCCACGAGATCTTGCCCGCGGCCAGGTCGCTGTGGAACTGGTAGCCGTTGGTGCGAAGCGACACGTAGTCGAAGATCCCCGCGACCGGCCACAGCGCCGACGAGCCGGTGGTCACGCAGTCGATGCCAGCGGCCTTGAACTTCTCGCAGTTGGCGAGGAAGGTTTCCCAGTTCACGCCTTCCGGTCCGGGCACTTCAACGCCAGCAGCGGCGTAGGCGTCGCGGTTATAATAGATGCCCCACTGATAGTAGGTGTAGGGGATCGCATACTGCTTGCCGTCGATGGTTGACGACGGCACCGACGAGGCCAGCGATTCCATCAGACCGTTGTTCGCCCAGACGTCGGAGATGTCGGCGAAAAGGCCCGCTTCCACGAACGGACGCATCCGGTTCGCGGCATACCAGTTGGCCAGGTCCGGCGCATCCGCAGTCAGGAAGTTGCGGATCGCGTTCTTGTAGGCCTCGTGGTCGAAGTTGGTCAGCTGGACGTCGATCTCGGGGTTCGCAGCCTCGAAGTCGGCGATCAGGGCTTCGGCAGCCGCCAGCGGAATCGGGTCGTAGTCCGCGTTCCAGGTGACGACGCGCTTGTCCTGCGCGAAGGCCGAAGTCGACAGCAACAAGGCTGCCCCGAGCGTCAGAGCGCCCGTCAGTTTGTGAACCATTTGGTTTCCTCCCGTTAGGTTTCACTATTTGAAACTAAGTCTTGAATATTGAAAACTATGTCGGCTATCGTCTATCCTGTCAACAACCACGTTCGGGGAGGGAACCGGTGGGAGTCGAGGGACACGCAGACGGAACCGTCGGCAAGGCGCTGGACGTCTTGGACATGGTGGCCCGCTTTGGCCGCCCCGTGCGGTTTTCGGATCTCCTGTCCCAGGCCGACTATCCCAAGGCCACCTTGTACCGGCTTTTGCAGACCCTGACGCACCAGGGCATGCTGACGTTGGACCCCGACACCGGCACCTATGCGCTGGGCGTCCGTCTTGTCCGGCTGGCCCATGCTGCCTGGGCGCAGTCCTCACTTGCGCCGATCGCGCGGCCCTATCTTGATGAATTGGCGCGGGAAACCGGCGAGACGATCCACCTTGCGCAGATGGACGTGGGCCAGGTCCTTTACGTCGACAAGCGCAATGCGGCCCGCCCCGTCGAGATGTTCGCCCAGGCCGGCAAGGTCGGCCCCGCCTACTGCACCGGCGTGGGCAAGGCGATGCTTGCCTACCTGCCGCCCGAGGCCCTGGAAGCGGCGCTCGCCCGCCAGTCCTTCCACCGCCACACGCCCCACACGCTGGCCACGCGCGAGGCGCTCTTGGCCGAGCTGGAAGCGATTCGGAAACGCGGCCACGCCTGGGACGCCGAAGAGCACGAGGCGGGAATCATCTGCTGCGCTGTCCCGATTCTGTCGCGCGGGGGCCGGGTGATGGGGGCGCTGTCGGTCACTTCGACCACGGCGCGGACGACTTTGGAGGCACTCGGGGCACAGGCTCCGATGATCAAGGACATCGCGGCAAAGATCGCTGCGGAAGCGGAAAGCTGGCGCTTTCCGGAACAGGTATAGGGGAGGACCATCATGACAGGCGTTACGCTGAAGGATGTCGTCAAGCGCTTTGGCGATGTGCAGGTGATCCACGGGGTCGACCTGACGGTGGAGGACGGAGAGTTCTGCGTCTTCGTCGGACCCTCGGGCTGCGGGAAGTCGACGCTGCTGCGGATGATCGCGGGGCTGGAGGAGACCAGTTCCGGTGCGATCCGCATTGGCGCGCGGGACGTGACGCATGTGGACCCCTCCGAACGCGGGGTGGCGATGGTGTTCCAGACCTACGCCTTGTACCCGCACATGACCGTGGCTGAAAACATGGGCTTCGGGTTGAAGATGACCGGCCATCCGAAGGCCGAAGTTGACCGCAAGGTGGCAGAGGCCGCGCGCATCCTGAAGCTGGAACCGCTTCTGGACCGCAAGCCCAAGGCCCTGTCGGGCGGCCAGCGCCAGCGCGTCGCCATCGGCCGCGCCATCGTCCGGGGGCCGGAGGTGTTCCTGTTCGACGAACCGCTCTCGAACCTCGATGCCGAGTTGCGGGTGGAAATGCGCGTCGAAATCGCACGGCTCCACCGCGAGATCGGGGCGACGATGATCTACGTCACCCACGACCAGGTCGAGGCGATGACTTTGGCCGACAAGATCGTCGTTCTGCGGGCAGGCCGGATCGAACAGGTCGGCAAGCCCCTGGACCTTTACAACAACCCGGACAACAAGTTCGTGGCGGGTTTCATCGGCAGCCCCGCGATGAACTTCGTGGCGGGCGTGGCCGAGACCGGTTTTGTCGCGGCCAAGGGGCTTGGCCCCGTGACGACCACAGTCGGTCTGCCGGCAAAAGGGGCCGACGTGACCGTGGGCCTGCGCCCTCAGCATCTGAAGATCGGGCCGGGCGACACGCACCGGGTCGAACTGACCGAGGCTTTGGGCGGTGTGTCCTATGTCCACCTCACCGCGCCCTCGGGCGAAAAGCTGATCATCGAACGCCACGACCAGGTCAGCCTGGAACCCGGCGCGAAGGTGGGGGTCAGTTTCGACGCGCGCGATGCGATGCTGTTCGACAAGGACGGCATGCGGCTGCGCTAGGGGGACCGCTCGTCGATGACTTCGTCACTCCTCGCTGCTCGTCGCGAGGAGAAGACGAAGTCGCACGACGAGCAAGCCCGTTGGGAAACCCTGAACGTCTACACCCAAACCCTTGATTCCAAAGGGACGGAAACGGTGTTGCGCGCGGGCAGCTCTCAGTGCCCCGCCAGGAACTTCTCGGCATCCAAGGCCGCCATGCAGCCCATCCCGGCGCTGGTCACGGCCTGCCGGTAGATGTGGTCCGTCAGGTCCCCCGCCGCGAAGACCCCCGGGATCGCCGTCCGGGTCGATCCGGCCTCGACCACCACATAGCCCCCCGAATGCAGCGGCAGCTGGTCCTTGACCAGCTCTGACGCCGGAGCATGCCCGATCGCCACGAAGAACCCGTCGCAGGGGATCTGCCCCTCCACGCCCGTCTTCAGATTGCGCGTCTTCACCGCCGTCACCCCCAGAGGGGCCTCGGTCCCGACGATCTCGGTCACTTCGCTGTCCCAGACCACCGCGATCTTGGGATGCTTGAACAGCCGGTCCTGCATGATCTTTTCGGCCCGCAGACTGTCGCGCCGGTGGATCAACGTGACCTTCGAGGCGAAGTTGGTCAGGAACAGCGCCTCTTCGACAGCGGTGTTGCCGCCGCCGATCACCACGACCTCGTTCCCGCGATAGAAGAACCCGTCGCAGGTCGCGCAAGCCGACACGCCGAAGCCCTTGAACTTCTCCTCGGAGGGCAACCCCAGCCACTTCGCCTGCGCCCCCGTGGCCAGGATCACCGCGTCGGCCGTATAGGTTGTCCCGCTGTCCGCCTGCGCCGTGAACGGCCGTTGCGACAGGTCCAGGCTGGTGATGTAGTCCGAGATCACCTCGGCCCCCATCGCTTTGGCGTGCTCTTCCATCCGCACCATCAGGTCCGGGCCCTGCACGGTATGGTCGCCCGGCCAATTCTCGACCTCGGTCGTGATGGTCAGCTGCCCGCCGGGCTGCAGGCCCTGCACCAGGATCGGGTTCAGCATCGCCCGCGCCGAATAGACCGCCGCCGTATAGCCCGCCGGACCAGAGCCGATGATAAGAACCCGTGTGTGCCGCGTCTCGCCCATGCTGTCCCCCATCTGTCGGCCCTCGATATATCCATGCGCAGGCGGGCAGGAAAGCCCCTGCATGGCGGGCATGCACGATGCGATTGGCATCGTTTTCTTGCGTTCGGTTGAAATATTATTGCGCAAGGGCGGCCCCATGCTTAAGTAAGGCCGCAGAACGGAGGCACCATGGCCGCGCACAAGCTTGATCCTATCGACCGTCAGATCCTGGCCGAACTT
>NZ_JAXMMF010000013.1:0-17310 GCF_034366665.1 Tabrizicola sp. | reverse complement strand
AGGCCCGCACCATCTGTCAGGCTTTCGACCATGACCACAAGCGTCGCCCCACCTTCGGGCGCATCCAGCGTGCCAAGGCGTGGGGTGAAATCTGGGGGCATGGCACCCTGGGCAAGGATGAACCCAGCCTGATCTGCGGTGGCCATGCCCACGTCCAGAAACGCAAGATCGGTGGCGGAGAGTGTGCCGCTCAGATCGGCCAGCTTTTGCGTGTTGTCGCAAAAGGTGGCAAGGGCGGCCAGTGCGGCGGGGCGGCCATCCAGCAGGTCCGCGAAGTCGGCAATCTGGCCGGGCCGCGCGGCCACGTCGAGGATGCGGCGGAACAGGGCCTGATGCGTCTCGGGCCGCCAGAGGCGGGGCAGGTCCAGCACGCTCATGCGTCGTCCTCCGACAGAAGCTGAAAATCGACCTTTGTGCGGTCCAGTGCGAGCGCGCGTTGCGCCCGCACTTCGGCGCGGGCGGCCATGCCGGTCGCCAGCAGGGCCTCGATCTCGGGCGCCTCGGGCAGGTCCGCCATCAAGGCCGCGTCCAGAATAGCCAGCCGGGTGACCAGCGCCAGATCGTCGGTCATCAGCGCGGCACCGCCCTCGGCCGTCCCTTCAGGTGCGGTCAGGCGCAGGTGCACGCGGGCCATGGGAATTTCGCCCAGATGGAACGCGGCCCCCGCCACGGAATCGCGCAACTGCATCAGCATCAGCCCTTCGCGCGGCGGGGCCAGCGGTTCCACCGTGGCGCGGTCGCGGATGCGGTCGGCCAGTGCCGCAACCTGCCCCTTGTCAGCGGCGGCCAGTGCCGCGGCCCAGTCTTCTCTGTCCGGTCTCATCATCAATTCCTTATCCAATCAGCCGGGCGCGAACGCGGGCGGAAACCTGATCCAGCACGAAAACGGTGAGGAAAATCACCAGAAGGATCGTGCCGACATGGCCATATTCAAACGTGTCGTAGCGGCCCTTCAGCTCTTGCCCGATACCACCGGCACCCACCAAGCCGATGACAGCCGCCATGCGCACATTGCGATCAAGGATATAGAGCGTGTAGGCGACATAAGACGGTGCCACCTGCGGCAACACGGCCGCGCGCAGCACCCGCAGCTTGCCCGCACCAAGCGCGGTCAGCGCCTCTTGCGGCTTGCGGTCGGCGGCCTCGATATCCTCGGCATAGAATTTGCCCAGAAAACCCGCGCCGTGCAGCCCAAGCGCCAGATAGCCCGCAATCGCGCCGAACCCGAACCCCAGCACCAGGAACATCGCGATGATCAGTTCCGGCATGGCGCGCAGGAAACTGACCACGCCACGGCTGGCAGAATAGGCAAAGCGGTTCGGCGTGTAGTTGCGCGCCCCGAAGAACGCGAGCGGGAGCGACAGCAGGACCGAGATGATCGTGGCCCAGATCGCGATCTCGAAGGTTTCGACCATCTTGCCCAGAACCTTGGTCAGATAGCCGAACGGATGAACGAGGTATTCCTTGATCTCGACCTGCGGTTCGGCCTTCAGCGTCTCGGCGTTCATCCGAAATGTCGTGACCTCGACCGCCTCGATCCGGGTGAACATCGGCAGGGCCGCGCGGTCGAGTTTTGGCAAGCGCGCCAGTTCCTGCCGGTCTTCGATCACGAAAGGAAACAGCGCCCCCAGCATCCGGCCAAGACCGCGGCCGACCTGACTGGTTTCCTGCACGCCGACGGCGGACAGCACCGCCTCGCCGGTCAGGCCCAGCATCTTGTCCACTTCCATACGGTTGCCCGACCAGATCAGGGCCAATGCCACCAGCAAGACGGCCAGCGCCGCGCGCCAGTCATAGGGCGCGGGCAGATGCCAGTCGCGCGCGGGCCGGGGATGATGCGCCCCGATCGCAAGTTCACCCTCACGCATAGGCTTGCTCCTTTGTGGCGGGCTGATCTGCAGGCGCATTCAGACCTTCGTAGAGTTTTCCTTCGGCAGTGCTGTCAAACAAATGCGGCGGCCCGTCAAAGACGACGCGCCCCTTGCGCATCCCGATGATCCGGTCGGCGAATTCACGCGCCAGATCGGTCTGGTGCAGACTGCACAGCACCGTTGCCCCCTGTTCGCGGGCGGCCTCGCGCAACAGGCCCAGAACCTCGCGGCTGATGGCGGGGTCAAGGCTGGCGACGGGTTCGTCGGCCAGGATCACCTCGGGTTTCAGCAAGAGGGCGCGCGCGATGCCGACGCGCTGTTGCTGCCCGCCCGACAAGGCCGAGGCGCGGCGCGGCAGGTGGATTTCATCAAGGCCGACACGGGCCACGACTTCGCAGGCGCGGTCGCGCAAATGATCGGGATACCAGCCCAGCATCGCACGCCACGACGCCACCTCTGCCACGGCACCCGCCAGCACGTTCGATGCGACCGATGCGCGTTCCACAAGATTGAACTGCTGATGCACCATTGCCACCCGGCGGCGGATGGACCGCAGGCTTTTGGGGGACAAGGCGGTATCGCCCAACGCCATCGTGCCGGATGTCAGGTCCGTCAGCCCGTTGACCACCCGCAAAAGCGTGGATTTGCCCGACCCGGACGGCCCCAGCACGACACAGAATTCGCCTTTGCCCACATCGGCCGACACGCCATCAAGCGCGGCGACCCCATCGGCATAGACCTTGCGCAAGTCCCGGAAGGAGAGGTGCGGTTGCACCCCTCCCCCGATGGCCTGCGCGGCGGAAAGGATCGCCGCCGCCGACATCAGTTGCCTGCCTTGGCGATGATGGCGGTGCGCAGATCGCCCGACACGCCCGACAGTGTCACCAGCGCCGGGGCCAGCATGTCGTCGGTGATGTTCGCGTCATAGCGGTCCACCTGCTTGCCGCCATAGCCACGGATCATTTCCGGGGTCACGCCGGGGGCTTCATGCACGGTGTTGAACGCGGCGCGCAGGACACCCTTCACCTCGGTCGGCAGTTTGGTCGACATCGCCAGCGGCGGGTTCGGGATCGGGTCCGATTTGCCCACGACGACAAACTCGTCGGCGCTGATCGTGCCGCCGTTGATCGCCTTCTCATAGCTGTCGAACGATGCGGCGGCCGCATCGACCTGCCCTTCGGCCAGCGCCTTGAGGCTGTTGGCATGGCTGCCGGTCATGCGGATCGCCGACAGATCATTCACCGGGTCAAGACCCGCAGCCACGATCATCGCCACCGGGTAGACGAAGCTGGAGGTGGAGTTCGCGTCGCCAAAGGCCATCGAGCGCCCCTTCAGGTCGGCCACCGAGGCAATGCCGCTGTCCTTGCGGGCGTAGACGCCCGAAAAATAGGTCGATTCGCCCTTGAGCACGTCCACCGCCAGCAGTTCGGCACAGCCGCGCTGCTGCGCGGGCAGATACGACGCCGCGCCAAACCAGGCGATTTCCACAACGTCCGAGCAGATCGCCTCGATCACCGTTGCATAGGTCTGTCCGACCTTGATGTCGAAATGGATGCCCGTGGTCTGGGTCACGGCGTCAAAGACCGGCTTGAAGTCGGCGCGCGTGCCATCCTCGGTGCCACCATCGGCCGGCACCAGCATGACGCGATAAGGCGCTGCCGCAGAGCCGTCTGCTTGTTGTGCGAAGGCCGCACTGATAGAGAATACAGTTGCGGCTGTGGCCACAACAAAGGTCTTGAGGAGGGACATGATTCTTCCTTCGGGTTTACGTTGATTGACTGGGGAGTCAGGGTTGCAGCCGCACCTCAGTGCGGCGGCGGGTCATCGGTGGCCCATTCGGGATCGGCCACCGAAAGCTGGATGCGATCGCCGCGGAACTGGGTGATCGCATATTCTTGTATCACGCCACATTCGCGGCAGGCGTTCACGCCCTTGACCCGCAACACCGGTTGGGTGCGTGGCATCCGCAGCGCAAGTGCGTCCTCGGGCAACGGCAAGCGTGTGGTGATCAGGCTTTCCACCCGGTCAAGCGTGATGCCCGCCACCTCGCGCAGATGCCGCGTCAGGGAACCGCCAGTGTAGCTGCGCGCGGCCTTTGCCGCATCACCTGTCAGGAAATGCAGGGTCAACGCATAGGGCAGATTTTCCTCGCCCCGCAACGTGCGCAGGCGCAGCACCGACGCGCCCTCGACCACACGCAAACGCCGCGCGACGCCGCCATCTGCGGCAATTTCGCTTTGATCCAGCAAGGTCACCTGCGCGGTGCGACCGCTTGCCGCCAGACGCTCGGTGAACTTGGTGTCCCGGCCAAGGCCGTAGACCAGCCCGCGCGCCAGAACCCGCGTGCCGCGGCCATGCACGCGTTCGACCAGCCCTTCGGCGATCAGCTCATCCACTGCACGGCGCAGGGTATGGCGGTTCACGCCGAAGCGCGCGGCCAGATCAGGCTCGGTCGGCAGCCAGTCGCCATCGTCCAGCCCGCGTTCGATCTCGGCGCGCAAAGCGTTCGCAATCTGCGCCCAGATGGCAATACCCGACTGTCTGACAAGCTGTGGCAAGGCGCGTCTCCCGACTCTCTTCGTAGAGACGTCTAGACGACTCACATGACAGTGATGCGACAGCTACGCCCCAAATCGCGCGGGTGTACATTTTGTCGCAAGTGCGCCCCTGTCGCGAGGTCCACGCGAATGAACCCGTCGGGCAGCGCACCCCCGCGCGACGCGCGAACCCAGATTCGCGACCGTGACCCTTGCAGATTTGCGCGCCACTCAGATCTGTTCGGTCATCAGGTCTTCGAGACTGGCCTCGGCATGGGGCGACAGGGCCAGTTCCTTGGTGACAAGGTGCAACACATCTTCCGGGTGGTGAAAGACACCGATCATGGCCACGCCTTCGGCGCGCAACTGCGCCAGCCGTGCCACAAGCGCCGCGCGGGCCGACGCATCCAGCGACGCGGTTGGCTCGTCCAGCAACAACAGCCGCCGGGGCCGAATCAAGGCCCGTGCCAGATTGACCTTCTGCTGCTCGCCGCCCGAAAACGTCGTGGGGTAGGCAGGCCAGAGCGCCGGCTTGACCCCGAACACCTCCAGCCAGTGACGCGCCTCGCCCCTTGCCTGTGCGGGCTCGGCTCCTGCGGCGCGCAGGGGTTCGGCCACCAGATCCTCGGCGCTGACCCTTGGCCGGGCGGTCAGGAACTGCGTGACAAAGCCGATGTCATGGCGGCGCAGCCAGGCGATATCCACATCGGCTGCGCGCACCAGATCCACCGGCCCGCGCGACGAGGCAAGGATGGCCTGCCCGCCACCCGGCAGATAGCTGCGGTAAAGCGCGCGCAACAGGGTTGATTTTCCAACCCCGTTTGGCCCGCGCAACAGCATGAAATCCCCTGCGAACAGATCAAACGTCACATCCGCAAAGGCCGGGATCAAACTGCCAAGGTGATGCACCGCGAATGACTTGCGCAGGCCGCGGACCGACAGCACCGGCGTTTCAGAGTTTGGCATGGACCAGCTCCTGTGTGTAAGGATGCTGCGGATCCTGAAAAACCTGGTCGGTCAGACCCTGTTCCACAACGCAGCCCGCGCGCATCACCATCACCCGGTCGGCCATGGTGCGGATCACGCCAAGGTCGTGGCTGACCAGAACCATCGTGATGGCCCGTTCGGCCTGAAGCCGCTTCAAGGTGTCAAGAACCAGGGCCTGCACCGAAACATCCAGCCCCGTCGTCGGTTCGTCCAGCAACAGCAAGGCCGGTTCCAGCGCAATCGCCTTGGCCAGCTGCACGCGCTGCTGCATGCCGCCCGACAGGTCGATGGGCGGCGCATCCATCCGTGCCAGCGGAAAATCCGAGGCGGACAACGCCGCCTTGGCCGCACGTCGCAGCCTGGCAAAGCGGCGCTCGCCTGCCACGACCAGACGTTCGGCGACATTGCCGGAACTGGAATTGCGCATCATCAGCCCCTGATGCGGGTTCTGATAGACGATCCCGATATGGCGCGCGCGCAGCATCCGTGCCTCGAACCGGTCCAGCGCGAACAGGTCGCGGTCCGGCTCGGCGGGCAGGGCAAGGTGATAGCTGCCGCTGTCCGGTGCCTCCTCAAGGTTCATCATCCGCAGCAGGGTCGATTTGCCAGACCCGCTTTCGCCGACGATGCCCAGCACCTCTCCCGGCCAGACGGTCACATCGGCGCGTTCCACCGCAACGATGGACCCATAGGACTTGGCCACGCCCACCATCCGCAGCGCGGGCGCGTCCGGCACCAGCGCCGGGGCGTCGCGTTCGAGAACCGCCATCATGGCCGGATCCTTCCCTTTTTGTACCAGGTCTCGCCGATACGGACATCTTCGCCGGCGGCGCGGTCGATAGCCTTGATGCCATAGCCGCTGTCGGACAGCTCATGCGCCGACGTGCCGTCATCGCGCGGGATTTCGTTCATGAAGAACCCCTGTACGCCCGAACGCTGGCACGTCAGGTTGGCGTGATCCTCGACCGCATAGGGGACGTCGTCGAACACCAGCGGTTCCACCGATGTATGCGGTGGCACGGCATAAAGCCGCTTCTCGCGACCTGCCGAAAGAAACGTCAGATGCTGCGCCATGTGCAGCTTTTCCACATCCCAGCGCGGAATGGGCGAGGGGGATATGACATGCCGCCCGTTCACCATCGCCGGATAGGCGGCACCTTGCGTGATGCGGCCTGACCGCACGATCTGTTCGTAGAGCATCAGCCACATCCGCCCGTAATCGGCATCGCCATGCAGGATGCGTGCCGCCGACATGTCAGGGGTGATGGGGCGCAACGGTTCTGGGTCCGGCACCTGCAACACAAGGATCTGGTGGTCGCGCAGCCTTTCTTCGGGGATCCGGTGGCGCGACTGGATCAGGTCGGCGGCCAGGGTGTCAGTGGTGCCGGTGACACCCCCCATGCGTTCCATGAACTTGCGCAGGTTGACAGCGTTCACGCTGTCGTCGGCGCCCTGGTCGATCACCTTGACCACCAGATCGGGGCGCAGCAACGTCAGCGTGACCTGCAAGCCGCCGGTGCCCCAGCCCCGCGCGATCGGCACCTCGCGGCTGGCATAAGGCACCTGATGGCCGGGAATGGCGATGGCCTTGAGCATGCGGCGGCGCAATTCGCGCCGCGCAGAGGCATCAAGAAAGCCATAGGAATAAGCGGCCCAGGGCCGTGTCAACGCGGCAAGGCGGGTCATTTCACCGGCTCCGGTTCGGGATGGGCAGACACTGCCGCCGCCGCCGCAGCGGCAGTGCGGGCTTCGGCCTCATGCATGACATCGTCGGGGCTGCGGGCCTGCCCGCTACCCCGGGTGATCCCGCGCAACGCATCCAGCGCGGATTGGAAGGTGACGTAATGCGGCAGCTTGAGGTGGATGTTGAAGCCCGACGCCTCGACAGGTTCGGTGTGGTAAAGAAAGAACTCCTCGTTGCTGGCGGGCCGGTCGCCATCAGGGCGGGCGTTCAGATCCAGCGTGGAGGCGGCCACGACCTTCACCTCGTTCCACCCCAGCGTGGCCGCGAAGCCAAGGCTGAGATGTTCTGCCTTGGTCTCAGCGTTCACGGTCTTGGCGATCATCTCGCAGGACGACACCCGCACCCGCCCCGCGCTGAACACCGTGCCGCGCGGATGGCGGACCCGCAGATCGGCCTCGGCCAGGCGCAGTTCGTTCACCGTGGGATGCGCGGCACCATAGCCGCGTTGCGCCGAATACCCCAGCGCCAGCGTGCCCCCGGTATCCGCCCGCGCCAGACTTTGCAGCCGATGCGCGCGCTTGGCCGGGAACATCAAGGGCTCGCGCGTCAGATCGGGAATGTCATCGGGCGCCACGGGAATCGGTGCTGGCGTGTCGATCAGGCCTTGCGCCTTTTGCCAGTCGGTCAAGGCAACCAGCCGCGCCGGTGCCGGTATGTCGGCGGGCGTGACGGCGGGCGGGGAAAAGGCCGCGCCTTCCAGCACCTCGGTCGCCAGCAGACGGTGCGAATAATCCAGCGTCGGCCCCAGGACCTGCCCGCCTGGCAGATCCTTGAACGCGGCAGAGACACGGCGATGCGCAAAGGTATCGGCCAGCTTGACGGGTTCGGCCACCGCCAGTCGCGGTTGTGTCGTCCGCCAGGCCCGCAGCAGCAGCAGGGCCTCGTACAGCTCGCCCCCCGCCTGCGCCAGCGCCAGCCCGGCCAGATCGCGCGCATAAAGCGATGCCTCGCCCATCAGCCGGTCCACGAGCCAAGGCAGCGCGGCCTCGATCGTGGCCACGCGCGCGGCGTCAATTGTGCCAAGCTCGGCCCGAAACAGCCGTTCCGCCTGTTCGATGGCCTGTTCACCGCCACGTGTTGCAACATAGGCCATCAGAACACCTCGATCAGGGTCGAACGCGGCAGGCCGATCACCGACGCGCCGTCATGCAGGAAAATGTCGAAGCCGCGCGGATAGCGCAGCGCCGCCGCCCGAGCCGCCCAGAACGCAGGTGCAATCCCGTCAACCGCGATGTCACGTGCCAGCGCGATGCCCGGTCCGGTCAGCCGCAGGGACGTGCCGCGGCCAAACACCGCCGGGGCGATCAGCGTGGCGCCGAGATCCGGATCGGCAAGGGTGCCGGCCTTCAGCCGCGACGCCAGATCCGCCAAGGCCGGTGCAAAGACATAATCGGCCGCCTCCTGATCCGCCGCCAACGCGCCCAGAAGCGCGATCCGCATGGCAAGGTCGGGATCGGCGGCATGAACGCTGACCTCGCGGTCAAGCAGTGCCTCTGCGATCAGCGCAGGGTCGCTGCCCGGCAAGGGCCATATGCGCCCAGGCTCGGAAGCGGCGCGCATCAGGGCGTCAAACGTCGCGGCGGTGCGCGCGTCTTCGGCTGTCATCCGGGGTGCACGATCCATCAGAACGTCTCCATGTCCACGCGGGTTGCCGCTATGTCACACAATGACCTGCGGTCCTGTTCGGCTTGTTCTGCGGCCTCGCTTTCGACGAATGTCGCGATCACCCCGGCACGAAGGCCCTGCATCAGCGCGGCATCCACCACCGCCATCGCCAGGGCCTGTTCCAGATCCCGCCCGGTGACCATTCCATAGCCTTCGGCCGCACCTGTGCGGATATGCGCCTCGGCCACCAGAACCTCGCCCAGATGAAAATCGGTGCCTTGCACCGGGTCGGTCATCGGCAGCATCACAAGCCCGGTGCGATTGGTCAGAACCTCGACGCCATCAAGATCGTCCAGCAGCGTTTCGGCCAGCGCCTTCAGCGGGCCAGGCCGGGCGCGGGCCAGAACCGACAGGGTCCGGGCATGGTGTGCCGGCAAGGCCGGGTCAGGTGTCTCGGCCGTCATTTCAACTCTCCGGTCATGGTGGTGTTTTCGACTGTGAAACGCACACGGTCGGCGGCCCATATCCCCTGGGAATAGCCGATGGGCAGGCCATCCCTGGTTGTATCAACCTTTGCTGTCACCAGAACCGGGCGCGCGTCCGGCAGGTTCAGATGCCGCATTTCAACCGGCAGGGCAGACCTTGCGGTAATCGTCGTCTCGCGCCGGCGATAATCGCCATGGCCTGCTTGGGTATAGACTTGGGATACGGTTTCCCCTGCCCGGCGCTGGTCGATCATTGACGGAAACAGGCTGGCCAGATGCCACGAACAGGTCAGGTTGACAGGGTCGCCATTCGCCCGCCCGACCGCAACAAAGGCATGCACCTGTGTGGTTGGGGTGATCCCCAGTGCTTCGGCCACATGGGCGGGTGGGATCAGCGTTTCGGCGGAAACAAGATCGCCCGAAGGTGCGAGACCTTGAGACAAAAGATTGTGCGTAAACCGCGTACGCGCCCCGATCTGATAGTTCAGCACCGCGTGATCCGCGACAAAGGTGCCAGCCCCCTGCTGAACCCGCAGCGCCCCGGCGGCGACCAATGTTGCCACGGCCCGACGCAGGCTGTGCCGTCCGACGCCAAAGCGCGCGCAAAGATCGGCCTCTGTCGACAATCGCGCGCCGGGTTCGAGACGCCCCGAAAGGATATCCGCCCGCAGCGCCGCCTCGACATCGTGCCACTGTCCGATGCGCTTTGGCATCCGTCTCTCCTCAACTTTCATTCGAATGACTACAGGTGCGGTGTAACATCCGAATGACTTGTGCAATCCGGCCGGGGCGATACCCGCCCGGATTGTCGAACTGCCGTCAGCCTCAGGCAGTTGCGCGGGGCGTCAACGGCGTGGCATCCCGCGCAGCGATATGTTCGGGGCGCGTCGGTTGCGTCAACGCGTTGTCCACATGGTTGTAGGTCAGGTAGACAGTGTGCCGCGTCCAGGGCGAGATGTTCGGCGCCGAGGCATGGACGATCATCGGATCGAAGATCAGAACCGCACCGGCCTTGGCCGTTGCACTGACAATGCCTGCGGCCTCGGCCAGGCGGCGCACATCGTCGTCGCCAACCTCGGTGGCTGTCAGGCCCGGCGTCTTGTTGGCACGGTCCTGGCCAAGGGCATCCTCGTGCTGGCTGCCGGGGATCAGGTATAGCGGCCCGTTCACCTCGGTTGCGTCATCCAGAAGAACGGCGACATTCAAGGCACGGTTTTCCGGCATCCCGTCGAAATCGCGCCAGTTGACATAATCCTGATGCCATCCCCAACCGCTGGAGCCGCCGAACGGCGCCTTGGGGTTCATCTTGAACTGGTGAAGATAGACATCGCCCCCCAGGATCTGCTGTGCAGGCTGCAGACATTCGGGTGCCACCACCAGATCGGCAAAGGTCGGCTCGTCCCAGTGGCAGGCGTTGTAGGCGCGCACCGGGCCGCCTTCGGTTTCCAGAAAATTCCAGGCGCGGTCCGGCCGGGCGATGATGCGGTCACGCGCGGCGCAAAGCTGGTCCAGCGCCTCGCCCTGGAACACATCGGGGATCAGCAGATAGCCATCGGCGCGGTATTGGTTGATCTGGGCATCGGTCAGGATCATGGCAGGGACTCCTCGGGGTTGAATGCGGCAAAGATTTCGGAAAGGGACGGTGACGGGGTTGGACCGGGCGTTTCGACATGATGCGCGGCCAGTTGCGCGGCCAAGGTCATCGCGGCAGGCAGCGGCCAGCCCGCCACCATTCCGTGCAACAGCCCTGCGGCATAGACATCGCCCGCGCCGGTGGTATCGACCGGGCGCGCAGGCCAGGCCGGCAAGGTGATCGTTGCGCCGTCCGGGGCCACGGCCTGCGCGCCATCTGCCCCCAGTGTCGTCACCAGCCAGCCAGGCAGGGGTGCTGCCAGATCGGTCAGACGTTGCGGCGCACCCGGACTGGCGGCGGCCGAAGTGACCAGAACATCGGCAGGCGGGGCGTGGGTGGCGGGATACCATTGCCCCAGAATTGCTGACCGTTGCAAAAGCCGCGCGCACAGCGCGGACAGCCCCGGCGCAGGCATGGCGGCATAGATGCCGTCCCAGCCTTCATCGGCGAAATCCGCGAAATCGACCATCGCCCCCTGCCCCGGCATGTGATGGATGATGGTTCGCTCGCCACCCGGCTCGATCAGGATCAGCGGCTCTGCGGGTGGCGCGTCCGGCCGCGCCACCCGCGACACATCCACACCGCCTGCCGCAAGCTGCGCAAGCATGGCATCCCCCGCAGGCCCGGCCCCGCAGGCCGATGCGATGACAACCTCATGCCCCGCGCAAGCCAGGGCCAGCGCCGTATTCGACGCCGCACCGCCCAACGAAAACCCCATGTCCCGCGCGGTGACGCGACAGGCGGGCAGCGGCCCGTCCAGCCGCAACGTGCGGTCGCGGTTGATCGAGCCCGTGACAAGAATGCGTGCCATGCTCATTTCCCCCCGCTGCCTGGTGCGAACGCTTCGATCATCTGGCGTTGCGCCAGGGCAAACAGCACCAGCACCGGCAGGATCCCCAGCAGGGCCACGGCCATCATCGGCCCCCAAAGCTGGTTGGACGCCTCGATATCGGTGAACACCTTGATGCCGATGGTGATGGTCTTTTTCTCGGGGCTTTCCAGGATCAGCAGCGACCAGAAATAGATGTTCCAGGCCCCAAGAAAGCTGAGCACCGTCACCGCCGCGATCGGCGCGCGCATGTTGGGCAGCGCGATCTGGACGAATTGCCGCCAGGGACCGGCATTGTCCAGCAAGGCGGCCTCGAACATCTCGGACGGAAGCTGGCGAAAGTTCTGCCGCAAGTAGAAGATATAAAAGCCGACAAAGGCGATGGACGGCACGATGACACCCGCCAGGGTGTCGTAATACCCCAGCTTCACCACCCCGATGAAGGTTGGCACGATGCCGATGATCGACGGAAAGGTCAGTGTCGCCACCACCAGCCAGAACAGCGTATCGCGGCCGCGAAATTCCATCCGGGCAAAGGCATAGGCGGCAGGCAGGCTGATCAGCAGCTTGCCAAGCGTCACGAAGGCCGAAACCACAAACCCGTTCAACAGCCACAGACCCACCGGATGCCGGGCAAAGGCCGTGCGGAAATTGTCCAGCGTCGGCTGCTCTGGCCAGAAGCGGATCGCGCGGGTCAGCACAAGCTCGTTCGGGGTGAAGGCCGTCGTGACCATCCAGAACAGCGGAAACAGCGTCACCAGCGCCACCGGCAACAGGATCAGATGTTGCAACCAGCCCCGCGCGGGGGTGCGATCAGCCATAATGCACCCGACGGTCCAGCACCCGGAACTGTAGCCAGGTGATTGCCCCGACAAAGGCCATCACGATCACCGCGACCGCGCTCGCATGGCCGAACTGAAAGAACCGCAACCCCTTTTCATACAGGTAGAACAGCAGGTTCGTTGTCGCGTCGATCGGGCCACCACCAGTCATGACATCGACCGCGCCGACAATGTCATCCATCACGCCCAGCACGGTGGTCACGGTGACGAAAAACAGCGTGGGCGAGATCAGCGGAACCTCGATGGTGATCAGGCGGCGCCACCAGCCGGCATTGTCCAGGCGGGCCGCCTCGTTGATTTCCGCAGGTATGGCGCTGAGCGCGGCAAGGCAGAGCAGCATGTTCAGCCCGAAGGTTTTCCAGAACACCGTCGCCGATACCGACCAGATCGCCAGTGCCGGATCATCCAGCCAGCGCAAGCCGCCGGAACCAAACTGCGCCAGCATCGCGTTGAGAAATCCGTTCAGCGGGTTGTAAAGCCAGGCCCAGGTCGCACCGGCAATCGAGAACGCAATGATCGTCGGCAGGAAAAGGGCGCCCCGGTAGACCTGCGAAAACCGCGTCTGCCCCAGATCCGCCAGCAATCGCGCCAACAACAGCGACAGCACGATCTGAAGCGGGGCCAGAATGAGGGTATAGACAAGCGTGTTGCGCGCCGCTGCGTGGAAATTCGCATCGTTCAGCACCACGCGATAGTTTTCGATCCCGACAAAATTCGCATCGGAATTGATGAAGTTCCAGTCCGTCACCGACAGGCCAAGCGAGAAAAGCACCGGCGCGTAAAGAAACGCGCCGATGAAGGCCAGGGCCGGTGCCACAAAAAGATATGGCACCAGGCTGATGGCGAATTGCCTCGCGGTCACGATCAGACGATCAGCGGCGCGATGTCGGCCTTGGCACGCGTCAGCGCCTCGGCCACCGGCATCTGGCGTTCCAGGATGCGGCCGACCCACTGGCGCCAGACAGTCTGCGCTTCCAGTCCGCGGGCGCCGGGCCAGATGGTTTCGGCGGTCAGGCCCTCGGCCAGTTGCGCGCTGGCGGCTTCCTGATTGGCCATGGCCGCAATGTCATGCACGGAAGTATTCAGGTAGCCCACCTTGGACCAGATTTCCTGCCCTGCCTTCGAGGCCGCAAATTCAAGGAAGGTCAACGCTGCCTGGGCCTTTTCGGCATTCGGCGTATAGACGGCCAGGAAGTTGCCGCCCGAATTCATCCGGCGCGCATTGCCCAGACGCGGGAACTGCCGGGCCACGATGTCGAACGACTGTTTGTTCATCAAGGGCGCATAGGCCGATGACGTTGTGGTGATCGCCAGCGCCTGCGAGGTGAAGGCGTTCAATTGCGCCTTGCCATCGACGGGCATCCACAGCCCGCGCCAGGCGGGATCGGCAAAGGCGGTCATGCCGGCTGCCGCCTCGGCGCTGTCCAGTGCAAGGGTGCCGTTCGGATCAAGGAGCCAGCCGCCCGCGTTCTGGATATAGGCTTGCGACGTCCACTCGTTGTTCGACAGATCAAGCGCCGAGGCATAGCTTGCATGCTTGCCTTTCAGCGCCGCGTCGATGGCGGCGGCCTGCTCCATCAACCAGTCATGCGTCACATCCATGGGGATGTCGTCATTCAGGCCCGCGGCGCGCCACAGGTCGCGGTTGATCCAGGTCACTGGCGTGGACATGGCCCAGGGCAGGCCGATCAGCGCATCGTCGATCGTGACCAGCGGGCGCACCGAGGGTTGGAAATTGCCGATGATCGCGTTGACGCGCGCCTCGTCGATGCTGCGCAGATCACGCGCCCCAAGGGTGCGTTTGGCGAAGTAGCCGAACTTCCAGCCGGTCACCATCAGGTCGGGGGCACGGCCC
Source organism: Tabrizicola sp. (assembly GCF_034366665.1). Lineage (GTDB taxonomy): Bacteria > Pseudomonadota > Alphaproteobacteria > Rhodobacterales > Rhodobacteraceae > Tabrizicola. Next base: position 2,922 of record NZ_JAXMMF010000013.1, on the reverse strand, counting down.
GCGGCGATCGAGGTGACTGCCTTGGCGGTCGATTCCTCGTAGTTTCCATCAAAGCGGTTCGTGGCCGTCACACCAAGACCGGCAGCGTTGAAAGCATCCACAACGCCCTGAAACGGGCTGTCGTTGCCCCATACGGACGAAATGGTGATCGTTGCGTTGGAGGATTGCGCCCGGACAGGCAGCCCTGCGGCGGCAAATGCGCCGGCTGCAATTCCGGAACCAAGGATGGCGCGACGGGAAAAGGACGTGGAAGGCATGAGGCCAGCACCTTTGTGTTTGACTGGGGTGCCTTTGATGATTTCAGACCCGTGTAACACTCCCACGTCATTCGGATGATTGTTGTGCTACGCAACGATTTCCAAGCGTCTCCCCGTGCTTGTATCGAAAGGATGCAACCTGTCGAGAGCGGCAAAGACCCTGATCTCTGCGCCAGTCGCAACAGGCGTCTGGCCGGGCAGGCGCACGACAAGCGAATCGGTGCTGCTTGCAAGCGTCAGGTGCAGGTGAATGTCTGCTCCGGCCATCTCGACATGCCGCACCCGGCCAACCAGGCTGACATGCGGCGATTGTGGCGCAGCCTGATGCAGGTCTTCGGGACGGATGCCGAACACCCGGCCCTTGGACGGCAAATGGTCACGCCCGGCCGCGCCCCACTCGATCACGTCAGGCACCAGAATGTTCATCGCCGGAGACCCGATGAACCCGGCCACGAAAAGGGACGCCGGACGCAGATAGACATCCATCGGGGTGCCGACCTGCTCGATGCGGCCAGCATTCAGGACCACCAGGCGATCGGCCAGTGTCAGGGCCTCCAGCTGATCGTGCGTGACGTAAAGCGATGTGGTGCCAAGGCGCTTTTGCAATTCGCGGATCTCGACACGCATATGGCTTCGCAATTTCGCGTCCAGGTTGGAGAGCGGCTCATCGAAAAGGAAAACCTGCGGCTCGCGCACCATGGCGCGCCCCATGGCGACGCGCTGCCGCTGACCACCCGACAATTGCCGGGGCTTGTGATCCAGAAAGGCGCTGATTTCGAGAACCTCGGCGACATTGCGCACCCTTTCCTCGACCACAGGGCGTTTCATCCCGCCATTGCGCAGCCCATAGGACAGATTGTTGCGCACCGTCATGTGCGGATAAAGCGCGTAATTCTGGAACACCATGGCGATGTCACGTTCGGCGGGCGACAGATCATTGACCGTTCGTCCGTTAATGCTCAGCGTGCCATCGGTGATGGTCTCCAGCCCCGCCACCATGCGCAGCAAGGTGGATTTGCCGCAACCGGACGGACCAACCAGCACGATCAACTCGCCGTCTTCGACCAGCAGGTCGATATCGGAAACGGCACGTGTGCCGCCTGCATAAACCTTTCCGACGCCACCGAAAACAATCTGTGCCAACCTGTGCCTCGTCTTCCTGGTTCCAACCCGGACAATCCGGGATCGGTGGCAGGTATCATCAGGACATGACGGTATTGTAACGACTGCCGCCCGGTCGAAGCGGGAGAGCTTGGGCTAGACTGCGGCACGAGAATCGTTTTCACCGCTGCCACCGCGCACCCCGATTTCGACAACACGCCGCTTTATGATTAAGACGGCGATGGCGATCGGGCCAATGACGGTGATCTGTGGCACAGTCATTGGGTGGTTCTGGGAACGGACGATGCCTGTAGCGCGGGTGCGCTGAAGGTGATCGACATCCCCGAAGGCATCACGCAGCACCTGCCCGCCACATGGCCCGGCCTGCCCCTGCGGATCGACAGCCCCGGCTGGGATCCGGTGATATCGGGCAAGATGATCGGGATCGCGGTCGCCTTTGCCGATATCGGCACGGTCGATCCAACGGGCTTCGACGGAGTGACCGCAGGCTTGCGGGTCAACGCCAATGTTCACGCGCCGCTGCTCTGCGTGACCGACGTCTTCGATGTGGCCTCGGGAGACCTCAGCCTCCCCGGCCGGGTCAACCAGTAAACAATTTCCGGCGGCGGCACCCCCCGCCGCCGGTTTTCTGATGAAAGCCAATGCCATGTCCGACCTTGCACCGCCGATCCTTGCCGCTGAATGGCTGAACACGCCCGAGCCTCTGATGCTCGAGGGGCTGCGTGGCCGGGTCGTCGTGATCGAATGTTTCCAGATGCTCTGTCCCGGTTGTGTCACCCACGGGTTGCCACAAGCGCAACGCATCGCACAGACCTTCCGATCGTCGGATGTGGTGGTGCTCGGCCTACATTGCGTGTTCGAACATCACGCAGCTATGACGCCGGTCAGCTTGCGCGCCTTTCTGCACGAATACCGTATCCGATTTCCGGTGGCGGTGGACATGGCCGGGGAAAACGGCCCGCTGCCGCAGACCATGGCGGCTTATGCGTTGGAAGGCACGCCGACGCTTATTCTGATCGACCGCGAGGGTAGGCTTCGCGCTAGGCACTTCGGACAGGTCGCTGATCTTGTCCTTGGGGCCGAGATCATGGTGCTGATACAGGAAAGTAGCGTTGTCGGCTGATTTGCATCAGACGACGCACGCTCCGTACGTCGCTTCTATGACGCGACGCCAAGCGGCTGAGGCACCGTCGAGGTGGTGGGCATAAAGCCCACGGGTCAACCTCAGCGACCACTTGAACCTCGTCGCCGTCGATTTCATCGGCGGGGAGGGCGCCGAAGGTTCCATCCCCGGCCTGGAAGACGACGATCGAGACCATGAGCGTGGCGGCGAGGGGTCGACGCATGCCGTCGACGCGAAGGCGTGAGCATCTTTGCGGGACATCTGTTTGGCTCCTGTCTGGGAGGCGGGGGACCATCCCCATAGGCGCTAACTTAAGCCTTGAGCCATTTGCAGAGTTCGCTTTCTGGTTGGTTCACTGAGGCAATATGAGGTGGTCTGCAGGGCGGTCCTGCAGGCTTTCAGTGGAAGCGTGCCAAAGAT
>NZ_JAXMMF010000012.1:0-9227 GCF_034366665.1 Tabrizicola sp. | reverse complement strand
ATGGAAGTGCGCGAGCTGCTTTCGTCCTACGAATACCCCGGCGACGACATTCCGATCGTCAAGGGCAGCGCCCACCAGGCGATGATCGGTGAGCGCAAGGACATCGGCGAAGATTCCATCCGCGCGCTGATGAAGGCCGTGGACGAATACATCCCGACCCCGGCGCGTGCTGTTGACCAGCCGTTCCTGATGCCGATCGAAGACGTGTTCTCGATCTCGGGCCGCGGCACCGTGGTGACCGGCCGTATCGAGCGTGGCGTGATCAACGTCGGCGACGAAGTTGAAATCGTCGGCATCCGCGACACCAAGAAGTCGACCTGCACGGGCGTGGAAATGTTCCGCAAGCTCCTCGACCGCGGCGAGGCTGGCGACAACGTCGGCATCCTTCTGCGCGGCATCGACCGTGAGGGCGTGGAGCGTGGCCAGGTTCTCTGCAAGCCGAAGTCGGTGAACCCGCACACCAAGTTCGAAGCCGAGGCCTATATCCTGACCAAGGAAGAAGGCGGCCGTCACACCCCGTTCTTCGCGAACTACCGCCCGCAGTTCTACTTCCGCACGACGGACGTCACCGGGACCGTTCAGCTGCCGGAAGGCACTGAAATGGTCATGCCGGGCGACAACCTGAAGTTCGTCGTGGAACTGATCGCCCCGATCGCGATGGAAGAGAAGCTGCGCTTCGCCATCCGTGAAGGCGGCCGCACCGTCGGCGCAGGCGTCGTCTCGAAGATCATCGCGTAAAGCGCGAAGACCGAAACCAACGAAAAGGCGCGCGGCACCCCGCGCGCCTTTTTCATTTCAAGGATCAAGCCATGACCGCCTGCGTTCTGTGTGCCGCCCCCGACGCCGCCCCCCTGACCCTTTCCCCCGGCGACGACGTCGCTTTGCTTTGCCCGGTCTGTGCGGCCGCCCTTTCCGGCGTGATGACGCCCGGCCCGCGCTGGCGTTGCCTTGGCGATGCGGTCTGGGCCGAGGACCCGGCCACCCAGATCGCCGCCTGGCGGCTGTTGCGGGCCTTGCCGACCGAGAGCTGGGCAGTCGACCTTCTCGACACCGTCTATCTTGACCCCGACGTGCAGAAGCGGGCCGAAGCCGGGGGCGCCGATGACGTTCCAAGTGTCGAACATCGCGACAGCAACGGCGTCCTTCTGGCGCCCGGCGATACGGTGGTCCTGATCAAGGACCTGCCGGTCAAGGGAAGCTCGATGGTCGCAAAGCGCGGCACGTCGGTGCGGGGTATCCGGCTGGTGCTGGACAACCCGGACCAGATCGAAGGCCGGGTCAACGACCAGCAGATCGTGATCCTGTGCCAGTACGTCAAGAAGACGTGACCCGGCCACCCACCTTAGTCCGACCAATGTCGCGTTGACGATTCGTCCGAACCGGCCCAACCTTCGCTGATCCACAAGGCCAGCAGGGGGAGGCCAGCCATGTGTCAGATGTTCGCCGGGCAGGACCCGGCACGGTATGAATACGTCACCCGTCGCTTGCGTCTGAACGGCCAGTCCACCAGCATTCGGCTGGAGCGGGCCTTCTGGGGCATCGTCGACCAGATGGCGGCGAAGGACGGGTCGACCACGCCCGCCTTCCTGTCCAAGCTGCATTCCGAAGTGCTGGAACAGCATGGCGAAGCGACGAACTTCACGTCGCTGCTGCGCTGCGCCTGCATGATTCACCTTGGCGAGCTGGATCAGATGGCGCAATCCGGCCCTGCCATCGCCGCCGAATAGAAAATCCGCCTGTAGTATTCACCTACTACCTGCCCCGAAAATTGGTCCGTTAATCTTACCAGATCAACAGGACTTCCGGGGGGACAATGGCCAAGCTGATACACTCGATGATCCGCGTGCTGGACGAGGCGCGGTCCCTGGCGTTCTACGATACCGCCTTCGGGCTGAAAGTCGCGGACCGGCTGGATTTCGACAGTTTCACGCTGATCTATCTGTCCAATCCCGAACAGACGTTTGAGCTGGAACTGACGGTCAACAAGGGCCGGGCCGAGGCTTACAACCTGGGCGACGGCTACGGCCACCTTGCGCTCAGCGTCGACGATGTCGATGCCGAACATGCCCGAATGACGGCGGCGGGCCTGGCCCCGCGCAAGCTTGTCGATTTCGCCCCGGCGGGCAGCGTCATCGCCCGCTTCTTCTTCATCGCAGACCCCGACGGCTACCAGATCGAGGTCCTGCAACGCGGCGGGCGCTATCTCTGAGGAGGGAGACGCGCGCGCTTCGCACTGAAATCAAGGGAGGAAACCATGACGAAACACGATCTTCGGGGCCCCGATCTTCGCGGCCTCACCCGGCGTCAGCTTCTGTCGCGCAGCCTGTCTGCCGGGGCGTTGGCGGTGGTCGGCACCGGCTTCATCGCCGCGCCGAATGCCGCCTGGGCGGTCGAGGTGACGGTGATCACGCCGGAACAGATGGCGACGCTGCTGCAGATGGCGCGCGACATCTACCCGCATGACCAGGTGCCGGACCAGTTCTACGCCGTGGCCGTGAAGGGCTATGACAGCGAAGAGCAGAAGGCGCTGGTGGCCGAGGGTGTCGCAGCCCTTGACGCCGCCGCCAAGGCCGCCGGGTTCGACAGCTATGTCGCCGCGGGATGGGAGGAAGACCGGGTCAAGCTGTTGCAGGGCATCGAGATGACGCCGTTCTTCCAGACGGTCCGCTCGGGCCTGGTGACCGGGCTTTATAACCAGAAAGAGGTCTGGCCGATCTTCGGCTACCAGGGGGAAAGCTTCTCCCAGGGTGGCTACATCGAGCGCGGCTTCAACGACATCGACTGGCTGTGAGGGGGGACGATCATGGCAACGTTTGACAAGAACGACGATCAGGTTGTCGTCATCATCGGCACGGGCGCGGGCGGCGGGGTTCTGGCCAACGAGTTGGCGCAGAAGGGCGTCAAGGTCGTGGCTCTGGAAGCTGGCGGGCGCTATCTGCCCGAGGACTACATCAACGACGAGTGGGAAAGCTTCGGCCAGCTGGCCTGGCTGGATGCCCGCACCACCAGCGGCTCCTGGCGCGTGGCGAAGGACTTCGGCGGGCTGCCCGCCTGGATCGTCAAGGCCGTCGGCGGCACCACGACCCACTGGGCCGGTGCCTCGATCCGCTTCCAGGATCATGAATGGAAGGCGCTGACGACCTATGGCGCAGTGGAAGGGGCGAACCTTCTGGACTGGCCGATTGACGGGGCCGAGATGGCACCGTGGTACGAGAAGGCCGAGACCAAGCTGGGTGTGACCCGCACCGGCGACCGCGCGGGCCTGCCGGGGAACAACAACTACCTGGTGTTCGAGAAGGGTGCCAAGGCACTGGGCTACAAGGAAGTCCACACCGGCCGGATGGCGATCAACTCGGCCGATTACGATGGCCGGATGGCGTGTCAGCAAACCGGCTTCTGCTTCCAGGGCTGCAAGTGGGGCGCGAAGTGGTCCGCCGCCTATACCGATATCCCGGCGGGCGAGGCGACGGGGAACCTTGAAGTGCGCGACCGTGCCCATGTCGCGCGCATCCTGCATGACGACAGCGGCAAGGTCACCGGGGTCGAATACTTCGACAAGGACGGCGCGTTGCAGCTGCAGAAGGCGCGGATTGTGTGTGTCGCCGGGAACTCGTTCGAATCGCCGCGGCTTCTGCTGAACTCGGCGTCCTTGATGTTCCCGGACGGGCTGGCCAACTCCTCGGGCATGGTCGGCAAGAACTACATGCGGCACACGACGGGGTCGGTCTACGCGATCTTCGACAAGCCGGTGCGCATGTGGCGCGGGACCACGATGGCGGGGATCGTCCAGGACGAATCGCGCCATGACCCGTCGCGCGGGTTCGTTGGCGGGTACGAGCTGGAGACGCTGAGCCTTGGCCTGCCGTTCATGGCCGCCTTCCTGAATCCCGGCGGCTGGGGCCGGGGCTTCACCACGGCGCTTGACCATTACGAGAACATGGCGGGCATGTGGATCGTGGGCGAGGACATGCCTCAGCTGACAAACGGCGTCACTCTGTCCGAAACGAAGGACCAGTTCGGGCTGCCTGTCGCCAACGTTCACTTCGACGACCACCCGAACGACATCGCGATGCGCAACCACGCCTACAAGCAGGGTATCGCCATGTACGAGGCCGTGGGGGCGACCCGCGCCTTCCCGACGCCGCCCTATCCGTCCACCCACAACCTGGGGACCAACCGGATGTCGGCGGAAGCCAAGGACGGCGTGGTGAACAAGTGGGGCCAGACCCACGACATCGCGAACCTCTTCGTCTCGGACGGCTCGCAGTTCACCACGGGTGCCTCAGAGAACCCGACGCTGACCATCGTCGCGCTGGCGATCCGCCAGGCCGACCACATTGCCCGCGAGATGAGCGCAGGCAACATCTGACCCCGTGCGGGCCGGGGGGGGCAACCCTTCGGCCCGTCGGAACATTCCGCAGCGCGACCGGTTGCCTTTCGGCCATGAGGGAGACCGCCATGTCGCTTTGGACACGCTACAGTTACGCCTGGATCACGCTGATCCTGTTCCTTGGGGCCTTCATCGGCCACTGGACCTTTGGCTGGTTCGCCTATGTCGACGCGCAGACCCAGCACGGCGCGCCGATCCTGGTGTCGGAATACCTGGTCGAGATGGGCCGCGACACGATGGAGAACTGGCAGTCCGAGTTCCTGCAGATCCTCTGGCAAGTCGGCGGCCTGGCCTTCTTCCTGTTCGTCGGCTCGCCGCAGTCCAAGGAAGCGGATGATCGCTTGGAAGAAAAGCTGGACCTGATCCTGCGCACGCTGCGTCCGGTCGATGCGAGTGACTACATCGCCGAATTCGACCGCCGCTTTCCGGGCCGCGAGACCGGTCCGAAGCTTTAGCGCCTCGCCTGGTCAACCTCGCGCTTGCCGCATCTGCCAGCCAAGCCGGATGCCGGGGTGGGCCTTGATCTGCTCAAGCATCGCCTTGAACGGCCCTCGGGGGACCATGCCTTCGTGCCAGGCCGCCGCCTCGCGCACCCGGCCCATCAGTTTGCCGTCGGTCAGGTCCCCCACCTTTGCCGCCGTCAGCGCGGCTTCGGTCACCGGGGCGACGGTCAGGAAGGCAAGGCCGACCTTCGGCACATGGGCCAGGGGCAGGAAGCAGTCGCGCAGGCGCACCATCTGGGCTGAAAGCCAGGGTTGCACCGACATCAGGTAATCCTGCTGCACCAGGATCGACCGCCCCGGCACCAGCGCCGGGAAGAACTGCTCGGCGATATGGTCGGCCAGCACGGCCCCCTTGGCGGCGTCGACCGACAGGATCTCGATCGGCCCACCCGTCCACTGCTTTTCGCCGATATCGCCCACATGCAGCGTCACTTGGCCCAGCCAGGGCGCGAGGTGCCTGCGGACGACGGGCAGAAGGTCTGCATCATCCGCCTCGGGCAGGGGCTCATCCGGCATGAACCTGGCCCAGAACGCGCGCGAGGAGCGGAAACGGTCGTAGCTGTGGACGTGAAAGCGCCGCCCCGACAGTGCCAGTCCTGAAAGAAGCCGCGCCGCCGAACCCCCGGCATAGGCGCCCAGGTCCACCGTGGCCCCTTCGCCCTGCACCCGGCGGCCAAGCCAGTGATAGAATAGCCGCTCTTCCGGGGTCAGCATGGTCGGAACCCGCGCTGCAGGGCCAAGATCAACCTCGGGCACGGACATCCAGGGCCGTGCGGCGAATTCTGCCAGGATCTTCGAGACGTCTTGCACAGGGCCCTCCGGCGGGCAGAATACGGACCCCGGCGCGTGCTGACCAGACCGCTCCTCGTGCGACTTCGTCTTCTCGTCGCACGGGACGCAGTCAGCGAGGAGCCTTCGCCTTGTCGTCTCCCGCCTTTCGGCAGCGGTCCGAGCAATAGCGCACCGCGTCCCAGTCCCGCTCCCACTTCTTGCGCCAGCTGAAGGGAAGCCCGCAGCACGCGCAGAGCTTCTGCGGCAGTTCGGATTTCTTCCGCATCTTCGGCATCCCGTCCTCCAGACCTTGCCCGCCTGCAAGGTGCACCGCATCCCACAAACGACAAGCCCCGGTCTTTTGCCGGTCGTCAGGATCTGCTACATATCCCTGGCTGCAACAGGAGGCTGCGATGGACCTGACTGTCTGAACCGTTCCGCGAACCGTTCATGAAAGGTCCTGACATGCCGCTTGATCCCGCACTCCGGCACCCTTTGGTGCTTGCCGACGGCACAGCGTTGCCGAACATGGTCCACCTGAATCAGGTGATCGACCACTCCAACATCCGCATCGGCGACTTTAGCTATGCCAACGACTTCGACCCGCCAGACGACTGGGCGGCGCATCTGGCGCCTTACCTCTATCCCGGCGCGCCCGAAAGGCTGGTCATCGGGCGCTTCTGCCAGATCGCGCATGGCGTCCGCTTCATCACCGCCTCGGCCAACCACGCAATGGCCGGCCTGACCACCTTTCCGTTCCCGGTCTTCGATCCCGCCACTATCGAAACCTACAAGGCCAGCTTCACCGACCTGCCGGATACGCACATCGGACATGACGTGTGGATCGGCCACGGCTCGCTGATCCTGCCGGGTGTCCGTATCGGCAGCGGCGCGATCATCGGTGCGGGCGCGGTCGTGACGCGGGATGTGGCAGCCTACAGCATCGTTGCCGGCAACCCCGCACGGCTGATCCGCCCGCGCTTTCCGCCCGAGATCATCGACCGTCTGCTTGCCCTGGCGTGGTGGGATTGGCCGCTTGACCGCATCCGGGCTGCGGTGCCGGCACTTCTGGCGCCCGACCTTGCCGCGCTTGAGGGGCTGGCGTCAGACCGCTGACAAGGGTCGAGGGGCAGCGCTTGCGAGAATCCCTTGACCTCGTGCGCGGCCTGCCGTAACTCGGCCTCCGCGTAGGGGTATAGCTCAGCTGGTAGAGCGACGGTCTCCAAAACCGTAGGTCGAGGGTTCGAAACCTTCTGCCCCTGCCACTTCCCGAACATGACACCTCCAAGGCCGCCTGCGGCCCTGACCCGCTTTGCACCTTGCTCCAAGGCAGCGCCCGCCAGCCTCACCCCCGGCGGGTTGGCGGGCGAAGCCTCCTTTCGCCCGGACCAACCCGTCCCGGCCCCGCGTCTGCCAGCTCCCAAGGCGGGTAGCATCCAAGGCGGGCAGGGGGCGTCAAAAGGTTAACGCTTCGTCACCTCGGTTGGCCAAGTCATTGATTTCATGTCTGGTGGCAAGGTGTCCCACCGTGGGACACCGGCTTTTCCCACCGCCACGCCCCCTGTCTCTTGAATTCTCGCCGCATCCGCCGTATCTCCGCCCTTGACCCTTATTGCCGGAACCCCTGTCATGGCCACCACGAACCCGCTCCAGTTTATCCAACAGGTCCGCTCCGAGGTTGCCAAGGTCGTCTGGCCCGCCCGCCGCGAGGTGGTGCTGACCACGATCATGGTGTTCATCATGGCCGCCCTCTGCGCCACCTTCTTCAGCCTGATCGACCTCGCGATCCGCACCGGGCTGACCGCAATCGTCGGGTCGTGACCGGTTTTCGGCCGGAAGCCTCTTGAAATGACGGCGGGCTGACGATAAGTCCCCCTCAACCAAAGGGACACCGGCGCGCATCGATTCGAGGTGCGCGCTGTTTTTTGTTCCGGGATCAGCAAATGCGGGCCCGGAAAAGTGGCCCCGAAAGATAGGAAGACAAAGACGATGGCGAAGCGCTGGTATTCGGTGAGCGTTCTCTCGAACTTCGAGAAGAAGATCGCCGAACAGATCAAGACCGCCGTCGCCGATGCCGGTCTCGAGGACGAGATCGACGAGGTGCTGGTCCCGACCGAAGAAGTGATCGAGATGCGGCGCGGCAAGAAAGTGACGTCCGAGCGTCGCTTCATGCCGGGCTACGTGCTGGTTCACATGGAAATGTCGAACAAGGGCTATCACCTGATCTCCTCGATCAACCGCGTGACGGGCTTTCTTGGCCCGCAAGGCAAACCGATGCCGATGCGCGATGCCGAGGTGAACGCGATCCTGAACCGCGTCGAAGAAGGTCTGGAAGCCCCGCGCAACCTGATCCGTTTCGACATCGGTGAAACCGTGCAGGTCACCGACGGCCCGTTCGAGGGCTTCTCGGGCATGGTCGAGGATGTGGACGAGGCGCACAACCGCCTGAAGGTCACCGTGTCGATCTTCGGCCGGGCGACGCCCGTCGAACTGGAATTCACTCAGGTCTCGAAAGGGAACTGAGGAACGCGTGGGAGGCGAGCGCCAGCATCCGCTGGTGACGGACCGGACCACTAAACCGCATCCCCCAATTCCGGGCCGGATGCAGTGAAAAAGGAGAAGGCCAGATGGCCAAGAAGATTATCGGCAGCCTCAAGCTGCAAGTCAAAGCGGGCCAGGCGAACCCGTCCCCGCCGGTTGGTCCCGCTCTGGGTCAGCGCGGCCTGAACATCATGGCCTTCGTGAAGGAATTCAACGCGAAGACCGCCGACATCACACCCGGCACGCCCACGCCCGTGATCATCACCTACTACCAGGACAAGTCGTTCAGCCTGGAGTTCAAGACCGCTCCTGCCGCGTTCCTGATCAAGCAAGCCGCCGGTCTGCCGTCGGTCGGCAAGCGCAACCGCACCAAGGGTTCGGTCAAGCCGGGCCACGCTGTTGCCGGTTCGATCACTGCCGCCCAACTGCGCAAGATCGCCGAAACCAAGATGAAAGACCTCAACGCGAATTCGGTCGAAGCCGCGATGAACATCATCCTTGGCTCGGCACGGTCGTGCGGCATCGAAGTGAAGGGCTGAGATCATGGCAAAGCTTGCGAAACGCACCGCCAAAGCGGTTGAAGCCTTCGCCGGCAAGACCAACATCACCGTCGAAGACGCCGTGAAGCTGATCAAGGGCGCGGCTTCGGCCAAGTTCGACGAGACGCTGGAAATCGCGATGAACCTCGGCGTCGACCCGCGCCACGCCGACCAGATGGTCCGTGGTGTGGTGCAGTTGCCGAACGGCAGCGGCAAGACCGTGCGCGTCGCCGTGTTCGCCCGTGGCGCCAAGGCTGACGAAGCCAAGGCCGCCGGGGCTGACATCGTCGGCGCCGAAGACCTGATGGAAACCATCCAGTCCGGCAAGATCGAGTTCGACCGTTGCATCGCGACGGCGGACATGATGCCGCTGGTCGGCCGTCTGGGCAAGATCCTCGGCCCGCGCAACCTGATGCCGAACCCCAAGGTCGGCACCGTGACGATGGACGTGAAAACCGCCGTCGAAGCAGCCAAGGGCGGCGA
>NZ_JAXMMF010000011.1:0-30049 GCF_034366665.1 Tabrizicola sp. | reverse complement strand
GCAGGTTCGAGATCACCGGGCCCTTCGAATCCGATGACGGCGATGTGCTGACAGGCTGGGCGCTGGACGGGCGCGGGATCGTTCTGAAACCCCTGTTCGAGGTCGCCGACCATCTGCGCGAGGGCCACCTTGTCCCCGTCGCCACCGCCACGCCGCCGCTGCCGATTCAACTGTCGGCGCTCAGCCAGCACCGCAGATTGAAGGACCCGAAGGTCCAGCTTTTCACCGACTACATGGCCGCTCAGATCCGCGAGGACCTGCGTCGCGCCACACACGCGTAGGGCGGGCGATCCACCCACCGCCGCAAAGAAAAAGGGCGGAACCGCAGCCCCGCCCTTCCCAATCCGAAACCGCAAGCCTTACATCGGCAGCGGCTGGCCGTTCACCAGGATCTGCATGCCTTCCTTGGCCTCGATCTTCGAGGTCAGCTCGTCGGCATTCGCACCCGGCACCATGAACATGCCCATCATCATCCGCGCGCCCATTGCGTCGTCTTCCGACATCAGGCCTGTGGCGATCAGCCCGTCGATCAGCGCGTTGGCACCGGTGACGCTGACGTTCGCCTCACCCAGCGGCATCGGGATGCCCATCGAGTTGTCGAAGGTGAACGCCCCGGTCGCCGCCAGCGCCGCGCCCGCGACCTTCACACCCAGTTCGGTGATGTTCAGGCTTTCCGGCGCAGGCGTGTAGGGCGCCCCACCCTCTCCCGACGCGATCAGCGCGGGCAGGTCCATCGTGGTCTTGCCCGAGATGTCGATGGCGATCTGGGCTGCATCACGCGGCAGGGCGGCGTTCGGGTCGAACATCGCCCAGGCTTCCTCGTTCACGCTGAAGTCGGCAAGCTTCATGACGAACGAATAGTCGCCCGCAGCTTCCGTCGCCACGACCGGAGTCGTCAGGTCGAACTCGATCGGCCCCGAGGTCACCTGCACCGGCACCGGCATCATCCCCGGCCCGGACGAGATATCCAGCCCCGATGCCATCGACTTCATCGAGAACGTGTCCTTGTTGAAGACGACCGTGCCTTCCCCGCCACCGGCCTTCATCACGAGGTCCATCGGCATGAAGGCGCTTTCCTGCGTCATTGTGCCGGTCGACTCACCCTGCTTGGTCGACAGGGTAAAGGACAGGCCCTCGTTCAGCGCGGTGCCAAAGTCGGCCGGCGCGGACATGGCGGTCAGCTGCATGCTGGAGGGCAGCGCAAACGCCATCGACATCTCGATGCCCGCGGTCTCGCTGGTCGAGGTCTGCTTCATCTCCATCCCGGGGTCATCGAGGCTGGTGTTGTAGGCCAGCACGTCGGCCGCGATATCCAGCCCGAAGGTCCGATTGGTGCCGGGCGTGTCGGAATAGGTGCCCGACAGGTTGGTAAAGCCCACAGTCCCCGCCGAGGTCACGGTCGGCGCTTCGGACCCGTCAAAGGATACACCCGGATAGCTGGTGTCATAGACGACATCCAGCTTGGCCGCCTCATAGTCATAGGCCAGCCCGCCATCGGCCTCGCGGGCGGTCAGGACCAGCCCGTCATGCGTCACGGTCACCGCACCCTCGGCCTCGCCGGCCATCGCCACGCCGATGTCGGCGCCCGGCTCGATCGTGACCGACCCGTCGTCCTCTTCGGTAAGCACCATGTCCGAAATCGTCAGGCCCGCCATGCCTTCGGGCGCGATCGACACGCCGTTCAGCGTCAGCACACCATCGGCATTGTTCTCCGTGGCAGCCGAAACCGTCAGCCCGACCAGCGCACCGGCATCCTTCCAGGACTGCCAGACCTGATCCGCAGTCAGCGCGGCGTGGGCAGTTCCGCTCATCAACAAAGCAAAGGCCGGGGCGGCCAAATACGAATTCATCCGAAACATGCGGTTCTCCTTGAAGCCGAAAAAATTACCCGGCCACATAAGACGTGTCTCGGCGGTTGTGCAAGTGACGCTTTCACGACCTTTTCGGGGCAATGGATCGCGCCTCAGGACCCCCGGTAGGTCGAGTATCCGAAGGGCGAGATCAGAAGCGGCACGTGATAGTGCTGACTGGCGTCCGGCACCCCGAAGCGAATGGGAATTTCATCAAGGAAAAGAATGGCTTCACCAGCCTGCCCGCTTGCCCGCAAGTAGTCGCCCGCACAGAAGACCAGCTCGTAGACTCCGGCCGTCAGCGCATCGCCTTCCAGAAGCGGTCCGTCCGTCCGCCCGTCGGCATTGGTCACGACCTCCTTCACCTTGCGGTGACTCTGACCGGAAATCCGGTAAAGCATGATCTTCACCCCCGCCGCGGGCTTGCCCTTTGCGGTGTCCAGCACATGCGTCGAAAGCCGTCCCATTCGTCATCCTCCATCGGTCTGGGGCATATCTGACCACGAAACGGCTCTACGTGCGACCCACGCTTGTCGGCATATGACTTTCCGTGAAATCCTGAAAATACCTTTTGCTTTTCTCCCCTAGTCTCGCCCCAAGAAGGAGACGCCCCCGTGAACCGTTACCCCCGAGATTTCCGTGGCCACGGCCCCAACCCGCCCGACGCCCGCTGGCCCGGCGGCGCGAAGATCGCCGTTTCTGTCGTCCTGAACTACGAAGAGGGCGGCGAGAACAACATCCTGCACGGCGACGCCCAGTCCGAGGCGTTCCTTTCCGACATCGCCGGGGCCGCCCCCTGGCCCGGCCAGCGGCACTGGAACATGGAGTCGATCTACGATTACGGCGCGCGGGCCGGGTTCTGGCGGCTGCACCGGCTGTTCACGGGCATGGACATTCCCGTCACGATCTACGGCGTGACCTCGGCCCTGGCCCGCAATCCCGAGCAGGTCGCCGCGATGAAGGCCGCCGGGTGGGAGATCGCGTCGCACGGGTTGAAATGGGTCGACCACCGCGACATGCCCCCCGAGGAAGAGGCCGCCCAGATCGCCGAGTCCTTCCGCCTGCATGAGGAAGTCGTCGGCTCCCCGCCGCAAGGCTGGTACACCGGCCGCTGCAGCATGAACACGGTGCGCCTGACCGCCGAGACCCGACGGCTGGCCTGGATTTCCGACACTTACGACGACGATCTGCCCTACTGGCGCGAATATGGCGACCATGACCAGCTGGTGATCCCCTACACGCTGGAAGCCAACGACATGCGCTTTGCCACCGCCCCCGGCTACATCACCGGCGAGCAGTTCTTCCAATACCTCAAGGACAGCTTCGACACCCTTTACGCCGAAGGCGAGGCGGGTCAGGCCAAGATGTTCTCCATCGGCCTGCACTGCCGCCTGATCGGCCGCCCGGGCAAGATCGCGGGCCTCAAGCGCTTCCTGGATTATGCAATATCCCACACCGGCGTCTGGTTTCCGCGCCGGATCGAGATCGCCGAGCACTGGCAAAAAACGCATCCTCACAAGCGGTTCGAGCGGCCCTCTGAAATGGCGCGGTCCCGCTTCGTCGAGCGGTTCGGTTCCATTTTCGAACATTCCCCCTGGATCGCCGACCGTGCCTTCGACCTTGAACTCGGGCCCGCCCATGACTCGGCCGCGGGTCTGCACAACGCGCTGACCCGGATGTTCAGGTCAGCCGCGCCCGAAGACCGGCTCAAGGTCCTGAAAGCGCACCCTGATCTTGCCGGGAAGCTCGCCGCCGCCAAACGCCTGACGGCCGAGTCCACCGCCGAACAGGCCTCCGCCGCCCTTGACGCCCTGACTGACGAGGAGCGAAGCCGCTTCCAGCGGCTGAACGAGGAGTATGTCGCAAAACACGGCTTTCCCTTCATCATCGCTGTCCGCGACAACACCAAGGCCACCATCCTGCAGGCCTTCCAGACCCGGATCAACAACGACACCGCCACCGAATTCACCACCGCCTGCGCCCAGGTGGAACGCATCGCCGAACTGCGCCTGAAGGACCAACTGCCATGAGCACCTATTACGCCCCGCCCGGCGGCCTGCCACCGCAGACCGCGCTGATGACCCAGCGCGCGGTCTTCACCGGCAGCTACTGCGTGATCCCGAAGGGCTGCTTTTCCGACATCGTCACCAGCTTCCTGCCCGGCTGGACGAAGACGAAACTCTGGCTGATCGCCCGTCCGATGTCGGGCTTTGCGGAAACCTTCAGCCAATATGTGATGGAGGTCGCCCCCGGCGGCGGCTCGGACGCGCCCGACGCCGAAACCGGCGCGGAACACTGGCTTTTCTTCACTGGCGGCCTTGCAACCCTGACCCTCGACGGCACCGGCTACGAGATGGAGGAAGGCTCATACGCCTATATCCCCGCAGGCACCCGCTGGACCCTTCTCGCCGAAGGCAGCGCCCCTGCCCGCTTCCACTGGCTGCGCAAGATCTACGAGCCGGCCCCCGGAACCCCCGCGCCCGAGGCTTTCGTCATCAACGAACGCGACGTCCCCGTCCGCTGGATGCCCGACACCGAGAACCGCTGGGGCACCACCCGCTTTGTCGAACCCGACGACCTGCGCCACGACGCGCATGTGAATATCGTGACCCTGCAACCCGGCGGCGTGATCCCCTTCGAGGAAACCCACGTCATGGAGCACGGGCTTTACGTTCTGGAGGGAAAGGCGGTCTACAAGCTGAACCAGGACTGGGTCGAGGTCGAAGCCGGCGATTTCATGTGGCTGCGCGCGTACTGCCCGCAGGCCTGCTATGCCGCCGGTCCCGGCCGCTTCCGCTATCTGCTTTACAAGGACGTCAACCGCCACGCCAAGCTGCGCGGCCCGGGCGCCTTCGGACCGGCACGATGAGCGCCGCCCGCCTCCACCTTCGGCACTCCTCGCTGGTGCGCGCCCCAGCGACGAGAAGGCGAAGCCGCACGAGGAGCCGCGCATGAGACCCCTGCGCACCGAACCTTTGACGGCCGAAGCCTTCGCCCCTTTCGGCGACGTGCTGGACGCGACCGGAGACTTCCGTCTGATCAACGCGGGCCTCTGCCAGCGCCACCACGACCGCGCCACGCTGGACTTCGGCGATGCGCGCGCGGGCATCTCGATCTTCCAGGCCCAGCCCCGCGCGCTGCCCTACAGCTTCGACCTGATCGAACGTCACCCCGACGGCAGCCAAGCCTTCATTCCCATGACGCAGAACCCCTTCCTCGTCATCGTCGCGCCCGATCCGCAGGCAGAACCGCGCGCGTTCCTGACAAACGGCGCGCAAGGCATCAACCTGCACCGTGGCACCTGGCACGGCGTGCTGACACCGCTGCATTCCCCCGGCATCTTTGTCGTGGTGGACCGGATCGGGCCCACCCCGAACCTTGAAGAACACCGTTACACCGAACCGTGGACGGTCCTCGCCCCCTGAACCGAGGGGGGCGTCCTAACCGGAGCGCATGCAGGGGCAATGCGCAGACGGCGCGAATACCAATGAAGCCCCAAGGGAAAAGGACAGAAACCGAATGACCACCACGCATCCCGTGGACGAGATGCTGCCACCGCCCAAGCTCTTCACGCTTGGCCTGCAGCACGTCCTTGTCATGTACGCCGGGGCCGTCGCCGTGCCCCTGATCGTCGGCCGCGCGCTGAAGCTGGAGCCGGCGGATGTCGCATTCCTGATCTCGGCCGACCTTTTCGTCTGCGGCCTTGTCACCCTGATCCAGTCGATGGGCGCGACCCAATGGTTCGGGATCAAGCTGCCGGTGATGATGGGCGTCACCTTCGCCGCCGTCGGCCCGATGGTCGCGATGGCCAATGCCACCCCAGGGGCGGACGGCGCCCGCGCGATCTTCGGCGCGATCATCGCCGCCGGAGTGATCTCGATCCTCATCGCCCCGGTTGTCAGCCGCCTCTTGCGCTTCTTCCCGCCGGTGGTCACCGGCACGATCATCCTGGTGATCGGCGTCAGCCTGATGCGGATCGGCATCAACTGGATCTTCGGCAACCCCGTCGGCCCGACCGCGCCGATGATCGTCGACCCCGTGCACGCCGACTGGCTGAAAGCCGTGACCGAGGGGGCCACCGCGGGCACCGTCACCGGCGTCACCGAACTGCCGCCCAAGTTCGCCCCCGCCGCCACCATGATGAACCCGGCCTACGCGCCCCTGGGCAACGTCGGCATCTCGGCCATCGTCCTGGTCTCGATCCTGCTGATTGCCCGCTTTGCCAAGGGCTTTGTCGCCAATATCTCGGTCCTTCTGGGCATCATCATCGGCGCCGTCATCGCCGTGGCCCTGGGCAAGATGACCTTCGACAAGGTGGGTGAGGCCGCCTGGTTCGGTCTGATCACGCCCTTCCACTTCGGCATGCCGACCTTCGACCTTGTCATGATCGTCACCATGACGCTGGTCATGATCGTCGTGATGATCGAATCCACCGGCATGTTCCTGGCCCTGGGCGACATGACCGGCAAGCCCGTCACGCAACCGATGCTCTCCTCGGGCCTGCGGACCGACGGCCTTGGCACCCTGATCGGCGGCATCTTCAACACCTTCCCCTACACGTCCTTCAGCCAGAACGTCGGCCTCGTCGGAGTGACCGGAGTCCGCAGCCGCTTTGTCTGCGTCGCGGGCGGGATCATCCTGATCGTCCTGGGCCTGGTCCCAAAGATGGGCGCGCTTGTCGAATCCGTCCCGACGATGGTCCTGGGCGGAGCGGGCCTTGTGATGTTCGGCATGGTCGCCGCCACCGGCATCCGCATCCTGGCAAGCGTGGACTTCGCAAAGAACCGCAACAACCTGTTTGTCGTCGCGGTATCCATCGGCATGGGGATGATCCCGCTGGTGGCCCCGAACTTCAAGCAGTGGATGCCCCATGACATCCACCCGCTGATCGAAAGCGGCATCCTTCTGGCCTCGATCACCGCCGTGATCCTGAACGCCTTCTTCAACGGCACTGAAGAACAGACCGAGGCGATCAAGGCCGCCGCCGCACAGGCCGACCACTGACCGACGTGCGGCCTTCCCGACCGGGAGGGCCGCACCCGCTTTCCCCCCTGACAGCCCGCGCCCGCCCGGCTAGACTTGCCCCTCTGGCCGCAGCAGGACCCCATGACCGAAGCCTCGCTCCGCACCCGCCTCCGCACGCTTTACGAAGGCGCCGGCCCGACCGGAGACCGCTTCCGCTATGCGCTTCTGGCCTTCGATCTGCTGACCGTGGCCTGGCTTATCACCTCGTCCTTCTTCGAACGCGGGCAGCAGCACGTCCAGATCGATGTGGCCATCGGCGCGGTCTTCCTGTTGGACTTCATGGCCCGGCTCTTCATCTCGCGCCGTCCGCTGAAGGACCTTGCCAGTTTCTGGGGTCTGGCCGACGTCCTGGTCATCCTCTCGCTTCTGGTCCCGATCTGGGGCGAGGGGCTGGCGTTCCTGCGGGTCCTGCGGCTTTACCGCGTCTTCCATTCGCCCCAGACGCTGGACCAGTTGCGCGACGACATCCGGGGCTTTCGCAGGCACGAAACCACGATCCGCGCGGCGCTGAACCTGATGATCTTCATCTTTGCGATGACCTCGCTGGTCTACCAGACCCAGGTCGGCCGCAACGAGGATATCCGCAACTACGTCGATGCGCTTTATTTCACCGTCACCACGCTGACCACGACCGGGTTCGGAGACATCACGATGGTCGGCAGCGGCGGCCGACTGCTGGCCGTGGTCATCATGATCTTCGGGATCAGCCTGTTCCTGCGCCTGGTCCAGGTCGTCCTGCGACCGCCCAAGGCGCAGTTCCCCTGCCCGACCTGCGGCCTGCGCCGCCACGACCACGATGCGGTCCACTGCAAGGCGTGCGGCACCGTGCTGAACATCCCCGACGACGGCCTCGACTAAGCCCCCCGCGATTGACAGGGTCCCGGGTCCGGATGCAGCATCCCGGCAAGGCCTGCCGCCGCATTTCCGCAGGTCCTGCATTTCCAGCACAGAGGGATTTCAGCCATGCACAAGCGCCTTGTTGTCTGCTTCGACGGAACCTGGAACGCCGCCGACAGCGAGCGGGCCGAGACCAACGTGGTCCGCCTGTCCCGCGCCATCCGTGCCAATTCGGGCACGGACGGCGTCCCGCAATTCTCGATCTACCTGCGAGGGGTCGGCACCAGTGGCTCTCGGCTGGATCGGCTGATCGCCGGGGCGACCGGCGCGGGGATCGACGATATCATCCGCACCGCCTACCTTTTCCTGGCCCAGAACTATGTCCCGGCCCACAAGGACGACCAGGGCCGCGACGTGCCCGCGGACGAGATCTTCCTGTTCGGCTATTCCCGCGGGGCCTATGCCGCCCGGTCGATGACCGGACTGCTTGGCTCGGCCGGGCTTTTGAAACGGCAAAGTCTGGGGCACCTGCAGACCGCCTGGTCCTACTACCGCGACTTCAAGAAGCGGTCTCCCCAGGACTTCGTCAGGCGCTATGCCAAGAAGAAGATCGAGACGCATGAAGAGGTCGCGGTGAACTTCCTTGGTGTCTGGGATACCGTTGGCGCCCTGGGCATCCCGGTCGGTTTCCTCAGCGAGATTTCGGGCCTGGTCCACGGTTTCCACGACACCTCGCCCTCGCGCATCGTGAAGCACGGCGCGCAGGCTCTGGCCATCGACGAACACCGCGACGAATTTGTCCCGACGCTCTGGACCGGGACCGCCCCAGCCGGTTCGACCATCGAACAGGTCTGGTTCGCGGGGTGCCACGGCGATGTCGGCGGCGGCTATTCCGACCGCGAACTGGCGGATATCCCGCTGCTGTGGATGATCGACCGGGCCAAAAGCGCGGGGCTTCAGGTGGACGAGACGACGCCCGGCCTTTTGCCGCATCCGGCCACGCTGAACGTCCTTGGCCCTACCCACGACCCGCGCCAGGGCTGGTCGATGAAGGACCACCTGACCCCCACCATCCGGTCGGTCTGCGAACAGAACGTGGCGGTCGACCTGATGGAACGGCTTTACCGCCCGCTTGGCCCGGACCGCAAGCCCCTGAAGACCATCAATGAACACGTGCACTGGAGCGTGATCGAACGCTTTGGCAAGCTGGGCCTGATCTCGCCCGACGATCTGGTAAAGACCCGCAAGCGGATGACCTACGCCCCGAAGAACCTCAAACCCTTGTTCGACGCCGCCCACCAGCCATTGCCGAAGACAAGGGTCTGGCTTTAGCCAGGCCTACTTCAGCTTGATGCAGAAGTGCTTGCGGACCGGAGCTTCGATGGTCCAGGTGCCCCTGAAGGTCGGCTCGACCACAAAGGCATCGCCCGGCCGCAGCGTCACTGGCTGGCCGCCGTCCGGAGTGATGGTGATCTGCCCTTCGATCAGGTGGACGAATTCGTAGAACTTGTAGGACGCATGCCACGACCCCACGGTCGCCTCCCAGGTCCCGCTGATCACGCTGCCATCGGCACTGGTGTGCTGGACCCAGGTCTTCATCATGGGCGAGCCTTCGGTCTTTACCCAGCCTTCCAGATCGGTGAGCATCGGCTCGGGTCCGGGGGCGGGGAAGCGGAAAACGGTGTCGGTCATGGCGGGTCTCCCTGTCTTTGGTCCTTGGTAGGATCGCACCGCGCCCATGACAAGCACAAGGACCGACCGGGACCAGCCGACAGCGACAAGACGGGCGAAGCGGAAGGATCAGTTCTGACGGGCCGCGTCCGCGGTGTCCTGCGCAAACCCTGCCTGGAAGGTGATGGTCGCGACCGGGCCAAAGGTATCCCAGCGCAGGTCAAGGCCGGCGTTGTTGGCCCGCAGCATCTGCGTGATGATGTTCAGCCCCTGCCCACCCTCGCGCGCGGTGGCGGACACGGCCTCCACCGCCGTTTCGCGCCAGAGGATCGTCAGCGCGCCGTCGGCACTTTTCCCGCTGACCGCTATATGACCGCCCTTGCCAATCGCGCCATGCTTGGCCGAATTGACCACGAACTCGCCGACGACAAGGGCGATGGCATCGCTGACCCGGGCGTCGATGACGATGTCGGGGTCCACTTCCAGATCCAGGTGCACCCCGATCTGCCCCCGGAACGGCTCGATCAGAATCGAGACCAGCGTGGCCAGACCGGACTGGGATTTGCCCGACACGAACACCGACTGCGCGTCGGCAATGGCCGTGATCCGGCGCTGCACTTCGTCCGAGAATGCGGACAACTCGGCATTGCCGCGGGAAAGCCCCCGGATCAATCCGCAGACGAGGGTATAGCCGTTGCGCAGCCGGTGCCGCATCTCGGCCACTACGGCCTCCATCGCGGCAATCCGGTTTTCCCGCTCGGTCACATCGCGCGAGATCGACAGATAGCCGACCGTCTGCCCGTTCTCGTCCGCTGCCGGATGAACGGCCACATCCCACCAGCGCTTGGTGCCCTTAGCGGTGGGGCAAAAGCCCGAAAAGGTCGAAATGCCATCTTCCACGGATTGCGAGAGCGCGGCGCTGACCTGGCCCGCACCGGCTGCCGGCCAAAGCTCGGACCATTCCTTGCCCGCGACAGTGTCGAAATCGTCGATCTCCATCGCGCACAGCCCGTTGGAGTTCATCCAGACCAGCCGCCCCTCAAGGTCGAGAAACTTCACGCAATCGGGGCTACGGTCCAGCACACGCGCAAGAGTCGGGATCGAAAGGGGCAGCGCACCGATCAGACCGCTCATGTGCACACACTCGTCTTTCAGGCTGATTGCTTAAGTTAGTCTGTGCCACAGTCAGGACAAGGATATCGTCAGTTTCCGACGCCAGGCTGCATTGCAGCAAGGCGCCGGTCCGGCACCGGATCGGGCCTCAGCCAGGCAGGCTGACGCAAACCGTCGACTTCTGTCGGTTCAGGTCTTGCAGGACCGGGACTGCTCTGCTTCATCGGGGGGAAAAGGATGGAGGTGCGACCCATGCTGATCCGCGACGCAAAGGCCAGTGACGCCGACCATCTGGTGCGTTTCATCAACATGGCGGCCGACGACCTGCCGCTGCATTTCTGGAAGAAATCCGCAGCACCGGGGGTGGACCCCATCGCCTATGGGCGCGAGCGTGCCGCGCGAGACACGGGCAGCTTTTCCTACCGCAACGCCTGGCTGGCCGAGGTTGACGGCGAGGTCGCTGCCTGCCTTCTCGGCTACCCTGCCGCCGACGTGCCCGAGCCGATCGACCCCGGCACGCCGCCGATCTTCGTGCCATTGCTGGAGCTGGAGGCCCTGGCGCCGGGGTCGTGGTATCTGAACGTGCTGGCAACCTACCCGCAGTTCCGGGGCAAGGGGTTGGGCTCTGCGCTTTTGGCGAAGGCCGAAGCGGTGACCCGTGACTTGGGCCGCGCGACAATCAGCCTGATTGCCGAAGACACCCACCAGGACGCGCTACGCCTCTATCGCGCCAAAGGCTTCACCGAGATCGCGCGCAGGGCCGTTGTCAAGGACGACTGGGCGGTCGCGGCCTCGGACTGGATCCTTTTCACCAAGTCCTTCTGACCAGCCTCGTCGTTCGACGTCGTCGTCCCGTGGACATCCCGCCCGCAGCGAGGAGTGACGCAGTCATCGACGAGCGTGTGTCCAGGAGCGTTCCCCGTTCAACTTGACCCCATCCGGGCCGCCATATCCAGCATCCGGTTCGAAAACCCCCACTCGTTGTCATACCACCCGAAGACCCGCAGCATCCCCCCGTCCGAGACCTTCGTCTCCGGGCAGGCCATCACGACACTCTCCGGCCGCGCGCGCAGGTCGGTCGAAACGAGGGGCCGATCCGTTGCCCCGATGACGCCACCGGCAGCCCGAAAGACCATGTTCACCTCAAGGGCGGAGGGCCGTTTTTCCGTGACCAGATGGAAGTCCACGCAGGAGACGCTTGCCACCGGCACCCGCACCGCCTGCGCCACGATCCGCCCTGCGATCTCGGGCAGGACCCCGTCCAGCAGCCGCGCGGCGCTGGTCGTGGTGGGCACCATCGACAGGGCCGCCGCCCGGCTGCGCGGGTAGTCCGCGGCAGGCGCATCCACCGTCGGCTGGCTGCCGGTGTAGCAGTGGACCGTCGTCATCGACCCGGTCACGATCTCCCAGTTCGCATGGATCAGCTTCGCCAGCGGGGCCAGCGCATTGGTCGTGCAAGAAGCGTTGGAGACGATCCTTTGCCCCGCAAGCATGCCATCGTTCGCCCCAAGCACCACCGTCACATCCGCCGCCGAAGACGGCCCCGACACCAGCACCCGTGCGGCCCCTGCCTGCAGCCCCCGCTCTGCCACGTCGCGCGCCTCGGCCCGGCCGGTGCATTCCATCACCAGGTCCACGCCGGTCAGGTCCAGCCTCGACAGATCCGGGGTCCGGTGCAGCGGCACCTGCCGCCCTTCGACGACCAGCGCCCCGCCCTCCAGCGAAACCGAGCCCCGCCAAGGCCCGAAGACCGAGTCATACTCGAAAAGGTAAGCGCACATTTCCGGCGTGGCGATGTCGTTGATCCCGACGATCTCCAACCCGGGCCAGTTTTCCGGGGCCAGGAGATAGGCCCGCAGCACCGACCGGCCGATCCGCCCGAACCCGTTGATGAAGACCCTCATTCCGCTCTCCCACACCGTCGGGCGCAGTCTCAACACGGGCCGGGGGGCGCTTCAACGGCGTTCTTGTTCCCCGCACAATTCGCCGGGGCGCCGGAGTTTTCGAAAACTCCGGACCGGAGCCTTCAAAGGCTCCGACACGATTTCTTCGAAGAAATCGTCCCCTAGACCCCAACCTCAAGTCCCAGCCCACGCTCGCGCGCCCTTTGGACCGCCACCGCCGCGACGGCCAGATCCTGAAGCCCAACCCCGGTGCCGTCGAAAAGCGTGATGTCCTCGGCCGTCCGCCGCCCCGGATGCTTGCCGATCAGCACATCCCCCAGCGGCACAATGGCCGAGGCATCCAGCATCCCGGCGCCGACGGCATGCTGCGCCTCGCCGATCGTCACCGACTGCGCCACCTCGTCGGTGAAGACCGACGCCCCGGCCAGCAAGGCAGGCTCCACCTCCTGCTTGCCCTTTGTGTCGGTACCCATGCAGGACAGATGCGTGCCGGGTGCGACATGCTTGGCCAGCAGACTTGCCGCGGGCGAGGAGGTGATGGTCACGATCACGTCGGCCTCGCGCATCCGTGGCAAGTCCACCGCCTCGAACGGAAGGCCCAATTCGGCGGCCACCGCGCCAAGCTTGGGCAGCATGTCTGGGTGCAGGTTCCAGGCGATCACCCGTTCGAACCTACGCACCCTTGCCGCTGCCCGCAGCTGGAACCCCGCCTGATGCCCCGCGCCGATGATGCCCAGGACAGGCGCCTCGGGCCGGGCAAGCCGGTCGATGGCGATGGCACTGGCCGCCGCTGTCCGCAGCGCGGTCAGAAGGTTGCCGCCCACCATCGCCACCGGCCGCCCGGTGTCGGGGTCGAAAAGAAAGACCGAGGACTGGTGATTGATCATCCCCTTCGCCGCATTGCCGGGGAAGTAGCCGCCCGCCTTAACCCCCAACTGCCCCGCCGCCCGATCAAGCCCCGATTTGAAGCCATACTGCCGTCCCTCGCCCAAAGCTTCTCGCACTACGGGAAAGTTGTATGCATCACCCCGCGCCATCGCGGCAAAGCAGGCCTCGACGGCGCGGAAGGCGTCTTCGGGGGTGACGAGGGAGGCGATCAGAGCCTCGGGGACGATGAGCATATGTTGGTCCTTCATGGTACAAGCTGGAGCGGGGGGTTTCACACCCCCCGCACCCCCCGTGGGATATTTGTGCAAATGTGAAAGGCTTAGTAGGCCTTGCCCCGCGCCGAGACCGGCCACACGACTTCGACTTTGCCGTTCCGGACGCCCACATACCAGTCATGCACATTGCAAGTCGGGTCGCAGTGGCCGGGGACGAGCTTCAGCTTGTCGTTGACCTTCAGAACACCCTGCGGGTCGTCGACGACGCCATGTTCATCGCTGCACTTGACGTATTTCACATCCGTCCGCCCGTAGATCACCGGCAGACCGGAGTCCACGGACTGAGCCTTAAGACCCGCATCGACGATGGCCTTGTCGGCCTTGGCGTGGCTCATCACGCTGGTCAGGATGAACAAGGCGTTTTCCCATTCGCCCTGGTCGATCCGTTTGCCATCCTTGTCGAGGATGCGGCCGTAATCCGCGTCCATGAAGGCGTAGCTGCCGCACTGGAGTTCATTGTAGACCCCCGAGGTGCTTTCGAAATAGTAGCTGCCGGTGCCGCCGCCGCCGACGATGTCGCAGGCCAGGCCAAGGGCCTTCAGCGCATCGACCGCGTCCTTCACCTGGGCCACGGCAAGGTCGATCTTGGCCTTGCGGTCGTCATAGCTGTCCATGTGCTGCATCGCGCCCTGGTAGGCCTGGATGCCCGAGAACTTCAGCCCCGGCGCGGCGTCGATGGCCTTTGCCAGTGCCACGACCTCGGGCGTCGTCTTCACGCCGCAGCGGCCTGCACCACAGTCGATCTCGACCAGACATTCGATGGTGGTGCCGTGCTTCTGGGCAGCCGCCGAGAGGTCGGCCACGTTGTCCAGCATGTCCACGCAAACAATGGTCCGCGCGCCAAGCTTCGGCAGGCGGGCGAGGCGGTCAATCTTGGCCGGATCGCGGACCTGGTTCGAGACGAGCACGTCCTTGATGCCGCCGCGGGCAAAGACCTCGGCCTCACTGACCTTCTGGCAACAGACGCCAACGGACCCGCCCAGCCGTTCCTGCAACTTGGCCACATCAACCGACTTGTGCATCTTGCCATGCACCCGGTGCCGCATCCCATGCGCGCGGGCATAGTCGCCCATCTTCTTGATGTTCCGCTCCAGCGCATCAAGGTCCAGGACAAGGCAGGGCGTCTGGATGTCACCCTCATCCATGCCGGGAAGGGCCGGGATGTCGTATCCGACTTCGAGGCCCTGGAGATTTACTTGCTTGTTCATGGGATTAGCCTTTCATCCAGGGAAGTTTGTCCAGATCGACGTTGCCGCCGGTGACGATGATGCCGACGCGCTTGCCCTTGAAGGCGTCGCGGTTCTTCAGGACCACCGCCAGCGGCACCGCGCTGGAGGGTTCCATGACCACCCGCAGGTGCTTCCAGGTCAGCTTCATCGCGTCGATGATTTCCTGTTCCGACGCTGTGTAGATCTCGCTGACGTGGTTGGACACGAAATGCCAGGTCAGGTCCTTCAGCGGCACCAAGAGGCCGTCGGCGATGGTCTTCGGCGCGTCGTCAGCGATGATATGCCCGGCCTTGAAGCTGCGATAGGCGTCGTCGGCCTGTTCGGGTTCCGCCGCGATCACTTGCGTCTCGGGGGCAAGCGTCGACAGCGTCAGGCAGGTGCCCGAGATCATGCCGCCGCCGCCGATGGGGGCCACGACCATATCAAGGCCGCCGGTCTGCTCCATGAACTCACGCGAGCAGGTGCCCTGCCCGGCGATCACGCGGGGGTCGTTGTAGGGGTGGACGAAATCGCCGCCGGTGCGGGCCTGAACCTCGGCAAAGGTCGCCTCGCGGCTGGTTGTCGAGGGCTCGCATTCAGTGATGACGCCCCCATAGCGCCGGACGGTGTCCTTCTTGGCCTGCGGCGCGGTGCGCGGCATGACGACGTTGCAGGGGATGCCCCGCAGCATGGCGGCGTAGGACAGGCACGAGGCGTGGTTGCCCGAGGAATGGGTGGCTACTCCCTTTCTCGCCTGCTCATCGGTCAGCCCGAAGACCGCGTTGGTCGCCCCCCGAACCTTGAAGGCGCCCGGTTCCTGGAAGTTCTCGCATTTGAAGAACAGCTCGCACCCGGCAAGCTCGTTCAGATAGTCCGAGGTGCGGACCGGGGTCTGGCGGATGTGCGGCCGGATGCGGTCATGCGCCGCCAGCATGTCGTCATAGGTGGGGATCAGCAATCCGTTCATGTCCTTCATTGTCCTGCCCTTTCCGCCTGGGACCAAATTTCTTGAGTAAGAAATTTGTCAAAATCCTTACTTAAGGATTTTGGCCCCTCACTCCGCCGCTAGCGCCATCGCCGGAACCGCTCCGCGATAATACTCCTGAGCTGCCGCCACGCCCGAACCGAGCTTCACCGGCCAGCCCAGATCGGCCATGCACATCTCGGCGACGCAAAGCCCCGACAGCATCATCGCTTCGGTCAGCATCCCCAGATGGCCAATGCGAAACACCTTCCCCGCGACCTCGCCGAGGCCCACGCCGAAAGCCATGCCATATTTCGTCGCCGCCAACTGCACCAAGGCCGTCCCGTCGCAACCGCCGGGCACCTTCACCGCGGTCACGGTATCAGAATAGACGTCCGGCGAGGCCGCAAAGGGCGTCATCCCCCAGGCGAAGACCGCCCGGCGGACGCCTTCGGCAAAGCGGTGGTGGCGTGCGTAGACATTTTCCAGCCCTTCCGTTTCGAGAAGGTCGATGGAATGCGCCAGCCCCGCGATCAGGCCCACGGCGGGGGTATAAGGATAACCGCCACGGGCATAGGATGCCAGCATGTCCTTGAAATCAAAGAAGGTCTTCGGCAGCTTCGCCGTCTCCATCGCGGCAATCGCCTTGGGGCTGACGCCAAGTATCGCCAGACCCGCTGGCAGCATGAAGCCCTTCTGGCTGCCCGCCACCGCGATATCCACGCCCCAACCAGCAAAGTTGAACGGCATCGACGCGATGGAGGACACGCCGTCCACGAACAGCATCGCCCCATGCCCCGCCGCATCCATCGCCTTGCGGATACCGGCGATGTCCGACTTCACGCCTGTCGCCGTCTCGTTGTGCGTCGCCAGCACCGCCTTGATCTTGCCCGCGCGGTCGGCCTTCAAAGCCGCCTCGATCTCGGCCAGGGGAGCACCCTGCCCCCAGGGCGTCTCGATGATCTGCACCTCAAGCCCATGCCGCTGGCAGAGGTCGATCCAGCGGTGGCTGAACATCCCGAACCGCGCTGCCAGCACTGTGTCGCCGGGCGAAAGCGTGTTCGTCACCGCCGCTTCCCACCCGCCGGTCCCAGTGGACGGAATGATGATGATCTCCCCCTGCTCCATCCGCAGAACCCGCCGCACGCCTTCGACCGCAGGCTTGAACATCCGCGCAAACGCGGGGGACCGGTGGTCCAGCGTCGGCATGTCGCAGGCCTTGCGCACGCTTTCGGGGATATTCGTCGGGCCCGGAATGAAGACGGGGTTCTGCATGGACATCGGGCAACTCCCTGAAAGATCGCTCCCAAAACCTACGCCCCACACCCCCGGCGTGCAATTTTTTCGAAAAGATTTTTCATTGTCACAGTTCCATGCTATTCCTCAATCCAGTCAATGACTTGCGCTTTTTCACCAACAGGAGGCCCAAGATGGCCCAGAAACCCCGTGGCCGCCCGAAGGCCTTCAACGACAAGACCGACCAGAACACCGTGCAGGCCCTCGACCGGGGCATGGACATCCTGACCCATGTCGCCCAGCACCCCGGCCGCACCCTATCGGAGATCGCGGAAGACACCGGCGAGGCCATCGCCACCGTCTTCCGCGCGCTTGTCACCCTGCAGGGTCACGGCATGGTCGAGGTCGACGAGCCCGGCCAGTTCTGGCACATCGGCCCCGGCGCTTTCCGCGTGGGGTCAGCCTTCCTGCGCCGCACCAAGGTTGTCGAACGCGCCCGGCAGCCGATGGACCAGCTCATGCGCGAAACCGGCGAGACGGCGAACCTCGGGATCGAGGTCAAGGACGAGGTCTTTTTCGTCGCCCAGGTCGAGACCTACGAGGCGATCCGCGCCTTCTTCCCCCCCGGCACCCGCGCACCGATGCATTCCTCCGGCATCGGCAAGGCCCTTCTCGCCTGGTATCCCGAAGAAAAGACGCGCGGCATCCTTGCCCGCAAGGGGTTGGAAAAATTCACTTCCCTCACCCTGACCAGCGACAGCGCCCTCCTCCGAGACCTTTCCCGCACCCGCGACCGGGGCTTTTCCATCGACGATCAGGAACGCGCCGAGGGCATGCGCTGCGTCGCCGCCCCGATCTTCAACGCGCATGGTGAGCCTGTGGCGGGCCTTTCCGTCTCTGGCCCCGCCTTCCGCATGGGACTGTCTGACGCGACCCGGATTGGTGCTTTGGTCCGGGCAGCGGCGGATCAGGTCACGGAAGCCACCGGCGGCACCCAGCCCGCGTGACGCATTCGGCGAAGGCCGGTCGGTCGGGGGCCAGACGGCGCGGCGGCCCCGGCCTTTGATGCGGCCAGAATGAACAGGGAATGACCGGATGACCAAACCTAACCTTCTGATCCTGATGGTCGACCAGCTGAACGGGACGCTTTTCCCCGATGGCCCGGCGGACTTCCTGCACACCCCGAACCTGAAGCGCCTCGCCGCCCGCTCGACGCGGTTCAAGAACTGCTATACCGCCTCGCCCCTTTGCGCCCCCGCCCGCGCCAGCTTCATGTCCGGCCAACTTCCCAGCCGCACGAGGGTCTACGACAACGCCGCCGAGTTCGCCTCGGACATCCCCACCTACGCCCACCACCTGCGTCGCGCGGGATACCAGACGGCGCTCTCCGGCAAGATGCATTTCGTCGGCCCCGACCAGCTGCACGGCTTCGAACAGCGCCTGACCACCGACATCTACCCGGCCGATTTCGGCTGGACCCCGGATTACCGCAAGCCGGGCGAACGCATCGACTGGTGGTATCACAACCTCGGCTCGGTGACCGGCGCGGGCGTGGCCGAGATCACCAACCAGTACGAATACGATGACGACGTGGCCTTCCAGGCCATCCAGAAGCTCTACGACCTGTCGCGTGGGCAAGACCCCCGCCCCTGGGCGCTGACCGTCAGCTTCACCCACCCGCACGATCCCTTCGTCGCCCGCCGCAAATACTGGGACCTCTACGAAGGCGCGCCGGAATGCGAACCGCCCGCCCCCCTCGCCTACGCCGACATGGACCCTCATTCCCAGCGTCTGATGGACGCCTGCGACTGGCGCGGGATGGAGATCACCCCCGACCACATCCGCCGCGCGAAACAGGCCTATTTCGCCAACATCAGCTACATCGACGACAAGATCGGCGAGATCCTTGGCGTTCTGGAGGCCACACGGCAAGAGGCCCACGTCGTCTTCCTCTCCGACCACGGCGAGATGCTTGGGGAAAAGGGCCTGTGGTTCAAGATGAACTTCTTCGAAGGCTCAGCCCGCGTCCCCCTGATGATCGCGGCCCCCGAGATGCCCGCAGGTCGCATCGACACACCGGTCAGTTCCATCGACCTCGCCCCCACCCTTGCAGCGCTGGCTGGCATCTCGATGGACGAAGTCGCCCCCTGGACCGAAGGCGTGAACCTGATCCCGGTAGCCAATGGCGAAGCCCGTGGCCCCGTGGCGATGGAATATGCCGCCGAAGGCACCATCACCCCGATGGTCGCCCTGCGCGAGGGCGCCTGGAAATACATCCGCTGCCCGGCGGACCCCGAACAGCTGTTCGATGTGGCCAATGACCCGGGCGAGACGACCAACCTCGCCACCGACCCCCGTGCCGCCGAAATCCTCGCGCACTTCCGCGCCCTCGCCGACGCCCGCTGGGACCTTCCAGCCTACGACGCGGCAGTTCGCGAAAGCCAGGCCCGCCGCTGGGTGGTCTATGAGGCCCTGCGGAACGGGGCCTATTTCCCCTGGGACCACCAGCCCCTTCGCGCGGCCTCCGAACGCTACATGCGCAACCACATGGACCTGAATATCCTGGAAGACAGCAAACGCTTCCCGCGCGGCGAATAGGGAAGGTGGGCGAAACCGCCCACCCTACCCCTGCGCCCTACCATTTGCCCTTTGCCAAATACTCCCGCCGGAGGCTCTGCCGCCGACCCAGAAAGACCAGCGCGTCAACCTTCCGCGGCAGCGCCGTCCGCGTGGCTCGATGCCACAAGGACGGCTCCCCCGTTCACCGCGCGTCGGCCAGCACCGCCTCGGCGCCTTTCCAGCCCATCAGCATCGCAGGCGCATTGGTGTTGCCCGCGATGATGGTCGGGAAGGCGCTCGCGTCAATCACCCGCAAGCCCCCCACTCCATGCACCCGCAGTCCCGCGTCCACCACCGATGTCGCCGCATCCGGCCCCATCCGGCAGGTGCAGCTTGGGTGATAGACCGTCCCCGACCGCGCCCGGAAATCGGCGATCAGCGCTTCGTCCGTCACCACCTCCGGCCCCGGGCGCAGCTCTTCCCTGATCAGCCGCGCCAAGGTCGGCTGAGCTGCAATCTTGCGCAGGAACTTCACCGCGGCCAGCATCTCCTCGACATCGTGGTTCGTCGAAAACGCATTGGCGGTGATCACCGGATGATCCTCAGGCCGCGCCGAGCGCAGCCGGATATGCCCCCGGCTGGTGGGGCGGCAGTTCGACAAGCCGATCGACATCCCGGACCACGGGTCCGGCGTCAGGATGGGCCGCTCACCGTCCCGCGGAACCAGCGTGGAAAACGCCTGGAAATACAGCTGCATGTTCGGCCGGTCGAGGTCGGGCCGCGTCCGGAAGAAGCCGCCGCCGTGGTTGATCGACTTGGCCAGCGGCCCGCCGCCGCCGATGAAATACTGCAACCCCGCCCGCAGCTTGCCCCACCAGGGCCGCAGCTCGTCATTGTAGGTCGGGACGGTCATCGCCCAGGTATAGTTGATGCCCTGATGGTCGCTGAGATGATCGCCGACATTGGCGTTCTCTCGCACCACCGGGATGCCCAGGCCCTGCAGCAGCGCCCCCGGGCCGATGCCGGACAGCTGCAAGAGCTGCGGCGAGTTGATCGCCCCCCCCGCCAGAATGACCTCGGCCCGCGCCCGCAAGACCCGCGTCGCGCCGCCCTGCCGGTATTCCACGCCCACCGCGCGGCCACCCTCGATCACCACCCGCGTTGCCAGCGCCCCGGTGATCACGGCCAGGTTCGCCCGCTTCATCGCCGGCCGCAGAAAGGCCCGCGCGGCCGAGTTCCGGCGCGCGTTCCTGATCGTCATCTGGTAGATGCCCGCGCCTTCCTGCTCTGCGCCGTTGAAATCCGGGTTCTCCGCCAGCCCCGCCTCGCCACAGGCCGCGATGTAGGACGGCACCAGCGGATGCAGACCCGAGCGATTGGCCGAGATGAACAGCGGTCCCCCGGACCCGCGCCACGCATCCCCGCCCGCCTCGTTGTCTTCCAGCGCGCGGTAGGCGGCCAGACAGTCGTCCCAGCCCCAACCGGGGTTCTCGCGGCCCCAGTCGTCGTAATCCGCCCGGTGGCCCCGGATCCAGACCATCGCGTTGATGCTGGAGGACCCGCCCAGAACGCGGCCACGCGGCCAGTGGTCCCGCGCGCCCGCAAGCCCCGGATCCGGCTCGGTCCTGTAAAGCCAGTTCACTGCCGGATCGTAGAAAAGCTTGCCGTAGCCCAAGGGCAGCTGGACATAGAACCGCCGGTCGGACCCGCCCGCCTCCAGCACCGTGACCTTGTGCTTGCCCGAGGCGGTCAGCCGGTCCGCCAGCACGCAGCCGGCCGAGCCCGCGCCCACGATGATGTAATCCGTCTCGTCCATGGCGGCCCCCGTCGCTTCGGCGGCCAACCTAAGCCCGCACTCCGCTTTGGAATCGTCATTCCACGACACCGCATGTCGCAGTCATCACCAGACCCCTTTCACCTGGCAGCAAATATCCCCGCCGGAGGCACGCCGAGGTCCCGCGCGCCCTTCGCGCGCGGGGCCGAGACAAAAGGACTTCGCGCCGCAAGGCGCTCCATTCGAAACCGGCGTCACCCCGCGGCGAAGGTGGGCGCGTAGTCCACCGGAAAATTCACCGACCGGGCGATGAAGCAAACCTCATGGATGCGGTGATGGATCGCCTCGGCCGCCGCAAGATCCGTCCCCGCAGCCACCACCACATGCGGGCGCAAGGTCACCTTGACGAACCGCCCCGCGCCGCCGCGCCCGACCTCGCCCAGGCCAAGGGGCGCGTCGGAATAGGACGTCACCACGATCCCCGCGTCCGAGGCGTAATGCAGATACCACAGCATGTGACAGGCCGAGAGCGCGGACAGAAGCAGGTCCTCGGGGTTCATCTTCGACGGATCGCCGCCCAGCAGGGGGTCGTTCGAACAC
Organism: Tabrizicola sp.; assembly: GCF_034366665.1. Classification (GTDB taxonomy): domain Bacteria; phylum Pseudomonadota; class Alphaproteobacteria; order Rhodobacterales; family Rhodobacteraceae; genus Tabrizicola. The sequence goes on along the minus strand of NZ_JAXMMF010000011.1, from coordinate 8,145 downwards.
TGCACAAGCGCTTTGCCCGGCACCGCAATATCCCAGGTCCGGTCATAGGCCTTGTAATGCGCCGTCCCCTCGCCCCGGTTTCCGGTCCAGAGGATGCGGGTGGTGTAGTCGTGGGTGGGCATGAAACCTCAGGCCTTTGTGGCGCGGAAGCGTAGGGTGGGCGATATCGCCCACCCTACCCAAGCGCCCTTTCCAGACAGGATCACGCTTCTCGGCAAAGGCCTTTGCGCCCTCCATCTGGTCCTCGGACGAATAAAGCCGGTCCACCGTCGGCATCTGCCGCTTGGTGATCCGGTTCAGCGCGTCCTGAAAGCGCATGTTCTCGGCCTCGCGCACCACTTCCTTGATCGCCGCGTAAACAAGGGGCGGCCCGTTCTCCAAAAGCCGCGCCAGATCCCAGGCCTTGGACAAAAGTTCGTCCGGCGCGCAGATTTCCTTGATCAGCCCCCAGCGCTGCGCCTCTTCGGCATCGAACCAGCGCCCCGTCAGAAGAAGGTCCATCGCCACATGATACGGAATGCGCTTCGGGAGTTTGATCGAGGCCGCATCGGCCACCGTGCCCGACCGGATCTCGGGCAGGGCGAAGGTTGCGTTGGTCGAACACAGGATCAGGTCCGCCGACAAGGCCAGCTCCAGCCCGCCGCCGCAGCAGATCCCCTGCACCGCCGCAATCACCGGCTTGTTCAGGTTCGGCAGTTCCTGCAGCCCCCCGAACCCGCCAACGCCATAGTCGCCGTCCACCGCATCGCCCTCGGCCGCGGCCTTGAGGTCCCATCCGGGACAGAAGAACTTCTCCCCCGACGCGCGCAGGATGCAGACCCGCAACGAGTCGTCGTCCCGGAAGTCCCGGAACACCAAGCCCATCACGCGGCTGGTCTTCAGGCTGATCGCATTCGCCTTCGGCGCGTCAAGCGTGACCTCCAGAATGGCCCCCTCGCGCCGCATCTTCACCGGCCCCTCGGTCCGCATGTCCATCACGTCCTCCTCACCAATGCATCCACGGCCACCGCTCCGGTTTCGCGGACCATCACAGGGTTGATCTCGATTTCTTCCAGCGTGTCATCGCCCAGCATCAGCGCGCCCAACCGCTCCGCCATTGCAGCAACCGCCGTCATGTCCGCGCGTGGACGCCCCCGGTAGCCGTCAAGCAGGGGCCAAAGCCGCAACCCCTGCGCCGCCTCCAGCACATGCGCCTCCGTCACTGGCAGCACCAGCGTCACTGTATCGGCCAGAACCTCGGCCGTCACCCCGCCCATGCCCAGCGTCAGCGTGACGCCATAGACCGGATCACGCCGCAGCCCCAGCAGCACTTCGGCCACCGCGCCCGTCACCATCTCTTCGACCAGATAGCCGGTCGCGCCCGGCATATCGGCCTGCCCCTCCAGCGAGGCGAGCCCCAGCCGTACCGCCCCCGCCTCGGTCTTGTGGGCAAAGCCCAGCCCCTTCAAGGCGTAGGGTGCGCTAAAGCGCACCTTGGCCGCCACCTCGGCAATCGTCGCCCCGGCGACCGCGCCCGGCACCGCCACCCCCGCCTTGGCCAGCAGCGCCTTGCCCTCGGCCTCGGTCAGCATCCGCGTTTCGCGCGGGGACACCGCCGGCGCGGGTCGCCAGCCCGCCACACCCGCCGGGGTCTGCGCCGCCTTGATCGCCGCCAGCGCCGTTTCCAGCCCCAGAAGCGCACAGACGCCGTCGGCCATCATCGCCTGAACGCGGGTCTCCCCGAAGTTCTCGGCCATCGAGGCCACCGGGAATGCCATCTTTCCCGTCGCCTTCTGAGCCGCGACGATCGCGTCGAAGGCAGGATCATACCCCGACGGATCGCAGCGGTCGGCCCTGGGGCTGTCGATGATGTAGATCCCCGCATCATAGGCGTCGAGCATCGCCGAGAACACCTCGGTCGTCTTCGGCCCGTCGCCCCAGATGAAGGTGTGGTAATCCAACGGGTTCGAGATCGTCGGGATCTCGCCCAAGACCCTGAAGAGCCGGTCATGCGTCGCCTGCGGCACCGGCGGGAACTCCAGCCCGAAACCGGCCGCGAGATCTGCCACCAGCCCCGCCTCGCCGCCCGAGCAGGACAGCGAACAGAGGCGCCGCCCGATCTGCGGCCCGTGGACGTGGAAGATCTTCAGCGTCTCGATCAGCTCGCTGGGCGTGTTCACCTCGGCCACCCCGATCTGCCGCAGGAACGCGCTGGAGGCCGCCCCTCCCCCCGCCAGCGAGGCGGTGTGCGAGGCCGCCGCCGTCCGGGAAAGCTCGGTCTTGCCCGACTTGATCGCGACGACCCCCTTGCCCATCGCCCACGCTTTTTGGGCCAGGGCGGCAAAGGCGGGGGCATCGTCGATGCCCTCGATATACAGCCCCACGGCAGTCACCCGCGGATCGTCCAGCAGCGCCCCGGTCAGTTCGGCCAGCCCGACGACCGCCGCATTGCCCAGGCAGGCGACATAGGCCACCGGCAGCCCGCGGGCTTGCATCCCCATGTTGATGACGATGTTCGACGACTGACTGACCAGCGCCACACCCGAGGCTACCGGCACCCCACCGTGCTGGTCGGGCCAAAGCAGCGCGCCGTCCAGGTAATTGATCACGCCGTAGCAGTTCGGCCCCAGGATCGGCATCGCTCCCGCCGCGGCCACCAGTTTGTCCTGCAACCCCGGCTCCCCTGCCTCGGTCCAACCGGACGCAAAGCAGATCGCCCCACCCGCGCCCATCGCGGCCAGTTCGGCCACAACGTCGATGGTGGCAAAGCGGTTCACCCCGATGAAGGTTGCGTCAGGGGCTTCGGGCAAGTCGGCCAGGCTGGGATAGGCCTTTAGCCCGCCGATCTCGGCCTTGGTCGGATGCACGGGCCAGACCGACCCGGCAAAGCCCATCTTGCGGCATTGCTCGATGACGTTCAGTGCCCAGCCAGCACCCAGAACGGCGATGTGGCGCGGACGAAGCAGTCGGTCGAGGCGAGTCATGTGCAGCCTCGCCCTGCGGCATCTCCCCCGGGGCGCTGCCCCGGACCCCGGGATACTTCCGGACAGATGAAAGGGAAGAAAGGGCGCCCTGCCCCGGCGAACCGAAGCAGGGTTTCACCTGTCACGGTCATCGGCGTCCCCGCCTGTACCGTGACCCCGGAATCGCCGATTAACCTTAACATTTCGTTTCATCTGTCCCTAAATATCCTCGGGGGGTGCGGGGGGCGAAGCGCCCCCGCTCCGACGCTTCACCCGCCTGCTGCCCGCAGCAATTCGCGGCTGATGATGTGGCGCTGGATTTCGGAGGTGCCCTCCCAGATCCGCTCCACCCGACTGTCGCGCCAGATGCGTTCCAAGGGCAGCTCGTCCATCAGCCCCATCCCGCCATGGATCTGGATCGCCTCGTCGGCGACCATCGCCAGCACTTCGGTGGCCTTCAGCTTGGCCATCGACATGTCGGCCTCGGTCACCGTGCCCTGATCGTATTTCCAGGCGGCCTCGCGCGTCAGGAGTTCGGCCGCCTTCAGCTCCATCGCCATGTCGGCCAGCTTGAAGCTGACCCCCTGGAACTTGCCGATCGCCTGCCCGAACTGCTTGCGCTCGGCTGCGTAGCTGATCGCATGGCCCAGGGCACGTTCCGCCCGGCCAAGGCAGGTCGACGCCACTTGCAGCCGGGTTGCCCCCAGCCACGAGTTCGCGACCTCGAACCCCTTGTGGACCTCGCCAAGGACATTCGCGGCGGGGACACGGCAATCGTCGAACTCCAGCACGGCGTTGGTGTAGCCGCGGTGGCTGACGTTCCGATACCCGTCCCGGACGGTAAAGCCGGGCGTGCCCTTGTCGACGAAGAAGGCGGTAATCAGCTTCTTCGGGCCGCGCGGGGTCTGTTCCTCTCCGCTTGCCATGAAGACGATGGAAAAGCCCGCGAGATCGGCGTGGCTGATGAAATGCTTGGTGCCGTTCAGCACCCAGTCGCCGCCGTCCGCCTTCGCGCTGGCCTTCATCCCCCGCAAATCCGACCCCGCGCCGGGTTCTGTCATCGCGAGGCAATCCCAGGTCTCGCCCCTAATGCAGGGCAGCAGATACCGCTCGCGCTGGTCGGCATTCCCCGCCAGCAGGATGTTCGATGGCCGCGCCACACAGGTCCAGTGCAGCGCATAGTTCGCCCGGCCCAGTTCCTTTTCGTAGAGAAGCCACGACAGGGTATCGAGGCCCGCCCCCCCCAGTTCCACCGGCATGTTGGCCGCGTAAAGGCCCGCCGCCATCGCCTTCGCCTGGATTTCCCGGATCAGCTCCAACGGCAGGACGCCGGTGCGTTCCACCATCAGTTCGTGCGGATAAAGCTCGGTCTCCACGAAAGCCCGCGTGGTATCGACGATCATCCGCTGTTCTTCGGTCAGTCCGAAATCCATCATGCCCTCGCCCGTTCGACAGGTTGTCCGACCGCGCGCCCTGCGCCCTCGGGCATCGGCAACCTGGCATGTGCCGCCGCCACCGCCTTGAGGTTCGCCCAGACCTCTGCCGAGGCAGCCACGGTCTTGCCGGCCCCCATGTCGACGTGCAGGCACAACTGCTCGACCGTCGCCACACAGGTGTCGCCCTTCATGATCCGCACAAAGGACCGGAACCGCTTTTCGTCCGCGCTGATGATCTGCAATTCCCCACGCAACGTATCGCCCAGCTTCGCTTCACCCAGATGGCGGATGTGCGTCTCGGCCGAATAGTAGCTGTGCCCCGCCGCCACGTAATCCATCCCCGCGCCGATGGTGCGCAGGAAGTTGTCCACCGTCTCCGAGTTGCAGAAGTAGTACCGGCTTTCCGTCATGTGGCCGTTGTAGTCGATCCAGCCCGGCAGGACCTGGCCCTGCCACATCACCAGCGGAGCCGCCTTTGCCCCGCTGTCCAGGTCCCGAGCCATCTCGGCATTGAAGGCCGCCGCGCGGCGTTCGTCGTGTTCGCGCAGCACCTTGCCCGCGCCCCAGTTCCGTTCCTTCAACGACCGCAGGAAGCCCACAAGGTTGCGGTCACGGATGCGCTCCAGTTCACGGATGCCGTACATGCCGGACTGCGCGTCGGACTGGTTGGCGACCAGGTCGACCAGTTCCTCGTTGAACTCCGGCACGTCCATCAGCTTGGTCCAGGGCCATTTCAGCGCCGGGCCAAACTGGGCCATGAAGTGCCGCATCCCCGCCTCGCCCCCGGCAATTCGATAGGTCTCGAACAACCCCATCTGCCCCCAGCGCAGGCCAAATCCCATGCGGATCGCCTCGTCGATCTCTTCGGTGGTGGCGATACCGTCCTTCAGCATCCACAAGGCCTCACGCCAGACGGCTTCCAGGAAGCGGTTGCCGATGAAGGCGTCGATTTCGTGGCGGATCACCAGGGGGAACATCCCGATGTCCTTCATGATCTGCACGGTCTTTTCGACCACCTCCGGCGGGTTCTTGTCGGACCCCGAGACCTCGGACAACGGCAGCAGATAGACCGGGTTGAACGGATGCGCGACGATGATGTTCGCGGGGTTGACCGCAGATTTCTGCAAATCCGAAGCCTTGAAGCCGCTCGTGGAAGACCCGATCAGCACCCCGGGGTTCGATTGTTGCAACTGAGCGTAAACCTTGTGCTTCAGCTCGATCCGCTCGGAGACGGACTCCTGCACGTATTCGGCCCCCTCTACCGCGTCGCCGATGGTGCCGTGGAAGGTAAGCTTCCCCTCGGGCGGCATCGGCACGTCCGACAGCGCGGGCAAAGCGGCGCGGGCGTTGGTCATCACCGCCGCGATCTTGCGCTCTGCCTCGGGGTCAGGGTCAAAGACGCCCACATCCCATCCGTTCAACAGGAACCGCGCGGCCCAGCCGCCGCCGATGACCCCGCCCCCGATGATTGCCGCTTTCCTGTTCATCTTGCCGTCCCCTGTCATGGCCTTACCCCGCTGCCCCCGGCTTGCGGTAGGTGCAGGCAAATCGGTCGTCGATGGGCGAGATCGGACCGACCCGCCCGCCATCCTGTTCACATCGCGCGATCTCGTCCGGTGTCTGGGCAATCGCGCGGGCGAGGCAGACCTCGGCCCGTTTGCCGCCCACCAGAGGGGCAGGGCTGTCGCAGTCGATCCCACCCAGGGCCACTCCGGCAGGCGTGACCCAGACCGGCTCGGGGGTGCAGGCCGACAGCGCGAGCACCGCGATCAGCGCAAGGCGCGTCATCCCGCCCGCCCGGCCGCAAGAGCGGGATCGGTCAGCGCCACCCGCTCACCAGCGCGGATCACTTTCGGATCATAGGCCTTGCGGGCAAAGACTTCGTGGACCAAAGGGGCGAAGTCTTCGACCGTCATCGTCGGATAGGCGGGATCAAAGCTGGACTGGTCCCAGGCCTCGCAGAACTGGGCGCAGTCGTCGTAATAGGCGTGGCCCTTGAAACGGTCGCGGGCGTGCTGGTTCCCTCCAACATGGTGCGCGTAGTAAAGCCGCTGGAAGTCGCCGTGCTTTTCCACCACCCAGGTCACCTGTTCGCGGACAAAGGGCTTCAGGATGGCGGCGGCATATTCGTCGTGATTGTAGGGCGCATAGATGTCGCCGATGTCATGCAAAAGTGCCGCAACCACCCAATCGGTGTCCGCACCCGCCCGCCAGGCCCGGGTCGCGGCCTGCAAGGAATGACCCAATCGCGTGACCTGATAGCCCGACAGGCTTTCGTCCAGCTCGACCAAAGTGCCCAAGAGCCGGTCCGCCGTGCCCGCCGCATAGTCGCGCTCGTGCACGTCCAGCATGGCGTAATCGGCGGCATCGCCGTCCTTCATCGCCGTGAACTTGACCTTGTTCATCCGCGTCTCCCGCTTTCACGCCCTAACTTGCCAAGAAGAACCAGGCCACCCCGGCCACCAGCAGCACCGCCCCGAACCCGGTCGCAAGAGCTGCCCGCCCGCCGGTCCAGTGCTGCCACAACACCACGGCGCGCACGGCCACACCCAGTGTCAGCGCCCCGCCGAGGCACATCACGAACAGCGCAGAGACGCCCGAACTGATCGAATTCGTCTCCTGTTCGACCCAGCCGAACCACAGGCCCAGACCCGCCATCGCCCCCACACCCGCAAGGCCAAGAAGCCAAGTCCAGCCCGGCATCAGGATCGGGGCCAGGTAGCACCCGGCCATGATCAGCAGGAAGAGGACGAGGATTTCCATCACGGGCGCCCAAGGCCGATCACTTCGCCACCGGAGCCCGCTTCTCCAGCTTCAGCCGCGCCCGCACTTCGGCGGGGGTGATCACACGCGCGCCAAGGTTCTCGACGATGGTCGCCGCGCGTTCCACCAGCTGGGCGTTGGTCGCAAGGACACCCTTCTCCAGCCAGAGGTTGTCCTCCAACCCCACCCGCACGTTGCCTCCGGCAATCGTAGCCGCCGCGACATAGGCCATCTCGTTGCGGCCCAATGCAAAGGCGCTGAAATGCCAGCCCTGCGGCACGTTGTTGACCATCGCCATGAAGGTGTTCAGGTCGTCCGGGGCACCCCACGGCACGCCCATGCACAGTTGCACCAGCACCGGCTCCGGGATCACACCTTCCTTCACCAGTTCCTTCGCCAGCCAGAGGTGGCCCGTGTCAAAGGCCTCGATCTCGATCCGGACGCCCGCCGCCGTCATCCGCCGCGCCATGTCGCGCAGCATGCCGGGCGTGTTGACCATCACATAATCGGCCTCGTTGAAGTTCATCGTGCCGCAATCCAGCGTGCAGATTTCCGGACGGCATTCGACGATATGCGCCACCCGCTCTTCCGCCCCGCACATGTCGGAGCGGTCGGCCATCCGCGTCATCTCTTCTGTGCCGTCGAAATACATGTCCCCGCCCATCCCGGCGGTCAGGTTCAGCACCACGTCGGTATCGCTGTCGCGGATGCGGTCGGTCACTTCGCGGTAATATTCCAGCTTGCGGCTGGGCTTGCCCGTCTCGGGGTCACGCACATGGCAGTGAACCACCGCAGCACCCGCCTTGGCCGCCGCGATGGCGCTTTCGGCGATCTCCTTGGGGCTGCGCGGCACATGGCGGCTGCGGTCCTGAGTGCCACCCGATCCGGTGACGGCGCAGGTGATGAAGACTTCCTTGTTCATGTTCAGCGGCATGGCATCCTCCCAGGGGCTTGGGACCCACCATAGCCGCCTTGCACGCCGCCGCTTTGCGCTTTACGAAATC
>NZ_JAXMMF010000010.1:0-19897 GCF_034366665.1 Tabrizicola sp. | reverse complement strand
GACCAGATGTTCGCCATCCTAGCGGGCCGCATCCGGCTGGTCCTGGCCAACGCCCGGGGACGCGAGATCGTGCTGCGCACCCTTGGCCCCCTGGACATCCTGGGCGAGATGTCCCTCATCGACGGCGAGCCGCGCTCGGCCATGCGACGGCAGCCGAGGCGACCACCTGCCTTGTCCTGCCGCGCGCCCGGTTTCAGGCCGTGGCGCAGCGGCGGCCCGATGTCGGCATGGCGCTGGCCCGCCACCTGTGCAGCCAGCTGCGCCGGACAAATTTCCAGATGGAATCGATCGCGCTTTACGACCTGCAGACCCGGCTGGTCCGGTTCCTGCTGCAAACCATTGCCCACACGCCCGACACCGGCCACGGCAACCAGCGGCGGCTGACCCTTGGCGTCAGCCAAAGCGACGTCTCGGCGATCCTGGGCGCCTCGCGCCCAAAGATCAGCCAGGCGTTCCAGGCGCTGATCGCCGTCAAGGCGATCCGCCGCGACGGCGACGCGTATCTTTGCGACGTGGCCGCCCTTACCAGGTTGTGCGAAGGCGCCCTCGACTAGCCAAGTGCGACGGCACCGAGGTCCCGCCGATCACGGCGGGGTCCCAGCCTTGCCCAACGGCTTCAGTGCCGCTTGCAGAACGTGTCCCGCAAGGCAGTGACAATGGCGGCCACTTCCTCGCGCGCGAGGCTGTAGATCACACTTTTGCCTTCGCGCCTGGTCTGCACGATGCCCTCGGCCCGCAGCCGCATCAGCTGCTGCGAGACGGTGACCGGGCTTGACCCCAGCGCTTCGGCCAGTTGAGTGACGTTGCGCTCGCCATCGACCAGACAGCACAGAATCTGCAGCCGACCCTCATGCGAGAGTGACTTCAGCAGCGCCACCGCCTTCGAGGCCTGCTCGGCCGTTCCGCCGAAGCCTTCCAGGATCTCTGCCATGTTCCACTCCTACTCGCCCGCCCCTACTGGAACGCGCAGCCCTTCTTGAACCCCATCGCCCGGAACACCATCGCCGCCGGGCAGAAGCCGGTGAACGAAGATTGCAGCAGGTTCAGGCCGATGAAGACGGTGAACCAGACGAACAAGGGGGATACATAGGCCGTCAGCACCACGCTGAGAAGGACCATCACCCCGGCAAAACGCAGGACAGCCGCATCAATGGACATTTCGTTACCCTTTCGTGGTTTGTTTCAGCTTGTCGATTCCCAGCACTTTCAGCGCCAGGCTTTCGTAGAACGGCTCGGACGTCCCCTTCCGCAGCTTGCGGATGAAGTACTTCTCGAACCCGGCCTTGGCCAAGTGGACCCACTTGCCCGAGGATGACCAGTTGACGTTGCGCGGCGGGATCTGCGGCTGGGCCACAAACGCGATGCCCCCGTCGCCGAAATCGGCCAGGCAGACCGCGTTCCAGGTGCCGACGCTGTCAGGCTCTTTCCCACGCACGATGTTGCCGATGTTGTGGGCCGTGGCAGTGACCATGCTTTCGATCATGAAACCGGTCTTCGGCACGCCACAGGGGACCGGCGTCGGCCCCATCGGCGGGATCGCGACGCAGACGCCCACAGCGAAGATGTTCTTGAACCTGGGGTTCTGCTGGTGCTTGTCGACGATGGTGAACCCGCGCGGATTGCTGAGGCCCTCGATGCCTGCGACCGGCTTGATCCCCCGGAACGCGGGCAACATCATGGAAAACGCAAACGGCAGGTCTTTTTCAGGCTTCGCTACGCCATCCTCGCCCACTTCCTCGACAATCATGTGGCCGTCTTCCACCCGCTTGATGCGCGTATTAGTCATCCATTTGATGTGCTTGGCCCGCATCTCGGATTCCAGAAGGCCCTTGGTATCGCCCACCCCGTCCAGCCCCAGATGGCCGACGTAGGGTTCGGGAGTGACAAAAGTCATCGGCACCCGGTCCCGCACCTTGGCCCGCCGCAAGGCCGTCTCCAGAATGAACAGGAACTCATAGGCCGGGCCGAAACAGCTTGCCCCTTGCGCGGCACCGATGACCACCGGGCCGGGGTTTGCGACCAGCTTGTCGAAAACCGTCTTCGCCGCCTCGGCATGGTCAATGTGGCAGACCGATTGCGTGAAGCCGCCATGCGGCCCGAGACCCGGCACCTCGTCAAAGGCCAGCTCCGGCCCCGTGGCGATCACGAGGTAGTCGTAGGCCACCGATTTGCCATCGACCAGTTCGATCCGGTTTTCCTCAGCGTGCAGCTTTTCGGCCGCCACCGGGATGAAGTCGATCCCCTTCTTCTGCATCACCGGGGCCAAATCGACCGTGATGTCCTGGCGGTCGCGCCAGCCCACGGCGATCCAGGGGTTCGAGGGCACGAAGTGATACTTCGGGTCCTTCGTCACCACCGTGACCTTGTCCTCGGGCCGCAACTGGTCCTTCAACTCGTAAGCCATGATGGCGCCGCCAAGTCCGGCCCCCAAAACAACGACATGTGCCATTTCAGTCTCCTCTTCTGATCAGGCAGGGATTTCCGACCCGGTCCGGAACACGCGGTAGATTGCCGGGATGACAAGGACGGTCAGCAGGGTTGAACTCAGCAGACCGAACAGCAGGGATATTGCGAGACCCTGGAAGATCGGGTCCGCCAGGATCACCACCGCGCCGATCATGGCGGCGATGGCGGTCAGCAGGATCGGCTTGAAGCGGATCGCCCCGGCCTCGATCAGAAGGTCCACCGTGACCCCGCCCCCGTGGCGGATGAAGTCCACCAAGAGGATCGAGTTGCGCACGATGATCCCGGCCAGCGCAATGAAGCCGATCATTGACGTGGCCGAAAACGGTGCGTTGAAGAGCCAGTGGCCCAGCATGATTCCAAGGAACGTCAGCGGGATCGGCGTCAGGATCACCAGCGGCAGCTTGAACGACCCGAACTGCGCCACGACCAGGATGTAGATGCCCAGAAGTGCTATCCCGAACGCCGCCCCCATGTCGCGGAAGGTGACGAAGGTCACTTCCCACTCGCCGTCCCAGAGGAGGGTGACCTTGCCCTCATCCTCGGGCTGGCCGTGCAGCGAGATTTCAGGCTCGGTCCCTGCGGGCCACTCCATCTTTTCAATCTGATCGGCGACCGCCAGCATCCCATAAAGCGGAGCCTCGAAGTCACCCGCCAGTTCCGCCGTCACCATCTCGGCATCGCGGCCGTTGTGGCGGAAGATCGGGAAGCTTGCGGCCTCCTCCTCGACCCGGATCACATCGCCCAGTTCCACCACCCCCCGCGCGCCCGGCAGGGCATTTGCGGGGATGGGCGTTGTCAGGAACCGCTCATCCAGCACCCGGTCCGACTTGTCGCGCCCCACCACCAGCGGGATCGGCAAGCGGCCCTCGCCCCGGTGCGAATAGCCCACCGTCTGCCCGCCGTTCAGCAGGGCCAGCGTGTCGAACACGTCCTGCTCCTGGACCGCGTAGAAATCGAGGTCGTCGGAAGAGATCGTCGCCCGCAACCTGCGCGCCTGCGTCCCAAAGCTGTCGTCCACGTCCACGATGAACGGCACCGCCTGAAACGCCTCGCGGATCTTCGTCGCCGCCGCGCGCCGCGTTTCGGCATCCGGCCCGTACACCTCGGCCAGCAGGGTCGAGATCACTGGCGGCCCTGGCGGCGGCTCCACCACCTTCAGGCTTGTCCCTTCCGGCACCGCCAGCGTCTTCAGCCGCTCGCGCAGGTCCAAAGCGATGTCATGGCTCGCCCGGTCGCGGTCGGCCTTGCCGGTCAGGTTGATCGCCACCTCGCCCAGTTGCGGCTCGGACCGCAGGTAATAGTGCCGCACCAAGCCGTTGAAGTTGAAGGGCGCTGGCGTCCCGGCATAGGTCTGGACCGAGGTCACCTCGGGCAGCCCCATGACCACATCCGCCACATCCCGCGCCACGCGGTCCGTCGCCTCGGTCGAGGACCCCTCGGGCAGGTCGATCACCACCGACAGCTCGGACTTGTTGTCGAACGGCAGCAGCTTCACCGTCACGTCGCGGGTATAAAGCGCCGCCAGCGACCCAAAGGACAGGGCTGCGGTGACGAGGAGGAAGCCCAGGCTGCGGGCCTTTGTCTTCAGGATCGGGCGTGCAGTGGCCGCGTAAGCCTTTTCCAGCCACCCGCCGTGATGCCCGCCATATTCGTCATCGCCCGCGTGGTCGGCCATGTTCGCCCGGCCCGCGATCTTGACCATCAGCCAAGGGGTGATGATGACCGCCACAAAGAAGGAAAAGATCATCGCGGCGCTGGCATTGGCCGGGATCGGGGACATGTAGGGGCCCATCAGCCCGCTGACGAACAGCATCGGCAGCAGCGCCACCACCACCGTCAGCGTCGCCACGATGGTCGGGTTCCCGACCTCGGCCACGGCCTCGATGGCCGCCTGCACCCGCGACTTCTTGCGGTCCATGCCCCAATGCCGGTCGATGTTCTCGATCACCACGATGGCGTCGTCGACCAGGATGCCGATGGAGAAGATCAGCGCGAAAAGGCTGACCCGGTTCAGCGTGAACCCCATCACCCAGGCCGCAAAGAGGGTCAGGAGGATCGTCACCGGAATGACGATCGCCACCACACCCGCCTCGCGCCAGCCGATCGCAAGCCAGACCAGCGCGATGATCGAGACCGTCGCCAGACCCAGGTGGAACAGCAGTTCGTTCGCCTTCTCGTTCGCCGTCTCGCCATAGTCGCGGGTGATCGTCACCGTTACGCCTTCGGGGATCAGCTTCGTCTTCAAAGCCTCCACCCGGTGCAGCACCTCCTCGGCCACCACCACCGCGTTCGCTCCGGCCCGCTTGGCAATCGCCAGCGTCACCGCCGGGCCACCGGCCCCGTCCTTGGACAGATGCGAGACGATGGCGTCCCTGGTGTTCTCGACATACCGGACCGTCGCCACGTCCGACACATAGACCGGCCGCCCGTCCCGCGTGGTCAGCAAAAGCTGCGCCACCTCGGCCGGAGCCGTCAGGGTCTCGCCTGCCACCAGGTCCACCATCTGCCCCTGATCGCGCAGTTTGCCGGTGTTCAGCGTCCGGTTCGCCTGCGCCACCTTCCCCGCCAGCTGCTGCAAGGTCACGCCATACAACGCCAAACGGTCCGGGTCCGGCTCGATCCGGATCGCGTCCTGCGCGTCGCCCACCAGATAGGTCAGCCCCACATCCTCGGTCTTCGCGACCTCGGTCTGCAGCGTCCGGGCAATCCGCGTCAGGTCATTGGCACTCATGTCCTCGGCCGACAGCGTCAGCGTCAGGATCGCTACATCGTCAATCCCCCGCCCCACGATCAGCGGCTCGGGGATGCCCACCGGGATCGCCCCGATATTCGCGCGCACCTTGTCATGCACCCGCAGGATCGCATCCTCGGACCGCGTGCCCACCTCGAACCGCGCCGTCACCATCGCCGCATCGTCGCGGGTGGAGGAATAGACGTGTTCGACGTCGTTGATGCCCTTGACGATGACCTCCAGCGGTTCCGTCACCAGCTTGACCGCATCCTCGGCCTTCAGCCCCTGCGCCATCACATGGATGTCGACCAATGGAACCGAGATCTGCGGCTCTTCCTCACGCGGCAGGCTGATCAGCGCCACCACACCCGCCGCCAAAGCCGCAAGAATGAACAGCGGAGTCAGGGCCGAGTTGATGAAGGCCTTCGTCAGCCCCCCGGCGATGCCCAGCGGATGCTTACTCATGACCCACCTCGCCCGGGACTTCCGAGGCCACATCGGCGGCAGAAACCACCACATCGCCCGCAACAAGACCGCTGATCACCTCGACCATCTCGACCCCATCTACGACATGCATCTCGCCCGGCACGATGGACCGCAGCGCGGCCCCCTCGGCCCCCTGCACGCCGATGAAGTCGAGACCAGCCCGCGTGACCACATCCGCCGCAGGCAGCATCAGCGCCTCACGTTCGCCAACCGGAAGCCGCACCAGCATCCGCGCGCCGACATAGGTGTCGGGCAGGCCCTCGATCTCGACGTCGGCCACCACACGGCCACCCTCGATCAGCGGATAGACCCGGGCCAAAGTGCCCTCACGGTCCTCGCCCGCTTCGGAAATCAGAATCTTGTCGCCCGCTTCCAGCGCTGTCGCATGCCGCTCGGGCACCGCGATGCGCAGGAAGGTCCCGCCACCGCCCACCACGGCCACCACCTCGCCCGGCATCAGCACCGCGCCCTTGGTCAAGGGCACGTCCAGCACCCGACCCGCGACGGGGGCCAGCACGACCCCCTCCTTCGCCTGCTGGGAAATCACATCCGCCTGCGCGCCAAGCGAAGCGATCTGCCCCTTCAGCACATCCACTTGCGTCCGCAGTGCGTCAACGCGCTGAGTCGTCGTAACCCCGTTCTTCAGCAAATCCTCGCCGCGCTGCAGGTCAGCCTCGGCGTTCGCCAGCTGCGCGCCCAGCGCCTCCCGCTGCGCCGCAAGGGCCGCCAGCTGGAAATCCAGCTTGTCATCGACGATCCGCGCCAGTTCCTGCCCGGCTTCGACCAGCTCGCCCTCGGCCACCGACAGCTCGACCAAGGTGCCCCCGATCCGTGCCCGCGCCGGGCTGCGGTCCCGCGCCTCGACCGTGCCGTAGACGGCCTTCCACTCGGTCACTGTGACCGGAGCCAAGGTCAGCGGCTCGGCCTGAAGCGGCGCGGAAAGGGCAAGCAGACTTGCGGCAAGCAGAAAGGATGATGGGCGGATCATGCAATGGCCTCCTGGATTGGCCATTACATATATAAAGCTTACTAGCTTTGCAATAGTTAGGTTTCAGATTTCCGGCGCGCCGTCTTCTTGACGAAGAGGTCGGAACCGCAGCCCAACCCGTGCCCATCCGTGCTTCTGCGAGGCACGGACCCTGTGCAATGCGGAACGGCGCGCCGGACCCAACCGACGCGCCGCCCAAACCTTAAGATTTCCTGAACGCCCGCAACCAAGTTACTGACTTTTCAAGGCTATTCGTGATTGTCCACCGTGGACAGATTCAGGCTTCGACCCACAATCCCTCGTCCTTGACGATCTTGTAGGCCTCGTCCAGCGACTTTTTCGCCCGCGTGATCAGGATGTCGATCTCGTCCGTCGTGATCACCAGCGGTGGCGCGATGATCATCCGATCTCCCACCGCCCGCATGATCAGATCATTGGCAAAGCACCGCTCGCGGGTCCGGTAACCCACATTCGCATCCTCGGGGAACTTCGCCCGCTTGGCCTTGTTCGGGGTCAGCGCGATGGACCCCATGAGGCCGACCAGCTTGGCCTCGCCCACCATCGGATGGTCTGCCAGAGCCTCCCACCGCTCCCGCAGATACGGGGACGCCACGTCCCGCACATGCTCGACGATGTGCTCGTCCTGCATGATCCGCAGGTTCTCCAGCGCGACGGCCGCCGCCACCGGATGACCGGAATAGGTGTAGCCGTGGAAGAACTCCCCCGCCCCCCCGACAACTTCGGCCACCTCATCACAGACGATCGACCCGCCGATCGGCTGGTAGCCCGACGAGAGCCCCTTCGCGATGGTCATGATGTGCGGCTTGATCCCGAAGGTCTGGCTGCCGAACCAGTTCCCCGTCCGCCCAAACCCGGTGATCACCTCGTCCGCGATCAAGAGGATGCCGTACTTGTCGCAGATCCGCTGGATTTCCGGCCAGTAGGTCTTCGGAGGGATAATCACCCCGCCCGCGCCCTGCACCGGCTCGCCGATGAAGGCCGCCACGTTGTCCGGCCCGATCTGCAGGATCTTCTCCTCCAGCTGCCGCGCCCGCGCCAGGCCGAAGTCATCCTCCGGCATGTCCCCGCCCTCACCCCACCAGTAGGGCTGGTCGATATGCTCGATCCCGTCGATCTTGCCGCCATGCGCGTGGATCGGCTTCATGCCCCCAAGCGACCCGCCGCCCATCGTCGACCCGTGATACCCATTCCACCGCGCGATGATCGTCTTGCGCCAGGGCATCCCCTTCACATCCCAGTACCGGCGCACCAGACGAATATTGGTGTCATTCGCCTCGGACCCCGACCCCGCAAAGAACACATGGTTCAGGTCGCCCGGCGCGAGTTTGGCAATCTCCGCCGCCAGAGCGATGGCCGGCACATGCGTCGTCTGGAAGAAGGTGTTGTAATAGGCCAACTCCTCCATCTGCCGCGCCGCGACCTGAGCCAGTTCCTTGCGCCCATAGCCGATGTTCACGCACCACAGCCCCGCCATCCCGTCGATGATCCGGTGGCCTTCGCTGTCAGTCAGCCAGACGCCCTCGCCCCGCGTGATGACCCGAGCGCCCTTGGCCGCCAGTCCCGCCTTGTCGGTAAAGGGGTGAAAGTGGTGCGCCGCGTCCAGACGCTGCAACTCCGCCGTCGGCATGTGGTTGGTGATCATGTTCATCGGGTGACCTCGCAGGAATCGGCAGGGCCGGATGCCCCGTCTCCACTACAGGATATGATCAAACCCGCCGCCATTCAAGAAATTTGATCAAATTATGAAACGACCCGGAAACCCTTTCACATTTGCCCAAATATCCCCGCCGGAGGCATCCCGAGCCGCTTTGCGTCCTTCACGCAAAGCGGCGAGACAAAAGCCGCGCGCGGAACGCGCTCATTTCGAAAACCGTCAGTTGCCCTCGGCCAAGGCCTGCCGGACGTGATCCACACCCTGCTGGATGTCCTGCTCGATGGCCCGCGCCAGACCCTTCGCATCCCCCGCCCGCATCGCCGCCAAAGCCTCGCGGTGCAGGTCCGGTGCCACATCCCGGCCGTACCGGTCGATCACGGCGCGCAACGACGGCCCTGCCCGCAGCCACAAGGACCGCGCAAGGTCCAGAAGGACCGGGGCCTCCGCCGCCTCATAAAGCGCAAAGTGGAACGCGTGGTTCGCGGCCAGGTAATCCGGCAGCTTGCCCGCCGCGATGGCCCGGTTCACCGCCCCGTCGATCGCCTCCAGCCGGTCGATCTGCGCCGAGGTCAGGCGGGGTGCCGCAAGTTCGGCCAGCTTCGGCTCGATCGCCAGCCGCGCAAAGGCCACCTGCTCTAGCAACGCTGGCGACAGTTCCGGCACCGCCACCCGCCGGTTCCCTTGCGGCAGCAGCGCGCCCTCAGCCGTCAGCCGCCGGATCGCCTCACGCACCGGGGTCATCCCGGCCCCCAGATCGGTGATCAGCCCCTGAATCGTCACCGGCGCCCCGGGAGCGAGATGCCCATACAGGATCATGTCACGCAGCCGCGCATAGGTGACCTCGTGGCTGGGGATCTTGCGGCTGTCGGCGTCCATCGGGGCTCCCTTCGCTTCGCCCCTTTATGACGCCATCTGCCCGGCAATCAAGAGTTGATCAAATTCTCATAGCGGTTTGGGCGCGTACCTGAACCGCGTCACATCCGCCGTCCAGCCCTGCCCCGTCAGGTCATGCGCCACGACGCCCACAAAGGCGCCGGTAAAGCTGGCGTGCTCCCCGCGCCCGCCTTCGTCCGACACCACGGACGCATCCAGCTCCGGCCCCACCGCCACCCCGTTGACGCTGAACCGCTGCACCGCCCGGTCCACCACGACGCCCAGCGTGACCTTGCCCTCGGCCACCGGGAACCGCCCGTGGAAGGTCAGCGCCTCGCCCGGCCAGTCACCTTCGCAGGACACCAGCGTCACCACCCGCTCGCCCGCTTCGCGCGTCACCAGTGCCGCATGAAACTTGTGCCGGTTGTAATAGGTGATCAGCCCCGCCGCCCGCTGCCAGTTGGGCGGATCGGCGACCACATCACACTCCGCCTCATACGACGGCTCATCCTGCCGCCGCGCGAGGAGGCTTTGCTCGAACCACGACCCCAGACTTTCGCGCCCGATCAGCCGCAAGGCATTCCCGGTCATCTGGAAAATTCGCTGCGGCGCGGGTGTCCGCAGCCACTGGAAGTCATCCGGCAGGACAGCGCTGGTGAAGTCATACTCCACCGCCCCCGGCACCACCCGCTCCACCGGCAAATCGACCTTGGTCGGCGGCAACATCCCCCCGTCCTTCAGCCACAGCCACCCGTCGCGCCAGATGACCTCGGCCAGCCCCGTCTCGCGCCCCGTCGCACAGAAGAGCCCCCGAGGCCCCTGCTGCGGCCGCCCGCACAGGAACGAATGCCAGAACCGCCCGTCATGCCCCTCGACATACTGCCCATGCCCCATCCGCTGAATGGGGTTCTCCGGCGAAAACCGAGCTGTGATCACATGTTTCTCGGGATGAGTTTCGTACGGCCCCCGGATGTCCCGCGACCGGGCCAAAGTCACCGCATGGTCATAGCCCGTCCCACCTTCGGCCGTCGTCAGATAGTAGTAGCCGTCATGCCAAAAGAGATGCGGCGCTTCGGTCAGCCCAAGGTCGGTGCCCAGGTAGATCGTCGTGACCTCACCCAGCAGCCCCTCTTCCGGGTGCCATTCCTGCAACTCGATCCCGTCGAACAGGTCGTTGGCCGGGTTCAGCCCCGTCCCCTTCCCCCGATGGTTCCAGCGCATGTTGACGAACCACTTCCGCCCGTCCCGGTCATGGAAGAGCGACGGATCGAAGCCCGACGAGGTCACATATTTCGGATCGGACCAGTCGCCGTCGATGGTCGCACAGGTGACGATGTAGTTGTGCGCGTCCTTGAAGGCCCCATCCAGCCGCTTCACGTCCGTGTAAACCAGCCAGAACCGCCCGTCGGCATACGAAAGACACGGCGCCCAGATGCCGCAGCTGTCCGGGTTCCCCCGCATGTCCAACTGGCTCGCCCGCCGCAGGGGGCGGCTCACCAGCTGCCAGTTCACCAGATCGCGCGAGTGGTGGATCTGCACCCCCGGATACCATTCAAAGGTCGAGGTCGCGATGTAGTAATCCTCGCCCACCCGGCAGAAGCTTGGATCGGCATTGAAGCCGCGGATCACAGGATTTTCCAGCATCATCAGTCCCTTGATTGATACGGGCGGAGGGACCCCTCAATCCCTCCGCCCGCCCGCGGCCGACCTGACAGGGAGGTGCCAGGTCTCGGCCAACGCTTAGACCATCAACGCCCGCGCCTCATCCGGCGACAGGGCCGCAGGTCGGGTGCAGGTGGTGGTCAGGGTGACAAAGCCCCCTGTCTCTCCTGAGGTCAGGCAGGCGGTCATCACGTCCACCCCGTGCAGCGTCCGCTCCAGTGAACACCGCGCATCGCGCCCGCCCTGCAGCGCCGCGACCATGTCGGCCAGCCCTGCCGTGCGATAGTTCGCCAACGGCCCGCGCTGCGGATGCTCCTGGTTCGGGATGCCGAACGGATGATCCCAGGGCGCAACCTCAGTCAGGGTTCCGGCCTTGTCCGTCACCTCGACCGTGCCACCGAAGAAGTTCGGGTCCGGCACATACAGCGTCCCCTCGGTCCCGTAGAACTCGAAATGGTTGCGCTTGTGGTGCCAGACGTCCCAGCTTGTGGTCAGGTTCACCACCGCGCCCGAATGGAACTCCAGCAGCGCATGGATGTTCGTCGGCGTCTTCACGGGGATCTCCTGCCCCGCCCGCGCGCCCGACCCGATGGTCCGGGTGGGCGTCGCCGAGGAGGTGATCGCCCCCACCCGTTTCACCGGCCCGAGGAAGTTGATCAGGTTCGCCACATAATACGGCCCGAGGTCCAGCATCGGCCCCGCGCCCGGCAGGAAGAAGAACTCCGGGCTGGGATGCCAGCCTTCCGGCCCGTGGTTCTGCACGCAGGCGACCGCCGTGGTGATCGTGCCGATCCGCCCTTCGTCGATCAGCGCCCGCGCCTGCTGGTGCGCGCCGCCCAGGAACGTGTCCGGCGCGCAACCCACCGCCAGCCCCTTCGACGCCGCGAGGTCCCGCAGCGTCTTGCCCTCGTCCAGCGTCAGCACCAGCGGCTTTTCGGAATAGGCGTGCTTGCCCGCCTCCAGAATCCGCTTCGTCACCGCGTAATGCGCGTCCGGGATGGTGAGGTTGATCACCACATCCACGTCCTTGTTCGCCAGAAGGTCATCGACCGACTGCGCCTTGACGCCGAACTCCTCGGCCCGCGCCTTCGCGGCCTCCATGTTCAGGTCGGCGACGGCCCGAACCTCAAGCCCCTTGAACAGGGGCGCCAGCCGCAGATACGCGCTGGAGATGTTGCCCGCTCCGATGATCCCGATACCAAGATTTGCCATTTTCCCTATTCCTCAGAAAGCTTTGGCCGAAGCGATGGAGCGGGTAGCGAACCGCGCATCATCCTTCGGGTTGTCGTGTTCCATGACGAAGTGCTTGACCCCGATCTTGCGCAGCGCGGCCATGATGGACGTCCAGTCCACCGTACCGAGACCCACGTCCGACCAGCCGTCCTCGTCCTTGTTCTCGCCCGCGGGCGCGATGTCCTTGACGTGTGCCGCTGTGATCCGGTCCTTGTATTTCTCGATCCAGGCCAAGGGGTCCGCGCCGCCCCGGATCACCCAGGCCACGTCCATCTCCCATTCCAGCCCCGGCCCACCCTCGAAAATGCGGTCCTGCGGCATCGACCCATCGGACAGCGCCTTGAACTCGAAGTCATGGTTGTGCCAGCCGAAGCCATAGCCCGCCGCCTTGTAAGGCGCGCCGGCCTTCTGCAGCCGCGCGCCGAACGCCTTCCACCCCGCCGCGTCCGAGGGGCGGTCGTCGGGCATGACATAGGGGCAGTAAAGCCGCTCCATCTTCAGCGCCTTGGCGATGCCCAGCACCTTCTCGACGTCGGTCTCCAGCTGCGCGAGGCCGAAATGCCCCGTCGGCATCGTCAGCCCGGTGGCCTTCAGACCTTCCGCCGTCGCCGCCACCGCCGCATCATCGGCATAAAGTGCGCCATAGCCCTCGACGGCGGTGTAACCCGCCTTCGACACCATCTCGAAGGTCCGCGACATGGGCGGGAAGTTGCGTGAGGAATAGAGTTGATAGCTGAACATGGGTTAGCCTTTCGTCAGCCGCCATAGGTGGCGGAATGGAGATCTCTCAGGGTGAAGGTGGGCACCGCCGAGGGATCCTCGGGGGTGAAGGTGATCGTGGTCGGATAGCCGGGGAACATCGTGACTGCGTTCGTCGAGAAGCGGCCAGGAACTTCAGATTCAACTGCAACAAACGGGGCGAGTACATTGACTTGCAACGTCAATTTCCAAACGTCACCGTCGCGCTCGATATCCGCCGTCAGGCCCGAGGGCATGAGGTCATAGGTCTTCCACGGCTTCGGCGCATGCACGTCCCCGCCCTGCGCATCGCCGCTCCAGGCAAAGGCCAGAACCTCATCCGCCCGCAAGGCATCGGCGGCCACCGTCAGCACCGGCAACGCCGCATCCGGGCTCACCGTGACAGTCGCCTGACCAACCGTGCGCACCGTCCCATCCATCGCCGCCGCGTTGGCCGTGACGGTGATCGTCACCGCCTCGGGCCGGTCATTGACCGCCCGCAGCTCGATCCCGCCGTCCTTCGGCACCGCCGTCACCATCACCGGCGCATAGAACCGTGCGGCCATGTGATGCAGCAGCTTCCAGTTCCCGCCGTGATCGAGGCTGGACCACGAGCAGACCGGCCATGTGTCGTTCAGCTGCCAGTACAGCGTCCCCATGCAATGCGGCTTGAGGCTGCGCCAATGCGTGACCGCCGTCTTGATCGCCAGCCCCTGCTGGACCTGGCTGACATAGACGAAATTCGGGAAATCCACCGGAAAGCGGAAGTAGCGGAACATCGTCTCGGCGATCCGCGCGTTCCCGCCGGGGTTCTTCTGATGGCTCTCCATCACTGGCGCCGCGATGTTCCAGTCCGCCTTGTCCGCGAAGCGCGCGATGGCGGTCAGGGACGGATAGGACTGGAAGCCGAATTCCGAACAGAACCGCGGGCCTACGTCCCGATAGTGATCGAAATCCTTGCCCTCGTGCCACACGGACCAGAAGTGCATGTCGCCCGAAGAGTCATCGTGCCACGCATCCCCAAACGCCATCGGCCCGGGGGACGGAGACGACGGCCACCAGTTCGCCCCCGGCAGCACCGAATGCAGCGCGGCCTCGACCGTGCGGTTCAGCCGGTCGTAGTTCACCAGATACCGGTCCCGATCCTTGCGCGATTCCGGGAACCAGGTCAGCGCGCCGATCAGCTCGTTGTCGCCACACCAAAGGGCGATGCAGGCGTGGTGGCTGATCCGGGAGACAACATCCCGCACCTCGGCATCGACTTCGGTCAGGAACTCTGGCGTCGAGGGATAGAGGTGGCAGGCGAACATGAAGTCCTGCCAGACCATCAGCCCCAGCTCGTCGCAAAGGTCGTAGAACCAGTCCGGCTCATACCGCCCGCCGCCCCAGATGCGCAGCATGTTCATGTTGGCATCGACGGCGGACTGTAACAGCCCGCGCACCCCGTCCACCGTGATCCGCCCGAACAAGGCATCCGCCGGAATCCAGTTCGCGCCCTTGGCAAAGACCGCCCGGCCGTTGACCTGCACGCCAAAGGACCGCCCCGCCGCGTCAGGCTCGCTGACCAGCTTCATGTCGCGAAGGCCAATCCGCTTCACCACCCTCGCGCCGCCACCAGTCAGCACCAGCTCATGCAGCACCTGAGCACCCTGACCCGCAGGCCACCACAACACCGGGTCGCGGACCACAAGCGTCAGCGTCGCCACGCCGCCCACCACGGGCGCAGTTTGCGTGACACCACAAAGACTTGCCGTCACATCCTCAGACGTCGCATGAACCGCCACCCGTACGTCAACCTGACCGGGGGAATGGACCTGATCCACCAGCACATCGCCGATCCGCGGGCCCACCGGCTCCAGCCGCACACAGCCCGAGACCCCGAAGATCCCCAGCGCGATGTTCCAATCCCAGCCAAAATCGCACTGCTGTTTGCGCAGCATGTTGTTGAAGGCAATCGCCCCGTTCACCTGCTGATAGGGGACCGGGAACGGCATCTGCGCTGCCCGGGCCAAGGCCTCGCGGACGGGGGAGCGGAAGTGGATTTCAACCGCATTCTCTCCCACCTGCAAAGCGGACGACACATCCACCCGCCACCGCCGGTGCACGTTGGCCGCCGTCAGGACGAGGACCCCGTTCAGCCGCACCTCGGCCACGGTATCCAGCCCCTCGACCACCAGCCAAGCCGCCGATCCGTCGTGGACAAACACCCGTTTCGCCACCCAGTCGCGTTCGCTGACCCAGCGGCAGGCATATTCGTTCCGGCCCACATACGGGTCCGGGATCACCCCCGCCTTCGCCAGCGCGGAAACCCCATCGCCGGGCAGGTCGAAGTCAATGACATGGGTGCCGCTTTCGTCCGAAAGCGTCCAGCACCCCGCCAGATCAAGCATGGTTCAGATCCTTTGTTCGGACTTCGCGTCAAAGAGCGAGGCCTTGGCAATATCCAGCGCAAGATGCACCTTGGTCCCCGAAGGCAGCCGCCCCTCGACCGGAACACGCACGCAGATGTCCTTGGTCCCCGCCTTCAGCCACAAAAGGCTGTCCGCGCCGAGGTGTTCGTCAATTTCCACCACCGCCGGGATCGACGGGCCGGCAGGGGCCTCGTGCGAAACGGTGATATGTTCGGGACGCACCCCCAGGATCGCCTGATCCCGCTCCAGCACTGCGCCGCCGTCATAGCCCGCAAGGCTGATGCGCAGGTCGCCAAAGACAAAGGTCTTGCCGCCATCGACCGTCTTGCCGTGCAGGAAGTTCATCGGTGGGCTGCCGATGAAGCCCGCAACGAACAGGTTCGTAGGCTTGTTGTAGATGGTCTGCGGGTCCGAAAGCTGCTGGATCACGCCACCCTTCATCACCGCGATCCGGTCGGCCAGGGTCAGCGCCTCGATCTGGTCATGGGTCACGTAGACCATCGTGTTGCCCAAGGCGTTGTGCAGGCGCTTGATTTCCACCCGCAGCTCGGAGCGCAGCTTGGCGTCCAGGTTGGACAAGGGTTCGTCGAACAGGAACACGTCCACGTCCCGCACCAGCGCCCGGCCGATCGCAACGCGTTGCCGCTGACCGCCCGACAGCGCCGCAGGCTTGCGGTCCAGAAGCGGCTGGATCTGCAGGATTTCGGCCGCACGGGCGATCCGTTTGTCGATCTCGGGCTGCGGGACCTTGGCGTTCTTCAACCCGAAGGACAGGTTCCCCCGCACCGTCATCTGGGGGTAAAGCGCGTAGGACTGGAACACCATTCCGATGCCGCGTTCGCTAGGCTCGGACCAGGTGACGTTCTTCCCCTTTATCCAGATCTGCCCGTCGGTGATGTCCAAGAGCCCCGCCAGACAGTTCAGCAACGTCGACTTTCCGCAGCCCGACGGGCCCAGAAGCACCACGAATTCCCCCTCCGCCACATCGAGGTTCATGTTCTTCAACACCGACACCGAG
Organism: Tabrizicola sp.; assembly: GCF_034366665.1. Classification (GTDB taxonomy): domain Bacteria; phylum Pseudomonadota; class Alphaproteobacteria; order Rhodobacterales; family Rhodobacteraceae; genus Tabrizicola. The sequence continues at coordinate 3,616 of NZ_JAXMMF010000010.1, read as the reverse complement.
CCGAAGTTCAGCGTCAGGTCCTTGACTTCAATCGAGTTAACCATGTGTCAGCCTTTCACGGCACCGGCGGCGATACCGCGCACGAAGAGTTTGCCAGAGACGAAATACACAATCAGCGGCACGAGGCCCGTCAGCACCGTGGCGGCCATGTTGACGTTGTATTCCTTCACCCCCTGGACCGAGTTGACGATGTTGTTCAGCTGCACGGTCATCGGGTAGATGTCCGGCTTGGTGAAGACGACACCGAAGAGGAAGTCGTTCCAGATCCCCGTCACCTGCAGGATCAGCGCCACCACGAAGATCGGCAGGCTCATCGGCAGCATGATGCGGAAGTAGATGCCCCAGAACCCGGCGCCATCGACGCGGGCGGCCTTGAACAATTCCTCGGGGATCGAACTGAAGTAGTTGCGGAACAACAGCGTCAGGATCGGCATCCCGAAGATCGTGTGCACGATGATGAGGCCCCAGAGCGTGCCGTAGATCCCCGCCTCGCGCAGCAGGATCACGATGGGATAAAGCATGATCTGGTAGGGGATGAAGGACCCGAAGATCAGGATGGTGAAGAAGATGTCCGATCCCTTGAACTTCCAGTTGATCAGCGCGTAGCCGTTCACCGAGGCAATGGCGATCGACACGATGACCGACGGCACGGTGATCATGACCGAGTTCCAGAAGCCACGGCTAAGCCCGTCGCAGTTCAGGCCGGTGCAGGCCTCGGACCAGGCCTTGACCCAGGGCTGGAAGGTGATCTCGACCGGAGGCGAGAAGATGTTGCCCAGGCGCACCTCGGGCATCCCCTTCAGGCTGGTCATCACCATCACCCACAGGGGCAGCAGGTAATAGACGCAGACCACGATCAGGATGCCGTACAGCATGATGTTGCGGGGGTTCATCGCCCGCTTGGGCTTGGTGCCCCGGGGGCCGGTCATCGAAGCGGATTGGGCCATCGATACATCAGCCATGCTTCTTGCCTCCGAATTCCAGATAGGCCCAGGGGATCAGCACGATCAGGACGCTGAGCAGCATCATGGTCGAGGCCGCAAAGCCCTGCCCCAGGTTCTGCGCCTGGAACATGTAGTCGTAGACGTACATCGCGGGGACCTGGCTGGCGTTGCCACCCGGCCCGCCGCTCGTCATTGCGACCACCAGGTCGTAAAGCCGAATGATGCCACTGGCGACGATCACCAGCGTGGTGATGAAGACCGCGCGCATCATCGGGATGATCACCACGACATAGGTCTTCCAGGTCGGAATGCCGTCGACGCGGGTGGCCTTCCAGATATCCTCGTCAATGCCGCGCAGGCCCGCGAGCATCAGGCACATGACAAAGCCGGTGCCTTGCCAAAGCCCGGCGATCAGAAGGCCGTACAGCACCGTATCGGGGTTGTTCAGCGGGTCGAAGGTGAAGCTTGTCCACCCCATGTCGCGCACCACGCCCTGGATGCCGAAGTCGGGGTTCAGGATCCACTGCCACACCAGGCCCGTCACGATGAAGGACAGCGCGAAGGGATAGAGCATGATCGTGCGGAACGTGTCCTCGTAGCGGATCTTCTGGTCCATCAGCACCGCTAGGATGAAGCCCATCACGATGGTAAAGATCAGCGACATCACGCCGTAGAAGAACAGATTCTCGATCGAGACGACCCAGCGGTTGGTGTCCCAAAGCCGCTCGTACTGATCCAGGCCAACCCAGCGCGTGCGGGGCAACAGCTTTGAATCGGTGAAGGAATAGACGACGGTCCAGATCGTGCCGCCGACAAAGATCACCAAGGCCGTCGCGATCATCGGCAAGGCCGCGATCTTGGCACTGATGTTGCGAGTCCACCGCGCGCGCGGTCGTGCCGCGGAAGTCGTGCGGATTGCCTCCGCTTCGCTGGTCACCGACATCGGCCCCTGCCCCCCTTGTCGTCCTACAGGTGCGAAAGGGGCTGCCCGCGGAGGGACAGCCCCAGTCTTCAAGCCAGTCTCAGAGACCCGACTTCAGATTTTCGACCCACTTGGCATGGGCATCGGCTGCCGGCATGTCGGACTTCCAGAATTCGACCATCAGGTCTTCGTTCTGCTTCTGGACGTCCGGCGACCAGACCATGTCGCCCGAGGGGACGATGTTGCCACCGGCCAGGATCTCAAGGCCCTTCTTCATGCAGTCGTTGGCGGCCGAAAGGTCGATGTCGCCCCGGATCGGCAAGGAGCCCTTCTTCAGGTTGAAGGCGACCTGCACTTCCGGGCTGACCAACTGGGCGGCCAGACGCTTCTGGGCGGCTTCCTTCTCCGGATCATCCAGCTTCGGGAAGTAGAAGGCGTCGCCGCCGGTCGAGATGTACTCGTTCAGACCCAGACCCGGCAGGCAGGTGTAATCCTTGCCAGCCACTTCGCCCGCGACCTGGAATTCACCCTGCGCCCAGTCACCCATGATCTGGCCGGCGGCCTGATCGGTGATGACCAGGTTGGTCGCCTGGTTCCAGTCCTGAACGGCCGAACCCTTGGCCAGTTCACGGGCGGCAGCAGCCGCCTCAAAGACCTTGGCGTATTCCGGGCCAGCGGCAACATCCATGTTCTTGTCGACGTTCACGGCCTTCCAGGCGTCAAGCCCGGCCACGGCGATCTGCATCGCGCCGAAGGCAAGGTTCGACTGCCAGGGCTGGTCGCCCAGGGCCAGCGGCAGCTTGCCCGCATCGCGGACAGCAGGAGCCGAGGCGACGAACTCGTCCCAGTTGGTCGGAACCGGCAGGCCCAGATCCTCGTAGACCTTGTTCGACAGCCACAGCCATTCCGGCGAGTGGATGTTGACCGGGGCGCAGTAGATCTTGCCGTCGACGGTGCAGGCGTCCAGCAGGCTTGGCGGATAGACGACCTCTTTCCAGTTGTTCGCCTCGGCCACGTCGGTCAGGTCCAGCATCAGGCCCGCCTCGACCAGTTCCAGCGCCTGCTGGCCGTGGTTGAACTGGGTGGCCCCCATCGGGTCGCCCCCGGTGATGCGGGAAATCATGATCGGACGGGCAGTGCCGCCGCCGCCAGCGATGGCGCCGTCGACCCATTTGTCGCCGCTTGCGTCGAAGGCCTTTGCCAGTTCGGCCACCGCTGCGGCTTCCCCGCCCGAGGTCCACCAGTGGGTGACCTCAAGCTCGGTCGCCGCGGCGGGCATCGCCACGGACATCGCAAGAAGCGCCGTCATTTTCGAAAGTTTCATACCGTTCCTCCCGGTTTCTAAAACGTTATAGAAATAGCCTATAACGTTATAGTTTTGCCAATCAACATATCTTTTCGCTTGTTCCTGCCCGCTCTCCAAGTTTTCATGAAGGGATGGTTCGCGCTCGTTCGCGCTGAAAACGCCCGGAAAACCGACCCCATGCTGCACCGCAAAAATCGCACCGAATGCCTTGCCGGACGGGATTATCCCGCCCTCGGCCTGGTGACGGTCGCTGCGGATGCAAAAGCCGCTTCGGCCTGCGAATCAGTCCAGGGGATTCGCACTTGGGGTTCGGTCCGTTTGCATACAAACAGGGGGGATCATGGCCACCGTCACTGATCCGCCCACCCCTGATTCGGACACCGCGCGGCCGACGCTGAAGACGATTGCCGCGGCCACGGGCCTGGCCATCGCCACTGTGTCCCG
>NZ_JAXMMF010000009.1:0-37405 GCF_034366665.1 Tabrizicola sp. | reverse complement strand
CCCCTGTTCGCCCGCACCATCCGTGTCGACGCCCGGAGCGTTATGGGCGGAATGTTCCTGGATGTAGAGGTGGACCTTGATCTTGTCCCAGTGGAATTTCTTCTGCTCGTAGCCGATGTCCCGCACGCAGTCGCGGACGATGCCGTCGATCCGGCCCATCATCGCCTTGGTGGCCTCTTTCGACGACAGGCCCACCTCGCCGCCGACCACCACGCGGTTCGTGGTGGCGAAGGTTTCGCAGGCGACGCGGGCGTTCGGCTCTTCCTTCAGGAAGGCATCCAGGACAGCATCCGAGATGCGGTCACAGACCTTGTCGGGGTGGCCCTCCGAGACGGACTCGGACGTGAAGACGTAATCTTTGCGGCTCATTGGGAAGTGCTCCGTTGGATGATCCCCGCCACGCCAGGAAGCCGTTGTGGCAGTTCAGAAAGCGCCTTAGACGCCGGGGGGCGGGGCGTCAATGGGAACCCGCCGCCGCCCGATCATCGCCAGAAGGGCGAGACCTGCCAGCAACAGCGCCAGCGGTCCGTCCCCCCAGCGGGCATAGGGCGTCGGTGGCAAAGCACCAGGGATGTGGGTGTCCAGCGCCGCCATCTCGCCGAAGGGCAGTTCTTCGACGACGCGGCCATGCGCATCGACAACGGCAGTCACCCCGGTGTTGGCCACGCGGATCAAGGGCAGGCCCTGCTCGACCGCCCGCAGCCGCGCCTGGTCGAAATGCTGGAACGGTCCGGTCCAGACGCCGAACCACGCGTCGTTGGTGATCTGCAGCATCCAGTCGGCCCGCTCGGGCATCGCATTGACGTCGCGCGGGAAGATCGCCTCGTAGCAGATCAGCGGCAGGACCTTGCCAAAGCGGCCAAGGTCCAGCACCTGCGGGCCGGGGCCAGCCGAATAGGTGTTGCCCGCCTGGGCCGCAAAGGCGCGCAGTCCGAACCAGTCATAGGCCAGATCGCCGAAGGGGATATACTCGCCGAAGGGCACCAGATGCGCCTTGTCGTAAAGCGCGGTCTGTTCCCCTTCGCCCTCCAGCACCCGCAGGCTGTTGTAAAAACGCCCCGCTTCCTCGCGCTGGATGCCAAGCGCCACGGGCCGCCCCCCCGACACCGCCACCACCATGTCGGCAACCTCGGGGCTGTATTCCAGCATGTAGGGCACGGCGGTTTCCGGCCAGATCGTCAGGTCAGCCGGGCCACCCTTGGCGGTGAGGGTCAGGAGGCGATTGAAGAACTCCTGCGCCAGGGTGGCTTCCCACTTCATCGATTGCTCGGCATTGGGCTGGACCAGACGCAGCGTCAGCGCGCCCGGGTCCGGCAGGGGCTGTGCCAGGCGCCAAAGCCCGAAGCCCAGGCTTGCCACCAAGAGGCACCCCGCCGCGACTGCCCCCCGCACATGCCACAGAACCGGCAAAGCCGCTGCCAGAAGCGTGAGCAGGCTCAACATCGACGGCCCCCCCAGCGCCGCAAGCTGGTCCAAGGGCGTGCCGATCCAGACATGGCCCAGCATCGCCCAGGGAAATCCGGTGAAGATCACGCCGCGCAACCATTCCAGCGCCACGAAGGCTGTGACAAAGCCCAGAACAGGTGACCTGGCAAAGCGCGCCAGAACTGCCGCCGCCCCCCAGAAGAGGCCAAGCCCGAAGGCCAGCAAAAGGACAGCAAAGGGTGCCATCCAGCCATGACGGGCAATGTCGATCAGGAAGGGCTCGATGATCCAGCTGAGGCCCAGACCAAAATACCCGGCCCCGGCCAGCCATCCGGTCAGGAAGGCCCCACGCCGGTCCGTCGCATGCGATAACAGCCAGACCAAAGCCGCCATTGCCGCCAGGGTCGCCCACCAGAACCCCAGCGGAGCCTGACCAAGCGCAGCCATCGCGCCCAGGCCAAAGGCCAGCGCACCCCGGCGCTTGCCGGGCAGCCAGGCCTCACGCATGCGTCACGCAGCGCCCGGCACGGGCACCCGGACCCGCAGTCGCTTGATCCGGCGCGGATCGGCATCGACGATCTCGAACTGGACGCCGCTTTCATGCTCGATCACTTCGCCCCGCGCCGGCACCCTCCCTGAGCGCAGGAAGACCAGGCCGCCCAGCGTGTCGATCTCTTCATCCTCCTCGGCCGTCCGAAGCGGGATGCCCAGCGCGGCCTCGATATCTTCCAAGGGTGCTGTCGACTGCGCCAGGATCACCCCCGGCGCTTCCTCTTTCCACAGCGCGCCCTCGTCCTCGTCATGCTCGTCCTCGATCTCGCCGATGACGGTCTCGATCAGATTCTCGATCGTGACCAGCCCGTCGACCCCACCGTATTCGTCGATCACCAGCGCCATGTGGACCCGCTCCTTCTGCATCTTCTGCAAAAGGACGCCCGTCGGCATCGACGGCGGCGCATACAGGATCGGGCGCAGCAGTCGCTTCAGGCTGAACCGCCCCGAGGCACCGAACCCGTGCTGCAGCGCCAGGTCCTTCAGCAGCACCAGACCCTGCGGATGGTCCAGCGTGCCCTTGTAGACCGGCACCCGGCTGAAGCCATGTTCGCGAAAAACCTCGACCAGCTCGTCCTTGCCGATGTCCAGCGGCACCGCCACGATCTCGGCCTTGGGGATGGCCACATCATCCACCCGCATCCGCCGCAACGCGTGCAGCCCTTGCGACGGTGGCGGCGCGCCTGGCAAGGCCTCGGTCGAGGCGGGCTCGGATGCCGTGCTGAAAGCTGAAAGAAGCCGTCCGAAAAAGCCACGCTGGCCTTGGTCGGAGGAAGGTTCATCGGTCGTCCCGTCCAGCGCGCCCTGCGCTGCGAGAGACCCGTCGGTGCTACTGCCCATCGGTCCTTTGTCCAGAAAACCACCCGTTCCGCGGGCGCGGCCCCTAATATGGGTCAGAAACCCCAAGGCTGGCAAGTATCTGCACTTCAAGCGCCTCCATCACGGCGGCATCTTCCTCTTCGATATGGTCATAGCCCAGCAGATGCAGGACACCATGCACGATCAGGTGGGTCACGTGATCCAGCATCGGCTTGCCCTGTTCCTCGGCCTCGCGCGCGCAGGTCTCGAAAGCAATGGCGATGTCGCCCAGGGATTCGGGATCTTCAGCGGGGCCAGGGTCCGGCCGCTGCGGCGCCTCTCCCACAAACTCGGCCCCCCGCTCGTCCGACGGCCAGCTCAGCACATTGGTCGGCGCAGGCTTGCCGCGGAAATCGGCGTTCAGCACGGCAATCCGGGCATCGTCGCAGCCCATCAGACCGATCGAAAACCCTTCAACCGGCAGGTCAAGACGGTCCAGCGTCGCCCGCCCGGCGCGTTCGGCCAGCGTGGCCAGCCCGAAAGCCTCCCACCGCGCGTCCTCGATCACTGTCTCGACCAGTTCCATGCCCGCGCCCATAGCGCCCGCACCAGCCTGACGCAAGCGGGCCAAAGCCTTTCACATTGTCCAAATATCCTCAGGGGGTTTGGGGGCAGAATGCCCCCATCACCGAGGAGAAGCGCGCAAGCGCGCCGACGAGACAAAAGCCTTGCGCGTCAGCGCGCCGCTTGAAAGCCGTCAACTCGCCTCGTCGGCCTCGTAAGCCTCGATGATCCGGCCCACCAGCGGGTGACGCACCACGTCCTTCGAGGTGAAGTAGTTGAAACTGACCCCCTTCACCCCCTTCAGGATGCGCTCGGCGTCCGCCAGACCCGACGCGGTGCCGCGTGGCAGGTCGACCTGGGTCCGGTCGCCGGTGATCACCATCCGGCTGCCTTCACCCAGACGGGTCAGGAACATCTTCATCTGCATCGTGGTGGCGTTCTGCGCCTCGTCCAGGACGATGAAGGCGTTGGACAGCGTCCGGCCGCGCATGAAGGCCAGCGGAGCAATCTCGATCCGCTTTTCCTGCATCAGCTTTTCCACCTGCTTGGCCGGCAGGAAGTCGTTCAGCGCGTCATACAGCGGCTGCATGTAGGGATCGACCTTTTCCTTCGCGTCGCCGGGCAGGAAGCCCAGCCGCTCGCCCGCCTCGACCGCGGGGCGCGACAGGATGATCTTCTCGACCGCACCCGAGATGAACATCGTCACCCCCACGGCGACCGCGAGATAGGTCTTGCCCGTCCCCGCAGGCCCGATGCCGAAGCCCATCTCATGCTGGAAAAGGTTCGCGACATAGGCATTCTGCGCCTCGGTCCGGGGTTCGATCGGCCTTTTGCGCGTCCGCAGTTCCATGCCGGTCGAGAAAAGCTCGATCTGCTCGGCGCTTTCGGCATCCGACGGCCGTCCCGAAACGGGGCGGCCCATCCGCATCGCGCCGTCGATGTCGCCCGCGACGACATTGCGCCCGGATTCAAGCCGGGCATACAGCGAGCGCAGCACGGCGGCTGCCTGCTCGCGCGCGCCTTTTTCGCCGATCACCGCCAGCCGGTTGCCGCGCCGAAGGATATGCACCCCCATCTGGTGTTCGATCTGCGCGAGATTGCGGTCAAACTCGCCGCAAAGATCGATCAGCAATCGGTTGTCGGGAAATTCGAGGACAGTTTCCACGATATCCTCGGCGGACGGGGGGGTCAGCGCGCTGATGCCCAAAGGGCGCTCCTTCTATCAAGGGCCACAAGGAAAGTTTGCAGCCGGACACGTCATCTGGCAAGCGAAACCACCGACAGACACAATTTGTTGCGTCACTTCCCGCACTTTTCATGACAACCGGCAAGGAAACGCGCAAAGAAGAAGCCCCGGCGAGGGGCCGGGGCTGTGCCTGGATCTTCACGGGTCAGGAACGAAGCACGAAAACGCCTAGCGCGGCACGTAGTCGGGGCCGGGCGCGGTCGAGGTCTCATAGGGGCCAAGCACGGTCCCCGGCGGGTACTTGCCATCGCAGATCGGCAGTCCGGTCGCCGGATCGAAGCGCGGCGAGGAATAGCCTTCCACGCCATCGTCGATGATCCAGACCTGGCAGCCATCGGGATCATAGGCAATCGCCGCTTCGCCATCGACCAGCCCCGGATCGTCGTCGGCCCCGGAATCCGAAGCCTTCGCGATCACCGAATCAGGTCCGCCATAGCGCTGGACGTCCTCGAAGAACTCACCACTGGCACAGCCTGTCAGGCCGAAGGCCAGGACGGGCAGCAGCACCAGCCGTCTTGCCACGTCAGAGGTCGTCGCGAAATTCACTGCAAGTGCCATCTGGTCAACCCTTCTTGCAGAGAACTTCGACACGGCGGTTCTTCGCCATGCCCTCGGCCGTCGCGTTCGAGGCCACGGGCTGGCTTTCGCCGGAACCGGTCACCGTCTCCACCACCGCGCCGACCGATTGCGCCACCGCCGCCACCGCCTGCGCCCGCGCCTCGGACAGGCTTTGGTTGTAGGCGTCACTGCCGCGGCTGTCGGTATGTCCGACGACGCTGTAGGAATAGGCCTCGGTCTGGCGGAAGTAGTCCTCCAGCTTGGCGCGACCGTCTGCCGTCAAGGTGGCGCTGGCCGTGGCGAAGAAGGCATCGGCGCTTTCGGTCAGGCAGCTTGTCTGCCTGGTGCAGACCGGCTTGCCCGTCTTCGGATCGCGCCGGGGCACCATATATCCCTCGGTCCCGCCATCCGCCCACCAGTGCTGGCAGCCATCGGCATCAACCCAAAGCCCCCAGTCGATCTTGCCGCTGATCACCGGCTCTTGCGCGAAGCCCATTGAACCGGCCCCGATACTTGCCACGGACACGGCTGCGACCAGCCCATACCGAAGCACGACCCCCAAGTTAAGCAATGCCGCCACTCCTTCACACACCCTGCCGAGTCTTCGGTCTTGTTGGCGGCAATAAAGCAGAACAAATCGGTCGGCGAGACGGAAATCAGCGGTCCGTACAGGGTTATCCCCAGGCAAATGAGCAGATTTTCCGCCGACCGGCCAATCTGCAACAGTCAGAGCGGCCCCGACAGCGGTTCACCCGCCAGCGAGTTGGTCGACGAACCCGTGATCCGCACCCGCATCAGCTGGCCGACCTGGCCTTCGGGGTGCTGCACATGGACCGCATGCAGGTGGTCGGACTTGCCCACCATCTGCCCCTCGCGCCGGCCGGGCTTTTCGTACAGGACCTGCACCTCGCGGCCCACCATCGCGTCCTGCACGGCGCGCTGCTGGGCCGTAATCAACGCCTGCAGCTCTTGCAGACGCGCATCGGCGATCTCGGCCGGGACCGGGGTCTTCTCGGCCGCCGGGGTGCCGGGGCGGGCAGAATACTTGAAGCTGAACGCCGCGCCGAACCCCACGGCGCGGATCAGGTCCAGCGTCGCCTGGTGGTCGGCGTCCGTCTCTCCGGGGAAGCCCACGATGAAATCCGAAGACAGAAGGATATCCGGCCGCGCCGCGCGAATCCGCTCGATCAGGCGCAGGTAGGCGTCCGCCGCATGCTTGCGCTTCATCGCCTTCAGGATGCGGTCGGACCCCGACTGCACCGGCAGATGCAGGTAGGGCATCAGCTGCGGCAGATCGCCATGCGCGGCGACCAGGTCGTCTTCCATGTCGTTCGGGTGGCTGGTCGTGTAGCGCAGCCGCGCCAGTCCCTCGATCCCGGCCAGTTCGCGCAAAAGCCGCGCAAGGCCCCAGGCGCCACCCGGCCCTTCGCCATGATAGGCGTTGACGTTCTGGCCCAGAAGCGTGATCTCGCGCACCCCTTGCGCGACCAGCCCCCGCGCCTCGTCCAGCAGGCGCGCGACCGGACGGCTGACCTCGGCCCCGCGGGTATAGGGCACGACGCAGAAGGCGCAGAACTTGTCGCAGCCTTCCTGCACCGTCAGGAAAGCCGCCGGCCCGCGCGAGGATTTGCGTTCGGGCAGCTGGCTGAACTTGTCCTCGACCGGGAAGTCGGTGTCGACCAGACGCCCCCCGGCCTCGACCATCTGCGGCAGGCGGTGATAGGCCTGCGGGCCGACCACCAGGTCCACCACGGGCGAGCGGCGCAGGATCTCGGCCCCTTCGGCCTGGGCGACACAGCCTGCGACGCCGACCTTCATGCCGGGCCGCGCGTTCTTCAGGGCGCGCAGTCGTCCCAGGTCGGAATACAGCTTCTCGGAGGCCTTTTCGCGGATGTGGCAGGTGTTCAGCAGCACCATGTCCGCGTCTTCGACCACATCCGTCGTCACATAGCCCGAAGCACCCAGGGCCTCTGCCATGCGCTCGCTGTCATAAACGTTCATCTGGCAGCCGTAGGTCTTGACGAACAGCTTCTTAACTTCGGTCATGCACGGTCTCCGGGATGGCGGCTTCTACCCTACCTTGGTCTCCGCCTCAACGCCCATGCGCCCTTGCATCGCGGGCAGGGATCGTCGAATTTGCCGCGCGACCCGGACCGGACACCTCATGCGCCATTCCAGCCTTTCCAGCTTTCTTGACCGCCAGCAGGGCAGCACAGGCGGCGGCCCGCTGGTGCTGGTCCTGGCCGAGGATGAGGTAGAGCTGGACTCGACCCTGACGCACCAGCTGAAATGCGGCTTCCGCCACGTGGTCCTGCTGGCCCCCGACGGCGTGCAGATCGCCGAGGGGCTGGAGGACCGGGTTCACGTCGTCCGCCACGACGTCTTTGCCGAAGGCGCGCTGGTCGCGGCGGTGAACCAGGCCATCGCTGCCCTGCCCGGCACGTGGCTGCACTACTGCCACAACGCCGAATACCTGTTCTTCCCCTTCTGCGAGACCCGGACCGTGGGCGAAATGCTGGCCTTCCACGCCGAGGAACGGCGCGAGGCGATGCTGACCTATGTGGTCGACCTTTACGCCGGGGACCTGGGCGCAGCCCCCAATGCCGTGTCGACCTCCGACGCCTGGCTGGACCGCAGCGGCTATTACGCCTTGGCCCGCAAGGACCCCGCCAACGAATGGCAGCCGAAGGAACGCCAGCTGGATTTCTTCGGCGGCCTGCGCTGGCGGTTCGAGGAGCATATCCCCTTCGGCAAGCGCAGGATCGACCGCATCTCGCTGTTCCGCGCCAAGCCGGGGGTAACGCTCTTGCCCGACTTCACCCTGTCAGAGCCAGAGATGAACACCTATGCCTGCCAGTGGCACCACAACCTGACGGCGGCGGTCTGTTCCTTCCGTACCGCCAAGGCCCTGCGCACCAACCCCGGCTCGCGCCATGCGATCCCGACCTTCCGCTGGCCGAATTCGGTGCAGTTCACCTGGAATAGCCAACAGTTGATGGACCTGGGGCTGATGGAGCCGGGCCAGTGGTTCTGACCGATCACGCAGCCGTGAACCCAGCACCGAAACTTCGGCTCTGAAGCCTTCGTTCCTTTGGACATGACAGCCGGATGGTCCGGCTGGTCCCTGGAACGGAGATCCCATGTCCCTGAAGTCGATCCTTGGCGCCGCTGCCCTTGCCGCCCTTGCCACGACCGCCCTTGCCTCTACCGCATTTGCCGCGAACCCCGATGTCGGCGGCGCGCCGATGTTCGAGACGAAAAACATCGTCGAGAATGCCGTGAACTCGAAGGACCACACCACGCTGGTCGCGGCGGTCAAGGCCGCCGGCCTGGTCGATGCACTGATGAGCGACGGCCCCTTCACCGTCTTCGCCCCGGTGAACGACGCCTTTGCCGCCCTGCCCGCCGGGACGGTCGAGACGCTGCTGAAGCCCGAGAACAAGGACATGCTCGCCAAGGTCCTGACCGCCCATGTCGTGGCGGGCGACCTGAAGCTGGCCGATCTGCGCGCCAAGGTGGGCGCGGACGGCTATGCCAACCTGAAGACCCTGTCGGGCGACGCGTTGTCGGTCCGCTTCCGGGGTGACACGGCGATGATCTATTCGGAATCGAAGAACATCGGCCGGATCACCATCGGCGACGTCGACCAGTCGAACGGCGTGATCCACGTGATCGATACGGTGATGGTGCCGAAGTAAGTCCGCAAAGCGCCAGGGGCGGGGGAAACCCCGCCCGCCTTACGTCTCTTCGCCGTTGGCAAAGGGCACTTGCATCAGCGACCCCGCCCCCAGCATCCGCAGCACCGACGCCGGCGCTTCCGAGGCATCGATCAGCGGCGGCAGGTGGCAATCCTGCAGATGCGCCTCCAGATCCCGTTCGCCGTCCCCGGTCAGGTCACGTTGGCGCATCAGCGCCACGGGCGAGGCGGTAGGGACCAGCATCCCCTCGGCCGGACCGGACAGGATGCCGGTGATGAAGCGTGCCTTGGGTTGCTGCCCGGCGTTCAGGACCAGGAAGGCCATCGCCTCGAAGCGTTCTTCGGCCAGGACCAGATACATCCGGTTCAGCATCAGCAGCGCCCAGCCCTGGAAGGTGAAGCCTTCGGCCCCGTAGCGGGCCTCGATCAACCCATCGGCGGGGCGCAGCATCATGGCCATGCGGGCGATCCGGCCGGGCTGGCTGAACGACCGGTAGTACATCAGGTAAGCCCCGAAATACTCCACCCCGCGCCGTCCGGTTTCGCGTCGGGCCGACTCGATCACAGCGAAGGGGAACGCCAGGCTTTGCCCAGACTGGGGCTGTGCGGCCAAGGGCTGCACCAGGGCGCGGAACTCGGACGTCGGGGCCTCGAAGGCCAGCACGGTGAAACCCGGCAGCCCTTGAGCCAGAACCGCTGCAATCCGCGTCAGGTTGTGCTGTGTCGGGCGCACCCGCCCGCTTAGCCAACGCGAGACGACGGACTTGTCCACGCCCACCGCCGCCCCCAGCGCCGCGGGCGAGATGTTCGCCTGATTCAGCGCCAGTCGCAACCGGCCCGCAAAGTCCTCGGGAATCAGCATCACACACCTCCCGTGCAACCAGATGCAACGGTCCGCACGTCAACGCAACCTCTGACCTTGCGTTGCAACTGTGCGTGGGCGGCTGCGCGTGGCACAAACTGCCCTAACGTCAATTACTGGCGTTCTGCAACCGATCTGCTTTAAAAGACCTTTGACGACACCTTTCGCTCAAGACCTTTTCCCCGACCTCCGCACGGCGCACCCCGCGCCGGAGACACGCCGGGCTGCCGACGTCTTCCCCTCGAAAGCTTCGCCCGGCGTGTCGTCGCGGAACGGTCTGGTCTGGCCGGACAGCCCGCCAAAGGCCGCACAGTCGGAAATCGGGTGAAAGCTTCAGGCCTTGCGCAGGCGGATCACGACGTCGACGCGGCTGACTGCCATGCCTTCGGGCACCTGCGGCAGTTGCGCGATCTCCAGCTCTTCGGCCGGGGCGTCGGTCAGGGAATGGCTGTCTTCCCAGTAGAAATGCGGATGGTCATCGGTGCGGGTGTCGAAATAGCTTTTCGATCCGTCGACCACGACCTCGTTCATCAGGCCCGCATCGCAGAAGGCGCGCAGAGTGTTGTAGACGGTCGCCAGGCTGACCTTCTCGCCCGCATCGGCGGACAGCGCATACAGGCTTTCGGCGGTGACGTGACGGTTCATCCCGTCGCCGACCAGCAGTTCGGCCAGCGCAAGCCGCTGACGCGTGGGGCGCAGGCCCCCCGTCTTCAGCCAGTCTGCACTGCGTTCCGTGCCGGTCAAATGCCCGCCCCCTGTGATAAGCTTCGATATAGGGCTGCAAACCCGACGGTTTCAATGCGGAATCGAACGGTTCACCGGGAAATCCCTGCAAATCCGCGTGCGATTGCCCGCCAGACAAGGGTCGCGACCACCACGGACCCCAGTCCCGCCGCCCAGAACGGCAGCACCAGCGCCGTCCCACGCGAGGTGACCAACTCGCCCAGCGACACCACCACCCCCGAAAGGACCAGCCCCAAGGGCATCATCCCCCAGGCCAGAAGCCGGTAGATGCTGTTCACCCGGCCCCGCAATGCGTCCGGGATCAGACGTTGCCGGGTGCTTACCGAGACGACGTTCCAGACGAAGCTGCAGAACTCCATCGCCGCGAAGGCAAGGGCGAGGGTCCAGGGACCGGGCGCCAGTCCCATCAGCAGGAAGCTTGGCCCCGAAATCGCCAGCATGGCCTGCATAGTGCGCACCGGCCCCAGTCGCGCCGCGATCCGGTCGCCCAGCAGACTTCCCAGGATGCCACCGAAAGCGCCACCGGCCAGTGTCAGGCCGTAAACCTGCGCCGAAAGACCCAGGTTCTCTTGTGCATGAAGGACCAGTGCCACCAGGATGAGATTGCCGAACAGGTTCCAGAATCCGGTGGTGATGGCCAAAGTTTGTAGCAGAGGAACCGCGCGCAGGAATGCGAAGCCCTCGCCGATCTCGGCCTTCCAGCCGCGTTGGTCGGTCCGCACCGCCTTGAACTGCCCGGCCAGCCCCGCCACCAGCAGCATCGCCAGCCCGTAAGCCAGGGCGTTCAGTCCGAAGGCAAGGGGTAGCCACAGCCCGATCAGAAACGCCCCCAGCGCCGGGCCGATCAGCGCGTTGGTCAGAAGTTCCGCGCTCCAGAGCTGGCCGTTCGCCCGCTCCAGCCGGTCCTGCGGGACCAGTGCGGGCAGCATGGTCTGCGCGGCATTGTCGCGGAAGACCTCGGCCCCGCCGACGACCAGGGCCGCAACCAGCAGGCTTGTGTACAACCAGGGCGAGGACACACCCTCGTCCGCGGCCGGGGCCAGTGGCAGGGCAAGGCCCAGCGCCAGGGCCGCGCCCAGGAAGGCCAGCGCCCGCACGGCGTCCATGCCCAGGATCAGCCGCCGCCGGTCCACCCGGTCGGTGACCAGCCCTGCCGGCAGCGCCAGCAGGGCCCAGGGCAGGCGCAGCGCCACCGGCACCAGCGCCACCAAAAGCGCATCCCGCGTAAGCAGCGAAGCGATCCAGCCCCAGGCCACCACCGCGACCCCGTCGGCAAGGTTGGTCATCCCGCTGGCCGTGATGAACCGCTGAAATGCCGTCATATCCGGGAACCTCTTCGCCGTTGCGAGACTTGCCACCCTTCACCGCCCAATGCTAGGGAGGGTGAAGGGGATCACGGGGAGACACAAGGGATGGCGTCCTATCCGACCAGCTTCGACAAGGAAGCACTTCTGGCCTGTTCGCGGGGCGAGTTGTTCGGGCCCGGCAATGCCCAGCTTCCCGCCCCGCCGATGCTGATGATGGACCGGATCACCGACATCTCGGAAGACCGCGGCGAACATGGCAAGGGCCATGTGGTGGCCGAATTCGACATCACCCCCGACCTGTGGTTCTTCGACTGCCACTTCCCCGGCAACCCGATCATGCCCGGCTGTCTGGGGCTGGACGGTCTGTGGCAGTTGACCGGCTTCAACCTTGGCTGGCGCGGCTGGCAAGGGCGCGGCTATGCGCTTGGCGTGGGCGAGGTCAAGCTGACCGGCATGGTCCGCCCTGACCGCAAGAAGCTGACCTACTTCGTCGATTTCACCAAGGCCCTGCAGACCCGCCGCCTGACGATGGGCGTCGCCGATGGCCGGGTCGAGGCGGATGGCGAGGTGATCTACCTGGTCAAGGACATGAAGGTCGCGCTGAGCGAGGCGTGAGCCTTAGCAGGAATTGACGCCCAGCATCTGGTCGCCGTTGTAGACCTCGACAGAATTGTCCGAGGTCTTGATCCAAGTTTCACATACCTCCTTGCCGCCATCAAGGTCGGTCCAGGTGCGGCAGAACTTGCCGTCCTTGATCGCCCAGGTTCCGGCGATGGACAGTTCGTTGCCGTTGTCCATCTTGGCACCACCTTTGGCGGTGCCATCGGCGGCCAAGGCGAGTTCACCCTTGTAACCCATGCCATCGCCGCCCAGCACCAGCGTCACACCATTTGCCGTCAGGGCAGTAAGTTCGTCCTTGGTCATCGCCGTCCCGTCCTGGGCAGAAGCGCCGTGGAACGCGGTGAACGAGACAAGGACAGTCGGAAGCAGGCGATTCAGCAGCATTGCGCATACTCCTACAAACAGCTCCGGACACAGGCTCCGGTCCGCACAGATTTCCTGCACGGTCGATTCTGGTCAAGTCTCCCGAAGGGCGCAAAGCCTACAGGGCTTTCGCCTGATCAGCGCCCGCGCAGCATGGCCCGGACCGGTCGCAGCACCCGGCGCGCCCAGTCGGCGGCCCTGGTCGCGCGCCAGCCCGTGGGCACCGAGATGTCCGAACGGCTTGACCTTTGCTGCGCGACCGAAGGGGTGCAGACATAGGACGCCACCTCGGGATGGGCGCGGCGGAACCAGGAATAGGCCCCGTCGACATGCATCGGGCCCCCGTCGGGCGAGCCCTTGGGGCGCTGCAGCATCGCCTCCAGATAGTCGACAATCTGCCCGATCACCGCGCCCCGCAGGCCGATGAAATGGCCCAGAAGCAGTTCCCGCTCTGGCCTTAGCGGCTCCAGCAGGATCGCCCCGTCCGCAGCGGCCTGATCATGCCCGCGCCCGCCGTGCAGAAAGCCCCAGTCGGTGTCCCGCAACGCGTCAAGTCGGGCGTTGCGGGCCAGGGCGGCGGGGGTCCAGTCCACGTCGTCCTCAAGGATCAGGATGCTGCGATGGCCCGCTGCCACCGCGTCCTTCAAGGCGCCGAGGTGGCTGAGGAAACACCCCCGCTCGCCCAGCGACCCGAAATCGCCTGGGTCCGTGGGCCGCACTGCCGGGAAGAATTGTACCAGCGGATCGCCCGCCAGCCCGATCAGCGCCAGCTGCGCCATCATCTCGCGCCGCCGGTCGGTTCGGTCCGGCAGGTTGATCACATAGACCCGGTCGAACAATGCCCGCAGCAGGTCCTGGTCAAATCGCGTCTGGGGTCGGGAAGGTGCCATGCTGGCAGGATTAGTCGGTCCCCCCGCATCAGACAAGCGCTGCGCTGGCCAACCTCCTTGCCCCCTCCCCCCCTGTGCCCTAAACAGTCCTCAAGTCAGCGAAGGAGGCCCCATGCGCCGCGTCGTCATCACCGGGATCGGCATCGTCTCGTCCATCGGCAATTCCGCCGCCGAGGTCGAAGCCTCGCTCCGCGCCGGGAAATCCGGCATCGTCTTCGCGCCCGACTACGCCGAGCACGGCTTCCGCTGCCGGGTCCACGGCCAGCCGAACATCGTGCTGGAAGACCATATCGACAAGCGCGACCTTCGGTTCATGGGGGATGGGGCGGCCTATACCTTCATCGCGATGGACCAGGCGGTGAAGGACTCGGGCCTGTCCGAGTCCGATGTGTCCAACGACCGCACCGGGATCATCGTCGGCTCGGGCGGGCCGTCGACGAAGTCGTTCTTCAAGGCGCACAACATCGTCCGCGAAACCGGCAGCCCCAAGCGCATCGGCCCCTTCGGCGTGACCAAAGGCATGTCCTCGACCGTGTCGGCGTGCCTCGCCACGCCCTTCAAGATCAGGGGCGTGAATTACTCGATCACTTCGGCCTGCTCGACCTCGGCGCATTGCATCGGCAACGGCACCGAACTGATCCAGATGGGCAAGCAGGACATCGTCTTCGCCGGCGGGGGCGAGGAACTGGACTGGACGCTGTCCTGCCTCTTCGACGCGATGGGCGCGATGTCGTCCAAGTACAACGACACGCCCGAACGCGCCTCGCGCACCTATGACGCCAACCGCGACGGGTTCGTCATTGCCGGTGGCGGCGGCATCGTGGTGCTGGAGGAGTTGGAGCACGCCCTGGCGCGCGGCGCGAAGATCTATGCCGAGGTGACGGGCTATGGTGCCACCTCGGACGGGCACGACATGGTGGCTCCCAGTGGCGAGGGTGGCGAACGGGCGATGCGGGTGGCACTGTCCACCCTGCCGCAGGACCGCAAGATCGAGTACATCAACAGCCACGGCACCAGCACGGTCGTCGGCGACGTGACCGAGGTCGAGGCGATCCGCCGCGTTTTCGGCCAGGGGTCCACGCCCCCCATTGCATCCACCAAGTCGCTGACCGGCCACTGCCTGGGCGGCGCGGGCGTGTGGGAGGCGATCTATTCGCTGATCATGCTGAACGGCAACTTCATCGCCGCCTCTGCCAACGTCGAAACGCTGGACCCCGGCCTGGACCCGGCCGAGATCGTGACCACGATGCGCGACAATGTGCAGCTCGATTCGGTCCTGTCGAACTCCTTCGGCTTCGGTGGCACCAACGCTACCCTCGTCATGTCCAAGCATCGTAGGTAACGCATCATGGCCGATTTGATGAAGGGCAAGCGCGGGCTTGTCATGGGCGTGGCGAACGAGCGTTCCATCGCCTGGGGCATCGCCTCGGCCCTCCATTCGGAAGGCGCCGCGCTTGCGTTCAGCTACCAGGGCGAGGCGTTCGGCAAGCGGGTCCAGCCTTTGGCGGCCAGCGTGGGATCGGATTTCCTGATCGACGTCGACGTGACGAACGAGGAAAGCCTGGACGCCTGCTTTGGCGAGATTGGCCGCCGCTGGGGGTCGCTGGACTTTGTCGTCCACGCCATCGCCTTTTCGGACAAGAATGAACTGACGGGCCGCTTCATCAACACGACCAAGGGCAACTTCCTGAACTCGCTGAACATCTCGTGCTTCAGCTTCATGGACATCGCCCGCCGGGCGGAACCCCTGATGACTGACGGCGGATCGCTGATCACCCTGACTTTCCAGGGCTCGAACCGCGTCTCGCCGAATTACAACGTGATGGGCGTCGCCAAGGCCGCGCTGGAATCGGCCACCCGCTACCTGGCCAACGATCTTGGGCCACAAAAGATCCGTGTCAACGCCATCAGCCCCGGCCCGATGAAGACGCTGGCAGGGTCAGCCATCGGCGGTGCCAGGGCGACCTTCCGCCACACGGAAGAAAATGCCCCGCTTCGCGCCAATGCGACGCTTGAGGCGATCGGCGGCACGGCAGTCTGGCTGTGTTCGGACTATGGCGCCTGCACCACGGGCGAGATCATCCACGTTGATGGCGGCTACCACGCGCTTGGCTTCCCGCAGGCCGAGAATCTCTGACGCAACGGGGGCCAGCGGCGCCGTGACCTCCACCGACCTGACCCCCACATTTGTGACCGACCATAGCGCCGAGGGGCCGGATTTCACCATCTGCACGCTGGTGCGCAGCCAGGACAAGTATGACCGGCTGCTCGGCTCCTTCGCCCACACCGGCTTTACCGCCGCGAACAGCGAGTTTCTTGCGGCCGACAACCGGGACACCAACCGATTCGACGGCTACAGCTGGCAGAAAGCCTTGCTCGCCCGGGCACGGGGGCGCTTCGTGGTCTTCTGCCATGACGATGTCGAGCTTCTGGTGGCCGGCCATGCCCAGCTTCTGGCGGCTCTGGCGGATCTTGACCGAACGCAGCCCGACTGGCTGCTGGCGGGCGTGGCCGGCGGGCGCTACCGGCCCGAAAAGCACCATCGGCGGTTCCTGCGGATGCACATCTCGGACCCCTGGGGCGAGGACCGCCTCATGGGGACGGTGCCAGGCCGGGTCGAGACGCTGGACGAATGCTTCATCGTGATGCGCCGGTCGCGGCCGGTGATCGGGTCCTATGATCTGGACGGCCTCCATTTCTACGGCCCCGACCTTTGCCTGCAGGCCGAGCTTCTGGGCGGCTCGGCCCATGTGATCGACTTCCACCTGCGCCACTACGGCCGCGGGACCAAGGACCAGTTGTTTCAGGACGCCAGAGACCGCTTCGTGCGGAAATACGCGCCGCTCTTTCCGGGTCGCCACCTGCATTGCACGACGGGCGTCGTGCATCTTGTCCTGCCCGAAGGACAGGAGGGTGGGTGAATCACCCACCCTACGCCTGCGCGGCGATGGGCGTGGGCAACGGGCGTAGGGTGGGCGATCCGCCCACCACCCGTCCAAAGTCAGACCCGCAGCCCCACCACCGCAACGGCCTGATACCCCGCTCCGGGAGTGCCGGTCACGGTCAGGACCTGCGCCGCAAGTTCCGCCTCGGACGAGCCGCGGAAGATCCCGTCCCGCCGCAGACTGACGCCTGCGAAGGGTTCGACACTGGCCGCATAGCGCGGATCGGCGGCATAGGTTTCAGCGCAGGGGGCCTCGGGGAACGCAAACTGCGAGGTGAGAAGCGCAGCGGTGCCATTGACCGCGGCTTCGGCGCTGGCGAAGACCTCGAAATGCAGGTGCGGCCAGCGACCCGGATAGCAGCCTGGCAGCACGGTGGTAAAGCGGACCCGGCCCGAGCCGTCGCTGATCCCGACGCCGCGCAGGTAGTTGCGGTCGGCCGCGCCGTAGATCGAGTAGACCCCGGCTGCATCGCATTGCCACAGATAGACAGCATGACCCGCCAGCGGCGCGCAGCCGCTGCCGACGTCCTGCAAGGTCATCTCCAGCGTGACCGGGACGCCCTCGGCCACGGGTTGAAGCCCGCCGATCGAGGTGCGGATATCTTCGCGCACGACGCCCGCTTCCGTCAGGATGTTGACCAGCTGCCCTTCCCGCACATTGGTTCCGTCCGCTGGAAAGGGGCCGGGCGTCTCGGCCGGAAGTGCCACGCAGACGCTGCCATCCGTCGCCGTCTGCGCGCCACCCCGCACGGCCCAAAGCGACAACGCCATCCCGCCCATTGCCATTCCGGTCACCAGAAATCGCCGCCGTGCCAGATAGGGCAGATCCGCTGCCAGACCTTCGCGGCCATGATCATCCCTTTCGGTCATTCCACACGTCTCCCTCATACACCATTCGGGGATCATACGCCGAAGCTGTGCCAGTCCGTCGAACATAGACCGTCGAAAACGGTCCATCGTACACGGCCAGTTCCGGCAAATCCTTTGCCAAGCCGTTGACATCTGGGTCAATCGGTCTGCAACCGGAAGGGCATGCAAGGTGGAGCGGGCGGCGGGAATCGAACCCGCGTCTTTAGCTTGGAAGGCTAAGGTCTTACCATTACACAACGCCCGCGTTGCCTTCGGTAGGTATTCGGACCCGAACGGCTCGTCAAGACGCGACTGTCTTGGCCGGCGGTACGCAGCCCGCGACGAATGGCACCAGCGGCGGAAAAGGGCGAAAAGCAGCCCTTGGCGGGTGGCAAAGCTACGTCCGCTCTTATCCGAGATCGCGTCGGCGGTCCTTGCAATGGGACACACTTGCTCACCCTACGTCAGGCAGGTGTGGACAGGGGGCGCAGAGAACAGGACAGCGGCTGGCGGGATACGAGCCGGGTCTCAGCGGCGCAGCAGGGGTCGGGCCGCCTCGGATCCAGCTTGGCGCAAGGAGATCGAGGGCCTCGCGATTTCCCACGGCGCAGAGGTCAAGGCGCAGTTCAACGAGGTCCAGAGCGCACAAGGCGGATCGACCGGGGCTGGCAAGGGCGCTGCACCTTGCGAAGGGAACAAGAGGCGACGCAGGAGACTGCGAAGAGAGAACGGCGAACCCGGACTGCAGCCTTCCTGCTTGCTTTGCGCCGTGGCCGAACACCTAGCCAACGTATCGCGGTGCGTCAGCGGCAGGCCAACGCGGGCCGCGCCTGCTTGCGGATACGACCCGCAGGGCATCCCCAACCTCCGGCAAGCGCCCGAGGTTCGACAAGCGGGTGCCCGCAAGGGCCATCTGGCGCAACTGGGCAAACTTCAGGACCTGGCGGGCTGTTGGGCCATAGCTCGCCTCAACCCCTTTCGCGATCAGGTCGGGGAACAGCGTGGCAATCTCGCGTTGCTTTTCGACATCAAGCGCCCGCATCCCCCATGGACCGGGGAAAAAGCTTTCCGACCAGATGCCATGCGATGAAATCACCTCATGTCGCGCGAACATGAGATGCACATAGGTCACCGACCGCATCCCCTTGGCAATCCGGACCTTGCTTCCCGGCGTGCGAGCCAGATGTACCGCGCGGGCAAACCATTCGTCGGCGCCCGGGCGGACGAGAAGCGCATGTTGCGGAGACACGACCAGGCGCCGGTCCTGGCCAAATGCGCCAGGGTCAATCGCGATGGGCGCAAGTTCCGGTCGTGCCGAGAGATCATCCTGGGTCAACCGCCGCATGGCGCTCCACAGAACCGGCTGAGGGCCATTGTCGCGGGTCACCACAAGGTCACCAGGACGCAATGCCTCTACCGCGACCTCACCCCTGGGGGTCAGGATCATGGACCCTGCCGCGAAGCAAGGAATACCCGCGGCGTAAAGCTGTGCCTTCGTCGACATCTCCTCTGGAGAGACGCCCGACAGAATGATCGATTCCCCTTCGGGAAACGTCAGTTTCGCATTGCCCGACCCATCATCGGTTACGACAACATCCCGGCTGGTGATCGGATCGCCATTCAGGTTGCGCAGGTTGCTGACGTCAAGCTGGTCGTCGTACCGGCCGTCATTGTCGCTGTCTACGAGGCTGAAATCCGTGATCATGTCGCCGGAATCGGCAAACTCGACGACAAATACGTCGTTGCCGGACCCACCGGACAGAGTGTCGGCCCCGGTTCCGCCGTCGATCAGGTCGTTGCCGTCCCCCCCGAACAGATCGTCGTTGCCCAAGCCACCCAGAAGCGTGTCGGCATCTTCGTCGCCGTGCAGCGTGTCATCGCCGCCTTCGCCCGACAGACTGTCATTGCCTTGGCCGCCGTGGACAAGGTCATTGCCGGTCCCCGCAAGAACGGTGTCGGACCCTGCCCCGCCCTCGATCTGATCGGCACCACTGCCGCCAAAGAGCATGTCATTGCCACCGTCGCCGCGAAGAAGGTCGTCATCGCCTTCGCCGACCAGAGTGTCGTTGCCATCCCCCCCCTCCAGCGTGTCATTGCCCGCCCCGCCAAAAACCGCATCCGACGTTGCGTGCCCGCCACCCCAATCGGCCCCGTCATGGGCAATGATGATGCTGGGCGTGCCGTCGTCCGGCCCTTGCAGGGTCGTATTGCTTCCGTCGTCGCCCTGGATGATCCGGTAGGTGACGCCATTGAATGTGGCGAACTCGACCTCGCTGAGCGTATCGGTGCCATCACGGCCCGGAACGCTGTCGGTGACGATCAACTGGCCCTGCGCGCCGTAGTCAAAGCTGTAGTCCTGCACGGGGCCTGCAAAGATGGCCGTGTCCGACCCCGCTCCGCCGATCAGCGTGTCATTGCCTTGCCCTGCGAACAGCGTGTCCTTGCCATCGCCGCCCGACAAGAGGTCGCCGGTGCCCGTGCCCCCTTGCACCACATCGTCGCCGGCACCACCGGAAAGCGTGCTGCCCGAATTGTTGCCGGTCAGCGTGTCGTTGAACGCCGAACCAGTCACCTGTTCTACGCCTGACAGGACATCGCCCTGCGCTTCGCCAGCCGTGCCCGTGCCCGTCAGCAGGTTGACCGCGACCCCCGCGCTTGAGCCCGAATAATCCGCCAAGTCGATGCCCGAGCCGCCGGCCAGGGTATCGGCCCCTGCCCCCCCAACCAGCGTGTCGTTCCCATCGCCACCATGCAGGGAGTCGTTGCCGGATTCACCCGCAAGGGTATCGTTGCCCGAGCCGCCGATCAGTCGGTCATCGCCGCCCCAGCCCGCGACATTGACCCCCCCGGTCGAGGCAGAGGCGTCCAGCACGTCGTTGCCGTCCGAGGCCCAGACGAACTCGATCTGGTCAAAGCTGCCGCTGCCACCGGTGTCATAGGCGTAGGTGCCGCTCTCGTCCCCGGTGTAGGTGACTTGCACCCCCCCGCTCGTCGCGTCAAACCACAGCGCATCGACATCTCCGGCATTCTCGCCGCCAAGAATTGTGTCTGCGCCTTGGTTGTTCCAGACACTGATCAGATCACTGCCCGTGCCGGCATCGACCAGATCGTTGCCGGTGCCTGCAAACAGCGAGTCTTTGCCAGCGCCACCAAAGATCTGATCGTTGCCCGCGTCACCGCGCAGAAGGTCATCGTCGCCTTCGCCGACCAGCGTATCGTTGCCGTCGCCGCCATCCAGCGTGTCATTCCCCGCGCCGCCAAAGATCGCGTCGCTGGTCGCTTGCCCTTTGCCCCAATCCGCCCCGTCATGCGCGATGATGATGGACGGGGTGCCGTCGTCGGGACCCTGAAGCGTGGTGTTCGACCCGTCATCGCCCTGGATGATCCGGTAGGTCACGCCGTTGAACTCGGCAAATTCGACGCCGCTGAGCGTATCCGTCCCGTCGCGCCCGGCAACCAGATCGGTCACGATCAGCGCGCCAGAGGGACCATAGTCAAAGCTGTATTCGTTTACCGAACCAAGAAAGACGGAAGTGTCCGTGCCCGCCCCGCCATCAAGGCTGTCGTCGCCCCAGGCCCCGGCCAGAGTGTCATTCCCATCGCCGCCCATAAGCGTATCGTTTCCGGTCATCCCGACCACGAGGTCATTGCCCGCGTCGCCGTAAACGACATCGTCGTCGCCACCGCCGTAAGCCGAATCCTCGCCGGTGCCGCCGTAGATCGTGTCGTTCCCGGCCATGCCGCTCACGTTGTCGTTGCCCGCTCCGGCGCGGACCACATCCGCGGTGCCATCCGCACCGTCAATCTGGTCGCCCTGGGCGTCGACATATCCGGTCCCGATCACGTCATTGCCGGCGGTACCGTCAACGACGCCACCCATGTCGATCTGCTCGATCCCGGTGAAGGTGACGCTGGTGCCGTCGGCCCAGGCGACGGTCCCGGCCTCGTTGGAGCCGCCGCCATAGGTGATGGTTCCGCCTGCCGCTACCCGCAGCACATCCCAGTCATCGCCCGTCTCGCCGCCATCGATGACGTCGTTGCCCTCGGCCACCAGCACGTCGCGACCGGCACCGCCCATGAGCGTGTCGGCCCCCGCCCCGCCGGTCAGAAGGTCATTGCCCTCACCGCCCGACAAGAGGTCATTGTTGCCCGCGCCGCCCTGCAGCACGTCATCGCCCGCGCCGCCATACAGATCGCCACTGGTGTTGTGCGCGGTCAGCGTGTCGTTGAAGGCAGACCCGACGACGTTGTCCATCCCCGAGTAGGTGTCGCCCTGCGCGTCGCCGCCCGACCCGGTGCCGGTCAGCAGGTTGACTGACACGCCCTGGCCCGAGGCCGAGTAATCCGCCGTGTCGCGCCCGGTGCCACCAACAAGACTGTCCGCCCCGGCCCCGCCCGCCAGCGTGTCGTTGCCGTCGCCGCCATCCAGCGTGTCGTCCCCGCTGCCGCCGGACAACACATCCGCGCCGCCACCGCCATAAAGCGCGTTATTGCCGGAATTGCCGGTCAGACTGTCGTTGAACGAGGACCCGCGTAGATCTTCGATGCCCGACAGCACATCGCCCTGCGCATCGCCGCCCGACCCGGCGCCGCTGGAGAGGTTGACCGTGACGCCCGCGCCAGAGGCGGAATAGTCCGCAAGGTCGGTGCCCGCCCCGCCATCCAGCGTGTCGGCCCCTGCGCCACCCGCAAGCGTATCGCGACCTTCGCCGCCGAAAAGAGCGTTGGTCCCCGCATCGCCGGTGATGCTGTCGTCGAACGAAGTTCCGATGACATTCTCGATGCCCGACAGCGTATCGCCCGTTGCGGCCCCCCCGGAAGCGGTTCCGTTGGCAAGGTTCACCGTCACGGCAGATGAACCCTGATAGCTGACGGTATCCGAACCGACGCCGCCGCTCAGGCTGTCAGCGCCCTCGCCGCCAGTCAGAAGGTCATTGCCGTCATCACCGACGAGGGTGTCATTGCCATCCCCGCCCGACAGCGTGTCATTGCCCATGCCGCCGGTGGCGCTGTCGTTGCCCGCGCCAAGATCGACGCTGTCATTGCCGCTGCCTGCGTTGACGTTGTCGTTGCCCGCGCCTGAAGCGACCGTATCGTTCCCGTCCCCGCCTTCGATCCCGTCATTGCCGCTGCCAGAGGTGATGCTATCAGCCCCACCGCCCGCCCAGACGTTCAGGTTCGACGTGTTTGCAGCGCCGTTGATGGTATCGGCCCCGTCGGCGGTCTGAATCCCCTCGATCTCGGAGAAACTGCCGGTCCCGCCAGTATGGCTGTAGGTCCCCGCCTCGGACCCGGTGAAAGTGACCGAGACCCCACCTGCGCCGGTGAACACGACCGTGTCGAAATCATAGCCGGTCTCGCCGCCGAAGATGGTGTCGGTGCCCTCGTTCGCCCCAACGTAGAAGGCGTCCGAGAAGTCGCCGCCATACATCAGATCGTTGCCGGCACCGCCGGTCAGGTTGTCGATGCTGAGGCCGCCATACAGCTGGTCGTCGCCCGCGCCGCCATACAACTGGTCAGTGCCGTCATCGCCGAACAGGCTGTCGTTGCCGTCTCCGCCCGACAGGCTGTCAGACGCAGTGCCGCCGGCAAGGCTGTCGTTTCCAAGACCGCCATCCAGCGTGTCGGCCCCGTCGCCACCCCGAACGGTATCGTTGCCCGCCCCTGCCGCGATGCTGTCGTTGCCGCTGCCGCCGTCCACGCTGTCGGCTCCGCTGCCGCCGGTGACGACATCGTTGCCGGCCCCCATGCTGTAGGTCATGCCCGTGGTGTCGGCCCCACCGAACACGGTATCGGCGCTGGTGGTCCCGGTGATCGCCTCGATTTCGGTAAAGGTGAGCGTGCCGCCGCCGCCGGTTCCCGTACCAGCGCCATTGCCGGTCAGGGTGATCGTGCCGGCGACCGGGACCGAGGACAGATCCAGCGTGTCGAAATCGTCGCCGCCTTCGCCGCCGACCACGCTGTCGCCCGCGCCCGCGACGAAGGTATCGCGCCCGTCGCCGCCAAAGAGCGAGTCGTTGCCGCCATCCAGATCGACCCGCGAGGTGAGGGTATCGTTGCCCGCGCCGCCAAAAGCCACGTCATTGGCGAAATCGGCCGTGGTCAGGTCGATGGAATCGTTGCCTGCCCCGCCGTCGACACTGTCGGCCCCCTGCGCGCCGTCCAGCGTGTCGTCGCCACTGCCGCCAAAAAGGCTGTCGTTGTCTGCCCCGCCCTGGATCAGGTCATTTCCGCTCTCGCCATTCAGCCGATCGGCGCCAGCATCGCCGTAGACGCTGTCATTGCCCAGTCCGGCCCAAATGGTATCCTGCCCGTCACCGCCATACAGCAGGTTTGTGCCGGCAAGCTCGCCGGCGTCCTGATCGTTGAACAGATCGTTGCCAGCGCCGCCATAGACCGTGCTATCGCCTTCGCCGAACCAGACCGTGTCATTGCCGCTGCCGGCATCGATCAGGCTGTTGCTGTTCAAGGAAGTGACCGGCACATCGTCGATCAGGTCATCCCCGGCCCCGCCGTAGACCGTGTTGTTCCCCGTGCCGAAGTTGATGGTGTCATTGCCATCGCCGCCATCCAGATAATCGGCGCCGTCGCCCCCGTTCAGCGTGTCCTGTCCCGCATCACCAAAAAGGGAATCGTTGCCCGAGCCCCCGGTAAGGCTGTCAGCACCGCCGCCGCTGAACACCATCACCCCGTCCGTATCGGCCCCGGCGTTGATCGTGTCGGCATAGGCTGTGGAGTTGATCTGCTCCACCCCGGTAAAGGTGCCTGTGGCCCCGCCGGAGTAGCTGTAATTTCCGGCGTCGTTGCCAGTGAAGGTGACGTTGACCCCGTTGGTGCCAAGATAGTTGGCGAAGGTCATCGAGTCCCAGTCACCGACGGTTTCGCCGAGATCATAGAAATCGCTGTTGTGGTCTTCGGTGACGACGGCGGTGTCGTTGCCCGCACCGCCGTACGCGCTGTCGTTGCCCGCCCCGCCCGAGAAGGTGTCGTCGCCCTCATCGCCGTAGATCAGGTCGTTGTCGCCACCGCCAATGATCTGATCATTGCCCGCCCCGCCGCGGAAGGTGTCATTGCCGCCTTCCGTGCTCCAATCACCGATCCGGTCATCCCCGGTTCCGCCATCGACGGAATCGTCACCGTTGCCGGCTGTGACGGTGTCATTGCCGTCGCCGCCAAAGACTGTATCGCGCCCATCCCCCGCCGACACGGAATCGCTCCCGGCCCCGGCCATGACAAAGTCGTTGCCGGTCGTGATCTTGTCGCCCTGTGCATCCGTATAGCCGACATTCATCGTGTCGGCCCCGGCGGTGCCATCGACCGAGGAGATGAAGTCCCCAGCCACCCGGTCTGCCAACATGTCGCCCGTGTTGGACGACACGCTGTTCAGCGACAGCGACAGGATCGGTTTGGCCGTCAGCGCTGCCTGGTCGGCGTTGGCGGTCTCTTCGGGAGCCAGGTACGTGTTGCCGTTCACATCCTGGAACACCACGGCCGTGATGTTGGCCGTCGTCCCGTCGACGTAGGTTATCGTTGCGTTATAGATCGCCGAGGCATCGAAGTTCTGCGCGGCCCCGCCGTTGATCCGGAACGAGTCGTACCCCCCGCCATTATCGAGGTCATAGGTGGTGTTGTCGTCCTCGCTCAGCGAGTTCGAAGACAGCGTGCGGACCTGACCGCTGAGGGGCGAGGTTGAGGACCCGTAGGTGCCAAGGATGCCCGCAGCATTCTCGACAATCTCATTGCCCTGGGTCGTATCGATCTTGGCGAGGTTGCCGATGAAGATGACTTCGAACGTCGTTGCCATTGCTTAGCCCCCAATGATCGAAAGGACACCGGTGCGGCTGGCCGATCCTGATCGGACGGCCCCGAGTGCAGCCCGGTTCGCCGCATGGCGGCGAGGGGCAGCCTGGGCCATCGCCTGCAGTCCGGGGACGAGGCCAAAGCAGCCTCGGCGGGGCGGTTGCCCAAGGATCGAAGGAGGGTGGTGTCCAATGAGGAGCATCGGTGCTTTGACACTTTCCGGCTGACGGCTCTGGAGCCTTTGGTGCCAAAAAATGCTTAAAGGACCGTCAACCCTAACAAGGCACTCAAGGTCGTCCTGGCTAGTAAAGTGCAGGACGGAAACCCTTCGATGGCTCACCAGCCGCTAACGGACCAATCCCCCATACACCGTTCGAAATCAGGGTGCTCACTTCGTAAGGCACCTGCGGGGCTGCCACCCCCCCCGGGGGCAGGCGAGGAATTTCGGGGGCCAGACCGGGTCGAATTTTTCCTTGAAGCTGCGCAGGCCCCCGAAATTGCAGAACCTTTCGCCGTGGTCGCGGACAAAGCCGCCAACCCGGTTCCAAAGCGATGCAAGCCGGTGATCCTCCAACCCTGACAACGGGGCCTCGGCCAGAGCCTGTGTGGAGCAGCACCGCACGGGAGGCACCTTTCATCAGGATGCTGGCGCTGGCAGGGCGGTTGTGGGGTGGGAAGGGCTTTGCCGGTTGTCACGGGTCATCCGGGCGGCTGCCGTCGGGAGGCGCCGAACCTCACGATCCAGACGGCGGACTATCTGCATGCGGCCCTGCGGTCCTATGCCGAGGCGCGCCGTCACAGCGGCTTCATGCAACCCCAGGCGGCGACCCTGACAGATGCGCAGATGCTGGCGTTGGCCGATTGTTTCAGCCAGACGCCCCGGCTTGCCGGTGGCCCTGCCGACGCGTCCGCAGAGGAATTGGCACGCGGACGCGAGATCGCCGTGAACGACATTCCCGAGCGGGGCGTCGCCAGCTGTCTCATCTGCCACGAGCGCGGGGCCGATGAACCCGACAAGGGCCTGTTCTTTCCGTCGCTTTTCGGCCGGTCCGAAACCTTCCTGCGGCGCCAGCTTGACCTGCTTGCCGCCGGGTCACGGGGTGCCACGGGCATCTTCAACCCGATGCACGCAGAAGCTCATGGCGTCTCACAGGCCGACCGCGATGCCGTGGCCGCCTGGCTTGCCGCACAAGTGCCGACGAAAGTGGCGCAGGTCGACCCGGCAACCGTGCCCGTTTCCTCTGAAATCAAGGAAAGGACGGTCAAGGTCTGTGCGACCCGTCATGAGGCCGACCTTGCTGGCAGAAGGGACGGCAATGCGCAGAAGCTGCCCTTGCAGACGGCACCCTACTTTTCGAAACAAACGTCACAACGCCCAGAGGGACGAGATGGCGCGCGACCTGACCCCTGCCGAGATCGAAAGCCTTTCCGCCGTATTCGGTGCCATGCCTCCCTTGGCGCGCCCGAAAGAGCTTGACGCGGCGGCCATCGCGCGGGGCAAGGGCCTTGCGTTGAACGGCGATCCGAAGCGCGAGCTTCCGGCCTGCACGACCTGCCACGGTGCCGCTGCGGTCAAGGCGCTGCCGCTTTTTGCGCGGCTGGATGGCCAGTCGGCGGTCTCTCTGGAGCGGCGGCTGAAAGAGCTGGACAGTGCCTATGTGGCCAGCACTGCAGGGCCGAACCCGATGTATCCGATTGCGCGCAAGTTGACGGCACAGGAACGGGCCGACCTTGCCGCCTCCTTCGCCAGTCTGCAGCCGGTTCCGAAGTGACGCGCGGCTCCTTGTGGGGCGGAAGGCGCCATGCAAGCGGGAAAGGTCACTTCCGACCTGCGCGTGAGAGCAGATTTGGACGCATGACCGGGCGAGCGGCGCACTGTTGATCGTTTTGAAGATCAGGCCTTGTGAGGGGCGGCAAGGGGCGGCCCTTCAGGGCTTGCGGTCGACCTTTTCGACCCCGGTATCGCTGACGATGCGGCCGTCTTCCAGCGTCACGATGCGGTCGGCCAGTTCAAGAATGCGGGTGTCGTGGGTCACCATGACCGTAGTCGTGCCCCGCGCCTTGCCGAGGTCTTTCAGCATCCGCACGACAAGATAGCCCGAGTCATGGTCCAGCGCGGCGGTGGGTTCGTCGGCGAACACGACGTCGGGGTTCGCCACCAGCGCGCGGGCGATGGCGACGCGCTGTTTCTGCCCGCCCGACAGGTTGGCTGGCAGATAGTCGATCCGGTCCACCAGACCAAGCAGGGTCAAGAGATGCGCCACCGCGACGTCCTGCCGGGCCGGGTCGCCACGCCCGTGGACCTGCAACCCCATCAGCACATTCTGCCGGGCGGTCAGGCTTTCGTGCAGGTTGTGCGCCTGAAAGATGAACCCCAGCCTGCGCCGCATCGCCTCTTGGGTGGCGGTATCAGCGCCTTTCAACTCGGTCCCCAGCAGTCGGACCGATCCGTCCTGCACCTCGCGCAGGCAGCCCATCAGGGTCAGAAGCGTGGTCTTGCCGGACCCCGATGGGCCCATCAGGATGGTCAGGCTGCCCCGCGCCACGGTCAGGGACACGTCAAAGAGCGCCTGCTTGCGCGCCTCGCCCGTGCCGAACCAGTGGTTCAGGCCCTGAACCTGGATCGGGTCCATCAGAACAGCTCTGCCGGATCGGCCGCCCGCAGGCGGCGCGTGGCCAGCGCGCCGGATGCAGCGCAGGCCAGCACCGTGCCGAAGAAGACCAGCGCCGCGCGACCCAAGGTCATGACGACCGGAAGGCTCGTGGCCTGCGCCATCGCGGCGTAGATGCCCAGCGACAGGATCAGGCCGGGGACAAAGCCGATCGCGCCCAGGATGACGGCCTCTTCGAACACGATCCCAAGGAAGAACCGGTGCGGATAGCCCATTGCCTTGAAGGTCGCATATTCGCGCAGGTGGTCGGCCACATCGGTGGACAGGACCTGGTAGACGATCACCAGCCCGACCAGCACGCCCATCGCCACGCCAAACCCGAAGATCACCCCCGTCGGCCGCCGCGTGGTCTGGTAGGACAGGTCCGCGGCCTTTGCGGCAGCCAGAGTGCGGACCTGAACCGCCTCGGCCGCCAGACGGTCGGACAGACGGGCCGCCACAGCCTTGGCATCCGCCCCCGGTGCGACATCGACCAGCACATGCGTCGGCGTTCCGGCACTGCGCGACGGGAAGAGCCGCAGAAAGGTCTGGTCCGACACCACCAGCGACCCATCCCCCGCAAAGCCGCCGCCAAGGGAAAAGCTGCCCGTGGCACTTAGCGTGCGTCCGTTGACCTCGAACCGCAGCGGAGCTTCGGGGGTGATCTGCGCCAGGGCCTCGGCATCAGCCCCCCGCGTGCGCCGGTCGATAAGGGCGCTGTCGGGAAGGGAGAGACCGGCCAGCAAGGCGGCGAAACCCGGCCCGGCAAAGCGTGCCGCTTCGATCGGCAGAGCGTAGACGTTCAGGCTGGCACTTGGTCCGTCGTCCCGCGTCCAGTCCACCTTGGCCAGGTAGAACGGAGCCGCAGCCGCCACCTGCGGATCGGACAGCGCCTGAAACAGGACACGCCGAGACAGCGGAGACCCGTCGGTCAGCGTGTTCGCGTCCTCGGACGAGATGATGATGTCGCCACGGATCGGGGCATAGGTCATGCCGACGGTGCCGTTCAGCGCGCCCATCATGCCCAGCTGGACAAAGACCAGCACATTGGCAAAGGCCACTCCGGCCAGAGCCGCGGCCATCCGGGCGCGGGAATGGGTCAGTTGCAGCCAGCCGATCGGCAACCGCCCCAGAAGCCGCGACATCAGGGCGGTCATTCGGTTGGACCGGTGGCGATGTTTCCGGTCACCTCAAGACCCGTCAGTGCCGCGGCGCGAGGCGATGAGGTCGGATCAAGCTGCACCGTGACCCGAACAATCCGGGCATCGGTGTTCGCGGCGGGATTGGCGGCAAGGATGCTTTGCCGTTCGACCTCCAGCCCGATCCGGGTGATCGTGCCGGTCAGGGGCTGGGTCAGCGCCGGGCTGGACAAAGAGACGCCCTGCCCCAGAGCCACCCGCGCGATGTCGGTCTGGTAGACCTCAAGCTCTGCCTCCATCCGGTCGGTCGCGCCCAAGGTCGCAATCCCCGCCGAGCCCGGCTTTTCGCCAGCTTGCAGATGCAGGGCCAGAATCTGTCCTGCCATCGGGGCAAGAACCATTCCTTTCGCCAGGTCCCCCGTCGCCCGCGCCAGGTCGGCGCGGGCGACGTCAAGTTGGCGGGCGGCCAGGGCGACGTCGGGCTGGTCCTCTCCGCCCCCCTGACGGTCCAGTTGTGCCGTCGCACGGTCAAGCTCGCGCGCGGTCTGCACGGAGGCGGCCTCGGCCCGGTCCAGCGCGGACCGTGTGGTCACACCCCGCGCGAAGAGATCCCGCTGCCGCGCTGCCTCTTGTTCGGCCAGGGTCGCGGCCGACGCAGCCCGGTCGCGGTTGGCCAGGGCCTCGGCCTGCGCCGATCCGACTGCGGCGCGGGCCTGGACCAGAGCCGCCTCCTTCGCCGCAAGGTTGGCCTCGGCGGCCACAAGCGCCGCGCGGTATTGCGGCAGGCTGTCCAGTTCCGCGATAAGCTGGCCTTCCGTCACCAGGTCCCCCTCGGCCACCAGCAGACGTGCCACCCGCGCGTCGCCTGCCCCGAACGGCGGCGCCAGAACGACGGCATCGCCCTCAGGCTGCAATCGGCCCAGGGCAACGACGGCTGTGTCCAAAAGGGGAGTTGCGACCTCTGGCTGGGGTGGCGGCACTGCAATGGGTGCCGAACTTCCCGCCCCCGGCTCCAGCCCCGTTGCGCCAAAGAAGGCGCGCAGGGCCGGTGGCTGGAAGTAAAGGCCGATCGTGGCCCCGGTGAACAGGACCGCCATCACCAGGGGAATTCGCCAAAGCCGCAGACGCCCGATCCTGCCAGCCAGGGACCGACCACGCCACTCCGAGGACGCAATGACCCCTTTGCCATTGTCGCTGAGCGGAAGGCGGGAGGGGTCGTCCATGCGGGCTCGCTTGATTAATGACTTTTCAGTCATTAAGATGATCCAATGGAAGGCACAATGCAAGACCCCACGCCGCAAGGCGAAAAGAAACGCCAGCGCCGAAAGGATGCGCGGCCGTCGGAAATCATTGCGGCGGCCATGCAGCTTTGGGCGGAACGCGGGTTCGCGGCAACCCGGCTGGAGGACGTGGCAGCCGGAGCGCACATCGCCAAGGGGACGATCTACCGCTACTTTCCCTCGAAAGAGGCGCTGTTCGAGGCCGCCCTGCAGGCCAGGATCGTCGCCACGATGGACCGCGCAAGGGACATGGCGCAGGGCTTCGACGGGCCGACCAGCCAGATGCTGTCGGGCTTTTTCGAGACGATCCGCACAGAGCTGGTCGATGGCGGATCATCCGTTTTTCTGCGGGTCCTGCTGTCCGAAGGGCACCGCTTTCCCGACCTTGTGGCACGCTATGAGCGGGTCGTTCTCAGCCGCGGCATGTCTACCGTCCGCGCGATCCTTGCGGCAGGGGTGGCGCGGGGCGACCTGCGTCCCGAGGCAGCGGACTGCGATCCGCGCCTGGTCATGGCCCCGGCGATGATGCTGTCGCTGTGGGGAACTGTCTTCACGACCGAGGGTCTGCCGGACATGCGCAGCGCGCTGGCACAGCATGTGGCGATCCTCATGGGCGGGCTTGGACGCCGCTAGGGCCGACGTGGTCCGGGTCCCCGACGTCATGGCGTTTTGTCGGCCTTGTCCATCAGGGCGCGGATGTGGCGGGCGAAGACCGTTGTCGCAGGCAGGCCCAGCACCAGGCCACCCACCAGCGATTGAACCGGCGTCAGCACCGGCCAACCGATCCAGGACCAGATCAGCGAGGCGAAGAACAGGTTCACCGCCATCGCCCCTGCCCCGAACGGATAGAGGATCAGGGTCAGCCGCCAGAGGCTCATCTGCGGCTGACCAGCCATTGCACGGCGATCAGCGCTCCAAGCAGGGCCAGAGCGGCGGCGAAGTAGGCCAGTTCCGCCTCGGCCGTCTGCGGTTGCGGGATCGGGCGCTGGAACGCCTCGGCCAGAGCAGCGGTCGGCATTAGGAAGGGCGCAAGGCAAAGGATGCGGCGCATGTCAGGTCTCCTGGATCAGGGATCGGTAGATGTCGGGAAGCGCGCGACCAAGGCGGGCGGGGTCGGGCAGCAGGGTGAAACCGGCACGGCCGAAAATGCGGGCGAACCAGTCCTGACCGTCGGCATCGACGATCACGCCATGCACGGCCTGGCCCTGACGGCGCGCCTCGCGCACGGCCATGTGGCTGTCTTCGATGCCGTACGTGCCTTCATAGTGGTCAAGGTCGTTTGGCTTGCCGTCCGTCAGCACCAGCAACAGCTTGCGGGCCGAAGGTTCGGCAGCAAGCTGCGCCGTGACATGGCGGACCGCCGCCCCAAGGCGGGTATAGTGACCGGGATGCAACCCGCCGATGCGGGCGGTGACGTCGGGCGTCACACGGCCATCGAACCCCTTGCAGCGGGTCAGGAACACCCGGTCACGGCGAAGCGAGGAGAAGCCCCAGATCGCCAACCGATCCCCCGCCGCGTCGATGCCGCCGGCCAGCGCGGCCAAAGCCTCGCGCGTGGTGTCGATGATGCTGCGGGTGCCGACGACGGATTCGGTGGAACGGGAGCAGTCCATCAGGATCGCCACTGACAGATCGCGTTCGACATGCCGCAGGTCGCGGAAGATGCGGTCGCTGCCTTGGCCCGTGGCCCGGATCGCGACCTGTGCGGTGATCAGCGCGTCAAGGTCAAGCTCCGCCCCGTCCACTTGCCGGGGCAGCAGGATGCGGCGGGGATGCAGTGCCTCGAACTGCCGCCGGACGCGGGCCATCAGGCGCGGATCGGGGGCAAAGCTGTCGCCGGGCGTGGCTTCGGCTTCCAGCACGCGGGTGTGGTCGGGCAGGTAGCTGCGGGCGCGGTGGTTCCATTCGGGGTAGGTGAAGGTATCGGACAGGCGTTCGTGGTCGGCGTCCTGGGGGGCGAGGTCGAGGTGCAGGCGCAGGCGGGTGGCGGCGCGTTTGTGGTGCTTTGACAGCGTGATGTGGTCCTGATCCTCGGCCGCCTTCCGGGCGTTTTCCAGATCGTCGTCATCCGTCGCGCGGTTGAGGCCCATGCTTTCCACCCAGGAGAAGATGGATTCGAAGCGGTGCATGATGAAGCTGTCGGCGCGGTTGGCTTCGTCGTTATCCTCGCGCTTGCCCTGCTTGCGGGTTGCGCTGGCCAGGCCGGGCGGCGCGCTGATCTCGTCCTCGGCCGGGGCCGCGGCGGTGCTGCGCGCGCCGTGGGACAGCCGAAGCCAGATCGGCTGCGGCGGCAGCGGGGCATAACCGCGCGGGGCGGGAAAGGGGTCGGTGGGGGAAAGCGTGCTACCCGCCAGCAACAGTCGGGCGCGGGCGGCGACCTTCTGTTCCGCGACCGAGGCGGAGAAGTCTGGATAGACCGCCAGAAGATGCTGCCGCAGGGCGGCATGCGCGCTGTGCAGTCCGGGGCACTGCGCGAGGGTTGCCGTTGTCGCCACCTCCATCGCCTGAAGCAGGGCCAGGTCGGCGGCGAGAGGGTCTTGCGGTACAGTGTACGGCCGACAGGACGCAGCAAGGGCCGCAAGCCACAGGTAGGCGGCACGGTTCAGTTCCGCCGTCGGAAAGGCGTCGATCACCGGGGGCAGGCGCAGGGCTTCGCCGTCGAAGGTGGCGACATGCTCCAGCATCCTCGCTTCGGCCAGTTGCGCGCCCATGCCCCGCCGATGGCGCGAGGCGGTGGCCGGGCTGGCGGCGATCTCCACCCCCGGTTTGCCGCCCAGCGCGCGGAAGAGAAGCGTCAGGCTGGGCCGGACCGCCTCCAACGCGACGGCATGGGCTGGATAGCCCGCGACCGGGGCCAGCCTTTGGGCAACCCCGTGCCAGAGGTTGCCCATCGTCTCTTCCGGGTCCATCAGGTCCATCGGATGCAGGGCCATTGGCTTACCCGTAAACGCTGGCGATGACGTCGCGCAGGGCTTGCGCCACGTCGGCCTCGTCGGTCAGCGGTTCGACGACGGCGGCCTGCAGCGCGCGCTCGATCGGCATCCCCCCGGCGATCAGGCTGGCGGCGTAGATCAGAAGACGGGTGGAGACGCCCTCCTCCAGATCCATCCCCGACAGGGCGCGGATGTGACCGGCAAGCCTGACCAAGGGCGCGACACGGGCCGGGTCCAGACCGCTTTCGCGCGCGACCACGGCAGTTTCGGTGGTGGGGTCGGGAAAGCCGAAGGTGATCGACAGGAACCGCTGCCGGGTCGAAGGCTTCAGCCGCTTCAGGATGTTCTGGTAGCCGGGGTTGTAGCTGGCCACCAGCATGAAGCCCGATGGAGCCACCAGTTCTTCGCCCGTGCGGTCGATCATCAGGGTGCGGCGGTTGTCGGTCAGGGGGTGCAGGACCACGGTCACGTCCTTCCGCGCCTCGATCACCTCATCAAGGTAACAGATCGCGCCTTCCCGCACGGCGCGGGTCAGGGGGCCGTCGACCCATTCCGTCGCCCCGCCGCGCAGCAGGTAGCGCCCGATCAGGTCGGCGGCAGAGAGGTCGTCATGGCAGGCGACGGTGTAAAGCGGGCGGCCCAGCTTCGCGGCCATGTGTTCGACGAAGCGCGTCTTGCCGCAGCCGGTCGGCCCCTTCAGAAGAAGGGGCAGACCGCGTGCATGGGCGGCTTCGAACAGGGCAACTTCCTGCGCCACGGGGCGGTAGTAGGGGACAGTGCGTTCGGGAGTCAGGGCGTTCACAGGACCTCTCCTTCCGGCAGCACCACCGGACCGGGGGCGATAACTTCGCGCCGGACCACGACTTGGGCGTAGATGAACAGGATCGCGCCCAGCACCACGGCAATCCCGGCCCCGAAGCGCATCATGTAGAAGAGGGAAAGCTGGTCCTGCACATCCATGTAGTAGTCGCCGACGATGCGCTGCATGTGGGTCTGGATCGTGCCGGCGAAGGTCAGGACGAAGGTCATGAACGCCATGCCCCCGGTCATCAGCCAGAAGGACACCATGTTCAGCACCTGATTATAGGGTGCGCGGCCGCGCAGCAGCGGCATGGCATAGCTGATGATCGCCAGGTTCATCGCGACATAGGCGCCGTAGAAGGCCAGGTGGCCGTGGGCCGCGGTGATCTGCGTGCCGTGGGTGTAGAAGTTCACGCCGTGGAAAGTGTGCAGAAAGCCCCAGACGCCCGCACCGAAGAAGGCCACGGTGGCCGAGCCCAGCGCCCAGAGAAGGGCCGCCTTGTTCGGATGGTTGCGACGACCCTTCCACACCATGATGAAGGCAAAGGACATCATCGCGAAGAACGGCACCACCTCGAAGGCCGAGAAGATGGAGCCGGTCCACTGCCAGTACTCCGGCAGACCGATCCAGTAGAAGTGGTGCCCCGTGCCAAGGATGCCAGAGAACAGTGCGGTGGCGACGATGACGTACAGCCATTTCTCCACCACCTCGCGGTCGACACCTGTAAGCTTCAGCATCAGGAAGGCCAGGATCGCGGCCATCACCAGCTCCCACGTGCCTTCCACCCACAGGTGGACGACGAACCACCAGTACATCTTGTCGAGGCTCAGGTTGTCGGGGTTGATGAAGGCAAAGACCCAGAGAAGCGACAAGAGCCACAGGCCGGTCAGCAACACGCCCGTGATCGCGGTCTTGCGGCCCGCAAGCACGGTCATCGAGATGTTGACCAGGAAGATCACCGCGGCGACCAGGATGCCGAACTTGACCCAGAGCGGTTGTTCAAGGAACTCGCGCCCGCCGTGGATGCCGACAAGGTAACTGCCGACAGCGCCAAGCGTGCCGACCACCAGGATGATCAGCTGCAGGTATGCCAGCTTGACCGACCAGATCTCGCGCTCGGATTCCTCGGGGACAAGGAAGTAGGCGGCACCGAAGAAGCCCAAGAGCAGCCAGACGATCAGCGCGTTGGTGTGGATCATGCGGATGATGTTGAAGGGCAGCACCGTCGACAGCGTGTTGGGCGAGACGTAGATCCAGCCCGCCAGCAGCCCGCCAAGGACCTGGATGCCGAACAGGCCCATCGCCACCATGAAGTAGGCGTAGGCCACTTTTTGCGATTGATATTTCATGTCTTTCTCCTAGCCCGCGTCCGTGGGCGGCCAGCTTTGGGTGTCGGTCTGATCCGCCCAGCGCAGGAATTCCGACAGGGCGCGCATCTCTTCGGGGGTGATGGCGAAATGGGGCATCTGGCGGCGCCCCTCGACGCCGCTGGGCTGCGCGGCCATCCAGCCGTCCAGCACCTCATAGGCGGCTTGCGGGTCGTCCAGCACGCCCCAGCGGGTCATCACGTTGCCCAGTTCGGGGGCGAAATAGGCACCCTCGCCGTGCAGGGTGTGGCAGTTGATGCAGCTGTGACGCTCCCACACGTGCTTGCCCAGGCGCACTTCGGGCGTAAGCGGCATGCCGGCGGTCGAGACGTTCACGACATAGCGGTGGGAATGGATCGTCATGGCCACGAACACCACGACGAAGAACAGCGAGCCCCCGTAGAAGATGTTTCTGGCCCGTGACTTCGTAAGGATCTCTGACATCGGGTCGGTCCTGGCGATTGTTGCGGATAGGGCCGGATCTACAGGCCGCCGCACTGCCGGACGTTGTGCCAGAACAACGACGAAGGCTGTTGGCGCGCCGAATGTGACCGCATGGCACGACTGCCAGGGCGGAGGCACCATGCGCAGGCCCAGACTCGACGATCCCGATCTGCCGCTGCGGCTGATCTTCGAACACTGGCCCGAGGTGGCCAATGTCTTCCGCGCGCAGGGAATGGCCTGTTTCGGCTGCCCCATCGCGCCGTTTCACACGGTGATCGACGCCTGCGCCGAATATGGCCTGGACGAGATCGCCTTTCGCACCGCACTGCAGGCCGCAGCGGCGGGCTGACCTGAAGGAGCCGACATGCGGCCCGATAAAGCCTACTCCGGCCCCGCCTTGTTCAGCTATGGCTTCCGCCCGCTTTTCCTGCTGGCGGGCAGCTTTGCGGCATTGGTGATCCCGTTGTGGATGGCGGTCTGGACCGGGCGCGTCAGCCTGAGCGGGCCGTTCACCCCGACTGACTGGCACATCCACGAGCTGCTTTTCGGCTATACCTCGGCCGTGCTGGCGGGGTTCCTGTTTACCGCGATCCCGAACTGGACCGGGCGGATGCCGACGCGCGGCTGGCCGCTGATGGCTCTGGCCGCGCTGTGGGTGGCCGGGCGGCCGGCGGTCGCCGGGGGCCTTGGCCTGGGGCCGGTGGCGGTCATGGCACTGGACTGCGCCTTCCTGCTGGCCATTGGCGCGATGATCACGGTCGAGATCGTCGCGGGCCGGAACTGGAGCAACCTGCGCGTGGTCGTGCCGGTGCTCATGTATCTTGCCGCCAACATCACCTTCCACCTTGAGGCAATGCAGCTTGGCACAGCCGGATATGGCCGCCGCCTGGGATTTGCGATGGTCGTCCTTCTGATCGGGCTGATCGGCGGCAGGATCATTCCCAGCTTCACCCGGAACTGGCTGGCCAAACAGGGGGACGGGCCGATGCCGGTGCCGTTCGGGCGGTTCGATGGGGCCAGTCTGGTGCTGATGCTGGGGGCGCTGATCGCGTGGGTCGCGCTGCCCGAGGCGCGGCTGACGGGACTGGCCATGATCCTCGCAGGGGTGGTTCAAGCTTTCCGCCTGGCCCGCTGGCGTGGGTGGAGGGTCTGGCGGTCAGCTATCCTGTCAATGCTGCATCTGGCCTATGGTTTCATCCCGGTCGGCCTGGTGGCCCTTGGTCTTTCGGTGCTGGGCACCTTGCCCGCTGTGGTGGGCCTGCATCTACTTGGCATCGGCGCGATCGGCGGCATGACGCTGTCGGTGATGATGCGCGCCTCGCTGGGCCATACCGGGCGCGAGCTGCGGGCAGGCCGCGCGCTGAGCCTGGCCTTTGCCTGCGTGGCGCTGGCAGCCCTGACGCGCGCAGCCTTGTCGTCAGAGGCGAGCCTGTGGGTGGCGGCAACCTTTTGGACTGCCGGTTTTGCAATCTTTGCCGCCCGGCTTGCCCCGATCCTGAGCATGCCGAACCCCGCCCGCCGCGTGCCTAACCCGCAGCCCCGCTAAGCATCACCAGCCGGTGCGGCGCG
>NZ_JAXMMF010000008.1:0-5288 GCF_034366665.1 Tabrizicola sp. | reverse complement strand
GTCGTCGCGCAGCATCTGCTCCCACGGATAGAGCTTGAACATCGCCTGGATCAGCCAGTTCTCGTCGTCGACGAAGCGGCCGTCGGCGTTGAGCCCGATCTGGTCGATGGCGACGAATTTCGGGTCCAGCCCCGCCTGCCGGGCCAGATCCTCGAGGACGCGCACGGTCTGACGGTCCTCGACGAACTCGGGGTCCGACGAGAAATGCACGAAGCCGCCCTCGGGGAAGATGGCCCGAAACCGGTCGATCAGCTTCTCATGCAGGCTGTTGAACTGGTCGGCGTCGGCGGGCAGGACGCCGGCGGCGATCTGGTCCTCCAGCCACAGCCATTGGAACACCGCCGTCTCATAGATGCTGGTCGGGGTGTCGGCGTTGTATTCGTAGAGCTTGGCCGGACCCGCGCCGTCATAGGCGAAGTCGAACCGGCCATAGAGGGACGGCTCCTGCCGTTTCCAGCTGTCGGCGACATAGTCCCGCATCGGCTCGGGAATATCGAGCTGTTCCATCAGGCGCTCCGACTGGACCGCCTCATTGACGAGGTCCAGGCAGAGGCCGTGCAGTTCGGCGGTCGGCGCCTCGATCCCGTCCTCGATCTCGGCCAGCGAGAAGGCGTAGGCGGCCGTCTCGTCCCAATAGGGTTTGCCGTCAGTGTGGCGCCAGGTGAAGCCGAGTTCCTCGGCCTTGGCGTCCCAGTCGGTTCGGGGTTCGAGGCGCAGACGCTCCATGGTTCAGGCCGGGTCCTTGTCGGGGGTCGCCACGCCTGGAGTAGATTGGCCGATGCGCGGCGTGACCACGGTCACGTCCGGCTGGCTGAGGCGAGCCAGAACGTCGTCGGCCGAAGAATGACCGGGCAGGATGCCGGCCTCGCGCAGCTTGGCGTCCAGATCGGCGCCGGTGCGGCGGTCTTCCAGGGCCTGGCTGGCGTTCAGTTTTTCTTCCTGGATGGCCTGGCGTTGCTTGATGCGTTGCAGGCTGTCCGCCGCCGCCCATCGGCGTGGTCCAGACGATGTTCTGGCTGGGGTCCTTGATGTCGCAGGTCTTGCAGTGGACGCAGTTCTGGAAGTTGATCCGGAACGTCGCGTCCTGGCCTTCGCCCAGCACCTCGTAGACCCCCGCCGGGCAGTACCGCTGCGCGGGTTCGGCGTATTTCGGCAGGTTGACCGAGATCGGGATCGAGGGGTCCTTCAGCACCAGATGCGCGGGCTGCGCCTCGTCGTGGTTGGTAAAGCTGAAGGCGACGTTGGTCAGCCGGTCGAACGACAGCTTCCCGTCGGGTTTGGGATAGTCGATCGGCTTGTGGTCCTTGGCAAGGCCCGTCGCGGCGGCGTCGGATTTGCCGTGACGCAACGTGCCAAAGGCGGTCAGGCCGATGGTGTTCAGCCACATGTCCACGCCCCCGCCCATCAGGCTGGCAACGAGGCCGTACTTCGACCACAAGGGCTTTACGTTGCGGACCTTCTTCAGGTCGCGGCCGATGGCACCCTGGCGGACGTCGGTTTCGTAAGCCGCGAGTTCGTCCCCGGCGCGGCCTGCGGTGATCGCGGCATGGGCGGCCTCGGCTGCGGCCTTGCCCGAAAGCATGGCGTTGTGGTTGCCCTTGATGCGGGGGACGTTCACCAGACCCGCAGAGCAACCCAGCAGCGCCACACCCGGGGCGACCATCTTCGGGATCGACTGCCAGCCTCCCTCGCTGATCGCGCGGGCGCCGTAAGCCACGCGTTTGCCGCCCTTCAGAAGCTCGGCCACCATCGGGTGGTGCTTGAAGCGCTGGAATTCCATGTAGGGGTAGAGATGGGGGTTTTCGTAGTTCAGGTGGACGACGAAGCCGACATAGACCTGATTGTTCTCAAGGTGATAGATGAAGGACCCGCCGCCTGCGTTCTTGCCCAGGGGCCAACCCATCGTGTGGGTGACGGTGCCCTCGCGGTGCTTGGCGGGGTCGATCTCCCAGATTTCCTTCATGCCAAGGCCGAATTTCTGCGGGCAGTGGCCTTTGGAGAGGTCGTATTTGGCGATCACCTGCTTGGCCAGGCTGCCGCGGACACCTTCGGACAGGAAGACATACTTGCCGCGCAGTTCCATCCCCGGTTCGTAGGACGGACCCGGCTCGCGGGTCTCAGCGTCACGGCCGAACTCGCCGGCGACGACGCCGACGACGGTGTCACCCTCGAACACCAGTTCGCTGCAGGCCATGCCGGGGAAGATCTCGACGCCCAGCCCTTCGGCCACACCGGCCATCCAGCGGCACACATTGGCCATCGAGACGATGTAGTTGCCGTGGTTCGACATCAGCGGCGGCATCGGCCAGTTCGGGATGCGGATCTGGCCGGCGGGGCCAAGGAAGTAGAAGTTGTCCTCGCGCACCGGCGTCTTGATCGGCGCGCCCATGTTGCGCCAGTCCGGCAGCAGGGCGTCCAGGCCCGAGGGGTCCAGCACCGCGCCGGACAGGATATGCGCGCCGACCTCCGAGCCCTTTTCCAGCACGACGACCGACCGCTCGGGGTCCAGCTGCTTGAGGCGGATCGCCGCCGACAGGCCCGCAGGCCCCGCGCCGACGATCACGACGTCATAATCCATCTTTTCGCGCTGAATGGTGGTCATCGCTTGTCCTTCCCGGCCACACCCGGTCCTGAAACACTGGCTTTTCGCGGCTTCCCTGTTGCCGCAGCGGGGCCGCAAGGTCAACACTGACGCAACATCACGCCACAGGCGCATCGCGACGTGAAACTTTCTGTCTTCCGGGCGACGCCCTGTTGCGCAGGCGCGGCATGACCCCTTGCATTTAGGCACTCCATCGGGTGTGGTGAAGCGGAATTGTCCGAAGTCATGGGTCGCACCCCGGCCCGTGGCTTCTTCTTTTACTGTGGAATGCCGATGGAAAAGATCCCGATGACCCGGCGCGGTTTCGATGCGCTGGATGCCGAGTTGAAGCAGCTGAAGACGGTGGACCGTCCGGCGATCATCCGGGATATCGCGGAGGCTCGCGAACACGGCGACCTGTCGGAGAACGCCGAATACCATGCGGCCCGCGAAAAACAGGGTTTCATCGAAGGCCGCATCAAAGAGCTTGAGGGCGTCCTGTCGCTGGCCGACGTGATCGACCCGAGCAAATTCTCCGGCTCGATCAAGT
Source organism: Tabrizicola sp. (assembly GCF_034366665.1). Classification (GTDB taxonomy): domain Bacteria; phylum Pseudomonadota; class Alphaproteobacteria; order Rhodobacterales; family Rhodobacteraceae; genus Tabrizicola. The sequence continues at coordinate 2,157 of NZ_JAXMMF010000008.1, read as the reverse complement.
TCGGCGCGACTGTCACCCTGGCCGATGAGGACAACGACGAGGAAAAGACCTACCAGATCGTCGGCGAGGTCGAGGCCGATATCGAGAATGGGCTTCTCAACCTGCGCTCGCCCCTGGCCCGTGCCCTGATCGGCAAGGAAGAAGGCGACAGCGTGGACGTGAAGACTCCGGGTGGGAGCCGATCCTACGAAGTCCTGTCGATCCGCTATCTCTGATCAGGGGATGCCCTGGTGAAACCGCCGGTGAAGGATCTGCCAAAAGGGGACGCTGGCCTGGGCCTGGGTCCTTTGGCGCAGCTGAACGATCCGCCCCGCCGCGGGATGGAGATCGCGGGCGTCGGGCTGAGCCTGGTCTGGGTCCTTCTGATCCTGGTCTATGTGCTGGTGACGCCCCCGGGCAGCGAGACGCGGACGCTGGGTCTGGTGATGACCCTTCTGATGGTGTTCCTGCCCATCGCGCTGATCTGGGCCGTGGTCATCACCCTGCGGTCGATCCGTGAGCTGCGGGCCGAGGCCGCGCGGTTGCAGGCCACGGTCGATGCGATGCGGTCCAGCTATGTGCAGGCGCAGGGCAACGGGATGAAGTCTTCGGTGGAACGGAAGATCGACGAGATCGCCGCCTCGACCAAACAGGCCGAGACGGTGCTGGCGACCTTCACTTCGCGCCGCGACACCTCGCTTACTGTGCCATCGGCGGACCGGAAGGCCGCGCTGGTGTCGCCCCGGGCCGAGCCTATGGCCGAGGAGCCGACGCTGGCGCTTGGCACCCCGGCCGAGGATTTCCGGCCGCCCCTGCTGGTCGCCGATTTCATCCGCGCGCTGCAGTTCCCCGAGACGCCCGAGGACAAGGAGGGCTTTCGCGCTCTGCGCCTGGCGCTGGAGGACCGGACCTCGTCCAAGCTGATCCGGGCGGCGCAGGACGTGCTGACGCTGCTTAGCCAGGACGGCATCTACATGGATGACCTGCAGCCCGATCTGTGCCACCCCGAGTTGTGGCGCCGGTTTTCCGGCGGCGAGCGCGGCCGGTCGATCGCGGCGCTGGGCGGCATCCGGGACCGGACCTCGCTGGCGCTGACCGCTTCGCGGATGAAGACGGACCCGGTGTTCCGCGACGCGGCGCACCATTTCCTGCGGACCTTCGACAAGACCTTCGCGGCGTTCGAGCCCAACGCAACCGACGCCGAGCTTGCCGATCTGGCCGATACCCGCACCGCGCGCGCCTTCATGCTGTTCGGGCGGGTGACGGGGACGTTCGACTAGGCCTGCGGGCAGAACGTTCGGTTTGTCCTGGCGGGTTCAGGCGGAACGGCTTTCCTTTTTGACCGCGATATGATGCAGGGGGATGAAACCTTGTTCCGATGGGCATATGTTTGCGGCCAGACAGGATTCCAACCCGAGAGGTTCAAAATGGCCGTCCGCATCAATGACATCGCCCCCGACTTCACCGCCGAGTCCACGGCCGGGACGATCCACTTTCACGACTGGCTGGGGGACAGCTACGGAATCATCTTCAGCCATCCGCGCGACTTTACCCCGGTCTGCACCACCGAATTCGCCGCCGTCGCCCAACTGGCGGCCGAGTGGGCCAAGCGCAAGACCAAGGTCATCGGCGTGTCGGTGGACGGTGTCTCTGACCACGAAAAGTGGAAGCGCGACATCGAGGCGTTCGGCGGTGCCCCGGCCGATTTCCCGATCATCGACGACACCAGCCTGACGGTGGCCAAGGCCTATGACATGCTGCCGGCCGAGTTCTACCTGCCGACCGAAGGCCGCACGCCGGCCCATTCGGCGACGGTGCGGACGGTCTACATCATCGGGCCGGACAAGAAGGTGCGCCTGACCATGACCTATCCGATGAGCGTGGGCCGCAACTTCGCCGAGATCCTGCGCGCGCTGGACGCGGTGCAGAAGACCGACGGCGTGCCGCTGGCCACCCCCGCGAACTGGGTGCCGGGCCAGGACGTGATCGTGGCGCTGGCGTTGAACAACGACCAGGCCAAGGAACGTTTCGGCGAGCTGGACATCAAGCTGCCCTACCTGCGCTTCGCCAAGGCCTGAGCCTGCGGATAGGCTGACCCCCAGACCCTCGCCGCTTCGCGCGCGAGGGTCTTTTGTTCTGCACGGGCCAGTCGGTCGCGCGCGGCCCTGGCGCAGCCGG
>NZ_JAXMMF010000007.1:0-4308 GCF_034366665.1 Tabrizicola sp. | reverse complement strand
CAAATGATTATGCCCTTTGCCAGAATCCGGGCTTAATCTGGCCCAGACTTTCGCCAAGACATTGCTGATGCCAAAGTTGGAGTATGCGCAGGTCATGCCTGATATTTTTCCGGTTCTGTTGTGTGGCGGGTCGGGCACCCGGCTGTGGCCCGTGTCCCGCAAGAGCTTTCCCAAACAGTTCGTGCCGCTGGCCGGGCAGGAAACTCTGTTTCAGTCCGCGGCCGAGCGGATGCGGGGCGCTGCGGGTATTGCAAGCCCGCTGGTGATCACCAATTCCGATTTCCGCTTCATCGTCGCCGAGCAGCTGGCGGTGGCCGGGATCAAGCCCGGCGCGATCCTGATCGAGCCTTCGGCGCGGAACACGGGGCCGGCGATTCTGGCTGCGGCGCTGCATCTGGCGGCGGACGACCCCGAGGCGTTGCTTCTGGTGATGCCGACGGATCATTCGATCCCGGATGTGGCGGCGTTCCAGGCGGCGGTGGCAGTGGGCGTGCCGCGGGCCAGGGCGGGGCAGATCGTGACCTTTGGCGTGCGTCCCGATCGGCCCGAGACCGGCTATGGCTGGATCGAGGTCGCCGGTGCCGTGGTCGAGGGCGAAGCGCAGAAGGTGGCGCGGTTTGTCGAGAAGCCTGCCCTGGATCGGGCCGAGGCGATGCTGGCCGAGGGACGCTATCTGTGGAATGCGGGGATCTTCCTGGCCTCGGCCTCGGTTCTGATCGCGGCCTTCGAGGCGCATGCGGCGGAGCTGGTGGCCCCGGTGCGCGAGGCGGTTCAGGGCGCGCGCAAGGATCTGGAGTTCCTGCGGCTGGCCGAGGGACCCTGGGCGGGGGCGCGGGAGATCTCGGTCGACTTTGCGGTGATGGAGAAGGCCGCGAACATCGAGGTTGTGCCCTTTGGGGCGGCCTGGTCGGACCTGGGCGACTGGAACGCGGTCTGGCGCGAGAATGGCAGCGGGACGGTCCGGCAGGGTGCGGTGACGGCCATTGACTGCGAGGGGACCCTGCTGCGGTCCGAGGTCGAGGGGCAGCATATCGTCGGCATTGGTCTGAAGGACCTGGTCGTTGTGGCAATGCCGGACGCGGTGCTGGTGGCCGACCGGTCTCGGGCGCAGGATGTGAAGCTGGCGGTGGCCGAGATGAAAGCCAAGGCTGTGCGCCAGGCCGAGGTCTTTCCGCGCGACCACCGGCCCTGGGGCTGGTTCGAGACGCTGGCTCTGGCCGACCGGTTCCAGGTCAAGCGCATCGTGGTCAAGCCCGGCGCGGCCCTCAGCCTGCAAAGCCACATCCACCGGGCTGAACACTGGATCGTGGTCAGCGGGACGGCTCAGGTGACCGTGGGCGACGAGGTCAAGCTGTTAAGCGAGAACCAGTCGGTCTATGTGCCCCTGGGGGCAATCCACCGGCTGGCGAACCCGGGCAAGGTGCCGGTCGTGATGATCGAGGTTCAGACGGGTGCGTATCTGGGTGAGGACGACATCATCCGCTACGAAGATATCTACGCGCGGGGCGACGAGAAGGGGCCAGCACGGTGACTGCGCCCGCGATCTTCGACCGCCTGGCCATCGTGATGGCGCATCCCGATGACGAGGTGCTTTGGGCCGGCTCGGCGCTGCGGGCGGCCGAGAAGATCGTGCTGGTCTATGGCGAGCTGCCCTGCGCGCCGGACCTGACCGAAGGGCGCAAGGCCGCGATGGCGGCGTTTCCGCTGCCGACGCTGGACTGGTTGCAGATGGTGGAATCCGGGGTCTTCGACAGCGCCTCGTGGCCGACCCCGCGCGAGACCGCTTATGGCGTCTTTCCCCATCCGGCGTTGCGGCTGCTGAACAGCTTCGATCCCGACCGCTACCGCCGGCAGTTCGAGGAGATGCGCGAATTGCTGCGCAGCCGGCTGGCGGGAATCCGGAACGTGATCGCCCACGGCCCCTGGGGGGAATACGGGCACGAGGATCACATCCAGGTCTTCCGTGTGGTGGCAAGCCTGGCGGGTGAGATGGGATTTCAGCTGTGGGTGCCGGGCTATGTTGCACCCAAGGCTTTGCCGCTGATGGTGCGGAACCTGCGTTACCTGGGCCGACCGACCGGGCCCCTGCCGATCGACCCGATCCTCGCGGACGACATTGCGCAGGTCTACAAGCGCACGAAGACCTGGACCTGGTTCGACGACTATGTCTGGCCCGCGACCGAGCAGTTCTTTCCCTGGTATCCCGAGGGCGCCAGGCAGGCCGAGGTGGCACGGGACGAAGAGATCCAGCGCATCCGTCTGCCCGCCGATTTCGAGAAGAACCGCCGGGCCTGGGAAAGCCGCAGGCGCAGGCTGGTGCGCCAGACACTGGCCTGGCTGAACGCGCGCCAGGCACGTTAGGTGGACCTGCTGCAGACGACGCTGACCTGTGCCTTTACCCGGTGGAGCCCCGGACTTGGCGACAATCATCCGGTCGGTTGGTTAACGGTGCTGGTCTATCTGGCGGCGGGGATCGCATCGGCGCGCGCGGCCCTTTGCTGCGGGCGCGAGGGCACCGAGGCGCTGGAGCGGCGTTTCTGGTGGATCACGGCGGCGATCCTGCTGATCCTGGCGGTCAACAAGCAGCTGGACCTGCAATCGCTTTTGACGATGGTGGCGCGCTGTCATGCCTCGCTGGCTGGCTGGTACGATGACCGTCGCGGCATCCAGCGCGCGTTCATCTTCCTGGTCGCGGGGGGAGGGATCGCCTTTCTCGGTCTCCTTGCCCTGCTGTTGCGCCGTATTCTGGGCCGGATCTGGCTGGCGCTGGCCGGTCTGGCCTTTGTCTGCAGCTTCGTCGTGATCCGTGCTGCCAGCTTTCACCACATGGACGGGCTGATCGGCAGCGTCGCACTGGGGGTCAAGGTGAACTGGCTGCTGGAACTGCCCGGTCCGCTTCTGGTCCTTGCGGTCGCATTCCGGCGCCGAAGGGCCGTACGTTCGACCTGATTGAGGCAGTCACGAATCGCGAATATGGCCGTTGGGAGGCTTCCGGTGGGGCCGCTGCCCGCGGTTTGGGCGGCTCGGGTGGTTAACGGGCCACGTTAACAAAAAATTCACCGTTTCGAGATTCCGCATAATTTCGTGCTTAGAACGAGTGTGCGAACGCGCCCTCGACGTGGTTGCGTGCTGCGCTGCAGCGCCGTCGATCAGGTCTGCCCGCCAAAACCCGTGGAAAAACATGGCAATGCTGTGGCGAAACTTCGCTTTGTTGCCAAAAACCTCTGGACTCGGGTTTCGGCGGCCCGTTTCCAGGCGTCGCCCTGCCAGCCTCGGAATACAACCATAGCGTGTAACCCAATGAGAAGTAACCACTTTCTGTGCGTTTCGTCACTTATGGCGACATTGCGGCAGTGGAACTGGAATGGTAGAAGGAAGTTGTGAAGCAGACGGTGTTGTGAGTGTCAGGTTGAGACCGGGTCGGCAATATAGGGCCGGTTTGGCAGAATTTCGCTCAGCGATTATACCCTTTCGGAGGCGTTCAGATGGATGTTCGTACAGAACTAAGCGAGCCCAATTTCGAGCGGCCTTCGATGACTGTCGGTCAGGGTTGGGTGCGGGTTCGCAAAGAGCCGCTCTACCGCCGCGTTCTCAAGCGTTGGATGGATCTGGCCCTGGTGATCATGGTTGCCCCCTTCGTCGTGCCCGTGGTTCTGATCCTTGCGCTTGTGCTGAAGGTCACCGGCCACGCGCCGTTCTTCTTCCAGGACCGCGTCGGCAAGGATGGGCGGATCTTCAAGCTATGGAAACTACGCACGATGGTTCCCGATGCGGATGCGCGACTACGCGCCCATCTGCAAAGTGACGAAGCCGCGCGGCAGGAGTGGGACGCTTTCCAGAAACTGTCGCGCGACCCCCGGATCACCGAATTCGGCCAGTTCCTTCGGAAAAGCTCGCTGGACGAACTTCCTCAGCTCTGGAATGTGCTGATCGGTGACATGAGCCTGGTCGGCCCCCGCCCGATGATGGTGGATCAGCAGGAACTTTACCCCGGCAACGCCTACTACGCCCTGCGGCCTGGCCTGACCGGCACCTGGCAGATCTCCGAGCGCAATCAGTCCACCTTCGCGCAGCGCGCCGAATTTGACGCCGAGTACGAACGCAACCTGACATTCTTCAAGGATTTGAAGATCCTGCTGGCGACTGTGGGTGTGGTGCTGCGGGCGACTGGGAAGTAAGCGGTGCCTGCGCGGGCAGGTCCCGTGGGCTGTTCCTGATCCAGGCAAAAAGTGCGACCCCGGGCAACAGGATGATGGTTCCGGTCGCTGGATAGGCAAGTAGCACGGCCCAGATCGGAAAATCGTAAAG
>NZ_JAXMMF010000006.1:0-38117 GCF_034366665.1 Tabrizicola sp. | reverse complement strand
AGATCATGTTCGGACGGCTGAAGGATTGGCGACGCGTCGCAACCCGCTACGACAGGTGCCCGAACGTCTTCCTCTCCGCCGTAGCCCTCGCCGCAACCGTCATATTCTGGCTATGACCGGATAACGAGTCCTGACCCTAGAAACCTCTTTGCAGCTTTGGGTAAAAGGCGTGACACCGATGGGTCATCAATTGGGCGGAAGATGGGCCAACTGTTTGCGCGCAATAACCAATCAACCCCGAAGTGCAACCGGGTTAATCGAGGCTGTGTAGTCTTTCCTTACCCAGCAATTAGGGAAGGGACGAAGTTCAAATGAGGAATTTGATGACTGCGTGTTCGGTATTTGTGATGGGGGTGGGTCTTGCCACCACCAGTTTTGCGGAGGGCACGGTCGAACCGCCGCCCACCGAGACCTGCTATGACTGCCCCGAAGAGCCGCAGCCCAAGGGCAACAACGGCTGGGGCAATGGACCGGATACCACCAACTCCGGCAGCTTCTCGGGCGGCACCGCTGATACCAAATCCGTCAACGGCCTTGGGCCTGACAAGTTCGACGACAAGTTCGACGGCCGCTAAAGCCTGAATCACTCCTGGTGGTGACATCTTGAAATGGCGGCCTGTTTCGGCCGCCATTTTCAGGACTGGATCAAGTGCCGGGCCGCTTCCTTGCGGGCGAAAGGCGCCAATCTGGGACCATGCTGGGTCAAAAAGGACTGCGCTGCGGCGGCATCGTGTTTTGACAGGTCCCTCACCCACCAGGCGACGGCCTTCTGGATGAACCAGTCGCGATCCTCGGCCAGCGCTTCGCACCAACCCAGCACCCGGCCTCGGATGGCCAGGTCGTGCGCTTTCGGAAAATTCTGCTTGGTCCAGGGCAGCGTCATCACCAGTGCAGCGCGGCGGGTCCACATGTGGGGACTTGTGATCCAGGCCTCTACCGTCTCCAGCCGCGACGGGTCCGCGACCAGCCGCTTCTGCCCGGCGATGCTGGCATGGTCGGCCAGCGCCCAGCCATCGAAATCGGGCACCCACGAGACGATCAGGTCCCAGGCTGCCTGGTCGGGCCGGATGCGCGCCTGGGTCAACAGCTTCGCGGCAGCGACACGGGCCTCGTGGATGTCGGTCCGCCACAGGTCCGCGGCCAGTGCCAGTCGGTCCTCCAGCGTCAGGTCTGCCCGCCAGCGGTCGGTGAGATCCTCGATCTGCGGGACCGCGACGCCAAGATAGGTGCGCGGGGCCTTGTGGTAGGCCGCCATCTCGGCCGCTTTTGCGGGATCAGCAAGCGCTTGCAGGTCATGAAGCGGGGTCATCGGGGCCTCCTGGTCACTGGCCCTACCTGCCAGCCGATTGGCCCAAGGGCAAGTCAGCGCTGGATCAGGAACCGGACGGACGCGACAGCGATCCCGGCCTTGGACACCACGGCGTCGTTGACGATGGTGCCATCGGCGCGGGCGTAAAGGATATCCTGGAACTCCAGACGGTTCACGCCGGAGGGGGACTTGAAGTCGGCAGTGTAGGCCAGGCGGATCTGGCCATCTTCCTCGATCACCGTGGCCTCGCCCACCGTGTCCTCGCGCTTGCCGGTCCACCGGCCGGGCCCGGTCTCGCGGAAGACCCAGGTCAGGCGGTCCTGCTGGCCGTCGTCGTAAAGGAAGTCCTCGACCACGGTGAGGGTCCTTGCGCCCTCGGTCCCCGTGACACGGCCGTTCAGCTTCGCGGTGAAGCGGCGTTCGTCGCCGGTCAACCAGATGCGGAAATGCCCGCGCCCCGTCGTGCGGCCCTGAAAGGCCGAGATGAGGGTGATCGGCAGGCCAGGCTGGGCCGGAGGCGCGGGAGTTGCGGCGCAACCGGCAAGGGGCAGGGCGGCCAGGCCGAGAAGAAGGGTTCTGCGCTGCATCTTTGTCTCCCGTTTATCAAGATACGGATGCGGCGCACCGGTGGATCAGGGGCGCGGAGTTTTCGAAAAACTCCGCACCGGTTTCTTCGAAGAAACCGGTCCCTATTCCACCGTCACCGATTTCGCCAGGTTGCGCGGCTGGTCCACGTCGGTCCCCTTGGCGATGGCGGTGTGATAGGCCAGAAGCTGCGCCGGAACCGCGTACAGGATCGGGGCCCAAAGCGGGTCCACCCCCGGCAAGGTCAGGGTCTTCCAGGTGCCTTGACCGGCGGTCTCGACCCCTGCGGCGTCCGACAGGAGAAGCACCTTGCCGCTGCGGGCCATGACCTCTTGCATGTTCGAGACGGTCTTGTCGAAAAGCGCATCCTTGGGCGCCAGCACGATCACCGGAACGGCTGCGTCGATCAGTGCGATGGGCCCGTGCTTCAGTTCACCAGATGCATAACCCTCGGCGTGGATGTAGCTGATTTCTTTTAGCTTCAATGCACCTTCCAGGGCCAGAGGGAACATCGGTCCGCGGCCCAGGAACAGGATGTCCTGCGCAGTGCCCAGTTCCTCGGCCAGCTTGGCGATCGGGTCCGACAGGCCAAGGGCGGCATTCATCAGGCCCGGCACGGCGCGCAGGCTTTCCAGCCGGTCGCGCAGGGTGGCTGCGTCGATACGGCCCCGGTCCTGCGCGGCCTTCAGGGCCATCAGGGCCAGCACGGTCAGCTGGCAGGTGAAGGCCTTGGTCGAGGCCACGCCGACCTCCACCCCCGCCAGGATCGGGAGCGCGAGGTCGGATTCGCGCGCGATAGAGGAGGTGGGGACGTTGATCACCGAGACGACCTTGGCGACCTTGTCCTTGACATGGCGAAGCGCGGCAAGGGTGTCGGCGGTTTCGCCCGACTGGCTGACGAAGATGGCCATCGAGGCCGGGGACAGCACCGGGTCGCGGTAGCGGAATTCGGAGGCGATGTCGATGTCGGCAGGCAGGCCCGCGATCTGCTCGAACCAGTATTTCGCGACGTGGCAGGCGTAGGAGGCGGTGCCGCAGGCGACCAGAGTCACCCGGTCGATCCCTTGGAAATCAAGCGCTTCCGGAAGAAGCAGCGTCCCATCCGCCGTGGTGTAGTGCTTCAGCGCATCGGCGATCACCACCGGCTGCTCGGCGATTTCCTTGGCCATGAAGTGCTTGTAGCCGGCCTTTTCGATCCGCGTCGCGTCCAGGTGGATGCGCGTCTCGGCCCGGTTGGCGCGGGCGCCCCGGGCATCGTAGATTTCGGCCCCCAGGCGGGTGATGACGGCCCAGTCGCCTTCTTCAAGGTAAGTGACGCGGTCGGTCATCGGGGCCAGCGCGATGGCGTCACTGCCCACGAACATCTCGCCGTCGCCCCAGCCGATCGCCAGGGGAGAGCCCTTGCGGGCGGCGAACATCAGGTCGTCCTGGCCGTCGAACAGAAAACACAGCGCGAAGGCACCGTGCAGGCGCGACAGCGTCTCTTTCGCGGCCTCGACGGGCGAGGCGCCCCCGTCCATCGCGCGATTGACCAGCAGGACGACGGTTTCGGTATCGGTCTCGGATTCCTGGGTGTAGCCCTCGGCGGCAAGCTCGGCGCGCAACTCGCGGAAGTTCTCGATGATGCCGTTGTGGACGACGGCCACCCCGCCCGCACGGTGCGGGTGGGCGTTGGTGACCGTCGCGGCCCCATGCGTGGCCCAGCGGGTGTGGCCGATTCCGGCCTTTCCGGCCAGGGGGTTGTGGACCAGAAGGTCGGAGAGGTTCACCAGCTTGCCCACGGCCCGGCGGCGGTCAAGCTTGCCGGCGTTCACCGTCGCGATGCCGGCGCTGTCATAGCCGCGATACTCCAGCCGTTTCAGCGCCTCGACCAAAAGCGGGGCAGCCTCGTGATTGCCCAAGACCCCTACAATACCGCACATTTTTAATGCCCCTTTGCCTTTGCAGCTTTAATGGCTTTCAACTTTTCGAACATTCTGGTCGCAAGGCCGGGTTTCGTGACCTGCCTTGCCCGACCAATGGCGATGGCTTCGGCCGGAACATCCTCGGTGATGACGGACCCGCTGGCCGTCAGCGCCCCGTCACCCACGGTGACGGGGGCCACCAGCATGGTGTCCGAGCCGATGAAGGCGCGCTTGCCGATGGTGGTGCGATGCTTCATCACGCCGTCGTAATTGCAGGTCACGGTGCCTGCGCCGATGTTGGTGAACTCGCCGATATGGGCGTCACCGAGATAGGTCAGGTGGCCGACCTTCACGCCCTCGTCCAGGATGGCGTTCTTGATCTCGACGAAGTTGCCGACGTGGACATCCTCGGCCAGTTCCGCGCCGGGCCTCAGCCTTGCGAAGGGGCCAACGGTGGCGCCGCGGCTGATGTGGCAGCCTTCCAGATGGCAGAAGCCCTTGATCTCGGCCCCGGATTCCACGGTGACGCCGGGTCCGAAAAGGACGTTGGGACCGATGATCGCGTCGCGGCCGATATAGGTATCCAGTCCGAAAAACACCGTCTCCGGCGCGGTGAGGGTGACGCCGTTTTCCAGTGCCTCGGCCCGCGCGCGGGTCTGGAAGGCGGCCTCGGCCTCGGCAAGCTGTTGCCGGGTGTTGACGCCCAGCGTCTCGGCCTCGTCACACAGCACCACGCCGGCGGAGAGGCCGCGTTTGCGGGCCAGTTCCACGATGTCGGTCAGGTAGTATTCGCCCGCAGCGTTGTCGTTCTTCACCTCGGCAATGAGAGAGAACAGGGTGCGCGCCTCGGCGCAGACAACGCCTGAGTTGCACAGGGTGATGGCGCGTTCCGGTTCGGATGCGTCCTTGAACTCGCGGATCGCCAGCAACTGGTCGCCATTGGTCAGCAGGCGGCCGTAGCGGCCGGGGTCCCGGGCGTGGAAGCCGAGGATGACAACGGCGTGTCGGGCGCGGGCGTCCAGCATGGCGCGAAGGGTTTCTTCGCGGATCAGCGGGGTGTCGGCATAAAGCACGATGGCCTCGCCCGGCACGTCGGAGACGAGGGGGGCGGCTTGAGCCACGGCATGGGCGGTGCCAAGCTGGGGGTCCTGGACAACGGTCTCGACCGCCTCGTTGAAGGCGGTGGCAGAGGCCGCGACAGCCTCGCCGCCGTGGCCGGTGACGGTGACGATGCGGGAGGGCTCCAGGCTTTGCGCGGTCTGCAGGGCGTGGTGAAGAAGGGGGGCGGCGGCGACCTGGTGCAGGACCTTCGGCAGGTCGGAGTTCATCCGTGTCCCCTGACCCGCTGCCAAAACGATGACTGAAACCTGCATTCTGCCCCTTCCAATGTACCGGCGCCCGTTTTACCCCCGTGGCAGTGGGTGGCAAGGGGCCGTCCGCTCACGACAGGTTACAGGACTGCCGACATGCGCTGTGTAGTGTTCGATCTGGACGGAACTTTGGCAGACACCTCGGCGGACCTGCTGGCTGCGGCGAATGCGTCGCTGCCGCGGGCGGTGCTGGGGCCCGAAGATGCATTGACCGCGTTTCATGGCGGGCGGGCGATGCTGCGGCTGGGGTTCCAGCGGCTGGGGATGGACTGGACGGAGGCGGACGTGGATGCGGGCTATCCGGTGCTGCTGGAGACCTACCGGCAGGGAATCGCGACCCACACGCGGCTTTATCCCGGGGCGATGGAGGCTGTGGAGGGGTTGAAGGCGGCGGGGTTCGCGGTCTCGATCTGCACGAACAAGCCAGAGGGGCTGGCCGAGCTTTTGCTGCAGGCGCTGGGGGTGCGGGGAGCCTTCGGGGCGCTGGTCGGGGCGGACACGCTGCCGGTCCGGAAGCCGGACGCGGCGCCGTACCGGGCGGCGGTGGAGCGGGCCGGGGGCGTGGTCGGGCGGTCGATGCTGGTGGGGGATACCGAGACCGACGCGAAGACGGGGGTGGCGGCGGGGGTGCCGGTGGCGCTGGTCACCTTCGGGCCGGAGGGGGCGGGGGTGTCCCGGTTCAATCCGGCGGCATTGCTGAACCGGTTCGAGGACCTTCCGGGGCTGGCGGGGCGGTTGCTGGGCTGAGGCGGCCCGCGCGCAGGCACGCTTTACAGAGCTGGAAAATCAAGGGGTTGGCTGTAGGCATTGAGCGGCCGCTAACCCGGATGTCGTGCGTTGCCCCCCCTCACCCCGGCCCTCTCCCCCGGTGGGGAGAGGGGGCGCGGGTTTTGCCGTCTGCGCCTGGTTTCCTGGTGGCGCGCGGATCGGGGGGCTGCAAAGATCGGGGGGCTGCGAAGATCGGAGGGCTGCGAAGATCGGGGGGCTGCGAAATCGAGCGCTTCGCGCACGCCTTCTGTCTCGCCTCTGGCGCGGGGCGCCAACCGGCTCGATCATGCCTCCGGCGGGGATATTTGAAGCAAGATGAAAGACGGGTGAAGGATTGCGCGGCGGGTCGCCCCGGTTTGACAGGCCCGCAGCCGAGCCATAGGGTCCCGGCTCATGAGCCAAGCCCCAGATGCCCCCCGGACGGTCAGCCGCCATGCGGTGACTTTCGTCCTGATCACCGTGTTTCTGGACATGGTGGGCTTCGGGCTGATCATGCCGGTCCTGCCGAAGCTGATCGAGGATGTGGGCCATGTCGACATCGCCCAGGCAGCAGTGATCGGGGGCTGGATGTTCGCGGCCTTCAGTCTGGCGCAGTTCGTCTTTGCGCCGCTGATGGGCAATCTTGCCGACCGCTTCGGGCGCCGCCCGCTCTTGTTGCTGGCGATCTTCGGCTTGGGGATGGACTTCATCCTGATGGCGCTGGCCCCGACGCTGGAATGGCTGTTTGTCGGGCGGATCATTGCCGGGGTCTGTGGCGCAAGCTGGATCATCGCCAGCGCCTACATCGCCGATGTCACCGCGCCGGATGACCGGGCCAAGGCTTTCGGCTACATGGGCGCGGCCTTTGGCGTGGGCTTCGTGATCGGCCCGGCCATCGGGGGCTTGCTGGGAGAGTTGGGTCCCCGGGTGCCGTTCTGGGTGGCGGCCTTCATCTCGCTGTTGAACTTCGTCTATGGCTGGTTCGTGCTGCCGGAATCCCTTGCCCCGGAGAACCGTCGCAAGTTCGAGCTGTGGCGGGCGAACCCGTTCGGGGCGTTCCGGGTCTTTGCCACCTACCGGGGCGTGTTGCCGATGGTCATGGTGATGGGGTTGTTCTTCTTTTCCACCTCGGTCTACCCGGCGATCTGGACCTTCTGGGGCATCGCCAAGTTCGGCTGGTCCGAGGCGATGGTGGGCGCGACGCTGGCGGTCTTCGGCCTGGTCGCCGGGGCCTTCCAGGGCTTTCTCACCGGCCCGGCGACGAAGCGCTTCGGCGAGTGGCAGGTAGCCCTCTTCGGGCTGGTCTGCTCGACGCTGGTCCTGCTGGGCTATGGGTTTGTCGGGGCCCTTTGGGGGGTGATCACGCTCATGCTTCTGCACGGGCCGGAGGGGTTCGTGCACCCCCTGCTGACCTCGATGCTGACCAAGCGGGTGCCCGAGGATGCGCAGGGCGAGTTGCAGGGCGGGATTTCGGCGGTCACCAATGTGGCGATGCTGCTCGGGACGGTGTTCTTTGCCTTCCTCTTCGGCCATTTCTGGGCCGAGGACCGGGTCTGGCGGTCAACGGATGTCGCCTATTGGGTGGCCGCGGGCTTTCTGGCGCTTACAACTGTGTTGTTCCTGATGTTGAAGAGGTCCGAGAAGGCATGAGCGAGCGGTTCACCGGAAGTTTCACCCAGCAGGAGCCGATCCCCGAGGCCGGGATCGAGGCGGCAATGGCGGTTTTGCGGCATGGGCGGCTGCACCGCTACAACACGGTGGCGGGCGAGATCGCCGAGACGGCGCTGCTGGAGGAGGAATTCGCGGCTTACGTGGGCGCGAAGTATTGCCTTGCGCTGGCCTCGGGTGGGGCGGCGATGGCCTGTGCTTTGCGCGCGTGCCAAGTGAAGCCCGGGGAGCCGGTCCTGTCCAACGCCTTCACTCTGGCCCCGGTGCCGGGGGCGATTGCCTCCATTGGCGCGAAGCCGGTCTTTGTCGATGTGACCGAGGATCTGACGATCGACCTTGCGCATCTGGAGGCGCAGGCCAAGGCATCAGGTGCGCGGGTGCTTCTCTTGTCCCACATGCGGGGCCATGTCTGCGACATGGACGCGCTGATGGCCCTGTGTGACCGGCTGGGGGTGCGGGTGATCGAGGATTGCGCGCATACGATGGGGGCGAAGTGGAAGGGTGTGCCCTCGGGGCGGCATGGTGCGGTGGGGTGCTATTCGACGCAGACCTACAAGCACATGAACAGCGGCGAGGGCGGGTTTCTGGTCACCGATGACGCTGACCTGGCGGCGCGGGCCGTCCTTTTGTCGGGGTCCTACATGCTTTACGCCCGACACCGGGCGGCCCCTGCGCCCGAGGTGTTCGAGGCGCTGAAGCTGGAAGTCCCCAATGTGTCGTCGCGCATGGACAACCTGCGGGCGGCGATCCTGCGGCCTCAGATCGGCCTGCTGGACGACCGGCGGGCGCGGTGGCGGGCCTTGTATCAGGCGATGGAGGCGGGGCTTGCAGGCGCTGTCGGCGTGAAGCTGATCCCCCGTCCGCAGCATGAGGATTACGTGGGGTCCAGCTTTCAGTTTCTCCTGCCGGGGTGGGAGTCTGCGCGGGTGGCGGCCTTCGTTGCGGCTGCTGCGGCGCGGGGGGTAGAGCTGAAGTGGTTCGGCGCGGCCGACCCGGCGGGCTTCACCAGCCGCTACGCGCACTGGCAGTATGCCAGGCCCGAAGTCCTGCCGCAGACCGACCGGATTCTGGCGGGCCTGATCGACATGCGGCTGCCACTGACCTTCCTGCCCGAGGACGTGGACCAGATCGCCCGTATCCTGACCGAAGAGGCCGCTGTGGCGGCCCGGGCCGAGGCGCTTGGTCCGGTAGCAGCAGTGGCGGCGGATTGATGGGTTGGCTTTTCCGTCCGGCGCGGCCCGCGGGTCCGCTGGCCCGGGGCCTGCGTCGGCTGGCCAGCCCGCGCTTCTACCTTCGGGGTATGATCGTGGTCGCCTTGGGCGGTCTGGTTCTTGTGCCGACCATCGCGGACCTGGTGAACGCGGGCATGAAGACAGTGTCCAGCGCGCAAGGCGATTGCCGGATCATCCGGGTGGTGGACGGGGACACTGTCTCGCTGATCTGCCCCGAGGACGGGATGGTCAGCGCCCGCATCCAGGGCTTCGACACACCCGAGAAGTATGCTCCGCAGTGCCTGGCCGAGTTCGTCGCGGCAGAGCGGGCCAGCTGGGCCTTGCGGACGATGATCCAGAAGGCGGACCGGATTGCCCTGACGCAAGACGGGACCGACCGATACGGCAGGTCTCTGGTGCGGCTGGAACTGGACGGGGTGGATGTGGCGCGTCTGATGATCCGGGCGGGTCACGGGCGGCAGTACAGTGGCGGTTTGCGCGGGACGTGGTGCGGATGAGAGTTGTACGGGAAACAGAGCGTAGCCTGACGGTCGAGGTGCAAGACCTGACCGTGACGATGCTTCTGGACGGCGAAACGGCGATGCCGCCGGACTGCCTGCGGGGTCCGGACGGGGTGGGGCTGACCGATTACGCGGCGGGCGATCTGGTGTCGGGCAAGCTGCCGCTGCCGGTGCGGGCCTTCCTGGTGCGGGGGCCTGCGGGCTGTCTTCTGATCGACACCGGCGCGGGGCGGGCCTGGCACAAGGGACTGGGCCAGCTGGGCGCGGCGCTGGCCGAGGCGGGCTCGGGGCCGCAAGAGGTGGATGTGGTGGCGCTGACGCATACCCATATCGACCATCTGTCGGGGCTGGTGGATGACGATGGCGGTCTGGCCTTTCCGAACGCCGGGCGGGTCTTCGTGGCAACCGAGGAACTGATGGCCTTCCGGGCCGAACCCCGGATGATCCCGGTCCTGCCGCGCCTGATGCCGCTGGAGCAGGGGGATGGTCCCTTGCCGGGCGTGGTGGCGGTGAACGCTCCGGGCCATTCGCCGGGCCACATGGCGTTCCTGGTCGAGGGGAGACTTCTGATCTGGGGCGACCTTGTGCACCATCCGCTGCAGTTCGCCCGGCCCGAGGTGACGTGGAAGTTCGACGAGGACCCGGATCAGGCGCGGGCGACGCGGGCGGGTCTGTTCGACCGGGTGCTGGCCGAGGGCTGGCTGGTCGCAGGCGCGCATCTGCCCCATCCCGGCATCGGGCGGCTGGAGCGGACGGGCGGCGTGTACAGCTTCCACCCCGTCACCCGCTGATCCACCCGGATCCTGCGCGCTTTCGCGCTGGGCAGGGTGCAGTGCGGCCCAGGGCGCGCATCTGCCGCAGCCTTGGCATCGGGCCAGCGTTCCCCCGTCCCGCGCGGGTCCGAGGCGGAGGGCGCAAGTCCCGACAACGAGACAAAAGACTTGCGCGTCAGCGCTCCGTCTAGAAAGCACCGGTAGAAAGCACCGGGCCGGGTCACTGCGGATAGGGCGAGGTGCCGCCGAGGCTGGCGTTGGTGTGCTCGACCAGGGTGTCGCACAGGCAGGCCGCGTCGGTGCAGGCGTCGCGACGGGCCAGGAAATCGTCGTCACGGGGCGGGTTCGTCTCGTCGATGTCCTGGCCGGTGGCGTTCTCGACGGCGTAGATCCAGGCCAGGTCATCCAGCCGACCCATGCGCCAGAGCGGGGCATCTGGCGTCTCGGCCGCCTCGCACATCAGGATGTGGGCGGGTAAGGTCGGGGCGTCGCAGCCGATGTCGGACAGGACCATGCCATGGGCAGGCTCAAGCTGGGCAATGCGCGCCTCGACGGCGGCAATGTCGATCTCGCAGGTCTGGGCCGAGGCAGAGTGCGCGGCAAGGGCGATCAGGATGGCAAGACGCATGGGGCAGGGTCCTTTCGTGCTTGGGGGCAGGAAAGGGCGCTTCGGTCTGCGGGTCAAGGTAAGGGGAACCCGTCTCGGGCGGGGTCCGCGGTCAGGTATGACCGGCTCCAGACCGCGCCAACAGCGCGAACTTCTGCACCTGCAGCCCCCGAAATCTGCCCCGGCTTCGGTTGACCCCGGCATGGGTGCAGAGTAAACGGACAGAAAGACACAACGGGCGCGCCATGCGTCCGCTTGCACGCGCGCCGCCAGCTTCAAGGAGCCCCCTCGTGGACCTGCTTCTCCGAGAGTATCTGCCGATCCTTATCCTCATGGCCATCGCGATCGGCCTGGGCCTTGTCCTGATCCTGGCCGCCGCAGTGCTGGCCGTCCGCAATCCGGACCCCGAAAAGGTCAGCGCCTACGAATGTGGCTTCAACGCCTTTGACGATGCGCGGATGAAGTTCGACGTGCGCTTCTACCTCGTGTCGATCCTGTTCATCATTTTCGACCTGGAAGTCGCGTTCCTGTTCCCGTGGGCCGTCGCTTTTGGCGAGATCAGCATGGCTGCCTTCTGGTCGATGATGCTGTTCCTGGCCGTGCTGACCATCGGATTTGCCTACGAGTGGAAAAAGGGCGCGCTGGAGTGGGAGTGAGCCCGACCTGAGCCTTGGGCCCCGGCTTAAGGGCAACGGCAGACAGCATGGCACCAAAATGAATGCGCGCACCCAGAGATGGATGCGCGCATTCGTCATTCTTGCTGCAAGCGCAGTTACATGGCGGCGTCCATCGCATCGACGACGACCTTTTCCGGGGTCGCCTTGCAGTTGGTCATGATCTTCTGCAACGTAAGCGCGCCTGCCTCGTTGATCGCGGCCTGCTCTTCGGCGGTCATGGCTTCGCGTGCCGTGCGGGTTTCGGCGATCAGGGCGGTCTTCTGTTCATCGGTCATCGCCTCGACGGCGGTCTTGTCGGTTTCCGACATGGCATTGTAGGCATCGAACTGCAGTGCCATCAGCAGGCGATCACTGTCGCCAAGCGCCAGGAAGTCGCCACAGCTGGTCGTCATCGGGTCGCCGACCACGGTCTGGGCGAAAAGCGGCGCCGACGAGGTGGCGATGAGGCCGGTGGCAACGATCATTTTGAGAGTATTCTTCATGACAGATTTTCCTTGTTAAAGAGCCAGACAGGCTGGCACCGGGGTCAATGCCCGGATCGGGATCGGGTTCCCGTGCCGGATGTCGATTGCGGCGGCCGGCCGCGCCCCGGCGCGGATATCCGCCGAGAGGGCCGATTTTCGGGTTGGGTGCTGCCGTCCATCCCCGGGGACCGGGCTCGGCGGTTCGGTCCGAAAATGCATGGGCTGCGGCGTTGGCGTTGGTTGACCCTTCCTTGGGCCGCAGGTATGAGCATCACGACCGGATGATCGTCTGGTGCATGCTGTTCGGTCGCAGTCAACGGCTGCATATCGCAGGATGCTGCGGTACAGTCTGGCAAGACAGTTTCGAAAGGGCGCTCCGGTCTGCCGGTTGGCGCACAGAATGCAGAAGGGGTGACTTCGATGGGCGTTATGGCGGGTGCAAACACGGCCGGGGGCGACCATGAGGTTGCCGTCCAGGCGCTGAACCGCGAGCTGTCGGACAAGGGCTTCCTTCTGACTTCGACCGAGGACATCATCAACTGGGCCCGGATCGGCAGCTTGCACTGGATGACCTTCGGTCTGGCGTGCTGCGCCGTCGAGATGATGCACACATCCATGCCGCGCTATGACCTGGAACGCTTCGGGACCGCACCGCGCGCCAGCCCGCGCCAGTCGGACCTGATGATCGTCGCCGGGACGCTGACCAACAAGATGGCCCCGGCGCTGCGCAAGGTCTACGACCAGATGCCCGAGCCGCGCTATGTGATCTCCATGGGCTCCTGCGCCAATGGCGGGGGCTACTATCACTACAGCTATTCTGTCGTGCGCGGCTGCGACCGGATCGTCCCGGTCGACGTCTACGTGCCGGGCTGCCCGCCCACGGCCGAGGCTCTGCTCTACGGTATCCTGCAGTTGCAGCGGAAGATCCGCCGCACTGGCACTTTGGTGAGGTAACCCCATGTCCGAAGCCCTGCAGGAACTGGCCGCGATCATCGCGCTGAAGCAGCCCGAGGCGGTCGTGTCCTCGACCATTGCCTTCGGCGAGCTGACCCTTGTCGCCAACCTGGCCAATCTGGAAGCCCTGGTCGAAACCTTGCGCGATGATGCGTCGTGCCGGTTCTCGTCGCTGGTCGACATCACGGCGGTGGACCACCCAGAGCGCGCCCAGCGGTTCGACATGGTCTATCATTTCCTGTCGATGTACCGGAACCAGCGCATCCGCGTGAAGGTCGCGGTCCGCGAGGATCAGATGGTGCCGTCGATCCACGAGCTGCACCCCAGCGCGAACTGGTTCGAGCGTGAGGTGTTCGACATGTTCGGGATCCTTTTCTCGGGCCACCCGGACCTGCGGCGCATCCTGACCGACTACGGCTTCCGTGGGCATCCCTTGCGCAAGGACTTTCCGACCACTGGCTACACCGAGGTCCGCTATGACGAGGCCTTGAAGCGTGTCGTCTACGAGCCGGTGAACCTGGTGCAGGAATACCGGCAGTTCGATTTCATGTCCCCGTGGGAGGGTGCCGAATACATCCTGCCCGGTGACGAGAAGAAAGAGGTGGCGAAGTGATCGGCGCTTCCATCGGCTCGCCCGAGGCGTTTGGGCAGGGGGTGATCTTCAACCTTCTGACCTGGACCACATGGGCCGTCGTGGCGGTGGTCGGCGTCCTGTCGGCGGTCGTCGGCCGCTGGTGGCTGCCGCTGGTGGCCGGGGCGCTGGTCGCCACGCTGACCGAGGTTTACGCCGTCTCCGCGATCCGGGAGGCGCTGGCCCCGGTCGGTTTTGTCGGGCCGCGCAATCTGACGCTGGGCGATCTTTTGCCGGGCTTTCTGGTCGGGGTCGTCTTGACCTTCGCTCTTCAGGGCCTGGTTCTTCACATTCGCAAGCTGGCCAACCGTTCCGCGAAGGATTGGAAATGAACATGATGGACGGCGATATCCGCGTGAACACCTATGACGACGGCTCGACCGATTTCGAGACCGGCGAACAGCGCATCCGCAACTTCAACATCAACTTCGGCCCGCAACACCCGGCCGCACACGGCGTGCTGCGTCTGGTGCTGGAGCTGGACGGCGAGATCGTCGAACGCTGCGACCCGCATATCGGCTTGCTGCACCGCGGGACCGAAAAGCTGATGGAAAGCCGGACCTATCTGCAGAACCTGCCCTATTTCGACCGGCTGGATTATGTGGCTCCGATGAACCAGGAACATGCCTGGTGTCTTGCGATCGAACGCCTGACCGGGACCGAGGTGCCGCGCCGGGCCAGCCTGATCCGGGTGCTTTTCTCCGAGATTGGCCGGGTGCTGAACCACCTGCTGAACGTGACCACTCAGGCGATGGACGTGGGCGCGCTGACGCCGCCGCTCTGGGGCTTCGAGGAACGTGAAAAGCTGATGGTGTTCTACGAGCGGGCCTCGGGCGCGCGTCTGCACGCGGCCTATTTCCGGCCGGGTGGGGTGCACCAGGACCTTCCGCCCCAGTTGATCGAGGACATCGACGCCTGGGCGGTCCAGTTCCCGAAGGTGCTGGATGACATCGACGGCCTTCTGACGGAAAACCGCATCTTCAAGCAGCGCAACGCCGATATCGGCGTGGTGACCGAAGCGGACATCCAGAAGTGGGGCTATTCCGGCGTGATGGTGCGTGGGTCGGGCCTCGCCTGGGACCTGCGCCGCGCCCAACCCTACGAATGCTACGACGAGTTCGAGTTCCAGATCCCCGTCGGCAAGAACGGCGACTGCTATGATCGCTATCTCTGCCGAATGGAGGAGATGCGGCAGTCGACCCACATCATCCGCCAGGCCTGTGCCAAACTGCGGGTCGAAAAGGGCGACATCCTTGCGCGCGGCAAGATCACTCCGCCGAAGCGGGGCGAGATGAAGACCTCGATGGAGGCCTTGATCCACCACTTCAAGCTTTACACCGAAGGCTTCCACGTCCCCGCCGGTGAGGTTTATGCGGCGGTCGAGGCTCCGAAAGGGGAATTCGGGGTCTATCTGGTCGCCGATGGCACGAACAAGCCCTACCGCGCCAAGATCCGCGCGCCGGGGTATCTGCACCTGCAGTCGATGGACTACATCTGCAAGGGCCACCAGCTGGCCGACGTCAGCGCCATCATCGGCACGATGGACATCGTCTTTGGCGAGGTTGACCGGTGATGCCGGACGTCACGATCAACCTGTGGACTCTGATCCTGGGCGCGGCTTCGGGTCTGGCCGGGGTCATGGCTGCCAAGTTTGGCAACCGTCTTGTCATGGGTGCCGTCGCCGGTGCCGCAACCGCCGTAATCCTGACTATCGCCAGGGGATATTTCTAGACCATGCTGCGCCGCCTTCACAAAGACCAACCCGCCTCTTTCGCCTTCACTCCGGCGAACCTGGCCTGGGCCAAGGGCCAGATCTCCAAATACCCCGAAGGCCGTCAGGCCTCGGCCATCATCCCGCTGCTGTGGCGCGCGCAGGAGCAGGAGGGCTGGCTTTCGCGCCCCGCCATCGAGCATGTCGCCGACATGCTGGGCATGGCCTATATCCGGGCGCTGGAAGTGGCGACGTTCTACTTCATGTTCCAGCTGCAGCCCGTGGGCAGCGTCGCCCATGTGCAGATTTGCGGCACGACCAGCTGCATGATCTGCGGGGCCGAGGACCTGGTGGCCGTGGCGAAAGAGCTGATCGCCAAGACCCCCCACACCTTAAGCGCCGATGGCAAGTTCAGCTGGGAAGAGGTGGAGTGCATGGGCGCTTGCGCCAACGCCCCCATGGCCCAGATCGGCAAGGACTACTACGAGGACCTGACGCCCGAGAAGCTGCGCGACCTGATCGGGCGGTTCTCGAAGGGCGAGGTCCCGGTGCCTGGGCCGCAGAACGGACGCTATGCGGCGGAACCGATCGGGGGGCTGACCAGCCTCAAGGACTTTGAATCGGGCCGCAAGCAGTACAACGCCAGCGCGCAGGCGGCGGTGGACCTGAAGGACACGGTCAAGCGCATCGACGGGACCGAAGTGCCGCTGCTGACGCCCTGGCTGGGCAAGCCCGCAGCCGTGACGCCCGCCAAGGGTCGCCAGGTCGAGCCGAAGCCCGGCGCGGGGGCCCCGGCGGATGCGACGGGCGCGACTGTGCAGGAAGCCAAGGCCTCGTCCAGGGGCAAGCCCAAGGCGGACGGCAATGCACCGAACGCAACACCGCTGGCAACACCTGAGGCCAAGGCCTCGGGCCAGGCGGGGGGCGTGCAGCCTGCGGGCCTGTCGGCGCCCAAGGATGGCAAGGCGGATGATCTGAAGCTGATCGTCGGGATCGGCCCCAAGCTGGAAGCCTTGTGCAACCGGCTGGGCTTTTTCCACTTTGACCAGATCGCCAACTGGACCGCGGGTGAAGTCGCCTGGGTCGACGAGAACCTGGAAGGCTTCAAGGGCCGTGTGACCCGCGACAAGTGGGTGGTGCAGGCCAGGATTCTGGCGGCAGGCGGCACGGTGGCCGAGGCGGAAGCAGCGGCAAGGGCGTAAAGGTGGTTCGGTTGCGGGGTGAAGCGGAATGAAGGTCGGCGACGACGACACGACGATCGGCATGGGTGGCTGGGGGCTGGTGGTTCTCTCCTGGGTGGTCACCTTTGCCGTGCTGCGTGGCTGGCTGTTCTACCACTTCGTCCCGGCGGGACTTTTCTCGACCGCAATCGCGCTGATCGTGCTTCTGGTGCTGCACCGGCTGGCCGTGACGGTGAACCGCTACGATGACCAGGAAGAGGCCCGCCGCGTGCGCAAGGTGGTGCCTGCGACGTCGGATGTCGGCGTGCGGATTGGCGGGACCGATGGCGCGACCGCTCCGGTCGCCAGGGCCGTGCCGGCACGGGCCGAAGGTGTCGTCGTGCCGCAGCGCCCGTCCTCGGTGGTGACGCCGCTGACGCGCCTTGATGTTGCACCGACGATCCTGCCACCCGTCCCTACCGAACCGGCCCCTGCCCAACCGGCCCCGACCGAGGTTCCGGTTGCGAAGGTGTCGGCTAAGGCCGTCGCAAAGGCCGCGGCAAAGCCCAAGGCCGAGCCAAAGCCCAAGGCGGCGAAAGCGAAGGTCGACGCCAAGGTCCCGGCCGGGACAGAGACCAAGCCGAAGGCCGCGAAGACGGCAAAACCCAAGGCCGCGAAGGCCGAACCGCAGGGCCTGGTCCGCCTCAAGGCGCCGCGCAAGGGCAAGCCCGACGACCTGCAAGAGATCGAGGGCATCGGCCCGGCGCTGGAAAAGCTGGTGAACAGCCTTGGCTTTTTCCACTTTGACCAGATCGCCGCCTGGACCGAAGCCGATGTGGCATTGGTCGATGCCGAAATGAAGACGTTCAAGGGCCGCATCGCCCGCGACAAATGGGTGGAACAGGCACGGATCATCGTCAGCGACGGGCTTGAGGCGTTCCGCGAACGCGCCAGGTCAAATGATTACTGAAGCCATCGGTGGCCCCGCGCGGGCTGCTGCAACGGGAGTGACATGGAATGCCTAGAGCAGAGAATGTGAATGCCCCCTCGATCGGTGGCTGGATGCTGGCAGCGACCGCCGGGCTTGTCGCCTTCGTGGCGCTGTCCCTTGTGGGGGATTTCGACCTGACCCCGGCTGCGGCCATCGCCGGTGTGCTGACCGTCGTCGTCGGACTGATCGTCGGGATGCGGCGTGGCAACATGCCTGCGCAAGGTGCGATGCCGGCTGCCAGACTGCACGCAGCAGCCCCCGAGCCGGCGGCTCCGCCTGCCGCTTTCGTGGCAGCGCCTGCAGCTGCAGCGCCCGCCGAAGTTGCGACCACCGATGGTCCGGCGCGGCTGGCGGCTCCGCGCGATGGCAAGGCGGACAACCTGAAGGAAATCGAAGGCGTCGGCCCGGCGATGGAAAAGCTGGTGAACGAGATGGGGTTCTTCCATTTCGACCAGATCGCGGGGTGGAGCGACGCCGATGTGGCCTGGGTCGACGCGAACCTGAAGGGCTTCAAGGGCCGTGTGACGCGCGACCGCTGGGTGGCGCAGGCCAGGATCATCGTCACCGAAGGGCTTGCGGCCTTCCGGGAACGCGCCAAGACCAACAGCTACTGAAACATGACCCAGACCCGTCCCGATCCATCTGACCTTCAGCGCGCCCGTCAGGCGCGGCTGGTGGGCATCGTGCTGGCGGTGACCATCGTACTGTGGATGGGGGCCCAGTGGCTGGGCGGACAACTCGGGTTGGAGGTGCGCTATGTGTTCCTCTTCGACCTTCTCGCCATCGCGGCCTTTGTCTGGGCCCTCGTGGTGACGTATCAGATCTGGCGCGGACGCCGGGGTTAGGAAGACCAAGATGCTCAAGGATCAGGACCGCATTTTCACCAACCTCTACGGGATGCATGATCGCAGCCTGAAGGGGGCCATGAAGCGCGGGCATTGGAATGGCACGGCTGACATCATCAAGCGGGGCCGCGACACCATCATCGAGCAGGTGAAGGCTTCAGGCCTGCGCGGGCGGGGCGGTGCGGGGTTCCCGACCGGCCTCAAGTGGTCGTTCATGCCCAAGCAGTCGGACGGGCGTCCGTCCTACCTGGTGATCAACGCCGACGAGTCGGAACCCGGCACCTGCAAGGACCGCGAGATCATGCGGCACGACCCGCATACGCTGATCGAGGGCGCGCTGATCGCCTCCTTCGCGATGAACGCCAACACCTGCTACATCTACATCCGCGGCGAATACATCCGTGAGCGTGAGGCTCTGCAGGCCGCCATTGACGAATGCTACGACGCCGGGATGCTGGGCAAGAACGCGGCCAAGTCTGGCTGGGACTTCGACCTGTATCTTCACCACGGGGCAGGGGCCTATATCTGCGGCGAGGAAACCGCGCTTCTGGAAAGCCTGGAAGGCAAGAAGGGCATGCCCCGGATGAAGCCGCCGTTCCCGGCAGGCTCGGGCTTGTATGGCTGCCCGACCACGGTGAACAACGTCGAGTCGATTGCGGTCGTGCCGTCCATCGTGCGGCGCGGGTCGGACTGGTTCGCCAGCTTTGGCCGACCGAACAACACCGGGACCAAGCTGTTCGGCATCTCGGGCCATGTGATGCAGCCCTGCGTCGTCGAAGAGGCGATGTCGATCCCGCTGAAAGAGCTGCTGGAGCGGCATTGCGGCGGCGTGCGCGGCGGGTGGGACAACATCAAGGCGGTGATCCCCGGCGGGTCCTCGGTGCCCTTGCTGACCAAGGAACAATGCGACGACGCGATCATGGACTTCGACTGGCTGCGTGAGCAGCGGTCGGGTCTGGGGACGGCGGCGGTGATCGTGATGGACAAGTCCACCGACGTGATCAAGGCGATCTGGCGGCTGTCGAAGTTCTACAAGCACGAGTCCTGCGGCCAATGCACCCCCTGCCGCGAAGGCACCGGCTGGATGATGCGCGTGATGGACCGCCTGGTGCGCGGCGAGGCCGAGGTCGAAGAGATCGACATGCTTCTGTCCGTGACCAAGCAGGTTGAGGGCCACACGATCTGCGCCCTTGGTGACGCCGCCGCCTGGCCGATCCAGGGCCTGATCCGCGCCTTCCGCGACGAGATCGAGGACCGGATCAAGGCCAAGCGCACGGGCCGCGTCTCGGCGGTGGCGGCGGAGTGATGGACGTGATGTTCAGCGTGCCATTCCTGTCTTTGGGGATCGTGCTGATCTCGCTGGCGCTGATGGCGCCCGCGCACAAGTTGTCGTGGTTGTGGCGAACGGCCTGTTTTACGGCGGCCGTCCCGCCGATCCTGGCCGGTTTGACGTGGAATGACTCCGGTTCTGGTGATTTTCTTTATGCGCTGTTGTCCGTGTCGCTTGTGGACTCCGCCCCGTTCGCTGCGGTGATGAGTCTGGTCGTTGCGTTTCGGCAGCGGGGGGTCGCGTGATGCGGATTGCGCTGGCCCTTTCGGTGACCCTGGCTCAGGGAGCCTGCGTGGCGACGGCTCCGTCCGTTCCTGCAGGGCGGGAGCCTGTGCGTGTCACCAACAATGGCCAACCGTTCCAGATGTGGGAGGGTGCCCTGGCCCGCAAGGCTGCCGATGCGGTCTGTGGGGGCAAGGTCAACGTCTCGATCTACGACCGTTTCGACCGGGCGACCGGCGCATGGGTCTATCCGGAGGGTTGCGCATGACATCTGCCGTCACCTTCGGTCACAAGGACCTGAGCCGGGCGCTTTGTCATGGCATATCAACGGCGTTTGGCGGCATCTGCGGGGCACGAGCAGCCAAGGAGGCCAACATGCTTCGCACGATGATTATCGCCCTGACCCTTGCCGCCACGCCCGCGCTGGCGCTGGTCCCGATCAACGAAAACCCCGAGATTCGCGAAAAGCTGCTGCAAGGCTTTATCGGCGACGCCATTGCCGACAATTGCCCGACCATCGAGCCGCGCAACCTTCGCGCCCTTGGCGAACTGAACAAGCTGCGCGACTTTGCGCTGAAGCAGGGCTACGAGGCCAGCGTTGTGCGCGCCTTCGTCACCTCGGACACCGAGAAGGCCAAGTTCAAGGCCGAGGCCGCCGAATGGCTGAAGGCCAAGGGTGCCGAGCCTGGCAATGCCGACGCTTACTGCACGATCGGCGAAGAGGAAATCGCCAAGAACAGCCTGATCGGCTACCTTTTGAGGTCGAAGAAGTGACAGAACCCGTCCTTCACCTGGCCGAGTTGAACGTGGGGCGCCTCTTGGCCCCCACCGACGACCCGCGCGTGGCCGAGTTCATGGCCGCGCTGGACCGGGTGAACGGGATGGGCAAGCGGATGCCCGGGTTCGTCTGGATGATGGAAGGTTCGGGCGAGCCCGGCACGGGGAACACCGAGGCCAAGATCGACGGCGACCCGCAGTTCGTGTCGAACCTGACGGTCTGGGAAAGCGTCGAGACGCTGGAGCAGTTCGTCTTCAACACCGTCCACCGCGCGTTCTATGAACGGCGGGCGGAGTGGTTCGAGGTGCTGGGGAAGATGCATTTCGTCATGTGGTGGGTGCCTGCGGGGCATCGGCCAACCCTGGACGAGGCGCTGGAGCGGTTGAAGCATCTTGAAGCGCATGGCGACAGCGACCATGCCTTCGGCTGGAAGTATCTCAAGGAAGCGCAGCTGTGGCAGACGCACGGCTGTGCCCAAGTGGCGGCGGAGTAGGGGCGATGTGCTACGGCGGTACTGACCCGAAATACATGATGCGCGACATCGAGGCGCGCGTGAAACACCTGTCGTTTGAACAGGATACGACGAAACAGGCGGCCCCGGCGGCGCTTGGGCTTCTGGCCCGGCTGCGTGACGCGGTGAAGGGGCTGCTGCGGAAGGACCGGGCGCATGTCTAACTTGAAGAAAATCAGCATCGACGGGATCGAGGTCGAGGTCGATGGCGCGATGACCATCATCCAGGCAGCGGAAGTGGCGGGGGTCGAGATCCCTCGGTTCTGCTACCACGAACGCCTGACCATCGCCGGGAACTGCCGGATGTGTCTGGTCGAGGTGGTCGGTGGGCCTCCGAAACCCGCAGCCTCCTGCGCGATGCAGGTCAAGGACCTGCGGCCGGGGCCGGAGGGTCAGGCGCCCGTGGTCAAGACCAAGTCGCCGATGGTGAAGAAGGCCCGCGAAGGGGTGATGGAGTTCCTTCTGATCAACCACCCGCTGGATTGCCCGATCTGCGACCAGGGCGGCGAGTGCGACCTGCAGGATCAGGCGATGGCCTACGGCGTGGACTTCTCCCGCTACCGCGAGCCGAAGCGGGCGACCGAGGACCTGAACCTTGGCCCCTTGGTCAAGACCGCGATGACCCGCTGCATTTCCTGCACCCGCTGCGTCCGCTTCACCACCGAAGTGGCGGGGATCACCCAGATGGGCCAGACCGGGCGCGGCGAAGACAGTGAGATCACCAGCTACCTGAACCTGACGCTGGATTCGAACCTGCAGGGCAACATCATCGACCTTTGCCCGGTTGGCGCGCTGACCTCGAAGCCCTATGCCTTCACCGCCCGGCCCTGGGAGTTGACCAAGACCGAGACCATCGACGTGATGGACGCGCTTGGGTCGAACATCCGGGTCGACACCAAGGGCCGCGAAGTCATGCGCATCCTGCCGCGCAACCATGACGGCGTGAACGAGGAATGGATTTCCGACAAGACCCGCTTCGTCTGGGACGGGTTGCGCCGCCAACGGCTGGATACGCCATATGTGCGCGAGAACGGCCGCTTGCGCAAAGCGTCGTGGGCCGAGGCGCTGACGATGGCGGCGGCGGCGATGCAGGGCAGGAAGGTCGCGGCGCTGGTCGGTGATCTGGTGCCGGTCGAGGCCGTGTTCAGCCTGACCCAGCTTATCCGCAGCATCGGTGGCCGCATCGAGTGCCGCACCGACAACGCCAAGCTGCCGATCGGCAACCGTTCGGGCTATGTCGGCACCGCGACGATCGAGGATATCGACAGCGCAAAGATGATCCAGTTGATCGGCACCAACCCGCGGGTCGAGGCTCCGGTTTTGAACGCGCGCATCCGCAAGGCGTGGAGCTTGGGTGCGACGGTCGGGCTGGTGGGCGAGGCGGTCGATCTGACCTATGACCATGTCCATGTCGGCACCGACCGTGCGGCGCTGGAAAAGCTGTCGTCGCAGGTGATCAGCGACGAGACGAAGGCGAAGGCGTCGATCGTCATCGTCGGGCAGGGGGCGATCACCGAAGCCGATGGCGAGGCGGTGCTGGCCCATGCGATGAAGCTGGCGGAAAACTCGAACTCGAAACTCTTGATCCTGCACACGGCTGCATCGCGCGTCGGCGCGATGGATGTAGGCGCCGCGACCGAGGGTGGTCTGGCGGCGGCGACCGAGGGGGCCGAGGTGATCTACAACCTTGGCGCGGACGAGGTGGTGATCGCCGAGGGGCCGTTCGTGATTTATCAGGGCAGTCACGGCGACCGGGGTGCTGCGCGCGCCGACATCATCCTGCCGGGCGCGGCCTGGACCGAGGAAAACGGTCTTTTCGTCAACACCGAAGGCCGACCGCAACTGGCGTTCCGCGCCGGGTTTGCCCCCGGTGAGGCGAAGGAAAACTGGGCCATTCTGCGGGCATTGTCGGCCGAGTTGGGGGCCACCCTGCCGTGGGACAGCCTTGCCGCGTTGCGCCGCGCGCTGGTGACGGCGCATCCGCATCTGGGGGGCGTCGATCGGGTGGCGCAGAACGCATGGTCGGCGCTGCCGGTGAAGGCGATGGGCAAGGCTGATTTCCGCAACGCGATCAAGGATTTCTACCTGACCAACCCGGTCGCGCGGGCATCTTCGGTGATGGCGGAACTGTCGGCGATGGCGAAAGCCCGCGCCACCCCGGCGATGGCGGCGGAGTAAGGCGTTGGTCCACCCCTTCACCCTTGCCGCGACACTCACCACCGCCACGGCGGCGCTGGGGGCTTGCACGCAATCGGCGGAGGTGACAGACGGACGCGGCCAGCAGCAATACGGTGGCATACAGACGATCCTGCTGGATGACGGGCTGGTCAGCTTCAACGTGGCAATGACTGGCGCGACGGGCAGGGCGGATGTCGAGGCCTATGGTCGCTGTGCGGCGGCGCAATATGCGCTGGACAAGGAATACGGGTTCGCACGGCAAGTGCGCACCATCGTGAAGAAAGACGGACGGACGTGGTACGGAGATGCGGTCTACATGATCTCTGCGACCTTGCCCGAGGGCCTGCGCACCATCGACGCCGAAGTGACGGCGGCGGAATGTGCAGAGCTTGGAATACCGACGGTTTGAAGTAAGGGGCTGACATGGACGGGTTTCTTTCCACGGGGTTCGGAACGGCGGTGCTGATTGCGGCACAAAGCCTTCTTATCGTTGCCTTCGTGATGATCAGCCTGCTGTTCCTCGTCTATGGCGACCGGAAGATCTGGGCTGCGGTCCAGCTTCGCAAGGGGCCGAACGTGGTGGGCGCCTTTGGCCTGCTGCAATCGGTGGCCGACGCGCTGAAATATGTGGTCAAGGAAATCGTGGTGCCTGCCGGAGCCGACCGCCCGGTGTTCTTTCTGGCGCCGATGCTGTCCTTCGTGCTGGCGATCCTGGCCTGGGCGGTGATCCCGTTCGATGACGGCTGGGTTCTGGCCAACATCAACGTGGCGATCCTGTTCGTGTTCGCGGTGTCCTCGCTGGAGGTTTACGGCGTGATCATGGGCGGCTGGGCGTCGAACTCCAAATACCCGTTTCTTGGCTCGTTGCGGTCTGCGGCGCAGATGATTTCCTACGAGGTGTCGCTGGGCCTGATCATCATCGGCATCATCATCTCGACCGGGGGGATGAACTTTTCGGCCATCGTGGCGGCGCAGGACGGTGACTGGGGGCTGTTCAACTGGTACTGGCTGCCGCACTTCCCGATGGTTTTCCTGTTCTTCATCAGCGCCTTGGCGGAAACCAACCGCCCGCCGTTCGATCTGCCGGAAGCGGAATCGGAACTGGTGGCCGGGTTCATGGTGGAATATTCCTCGACGCCCTACCTTCTGTTCATGGCCGGCGAATACATCGCGATCTTCCTGATGTGCGCGCTGATGTCCTTGCTGTTCTTCGGCGGCTGGCTGTCGCCCATTCCCGGACTGGCCGATGGCTGGTGGTGGATGGTCGGCAAGATGTGGTTCTTCTTCTTCATGTTCGCCATGGTGAAGGCGATCGTGCCCCGCTACCGCTATGACCAGTTGATGCGGATCGGCTGGAAGGTGTTCCTGCCCTTGTCGCTGGGCTGGGTGGTGTTGGTGGCGTTCCTTGCGAAATTCGAAGTGTTCGGTGGCTTCTGGGCCCGCTGGGCGATTGGAGGCTGATGATGCGAGCACACCTCCCGAGATTGACTACACCGGGCCTAGCAACGGCGATGCTGCTTTCTTTCCTGGGTGCTACCGCATCGGCGCAGCAGTCAAAACCTACTCCTCGTCAACTGGCCGAAGATTTGTGCGGACCGCAGCTTGTGGCATTTGAGGCGAGTGCCGGAGGGGCGCCTTCGCCTTGGCAAGTCCCCGCGGCCACGTCAGAACTGCCAGCTTGGATGTCCCCGGCAAGTGCCCGAATTCGGGTATGGACCATGTCAGCCTTTGCCCTGTTGGACTCGGTTACCACAGCACGAACAGCGGGACGTTCGCCGGAGTATCGAGGCGAAGCCATGGACCGTCTTCGCGCGGGGCTTGCTGTTACCAAGTGCTTGACGCCCTCGGATGCTGATTGGCGAGGGGCAGAGTTCCCCGAAGATGCAACGCACATCGCTGAAGATGAGACCTTCATGAAGGAAATGCGGGCCACTAAGTGCTTTGTAGAAATGTCAGAAAACTTGCTTGAGGTGCTCGTGAGCGACCTTGAGGGTGTTGCCCTGCAGGACGTGATTGATGAACAGATGCAGGTGCTCAAGAAGCGCTGCGAAACTTGGGAATGAAGATGTCCAACATCGACTGGAACCGCGCGACCCGCTATTTCCTGCTGATGGATTTCATCAAGGGTTTCGGCCTTGGCATGAAATACTTCTTCAAGCCGAAAACCACGCTGAACTACCCGCATGAAAAGGGCCCGCTGTCGCCGCGGTTCCGGGGCGAACACGCGCTGCGCCGCTACCCCAACGGCGAGGAACGCTGCATTGCGTGCAAGCTGTGCGAGGCGATCTGCCCGGCGCAGGCGATCACCATCGACGCCGAACCGCGCGAGGACGGCAGCCGTCGCACCACGCGCTACGACATCGACATGACCAAGTGCATCTACTGCGGCTTTTGCCAGGAGGCGTGCCCGGTCGACGCCATCGTCGAGGGCCCGAACTTCGAGTTTTCCACCGAGACCCGCGAGGAGCTTTTGTACAACAAGGACAAGCTTCTGGCGAACGGCGAACGCTGGGAAGGCGAAATCGCCCGCAACCTTGAACTCGACGCGCCGTACCGCTGATGACCGACGATTTCGCCAAGATCTTCGCCGCGATGATGGAGCAGGGCCAGAAAATGGCCAAGGCGTTCGCGCCAGCGATGGAAAACGCCGACGTCAAGGGATGGGAAAAGATGTTCCCGGCGATGCCGAAGGAAATTCTGGAAATGTGGTTCGGCAAGACCTTCAATCCCGAAGGGCTTGATGCGCGGACCCGGTTTCTGGTGACGATTGCCGCGCAGACCGTGCTTGGCCCGATCGGCGAGCCGCAGTTGCGGATGACCATCAAGAACGGCCTTGCCGCCGGGGCCACGAAGCGCGAGGTCGCCGAGGTGATCTGGCAGATGAGCATGTTCGGCGGCGTGCCCGCCATGCAGAAGGCGCTGGAGATCGCGCAACAGGTCTTTGCCGAGACCGCCGACGACACCGGGGAGAAAGACGCATGACCGTCGTTGACTTTGCCTTTTACGCCTTTGCCAGCGTCACGGTGGTCGCGGGCCTGATGGTCACGATCAGCCGCAACCCGGTGCATTCGGTGCTGTGGCTGATCCTTGCATTCCTGTCGACCTCGGGACTTTTCGTGCTGCTGGGTGCAGAATTCGTAGCGATGCTGCTGGTTATCGTCTACGTCGGCGCGGTGGCGGTTCTGTTCCTGTTTGTCGTGATGATGCTGGACATCGACTTTGCCGAGTTGAAGGGCGAACTGGCGCGGTACATGCCCTTGGGCCTGCTGATCGGTGTCGTGCTTCTGATGCAGATCGCAATCGGCGTTGGTGTCTGGGATGCAGCACCCGGTGCCGAGGGTCTGCGTCAGGCCGTCACCCCGACCGAGATCGAGAATACGCGCGCGCTGGGGATGATCCTCTACGACCGCTATTTCCTGCTGTTCCAGTTGTCAGGCCTGATCCTCCTGGTCGCGATGATCGGAGCGATCCTGCTGACCCTGCGTCACCGCCGCGACATCAAGCGCCAGAACGTGCTGCAGCAGATGTGGCGCGACCCGGCCAAGGCGATGGAACTGAAGGACGTGAAACCGGGACAGGGGCTTTAGGCCCATTCCGCGCCCCCACGGGGGCAAGACAGAAGACAACGGGCAAAAGACCCGGAGGGAACGTGAGATGGTTGGACTTGAACATTACCTGACGGTGGCGGCGGCGCTGTTCGTCATCGGCATCTTCGGGATCTTCCTCAACCGGAAGAACGTGATCGTGATCCTGATGTCGATCGAGTTGATGCTTCTGGCGGTGAACATCAACCTTGTCGCCTTTTCGTCCTTCGCGGGCGATCTGGTCGGGCAGATCTTCACCATGTTCGTCCTGACCGTCGCAGCCGCCGAAGCGGCCATCGGCCTTGCCATCCTCGTCGTGTTCTTCCGCAACCGCGGCACGATCGACGTGGAAGACGTCAACGTGATGAAAGGCTGACCCGTGATGGCAACGATCATTCTTTTTGCGCCGCTGATCGGCGCGCTGATCTGCGGCTTTGGCTGGCGCATCATTGGCGAGCGTGCCGGGCAGGTGATTGCGACCGCGCTCTTGTTCCTGGCGGCGGCGCTGTCGTGGATCATCTTCCTGACCTTCGATGGCGAGACGCAGCAGATCGTGCTGATGCGCTGGATCGAAAGCGGCAGCCTTGCGACCGAGTGGGCGATCCGCCTCGACCGATTGACGGCGATCATGCTGGTGGTGGTGAACTCGGTCTCGGCGCTCGTGCACCTCTATTCCTTCGGCTACATGGCGCATGACGAGAACTGGGGCGACGACGAGCCTTATCGGGCGCGGTTCTTTGCCTATCTGTCGTTCTTCACCTTCTCCATGCTGATGCTGGTGACGTCGGACAACCTGGTGCAGATGTTCTTCGGCTGGGAAGGCGTCGGCGTCGCGTCCTACCTGCTGATCGGGTTCTACTACCGCAAGCCAAGCGCCAATGCCGCCGCGATCAAGGCTTTCGTCGTCAACCGTGTCGGTGACTTCGGCTTTGCGCTGGGGATCTTTGCGCTGTTCTACCTGACCGACAGCATCCGCTTTGACGACGTGTTTGCTGCCGCGCCTGCGCTGGCGGAAACCAACCTGACCTTCCTGTGGGGCGAGTGGAACGCGGCGAACCTTGTCGGTGTGCTGCTGTTCATCGGGGCGATGGGCAAATCGGCACAGCTGTTCCTGCACACCTGGCTGCCGGACGCGATGGAGGGCCCGACGCCGGTGTCGGCGCTGATCCACGCCGCGACGATGGTGACGGCGGGGGTGTTCCTGGTCTGCCGGATGTCGCCGGTCTATGAATACGCGCCGCAAGCGACCGCGTTCATCACGGTGCTGGGGGCGACCACGGCCTTTGTCGCGGCGACGATCGGTCTGGTGCAGAACGACATCAAGCGCGTGATTGCCTATTCGACGATGTCGCAGCTTGGCTACATGTTCGTGGCGGCAGGTGTCGGCGTGTATTCGGTGGCGATGTTCCACCTGTTCACCCATGCCTTCTTCAAGGCGATGCTGTTCCTTGGCGCGGGCTCGGTGATCACCGCGACGCACCACGAACAGGACATGCGCAACTATGGCGGGCTGCGGAAGAAGATCCCCTTCACCTTCTGGATGATGATGATCGGCACGCTGGCGATCACTGGGGTCGGCATTCCGCTGACGCATTACGGCTTTGCCGGCTTCCTGTCGAAGGATGCGGTGATCGAAAGCGCCTGGGTCGGATCGGGCTATGCGTTCTGGCTGCTGGTGGTAGCAGCGGCGATGACCAGCTTCTATTCCTGGCGGTTGATGTTCCTGACCTTCTACGGCACCAGCCGCGCTGGCGGCCACGACGCCCATGGGCATGGTGACAACGGGCATGGCGACCATGGGCACCACGAGCCGCAGGAAAGCCCGTTGGTCATGCTGATCCCGCTTGGCGCGCTGGCGCTTGGGGCGATGTTCTCGGGGATGCTGTGGTACAAGGTGTTCTTTGGCGACGAGGCTGCCGTCCGCGACTGGTTCGGGATGGCAACTGCCGAGCACAGCGAGGCAGAGGGTCAGTCTGGCGAAGCCGCCCCTGCAGCGGACGAAGCCCATGGCGCGACCGCCGCGACCGAGGGTGCAGCCGCCTCCGCCGCCGACCATTCCGCCGAAGCTGGGGCCGAAGCTGGGGCCGAAGCCGGAGCCGTGCCGCAGGGTGCGCTGGTGATGCTGCCGTTCACTGCAGACGAACAGGCCAGCGTTGACGTCCGGCTTGACGCCGACAAGGTCGCCAAGGCAGACCACGCGCCGACCACCATGATCAACGCGGCCCATCTGGTGCCGACCTGGGTCAAGGTTTCGCCCTTCGTGGCGATGCTGTTCGGCTTTGCCCTGGCCTGGCTGTTCTACATCAAAGACCCGAGCCTGCCCGGACGCCTCGCCACGCAGCAGCGCCCGCTGTATCTGTTCCTTTTGAACAAGTGGTACTTCGACGAGGCCTATGACTTTATGATCGTGCGTCCGGCCCGCTGGCTTGGAGGCTTCCTGTGGAAGCGCGGCGACGGGGATGTGATCGACGGCTCGATCAACGGGGTGGCCTTGGGGATCATCCCCTTCTTCACCCGTCTCGCCGGAAGGGCGCAGTCCGGCTACCTCTTCCACTATGCATTTGCGATGGTTCTGG
Source organism: Tabrizicola sp. (assembly GCF_034366665.1). Classification (GTDB taxonomy): domain Bacteria; phylum Pseudomonadota; class Alphaproteobacteria; order Rhodobacterales; family Rhodobacteraceae; genus Tabrizicola. The sequence goes on along the minus strand of NZ_JAXMMF010000006.1, from coordinate 8,810 downwards.
GGATCGTAGCCCTGGTTACCTGGATGACGCTGTTCGGCGGCGCGAAGTAAGGGGCGCGCACCATGGAAAACCAGCTTCTCTCGATCATCACCTTCCTGCCGCTTGTCGCGGCGATCATCATGGCGCTGTTCCTGCGTGGCGATGACGCTGCGGCACAGCGCGGGGCGAAATGGCTTGCGCTGTTCACGACGTCGGCGACGTTCCTGATCTCGCTGTTCGTGCTGCTGCGCTTTGATCCGTCGAACACCGGGTTCCAGTTCGTCGAGGAACGCGCCTGGATCATGGGTCTCAGCTACCGGATGGGTGTTGACGGCATCTCGATCCTGTTCGTGATGCTGACGACGTTCCTGATGCCGATCACGATCCTGTCGTGCTGGAACGTGGAAACGCGGGTCAAGGAATACATGATCGCGTTTCTGGTCCTGGAAACGCTGATGCTTGGCGTGTTCTGCGCGCTGGACCTGGTGCTGTTCTATCTGTTCTTCGAGGCCGGGCTGATCCCGATGTTCCTGATCATCGGCATCTGGGGCGGCAAGGAGCGGATCTACGCGGCCTTCAAGTTCTTCCTCTATACCTTCCTCGGCTCGGTGCTGATGCTGGTCGCGATGATCGCGATGTATCTTGATGCCGGGACCACCGACATCGTGAAGCTGCTGGCGCATGACTTCGGGTCCGAGACCTTCTCGATCCTTGGCATCCCGGTGGTTGGTGGGCTGCAGACCATGCTTTTCCTCGCCTTCTTCGCGTCCTTCGCGGTGAAGATGCCGATGTGGCCTGTGCATACCTGGCTGCCCGACGCGCACGTGCAGGCGCCGACTGCGGGGTCGGTGGTGCTGGCCGCGATCCTGCTGAAGATGGGCGGCTACGGCTTCCTGCGGTTCTCGATCCCGATGTTCCCGGTGGGGTCGGATGTGCTTGGCCCGCTGGTCCTGTGGATGTCAGCCATCGCCATTGTCTATACCTCGCTTGTGGCACTGGCGCAGACCGACATGAAAAAGCTGATCGCCTATTCGTCGGTCGCGCACATGGGCTATGTCACGATGGGCATTTTCGCGGTGAACCAGCAGGGTGTCGATGGCGCGATCTTCCAGATGCTGTCGCACGGCTTCATTTCCGGCGCCTTGTTCCTGTGCGTCGGCGTGATCTACGACCGGATGCACACCCGCGAGATCGAGGCTTATGGCGGCCTTGTGAACCGGATGCCCGCCTATGCGCTGGTGTTCATGTTCTTTACGATGGCCAACGTCGGCCTGCCCGGCACCTCGGGTTTCGTCGGTGAATTCCTCACTCTGGTCGGCATCTTCCAGGTCAACACCTGGGTCGCCGCCGTGGCGACCTCGGGCGTGATCCTGTCGGCGGCCTATGCGCTGTGGCTGTATCGCCGCGTCATGTTCGGCGCGCTGGTGAAAGAGGCGCTGAAAACCATCACCGACATGGACCGCCGCGAAAAGCTGATCTTCGCGCCCCTTGTCGCGATGACCCTGATCCTTGGCGTCTACCCAAGTCTTGTCACCGACATCATCGGGCCAAGCGTCGCCGCCCTTGTCTCCGACTACCACGCTGCCCTGCCCGATGTGGCCGGGCAGGTGGCCCTGAATTGAGGTTCCGGCCATGATGCCAGCAGATTTCACCACCATCCTGCCCGAAATCGTGATGGCCGGTTACGCCATGGCGGCGCTTCTGGTCGGCGTCTACACCACCAAGGACAAGCTGGCGCCGACGCTCATGTGGTCGACGGCGGGGCTGTTCCTGCTGCTGGCGCTTTATATCGGAATGAATGGCGCGGGCGAGCGCACCGCCTTCAACGGCATGTTCATCGACGACCCCTTCGCGCGCTTTGCCAAGGTGACCATCCTGATCTCGGCTGCCGCAGTTCTGGTGATGAGCATGGACTACATGCAGCGCCGCGATCTTCTGCGGTTCGAGTTTCCGATCCTCGTCACGCTGTCGGTCATCGGCATGATGATGATGGTATCGGCGGGCGACCTGATGTCGCTCTACATGGGCCTTGAGCTGCAGTCGCTGTCGCTTTACGTCGTCGCCGCAATGCGCCGCGACAGTGCGAAATCGTCGGAAGCGGGCCTGAAATACTTTGTTCTCGGCGCACTCTCGTCGGGGCTGCTGCTTTACGGCGCTTCGCTCGTCTATGGCTACGCCGGCACCACGCAGTTTGCGGGCATCCTGTCCACCGTGCAGGACGGCGTGCCGCTTGGCCTCCTCTTCGGCCTTGTGTTCATGCTGTCGGGCCTTGCCTTCAAGGTCTCCGCAGCACCCTTCCACATGTGGACGCCGGACGTTTACGAAGGCTCGCCCACACCGGTGACCGCCTTCTTTGCAACAGCCCCGAAGGTCGCTGCGATGGCGCTGATCGCACGGCTGGTGCATGACGCCTTCGGCGGCGTGCCGGGGCAGTGGGGTCAGGTGATCGCCGCCCTCTCCGTCGCCTCGATGTTCCTCGGCGCGGTGGCGGCAATCGGTCAGCGCGACATCAAGCGCCTGATGGCCTATTCCTCGATCGCCCACATGGGGTTTGCGCTGATGGGCCTTGCGGTCGGCACCGCAGGCGGCGTGCAGGCGATGCTGATCTACATGGCAATCTACGTCACCATGAACGTCGGAACCTTTGCCTTCATCCTGTCGATGGAGCGTGACGGCCGCCCGGTCAGCGACATTGCCAGCCTCAATTCCTTTGCCAAGAAGGAACCGCTGCGCGCGCTTGCCATGCTGGTCCTGTTGTTCAGCCTCGCCGGTGTGCCGCCGATGCTGGGCTTCATCGGGAAGTTTTACGTCCTGAAAGCTGCGGTTGATGCGGGCATGGTCTGGCTGGCAGTCGCAGGTGCCATCGCCTCGGTGATTGGCGCGTTCTATTACTTGCGCATCGTCTACTTCATGTATTTCGGCGCCGAGACCGAACCCGCCGACAGCCGCATGGCCCCAGTGCAATGGGCGATGCTGGTCGCGGTCGCGATCATCATGCTGGCGGGAATGATCAACCTTTTCGGGATCGAGCCGGTGGCCGCGCTTGCGGCAGAAGCGCTTGTCCGCTGACGCACCAGACGGGGCAGGGCGCATCGCCATCCCCGAAATCGACAGCACCAATGCCGAAGGGTTCCGTCGCGGCGGTGGCCCGGTGTGGATCACCGCCGGCCTTCAAACCGCAGGTCGCGGCCGCCGCGCCCGGCCGTGGGTCAGCCCTCGCGGCAACTTCCACGGCACGCTCGTTCTCCACCCGGTCGAGCCGCCGGAAACCGTGGCGCTCCGCTCCTTCGTCGCGGCGGTCGCCCTCCGTGATGCCTTTGTGGCATCAACCGGCCTGCCTGACGCCTTTGCCCTGAAATGGCCGAACGATGTCTTGCTGAACGACGGCAAGGTTGCGGGCATTCTGCTGGAAAGCCAATCCCTTGGCACCCCCGGCGCCACGCTTTGTATCGGCATTGGTGTCAACCTGATCGCCGCCCCGGACGCGAGCCTCGTCGAACCCGGCGCGCTTGCCCCCGTCTCGCTGCTGCAAGGCACCGGCAAGCGCATCACGCCCGAGGCCTTCCTGAACGTCCTCGCGCCCGCCTATGCTCGGTGGGAGACAATCTTCACCTCCGAAGGCTTTGCCCCGATCCGCGCGCATTGGCTGGCCCACGCCGCCCGCCTCGGGCAACCGATCGTGGCACGCACCGGCACCACCACCCATGACGGCGTCTTCGAGATGATCGACGCCACCGGCAACCTGATCCTGCGCACCCCCTCCGCCACGCTTGCCATCCCCGCTGCCGAGGTGTTCTTCTGACCGCTCGAGCCTTCCCCTTTGCAGAAATATCCCACGGGGGTCCGGGGGTGTGAAACCCCCGGCTTTTACGCTTCAACAGGACGAACGCCCATGCTTCTGGCCATCGACTGCGGCAACACCAACACCGTGTTTTCCATCTGGGACGGCGCGAAGTTCATCGCCACCTGGCGCATCGCCACCGACCACAAGCGCACCGCTGATGAATACTTCGTCTGGCTCTCGTCGCTGATGATGCTGACAAAGACCGAGGCCTCGGTGACCGGGGCGATCATCTCCTCCACCGTGCCGCGTGTGGTCTTCAACCTGCGCGTCCTCTGCGACCGTTACTTCGGTTGTCGCCCGCTTGTGGTTGGCAAACCCGACTGCCGGCTGCCGGTGCCACCGCGCGTCGATCAGGGCACGACCGTGGGCCCCGACCGCCTCGTCAACACAGTCGGCGCGCATGACCGGCATGGCGGCGATCTGATCGTCGTCGATTTCGGCACCGCCACCACGTTCGACGTGGTAGACCACGACGGCGCCTATGTCGGCGGTGTCATTGCGCCCGGCGTCAACCTCTCGCTCGAGGCCTTGCACATGGCCGCCGCGGCGCTGCCGCACATCGACGTTGCCCGCCCCGACAAGGTGATCGGCACGAATACGGTGGCCTGCATGCAGTCCGGCGTGTATTGGGGCTATATCGGGCTGGTCGAAGGCGTGGTGCGCAACGTGCGCCACGAACGCGACCGGCCCATGAAAGTCATTGCAACAGGCGGCCTTGCCTCCCTGTTCGCGCAAGGAACCGAACTATTTCATTCGATCGAGGATGACCTGACAATGCACGGGTTGGTCCTGATCAACGACTTCAACAAGGAAACCATATGAGCACCAACCGGCTGATCTACCTTCCCCTCGGCGGCGCCGGGGAGATCGGCATGAACTGCTATGTCTACGGCTACGGTCCTGCTGGCCGCGAACGTCTGATCCTCGTCGACCTTGGGGTCGCCTTTCCCGACATGGACGGCTCGCCCGGTGTCGATCTGATCATGGCCGATGTGTCCTGGCTGGAGGCCCGGCTTGACCGGCTTGAAGCGATCTTCATCACCCACGCCCACGAAGACCACATCGGCGCACTTGGCATCCTGTGGCCCAAGCTGCAGAAGAAGGTCTACTGCCGCCGCTTCACCGCCACGATCGGCAAGCTGAAGTTCGAAGAGGCCGGCCTGCCGATCGACCAGATCATCACCGTCGAGCCGCGCCCCGGCACGGTCGAGGTGGGGCCGTTCAAGGTGCAGTTCGTGCCCGTCAGCCATTCCATCCCGGAATCCTCGGCGCTGGTGATCGACACGCCTGCCGGACGCATCCTGCATTCCGGCGACTTCAAGATCGACCACAAGCCGGTGGTGGGCGAGGCGTGGGATGACAGCCGCTTTGCCGAAATCGTCGCGGAACGCCCGGTCAAGGCGCTGATGTGCGATTCCACCAACGTGTTCTCGACCCACGCGGGGCGCTCTGAAAGCACGCTTGGCCCGGCGCTGACCGAGCTGATCAAATCCGCCACCGGCATCGTGGCTGCCACCACCTTCGGCTCCAACGTCGCGCGATTGAAGACGCTTGCCGAAGCCGCCCGCGCCGCTGACCGCACCGTTTGCGTTCTGGGCCGCTCGATGAAGCGGATGATCTCGGCCTCGGAAGAAGCGGGCGTCCTTACCGGCTTTCCGCGCACCGTCAGCCCGGAAGAGGCGCTGGACGTGCCGCGCCGCAACCTGATGCTGCTGGTCACCGGCAGCCAGGGGGAACGTCGCGCGGCCTCGGCACAACTCAGCCGTGGCAAGTATCTGGGAATCGAGATGAAGGAGGGCGATACCTTCCTCTTTTCCTCGAAGACGATTCCCGGCAACGAACGCGACGTGGGCCGGATCTGGAATGCGTTTTCCGAAATCGGCGTCAACGTGATCGACGACCAAGGTGGCAAATACCACGTCTCGGGCCATGCCAACCGTCCCGATCTGGAACATGTCCACCGCCTTGTTCTGCCCGACATGCTGATTCCGATGCACGGCGAACACCGTCACCTGCGCGAACACGCCCGCATCGCGACCGAGGCGGGAATTGCCGCCGAGGTTGCGTCGAACGGCATGATGATCGACCTGACCGGCGACGTGCCGGAGGTGGCCGAATATATCGAGACCGGGCGGCTTTACCTTGATGGCACGGCGCTGATCGGGTCGATGGACGGGGTGGTGCGCGACCGCATCCGCATGGCGCTGAACGGCCACGCGCTGGTCACCGTCATTCTGGACGAAAACGACGAGCCGATGGGCGAGCCGTGGGTCGAGGTGATGGGCCTGCCCGCCACCGGCCTTGGCGGCCGCCCGCTGAACGAGACGATGGAAGGCGACCTTGCCGAGTTCCTTGAAAAGGCCGGGCGGAAGCTTTTGCGCGACGATGACAAGCTGGAAGAGGCGATCCGACGGATCGTGCGGCAGGTGTCGATGGAAGAGATCGGCAAGAAGCCGGAAACGACCGTGGTGGTCAGCCGCCTCGTCGCCGAATAAGCGCGCGTCCAGCGAAAGCAAAAGGCCCCGCAATCTGCGGGGCCTTTGGTGTTTCGGGGGCGCGTGTCAGCCTTCGGTGCCGTTGGCGGGTGCCTCTTCCGGCTCATCAGCCGTGGCGGTCTTGAGCGCGAAGCTGCGCAGGATGAAGTCCGGAACATGGTCGCCCATGCCCACAACGGCCGGGCCGTAATCGCGCCGGTCGTCGCGGCGATAATCGGGGCGTTCGCGGCGATCATCGCGGCCCTCGCGCGGTTCACGGCGGCGGTCGTCGCGGCGCGGCTCCTCACGGCGGGCTTCTTCGCGACGGGGCTCCTCGCGACGGGGCTCCTCGCGACGGGTTTCTTCGCGACGGGTTTCTTCGCGACGAGGCTCTTCGCGACGAGGTTCTTCGCGACGGGCATCCTCACGGCGTGGCTCTTCGCGCACCGGTGCGGCCTCGGCTTGCACCACCACCAAGGGCTCCATCGACGCGCGCGGGCTGTCGGCGGTTTCCTTCGGCTTGCGGTCACGGTCGCGATCACGGCCACGCGGTTTTCTTTCTTCGCGCGGACGCTCGGGACGACCGTCATCTTCACCGGGAACAAAGCCTTCCGGCAGCGCGCCGCGCGGAATTTCCGATTTGACCAGGCTCTCGATGGCTTTGAGATACTTTTCGTCCGACGGCACGGCGATGGTATAGGCCTTGCCCAGCCGCCCCGCGCGGCCGGTGCGGCCGATGCGGTGGATGTAATCTTCAGGGTGCGACGGCACGTCGAAGTTGAACACATGGCTGACCGCCGGAATGTCGAGCCCGCGCGCCGCCACATCGGAGGCGACGAGAAGATGCACGGTGCCGTCACGGAACCCGTCCAGCGTTTTCGTCCGCACCGACTGGTCCAGATCGCCGTGAATGGGCGAGGCGTTGAAGCCGTGCTGTTTCAGCGACTTTGCCACCACGTCCACGTCCATCTTGCGATTGCAGAAGATGATCGCGTTGGTGCAAGCCTCGCCTTCCGCGCGGATCAGCGCGCGCAGGACGGCGCGCTTGTCGGCAAAGCTGCGGTCCTTGCGGGTCGGCTTCACCTCGATCAGCGCCTGCGTGATGGTCAACGAGGCGGACGCCTGCCGCGCCACTTCGACCTTGGCCGGGTTGGTCAGGAAGGTGTTGGTGATCCGCTCGATCTCGGGCGCCATCGTGGCGCTGAAGAACAGGGTCTGACGGGTGAACGGGGTCAGTTGGAAGATGCGTTCGATATCGGGGATGAACCCCATGTCGAGCATCCGGTCAGCCTCGTCGACCACCATGATCTGCACGCCATTGAGCAACAGCTTGCCACGCTCGAAATGGTCGAGCAGGCGACCGGGGGTGGCGATCAGCACGTCGACACCGCGGTCGATCAGCTTGTCCTGTTCGCCGAATGCCACGCCGCCGATCAAGAGCGCCTTGGTCAGTTTGGTGTGCTTGGCATAGGTCTCGAAGTTTTCGGCCACCTGGGCGGCCAGTTCGCGCGTTGGCGCCAGCACGAGGCTGCGCGGCATCCGGGCGCGGGCGCGGCCTTGACCCAGAAGCGTGATCATCGGCAGCACGAAGCTTGCCGTCTTGCCGGTGCCGGTCTGGGCGATGCCCAGAACGTCGCGGCCCTTCAAGGCCTCCGGGATGGCTTGCGCCTGAATTGGTGTGGGGGTTTCGTAGCCGGCTTCGGAAACGGCTTGCAAAACGCGCGGGTCCAGCGCGAGGTCGGAAAATTTGGTCATCAGCGTCCTATGAATGCGGTATCGGACCGCATGGGTAATGGGACGCATGTTATCCGGGCGCCCCGGCGTCGCGACCCTTTTGGCCGCCAGCGGCGCATAGCGGAAATAGGCCGCAAGGTCAAGGCAGGCCTAACGTGCATCACCAGAGCGACTGGCACCCGGCATCGGCGGCGGGCTTGTCACCAGTTCGGCCGGTCCTGCGCGGCGCAAAGCGCGGGTCGCCCGCCGGAGCGCATCAGGGCCCGCGTCGGTGTTGGTGTCAGCACGCCAACCTCGGCGTCGGGCATTTGCACGGGCGGGCCGTAACCTTCGGGCCGGTAGGGCAGCAGGTCGGCGCCCCGCAGCAGATGCGGCAGGGCGCGCCAAAGGATGAACGCGCCAGCAGGCAAGTCGCTTGGCCGAGCCATGTGCCGCCGCTGCCCGCGCGTCGCGCTGTCGACCCGCGCGGCGTGCAGGACTGCGTCCATTTCAAGTGCCATGGCGCGCTGGCCGAAAACCTGCGCCCAAGCGTGGCGGAAATCGTCATAGGCGGCACGCCGGCACTCTGCGCAAGGCCGATGTCCGGCCGCGCAGGCAACAGCCTCGTCGTGAAAGAAAAGTCGCGTGTAGCCGTTCGGTGGCACGACGCCGGGCGACACCCGGCCCGGCTTTTCCCGCAAGGTGCAGGTGATCCAGGCCTTGCCCTGCCAGCGTCGCACCATTCGACCGTCGCCATCGTGCAACCGCCCCCGGTTGCCCATGAACCCGCCCCGCGCCGC
>NZ_JAXMMF010000005.1:0-26020 GCF_034366665.1 Tabrizicola sp. | reverse complement strand
ACAAGCTTGTGTGGGCCCGGGGCTCGGCCATCAGCGACGCGGGCGGTGTAGTCGGTCAGCTTGGCGCGGTCGGCCTCGACCATGGCCAGCAGCGACTGGAAGGCGCCCCAGTCCAGCTCGACCGCGAAATGGCTGTACGCCTCGCCCACCCGTCCCTCCGGGTCGGCGAGCGCCATGCGGGCCAGCGCGTCCCCCAGATCGGTGACCGAGGCCACGGCCCGCGTCGCCCGCGCCGCACCCAGACGGCCGAAGATCGGCCCCGAAGACCCGGTCCGCGGCCCATGCAGGATGGCCGAGCCAAGGGCCGCTGCCTCCATCGGGTCGCGGGTCGGGCCCTTGCCCAGCAGGCTGCCGCCCAGAAAGCAGACCGGGGCCAGCCGATACCAAAGGCCATATTCGGCCGGATTGTCGGCCACGAAAACCTCGATATCGGCCTCGGGCTCTTCCTCCAGCGCGCGCTGAGCGACGGCGCAGCCCTCGGCCTCAAGCTGACGGGCCAGGGGGGCGGCGCGCGTCGGGTCCTCGGGCATCAGGATCATCAGCAGGCGGTGCGAATGCTGCAAGGCCATGCGATGCGCCTGCAGGACCGCGCTTTCCTCGGCCTCGGTGACACCAGCGGCGAACCAGACCGGCCGTGCCGCCAAAAGCTTCGCCAGGGCCGACCGCTCGGTCTCGGGCGCGGGCAGGACGACGGTGTCTTCCTCCATCCGGCCGGTCACGGCCACCGCCGACAGCGCAGCCCCACCCTTGCGGAATGCCCGCGCTGCCGCCTCGTCCACCGCCATGATCAGCCGGAACCGCGCCAGGGCCGAGCGCATCAGGCCGGGATACCAGCCGTCCCTTTCCCGCAGGAACACCGGCGTGCGCCCGTTCACCACCAGCATCGGGATCTTCCGCTCGGACGCTTCATGCATCACCGCCGGGCGCACCTGCCCACCGGCAAACAGCGCAATTTCGGGCCGCCAATGATCGAGGAAGGACCGGGCCTCTGCGGGGCTGTCGGCGGGGGGCGGCTGGACCAGGACCCCGGGCGGGGCGGCGATCTCGCCCGGAAGGGTCAGAAGGACCGGAACGCCGTCCTCATCGACCAGACGGCGGGCAAGCGCCTGCATCGGGCTGACCGACGCTTCGTCAGGGGCATGCAACCACACCAGCCGACCCGCGGGCCGCGGCGGACGGACCTGCCCCTCGGCCTGCTCGCGCCGCTGGCCAAGGTTGTACAGCGTCAGGCCCAGGGAGGACGGCATGGGGTCAGTCGCCCAGCTCCTCGGTTGCCGATCCGGGCTTCGCCTCGTCGCGCAACCGGTGGATATGGGCGATGAAATAGCGCATGTGGGCGTTGTCCACGGTGCGCTGCGCCTCGGCCTTCCAGGCCGAAAACGCGCTTTCATAGTTCGGGAACATCCCGACGATATGGATCTGGCCCACGTCGCGGAAGACGTTGGTCTGGGGGTCCACCAGCTCGCCACCGAAGACGAGATGCAGGCGCTGGGTCATGGTCGGCTCCATATCGAGATTGGGGGGCATGCGATCGCGGGGACCCTATCCGCTTCGCCCACCGGGGGGAAGATGCGGCCGTATCGGGCCGGGGGTCTTGCGCTGCGGGGCATGAAGGGCAACATTACGCCGGGGCGCGGGATGCGCCGGAATTGTAATGAGGGGGTTTTACGTGGACATCCAAGACCTTATCGGCTGGCCGCTGGTCTATATCTTCATCGCTCTGTTCATCATCATCTCGATTTTCCTGGGGGTCCGCATCGTTCCCCAGTCCGAAAAGCACGTGGTGGAACGCTTTGGCCGGTTGCGGTCGGTGCTTGGGCCGGGGATCAACTTCCTGGTCCCGTTCCTGGACCGGATCGCCCACAAGGTGTCGGTCCTGGAACGCCAGCTGCCCACCGCCAGCCAGGACGCCATCACCGCCGACAACGTGCTGGTCAAGGTCGAGACCAGCGTCTTCTACCGCGTGACGGAGCCCGAAAAGACCGTCTACCGCATCCGGGACGTCGATGGCGCCATTGCCACGACGGTGGCCGGGATCGTCCGGTCCGAGATCGGCAAGCTGGAGCTTGACCAGGTCCAGTCCAACCGCGCGCAGCTGATCGAGCGTGTGCGCGAGCAGGTGACGGCGATGGTCGACGACTGGGGCGTCGAGGTGACCCGGGCCGAAATCCTGGACGTGAACCTGGACGAAGCGACGCGGTCGGCGATGCTGCAGCAGCTGAACGCGGAACGCGCGCGGCGCGCTCAGGTGATGGAGGCCGAGGGCAAGAAGCGCGCCGTGGAACTTGCCGCCGACGCCGATCTCTATGCGGCCGAGCAGCAGGCCAAGGCCAAGCGGGTCACGGCGGACGCCGAGGCTTATGCGACGGGCGTGATCGCCGAGACCATCAAGGAAAGTGGCCTGGAAGCCGCGCAATACCAGGTCGCGCTGAAGCAGGTCGAGGCGATGCAGGCCATCGCGTCGGGCCAGGGCAAGCAGACGATCCTGCTGCCGGCGGCCCTGCTGGAATCCTTCGGGGATGCATTCAAGATGCTGAAAGGACGGCCGTGACATGCTGACTTCGCTTGTCGGAACCTGGTGGGCCTGGGTCGTCCTGGGCTTCGCGCTTGGCGTGCTGGAGATCCTGGCGCCCGGCTACATCTTCCTGGGCTTCGCCATCGGTGCGATCGTCACCGGCGCGCTGGTCGGCTTTGGCATCCCCGCCGGGATGCCCGCGCTGATCCTGATCTTCGCGGTGGTTTCGGTGGTGGCCTGGCTGGTGCTGCGCCGGGTGGTTGGGGTGCGCGAGGGGCAGGTGAAGCTTTGGGACCGCGACATCAACGATAACCCGTGACCCGGTAATGGATTTCACCGGGGCCAAGGCGGCCTTGTTCTGCGGGGCCTCGGTGCTGGTCTACCTTCGCGACGAAAATCCGGGCCTGCGCTGGCCCGGCCTTTGGGACCTGCCAGGCGGTGGGCGCGAGGATCGGGAAAGCCCGGAGGACTGCCTTCTGCGCGAGTTGGAGGAAGAGTTCGGGCTGCGCCTTTCAGCGGACAGACTGGTCTGGCGGCGGGTCTTTCCGTCGATGGTCGAAACGGGGCGGACATCGATCTTCTTCGGGGGTTGGCTGTCGCAGCAAGAGGTCGCCTCGGTCCGCTTCGGGGACGAGGGGCAGGGGTGGGAGCTGATGTCGGTCGAGCAGTTTCTGGGCCACCCGCTTGGGGTGCCAGAGATGCAGCGGCGGGCTGGCATCGTGTGGTCGGACCTAGGTCCGCATCGTGGGGTGCGCGACAGCGCACCTTCGGACAGTGCGCAGTAGCGCACCCTACGCCCGACGGATCGTGTCGCCGGGTTCAAGCGTCGGGAACAGTTCCTCGACCTGGCTGGCCTGCGGGGCTTCGGCGATGATCCTTGCAGCCTTCTTGCCGATCTCAAGACGGCAGGCGTCCATTGTCGCCAGCTTCCGCGGAAGACCGTCCAGCAGTTCCACCCCGTTGAACCCGGCCAGACCGATGCGACCGGGAACGTCCAGGCCCTGAGCCAGGCAGTACAGCAGCCCCCCTGCCCCGATCATGTCATTGGAATAGTACAGAAAGTCGACGTCCAGCGTGCGGTTCAACACGGTGGCGGTCATCTCGCGGCCCTTCAACAGGGCAGAGCCGCCCGAGTAGTATTCGCGGTCCACCAGCGTCAGACCGGCTTTGCCCAAGGCTTCTTCAAACCCTTCCAACCGCTTCTTGGCGCGAAAGTCGTTCGGCATCTGCGTGCCCAGGAAGGCGATCTTGCGGTAGCCTGCGGCAATGATCGTCTCGGCCATCTGCCGCCCGGCGCGGCGGTGCGAGATGCCGACGGCGTGGTTGATGGGATCACCGTCGATGTCCATGATCTCGACGATGGGGATGCCCGCGCGGCCCAGCATGGCGCGGGCGGCGGCAGAGTGTTCGAGGCCCGCGATGATCATGCCCGAGGGACGCCAGGACAGCATCTCGTAGATGACGGATTCCTCGCGGTCGGGCAGGTAGTTGGTCACGCCGACGACGGGTTGCAGGCCGGTGCCGTCCAGGGTTTCGGAAATGCCGGTCATCACTTCGGGGAAGACCATGTTTGACAGGGACGGGATCACCACGCCGACAAGGTTCACCCGCTGGCTGGCCAAGGCGCCGGCGATCTTGTTCGGGACATAGCCCAGAGCGCGGGCGGCTTCGAGCACCTTCTCGCGGGTCGGGGCCGAGACATCGCCGCGGTTGCGCAGGACCCGGCTGACGGTCATTTCGCTGACCCCCGACGCCTCGGACACGTCGCGGAGGGTCAGGGTGTGGCGCGGGTCGGGGGTGGGCTTGGTCAAGGGACGTTTCCGTTTCTGCCTGTCTCTTGTTAGCGCCAAAGAGAAGGCTTGTCCAAGCTGGTTTCGTCTGCTAATGTTACCGCTAACAGCCATCCTGTGCTGGCCATATCTGGCGCGTCCTGCAAGCTCTCAAACTGGACGCGACGGACCAAAGGGGGGGTAGTGGGCCAAAACTTGCCTCCCCTTTTCATTTCCGACAGTTGAATTGCCGCGCGTTTCGTCGCATGACGAAGCAGGTCCAGACACGGGGCCCCGTAGCTCAGGGGATAGAGCGGCCGCCTCCTAAGCGGCAGGTCGATGGTTCGAATCCATCCGGGGTCACCATCGTGACGCTTCCTTCCTTAAAATCAGTCGGATAGGCTTTACCTTGGGAACACCGGGGGACAGGCGGATGCGGCGGATTGCGGTGCTGGATATCGGCAAGACCAATGCCAAGGTGCTGATCGTGGACCTTGCCACGGGGGCCGAAGAGGTGCTGGCGCGCACCCCGAACGCGGTGGTGCGGGACGGTCCTTATCCGCATCATGATCTGGACATGCTGTGGGATTTCGCGCTGTCCGGTTTGCGGTTGGCGGCAGAGCGGGGGGTCGACGCAGTGTCGATCACCACGCATGGGGCGGCCTGCGTGCTGGTCGATGCGGAAGGCGGGTTGGCGCTGCCGATGCTGGATTATGAGCATGACGGGCCGGACCTTCTGGCCGCCGCGTATGACGCGGTGCGGCCGGGGTTTGCCGAGACGGGATCGCCGCGTCTGCCGGTGGGGCTGAACCTTGGGGCGCAGGTGTTCTGGCTGTCTCGCGCCTTCCCGGCTGAGTTTGCGCGGGTCAGGAATGTGCTGATGCTGGCGCAGTACTGGGCGTTCCGGTTGTCGGGGGTGGCTGTCAGCGAGGCGACCTCGCTTGGGTGCCATACGGATCTGTGGAACCCTTGGGAGGGACGGTTTTCGTCGTTGGTGTCGCGGATGGGCTGGGAGGGGGTGTTCCCGCCGGTGCGGAAGGCGGCGGATGTGCTGGGGCCGGTTTTGCCTGCGGTGGCGGAGGCGACGGGGTTGGCTTTGGGGACTCCGGTGCTGTGCGGGATCCATGACTCCAACGCGTCGCTGGTGCCGCATTTGGGCGAGGCTCCGTGCGGGGTCTTGTCGACGGGGACCTGGATGATCGTGATGGCTTTGGGGGGCCGGGCGGTGGAATTGGATGCCAGCCGCGACGTGCTGGTGAACGTGAACGCTTTGGGTCAGCCGGTGCCGACGGCGCGGTTCATGGGCGGGCGGGAGATGGAGGAGATCATGGGGGGGCGGATTGTGGAGCCTTCGGACGGTGATCTTCTTGGCGTTCTGGAGGGCCGCGTGATGGCGATGCCGAGCTTGCATCCTGGGACGGGGCCGTTTCCTGGGAAGCGGTTCGGATGGGCTGGTGGCGAGCCGGAGGGCGGGGCGCGGATGGCGGCGGCGTCGTTCTATGCGGCGCTGATGGGGGCGGAGTGTTTGGCGCTGGCGGGAGCCGAGGGTCCGGTGATCGTGGAGGGGGCGTTTGGGGGGAACCTCGCGTTCCTGCGGATGCTGGCGACGGCGACGGGGCGGGTGGTTCGCGGATCGGGTCAGGGGGCAGGGACGGGGCTGGGGGCGGCGCTGCTGGCGGGGCCGTTGGAGGCGGAGGGCGTCGTGGCGGTTGAGGTTCGTCCCGAGGCGGACCCGCTCTGGACCGGATATGTGGGCGCGTGGCGGGAGGCGGTGGCGCGCTGGACGGCTCCTCGATGACTTCGTCACTCGTCGCGGGCGGTCAGCGAGGAGGAGACGAAGTCGAACGAGGAGCGGTCAGGGGAGGAAGAACGTCTCGGCCAGCGGGATCGCGATGGGGGAGCCGTCGGGGTTTGTGGCCATGATGTCGCCCATGTAAGCCCACCATTTCTTCATGACGGGATGGTTGGGCAGGTCGTCCATCGTATGGTCGTTGCGGCGTTCGAGGTAGCCGAAGAGGGTGTTCGTCTCCCGGTCCAGGTGGATCGAGTAGTTCGAGATGCCTGCTTCGTGGAGAAGGTCCACCAGCTCGGGCCAGATCTCGTGGTGGCGGCGGGTGTATTCGGCCTCCATGCCTGCGTTGAGGCGCATCTTGAAGGCGTGGCGTTGCATCATGCGTCCTTTCTTTTCCGGGCTTTGAAGTCGGACAGAAGGTTCGGCAGCAGGACCGAGGCGATGAGGAGGATGCCGATGACTCCGGTCTGCATGTGGCCGGTGATGTTCATCAGACCCATGCCGTTGCGCAGGTTCAGGATGATCAGGATCGACAGGAAAACGCCCACCATGCTGCCTTTGCCGCCGAAGATGCTGACGCCTCCGAGAAGAACCATCGTGATGATGTCGAGTTCGAACCCGAAGGCGGTGTCGCCGCGGACCGAGCCGAGGCGGGCGGCGTAGAGGAGGCCGCAGAGGGCGGAGATCAGCGCGGAGAGAAGGAAGAGCACGGTTTTGACGCGGGCGACGTTGAGGCCGGAGAAGCGGGCGACTTCGGCGTTGGTGCCGATCACGATGACCTGCCGCCCGAAGGAGGAGCGGTGGAGGGTCATGCCGAGGATCAGGAGGAGGATGAAGAACAGGAGCATGGCGAGGGGGATCGGGCCGATCAGGCCCTTTTGGCCAAGGTCGGTGAACCAGGTCGGGAAGTCGCCGAGGGAGTTGTCGGTCACAAGGACCCGGGCAAGGCCGCGGAAGCCGATCAGCATGGCGAGAGTGACGACAAGGGACGGGATGCCGACGCGGGCGATGAGGACGGCGTTGACCATTCCGACGACCAGACCGGCGGCGAGGCAGATCAGGATGGCGAGGCCCCCCGGCATTCCGGCGTTGACGAGGTAGCCGAAGAGGGCGGCGGAGAGGCCCATGATCGAGGCGACGGAGAGGTCGATCTCGGCGTTGATGATGACGAGGGTCATGATCAGGGCGACGATGATCTTCTCGATCGAGAGCTGGAAGAGGTTGATCTGGTTCTGCACCGTCAGGAATTCCGGCGCGAAGCTGGCGTTGAGGGCGAGGGTGCAGAGGAAGACGGCGAGGAGGCCGGTTTCCCAGGGGGTGAGGAATTTGGTCATTCGGTGCCCCCTTTGCGCATGCGGGTCAGTTGGCGGCTGGCAAGCGTGTCGAGGGTGACGGCGGCCATGATGAGGCCTCCCAGCAGCGCGTCGCGCCAGAACTCGGAGACGACGGCCCAGCGGGTGAGCGAGTTGTCGATGGTGTCCACAAGGAGGGCGCCCATCAGGACGCCGATCATCGAGCCGGAGCCGCCCATGATCGAGACCCCGCCGACGACGACAGCGGCGATGGCCTTGAGTTCGTAGCCAAGGCCCGCGACGACGGTGATGTTGCCGAACTTCGCCAGGAACAGGAAGCCGGAGAGGCCGGCGAAAGCTCCGCTAAGGATGAAGGCGGTGAGGATGACGCGGTTGGCGTTGATCCCGGCCATGAGCGCGGCGTCGGGGTTGGAGCCGACGGCGTAGAAGCGGCGGGCGGGGCGGTAGAAGGTGAGCGCGAGGCCGGTCACCAGCACGGCGGCGAGGGCGAGGAGGACGGTGACGCGGATGTCGAGGGCGCCTATGGAGAAGGCGTTGGCCGAGGGGAGGTCGACCAGCCATTGCGGCAGGCTGGCGGTGGTGATGGTCTTGGCGTCGGACCATTCGACAAGGAAGCTGCGGAAAAGCGCGAGGGTGCCAAGGGTGACGATGATCGAGGGCACGCGGCCCCAGGCGATGAGGAGGCCGTTTATGGCTCCGAGTCCCGCGCCGAGGGCCATGCAGAAGAGGACGGCGAGGATGGGGTGGAGGTCGGGGTGGTGGCTCAGAAGCTGCCCGGCCATGTAGGCGACGACGCCCATCATCGAACCTGCGGAGAGGTCGATATTGCGCGTCATGATGACGATGGCCTGGCCCACCGCGATGGGCAGGACCACGGCGGCGGAGGTGCTGATCCGGCTGAACATGCGGGGGGAGAGGTAGCCCTCGATCTGGGTGGCGAAGAAGAGGATCGTCGCGAGGAGGGCGAGGCCGAGCGCGAGGAGGCGCAGGGTTTGCGGCGAGGCGCGGGTGAGGAGTGTCATGCGTGGCCCCCGGTCGGGGCGGTTGTTGAATGGAGCGCTGACGCGCAAGTCTTTTGTCTCGCCTCTTTGCACGTGAAGGACGTGCAAAGGGGCTCGGCGTGCCTCCGGCGGGGATACTTGGGGACAGATGAAATGGTAAGGGTTCGGCGCGCGGTCATGCGGCGGGTCTTTCAATGGTGGCTTGCCCGGCGGCCATGGCGATGACGCGTTCCTGGGTGGCCTCTTCGATGGGGATGATGCCAGCCTGGCGGCCCTCACGCATGACGAGGACGCGGTCGGCGAGGGCCAGGACCTCGGGCAGGTCGGAGGAGATGACGAGGATCGCGACGCCTTCGGTGGCCAGTTGGCGGATGATGGCGTGGACCTCGGCCTTGGCGCCGACGTCGATGCCGCGGGTGGGTTCGTCGAAGATCAGGACGCGGGGTTTGGTTTCCAGCCACTTGGCCAGCATCACCTTCTGCTGGTTGCCGCCGGAGAGTTTGCCGACCTCGATCAGCGTATCGGCGGCGCGGATGGCGAGACGCTTGCGGTAGGTTTCGGCCATTGCGGCCTCGGCCTGGCGGTCGATGAGGCCGAAGGGTTTGAGGAGTTTCTTGAGGGAGGCCAGCGAGATGTTGGCGAAGATCGGGAGGGGCATGGCGAGGCCAAGCTTGCGGCGGTCTTCGGAGACATAGGCGATCCCGAGGTCCATCGCCTGCTGGGGGGTGGTGATGCGGACTTCTTTCCCGGCAAGGGCGATGGTGCCTTCGGTTGCTGGCGAAATGCCGAAGAGGGAGAGGGCGACATCGGTGCGGCGGGCGCCGACGAGACCGGCAAAGCAGAGGACCTCGCCTTTGTGGAGGTCGAAGGTGATGCCTTGGAAGACGCCTGCAAGGCCGAGGTCTTTCACCGAGAGGAGAGTTTCGCCATGCGGGTTGGCGGCGGTCTTGACGGCAAAGCTTTCCAGCGCGCGACCGACCATGTCTTTCACCAGGCCATCTTCGGTGACCTCGGCGATGGGTTTGGTGCTGATGTGCTGGCCGTCGCGGATCACGGTGACGCGGTCGGCGATGCGGAAGATCTCGTCCAGGCGGTGGGAGATGTAGATGACGGCGACGCCTTGCGCCTTCAGCGCGCGGGCGATGTCGAGGAGGCGGGCGACTTCGTGGGCGGAGAGGCTCGCGGTCGGTTCGTCCATGATGAGGACTTTGACCTTCAGGGACAGCGCGCGGGCGATTTCCACGGTCTGCTGTTCGGCCAAGGTGAGGCCGGAGGCGGCGCGGCGGACGTCGAGTTTGACGCCCAACGGGGAGATCAGCGCTTCGGCCTCGGCGTAGATCTCGGACCAGCGCATGATGCGGCCCTTGGATCGGTTCGAGATGAAGATGTTCTCGGCGACGTTGAGGTCGGGGAAAACCATCGGCTCCTGGTAGATCGCGGCGATGCCGGCGTCTTGGGCGGATTGCGTGGATTTGAGGGTGACCGGCTGGCCGTCGACGCGGATGGTGCCGGTGTCGGGCTGGTGGACGCCGGTCATGATCTTGATGAGCGTGGATTTCCCCGCGCCGTTTTCGCCGACGATGGCGTGGACCTCGCCCGGCAGGACGGCAAGCGACATGTCCTTCAGCGCCTGGGTGGCGGCGAAGGATTTGGACAGGCCGAGGAGTTCCAGGACCGGCTGGGTCATGGGGATTTCCGATTGAAGGAAGGGGAAGGGGGCCGCGCTTGGGCGACCCCCAGGGAGCAAAGCGCCTTAGTTGGCGGCGGCTTCGACGTTGTCCTTGGTGTAGACCGTGAACGGCCCCATCAGGATACGCTTGGCCCCGGCGCGGCCCGGGTCTTCCTCGATCTTGAAGGTACCCATGCGGCCTGCGGTGAACTCTTCGCCGACTTCACCTTTGATCGCTCCGGTGGCGAGGGCGTAGGACGCCTGGTAGGTCAGGTAGCCAAGGTCGACAAAGCTCCACAGCGCGAACTGGGGGGCGCAGCCGTTCATGGTGTAGCTGACCATTTCGGCGGGCAGGCCGAGGCCGGAGACCTTGACCTTTTCGCACAGGCCCTCGTCCTGCATGGCCTTGGCGGCGGCGACGATGCCGACGGTGGTGGGGGCCATGATGACCTTGAGGTCGGGATACTTGTCCACGAGGCCAAGGGCCTTGTTGTAGGATTCTTCCGACTGGTCGTTGCCATAGACGACGTCGACCAGCTTCAGGTCCTTGTACTTGGCGTCCGAGGCCATCGTGCCCTTCATCGCTTCGATCCAGGCGTTCTGGTTCGAGGCATCGGGGGAGGCCGACAGGATCGCGACTTCACCAGCGCCACCGGCAAGGTCAAAGGCCATATCGGCCATCACGACGCCGATGGAACCGAAGTCGACCTGAGCCACGAAGAAGGCTTCGCCCGCGCCGTTCGGGATCGGGCTGTCCCAGGTCACGACCTTGGTGCCCGCAGCGGCAGCGGCTTCGGCAGCGGGGGCGATCTGGTCACCCGCGTTGTTCGACAGCATGACGACGTGCTGCTTTTGCGTGGTGGCAGTCGTCAGCATCTCGATCTGGCCGGCGGCCGAGTTTTCCGGGGTCGGGCCGATGAATTCGAGCTTGCCGGTCGAGCCAAGCTCGGCCGCGGCTTCCTGCGCGCCCCGGTTGGCCTGGTCGAAGGGCAGGATGCCGAGGAATTTCGGCAAGAGGACAGCGTTGACCTCTTGTCCCGGCGTTGCGGTGACGGCTTCTGCGAACGCGGTCGAGCCCATCAGGCTGGCCGCAAGACCTGCCGCAAGGGCAAGGCCGGAAAGTTTCATCATCATTGGTCGTCTCCTCCCGTTTGTTATGCCTGCCGTGCCCTCCTCAGGCGGCGGTCAGGACCTTCGCTTTACTTGGGTCGATCAGGATCACTTCGACACCCAGTTGTCTCAGGTGATCCAGCATGTGGGGTGGCGCGCCCGTGTCGGTGACCAGCGTGGTGACGCGGGTCAGGGGGCAGACCACCATGTTGCCGCGCGCCTCGAACTTGGAGCTGTCGGCGACGACAATCAGGTTTTCGGTGCGGGTCAGAAGCTTGGCTTCGGCCCTGGCCACCAGCGGGTCGCTTTCGATGATGCCAAGGGGCGTGATCGAATAGCAGGACATGAACATCTTCGACGCGGCGAAGTGCTGGATCGCGTCTTCGTCGAAGGGGGAAAGGATGATCCCGGCCTCACGGTACAATTCCCCGCCCGGCAGGACGACGCGGTTCATTGAATGGGCGATAAGCTCCTGCGCGATGGGGAAAGAGTTGGTCAGGACCTGCATCCGGTGCTGGCGCAGGTATTGCGCCATGAACCAGGTGGTGGAGCCTGCGTTCAGGATGATCGAGTCGCCGTCCTGGCATAGGTTGGCCGCGCCCTGGGCCACGGCCTGCTTGAGATCGGCGTTCAGCGTCTGGCTGGCGTCGAAGCTGGGCGCGGTCAGCGGGGTCTGGCCGGAGGCGACGGATTCCGCCCCGCCGTGGACACGCCGCAGCTGGCCGGAATCCTCAAGCTTCGCGAGGTCCCGGCGCAGGGTGGCGACTGAGGCGCCGGTGACGCCCACCAGGTCGGCGACGCGGACAATGCCGCGGTCCCGCAGGCGGGTCAGGATCAGCTGCCATCTTTCGCGTTCGTGCATCATGGCGGGAAGGCTGTCAGAATCGCTCATATCCGTCAACAAACAATCGCAATGCTGCATTGCGGAAAGGTCTCTGCGGTGCAGAATGGCGTTTCATGATTGACTGTGAGCGTTTCGTCCCTATCCTTGGCCCCAAATCCTTTAGCCAAAGTCCGGACCGATGACCCAGGAAATCACCCTCAAGTCCCTGTGGGACGACGCTTACGCCGCCACTTTGGACGAGCCGGGGAGGCTTCTCTACCGGTCGAACCTGCTGGGATCGGACCTGCGAATCACGAACTTCGGGGGTGGGAACACCAGCGCCAAGGTCACGCATAAGGACCCGCTTTCCGGCGAGGATGTGCAGGTTCTGTGGGTCAAGGGCTCGGGCGGGGACATTGGCTCGATGAAGCTGGACGGGTTCGCGACCCTTTACATGACCAAGCTGATGCAGCTTCGGGCGCAGTATCGCGGGCTGGACCAGGAAGACGCGATGGTCGAGGCCTTGGGGCACACGATCTTCAACCTGAACCCGCGCGCGCCGTCGATTGACACCTGGCTGCACGGGTTTGTCCCGATGGCGCACGTGGACCACGTCCATTCCGACGCGGTGATCGCGATTGCGGCTTCGGCGGATCAGGTGCGGCTGACGGAGGAGATTTTCGGGGGTGAGCTCGGGTATCTGCCCTGGCAGCGGCCGGGGATTGATCTCGGGATCAAGCTGGGCCAGATGGCGGAGGAGAACCCGAAGCTGAAGGGCGTGGTGCTCGGGCAGCATGGGCTGTTCACTTGGGCGGACACGGCGAAGGACTGCTATCTGCTGACGTTGGCGATGATCAACAAAGCTGCGGTCTGGCTGGACGCGAACGTGAAGCGGCCGGTGTTTGGCGGCGAGAAGGTGGCTTCTTTGGCCGCCGAGGACCGGAAAGCCACGGCGCGGCGGCTGATGCCACTGATCCGGGGGCGGATTTCCGGGGGCGCGCATATGGTCGGGCATTTCACCGATGCACCGGAGGTGCTGGAGTTTGTGAACTCTCATTCGCTTTCGGATCTGGCGCCGATGGGGACGTCTTGCCCCGACCACTTCCTGCGGACGAAGATCAAGCCTTTGGTCGTTCCGGCGGATGCCGACGCGGCGGCGTTGGACGGGTTGATTGCCGGGTATCGGGCGGACTATGCGGCCTACTATGACCGCTGCAAACGCCCCAACTCCCCCGCGATGCGCGACCCGAATGCGGTGATCTACCTGGTGCCCGGCGTGGGGATGCTGTCCTTCGCCAAGGACAAGGCGACGGCCCGGGTGTCGGCCGAGTTCTACGTCAACGCGATCAACGTGATGCGGGGGTCTTCGGGCGTCTCGCAATATCAGGGCCTGCCGGAGCAAGAGGCGTTCGACATCGAATACTGGCTTCTGGAAGAGGCCAAGCTGCAGCGGATGCCGAAGCCGAAGGCGATGCAGGGCCGGGTTGCCTTCATCACTGGCGGGGCAGGCGGGATCGGGTCGGCCTCGGCGGAACGGCTGCTGCGGGAAGGCTGCAATGTGGTGCTGGCCGACATCGACCAGACGGCTTTGGATGAGGTCGTCAGCGGTTTTGGCAAGCGCTACGGGCGCGACATGGTGCGCGGAGTGGTGATGGATGTGACCTCCGAAGCGGCGGTCATCGCAGCGGTGGAGTACACTGTGGCCGAATATGGCGGGCTGGACGTGCTGGTGAACAACGCCGGGATCACCAGTGCGGCGGCGGTCGAGGACACGACCCTCGCCATGTGGAACAAGACGATGGACATCCTGTCGACCGGCTATTTCCTGGTGGGGCGTGAGGGCTATCGCGTTCTGAAGGCTCAGGGAATCGGCGGGTCGATGGTGTTCATCTCTTCGAAGAACGGGGTGGCGGCGTCGCCCGGGGCATCGGCCTATTGCACAGCCAAGGCGGCAGAAATTCACCTCGCGCGCTGTATGGCGCTGGAGGGCGCTCCGCTGGGGATAAGGGTCAACGTGGTGAACCCGGATGCGGTGCTGCGCGGGTCGAAGATCTGGAAGGGCGAGTGGTCGGAGCAGCGCGCGGCGTCGAACAAGATCGCGGTCAGCGAGCTTGAGGAGCACTACCGCAAGCGCAGCCTGTTGCAGCGGTCGGTCTTTCCGGAGGACATCGCCGAGGGGGTCTACTTCTTCGCCTCGGACGTATCGAACAAATCGACGGGCAATTTCCTGAACGTGGACGCGGGCAATGCCGTGTCCTTCACGCGCTAGGGGGCGGGTATGCTGGTTTCCGAGGATCTGGTCGGGTCGCTGAATGACGCTGCACGGGTTGCGCATGAGGATGAGTTTGGCGCTTTGGGGCGGAAGCTTCAGCGCCGGGGTGTTGACATCGAGGCCGTGGTGGCCCGTGCGATGGCCTGGTCTGTCGCGGTGCCGACCTGGGGCGTCGGGACCGGCGGCACGCGGTTCGCGCGGTTTCCGGGTCGCGGAGAACCGCGGAACATCCACGACAAGCTGGCCGATTGCGGCGTGATCCAGCAGCTGACGCGGGGGACGCGGACGGTCAGCCCGCATATCCCGTGGGACAAGGTTTCGGACTACAACGCGCTGCGGCAAGAGGCGGCGCAGTATGGTCTCGGGTTCGATGCGGTGAACTCCAACACCTTCCAGGACCAGGTGGATCAGTCGCTGTCCTACCGCTATGGATCTTTGGCGAACGCCCGTTCGGATATCCGCGCGCAGGCCGTGGCGCACAACATCGAATGCATCAAGATCGGGAAGGCGCTTGGGGCCCCTGCCCTGACGGTCTGGATCGGCGACGGGACGAACTTTGCCGGGCAGCAGAGCCTGTCGAAGATGTTCGAGAACTACCTGTCGGCGATGGAAGAGGTCTATGCCGCCCTGCCCCCATCGATGGCGATGTTCATCGAACACAAGATGTATGAACCGGCGTTCTACTCGACGGTGATCAGCGATTGGGGTTCGTCGCTGATGGCCGCACAAGCCCTTGGGCCGCAAGCGAAATGTCTCGTGGACCTTGGGCACCATGCACCCAATGTGAACATCGAGCAGATCGTCGCGCGGCTGGTGCATGTGGGGCGGCTGGCGGGGTTCCACTTCAACGATTCGAAGTATGGCGATGACGATCTGGACGCGGGCTCGGTGGAGCCGTTCCGGCTGTTCCTGGTCTTCAATGAACTGGTCGAGGCAGAGTTGCGCGGGGCCAAGGGTTTTGCGCCTAGCTACATGATCGACCAGAGCCACAACGTGACGGACCCGATCGAAAGCCTGATGGGGTCGGCGGTGGAAATCGCGCGGGCCTATGTGCAGGCGTCGTTGGTGGACCGTGCGGCTTTGGCGCAAGCGCAGGAAGCCAACGACGTGATGGCCGCGCATCGCACGCTGAAAACCGGGTTCCTGACCGATGTTTCGCCGATCCTGGCCGAGGCGCGGATGCGGCAGGGCGGGGCTTACGACCCCATCGCCGCCTACCGGGCCAGCGGATACCGCGACCGGGTGGCGAAGGAGCGGCCCGAGGTGAAGGGGTCCTCGTCCGGCATCGTCTGAAATCACGCCGGAGGGGAGGCCGGTTGGATGGAACAGCACTCGATCATCGACGAAAGCCATGCCTTCTGGGATGAGGTGGTGCATCCGTTCCTTGCAGCGCGGTTTCCGGCCGAGACGGCGCAGATGGCGGCAGGGGTCTTCGGCTATGGGTCCGAAGTGCTGCGGCTGGATGACGAGTATTCCACGGACCACCACTTCGGGCTGCGGGTGAATGTGCTGTTACCCGAGGGGCTGATGGCCTCACGCGGGGCAGCGATTGAGGATGCGCTGGCGGAGGGGCTGCCGCAGGTCTGGCTCGGGCGGGAACTGCGGGAGGGGTATACCCGGACCAAGGGCGTGGCGCTGGGGTCGCTGGAACATCACCTGCGGTCAACCATCGGGCTGGACGCTCCGCCGAACAGTCATTCACAATGGCTGGCGATCCCCGAGGAAGACATGTTGCATGTCGTCGCCGGTGAGGTCTGGCATGATCCCTCCGGCCGGTTTTCTGCGGTGCGGGAGGCGCTTGGGGCCTACTATCCCGAGGAGGTTCGCCTGCGGCGGCTGGCGCATTGGTGCCGGTATTTCAGCGGCATGGGGGTCTATGCGCTGAAGCGGGCCTTGCTGCGCGACAACGAACTTTACGCCAACACCACCTTTGCCCGCAGCTTGCGCTGGGGGGTGCAGATGGCGTTCCTGCTGGACCGGCAATACTACCCTTACGACAAATGGCTCACGGTGATGTTCCGTCGCCTGCCCCGGATGGGCGCGCGGTTGGCGGCAATTGTCCAGGAAGCTCCAAAGCTTAGCACCAGTTGGGAGCGGAAGCTGGAGCTTCTGCACCAGATGTCGGACGTGCTGGATCAGGCGATGGTCGAGGACGGCCTGATCGCGCCGCATCCGCGTTACAAGGTTTCGGCAACTTCGGGCTACCGATTGCTGGAGTCGGCATATGCCGAGCTGATCCGCAAATGCCCGGCCGAGATCCGGGGCATCGTTCCGCAGTGGGAGCAGGTGCATTGGGAGGGGTTCCACTCCGAATTCGTCGCGGGGGTGGGGCTGGAGGATTGGCGGCGGATGCTGCTTTTGGAGGAATGCGAATGAACGGTTATGAACGCGTGATGGCGACGTTGAACCACAAGCCGGTGGACCGCACGCCCATCGACTGCTGGCTGTACCAGAAGCAGTTCCTGGAGCGGCTGGAGGCCGACTACGGCCCGCGCGAGAAGTTCATCGAGGAGTTCGGGATCGACGTCTTCGTGGGCCTGATGCCCTTCCCGAACCAGCACGGCCGGAAGTTCGACATTCATGAGTTGGCCGATGTGCAGCTGGAGGACCCGAAGCATCCGAAGTGGCTGAACTTCACCGACTGGAACTACGATTTCGGTGGCACCAACATCGCCACCGCGATCCGCGACCACAAGGGCAAGCGCTGCGTGCTGGCGCATTGCTGGGGGATGGTGGAGGGGACGTCGAGCTTTCTCGGGATCGAGAATTGCTGGATGAACCTGGGCGGCAACCCGCAGCTGATGGCGAATTTCTTCGACCGCTATGCCGACTGGATGTGCATCCAGGTCGACCAGATGATCGAAGCCGGGGTGGACATGATGACCCTTTCCGACGACTGGGGGTCGAACGGGACGATGCTGTTTTCGCCGAAGTCCTGGCGGGCGCTGATCAAGCCCTATGCGATGCGGGTGGTGCAGCACGCAAGATCCAGGGGGATGCCGGTCAACCTGCATTCGGACGGCTACATCCTGCAGGTCGTCGATGACATCATCGAGATGGGCTACACCTCGTGGCATCCGGTGCAGGAAAGCGCTGGGATCAACCCGCGCGAGGTCAAGGAAAAGTGGGGGGACAAGATCACCATCTACGGGTCCTTGGACGTGATCGACGGCCTGCTGAAGTACGACGGTGAGGAGTTGGACGAGTATATCACCGAACGCTTTGGTATCTACGCGCCGGGCGGGGGGTTCATCTTCAACGGCGGGCACTTCATCCAGCCGGACATTCCTCCGCTGCGGCTGGTCCGGGCGTATCGGTTGGTGAACAAGCTGGCCGCGCAGTACGGGACGCTGCAGTAGTGGCCGATGCCAACGGGTCATTGAAAGCGCCTGACGGGGCAGTCTGGGTCGGACCGGCACATCCGTTTGACCTGCGCGATGCCTATGTGAACTTTCGTGCGGATATTGTGCTGGAAACGGTCCCGTCGAAGGCCATACTGCGGCTCACGGCGGACAGCCGCTACCGGTTGTGGGTCAACGGGGTCTTCATCGGGCGCGGACCCGAGCGGTCCTGGCCCGCGTCGATGGCCGTAGATGAACGTTTGATCATGAATCTGCGTCCGGGAATGAACCGGATTGCGGTGCAAGTCTATTCGCCCGGCCATTCGCACTTCGCCTACGTCCATCGCGGCGCTTGCGGGCTGATGGGTTGGTTGGAGACGGATGGTGAGGTGGCCCTGACCACGGGTCCGCATTGGAAGGCGCGGCGGGACTGGTCGTGGTCGGATCGGGTCGAGCGGGTCTCTATCTACGGCACAGGTGTCGAGGATCAGAACCTTTGTCTGGCCGAGAGCTGGCTGGAAACGGAGACCCTGGGTTGGGACCCGGCACGGGTGGTGCAGGGCGCAACGGGCCCGATCTGGCAGGGCCTGCGGCCCCGTGCGACCGCGCTTCCGGTCGAAGAGGTGCAGACGCTGGACGCGCCTTGGCAGGTGCGGGTTGGCCCGGCGGTTGCTGCCTCTGCCGACCCGCATCTAGATTTGCGAAAAGCCTTTTCAGTCTGCCAATCGGCCGCCGCGCCCGCTTTGCTGACGTCCGGGACGCAGGGCATCTGGATCTTCGACCTTGGCGAAAGCCGCTCTTGTCTGGGTGGTGTCGAACTGACAGCGGCGGGCGGAGAGCGGCTGCTGATCTCTTACGCCGAGAAGCTGCGGCAGGGTGACCTGCTGCTGCCGGACCCCGACACCTATTGCCGGATGCGCACGACGGACCGCTTCACGCTGCGCCCCGGGCGGCAGGTTGTGGAGGGCTTCACACCCCGCGGCGCGCGCTATCTGGTCTTTGCGCTGGAAGGGGGCGGGGTTGCGGCCGAGCCGAAATTCCATGTGCGCTTGCCAGTAACACCGGTGGTGGAACGGCCCCTGCCCCGGCTGGACCCAAGACTGCAAGGCGTGGCCAGGATGTGCCGCCGGACGGTCCTGAACTGCCTGCAGGACGGGTTTGTCGACGGGGTCTGGCGGGAAAGCAGTCTTTGGCTGGGCGACGCAGTGGCGCAGGATTGGGCGCTGCGGGCGATCTCGGACGATCCGCGTCCGCTGGTGTTTGCCATCGACATGGCGGCGGAGGGGGCCGATGCGGAGGGGTTGTTGCCATCTGTGCTGCCCGGCGAAGTCCCGGCCTATGCAGTGACGGATTACAATTTCTCTTGGGTGGAACTGCTGGCAGGATGCGCGACGCATCCCGGCGTGGCCGAGCCGGAGGCCGTCTGGCAGCGGCATTGGGGGACATTGACCCGGATGCTGGAGCGGATGGCTTTGGCGCGCGGGCCGGACGGGTTGCTGCGCAATCCTCCGGGGCGACGGTTGTTCCTGGACTGGTCACCGATGAGCCGGGCAGAGCCGAACCTGACGCTGAACCTCCGCTATCTGCATGCGCTGCAGCTGGCGGCGGGAATGGCAGAGCGGGTGGGGCGGACGGCGGATTGGACTGCCGCGGCCCGCGAGTTGGCCTGTGCGTTGCAAGGGCACAAGGCGCCGGACGGCTGGCGGGAAAGCCCGGATGGCGAACCTGCAAGCCAGCTTGGGCTGGCGTTGCTTGTCTTGACCGGGATGGTCCAAGGTGATGCGGCGGTGGCCCTTGCGACGCGCGTCGTCGCCCGCTCACTGGACCTGCGGGATGAGCCGCTGGTCGGTCAGCCCGCGCTGGCCAGCCCCTTCATGCACCACTATCTTTTCCTTGCGCTTCAAAGCCTTGGACGTCGCCCAGACATCCACGCCATCATTTCCGCCCGCTGGGGCCGCTGGGTGCAGGAAGGCCTGTCGACCACGCCCGAGAACTGGTCGATCGACTTTCCCGACGGGTCGGCCTGCCACGGATTTTCTGCACACCCGCTGGGGTGGCTTTAGAAGTCCAGGTGTTCCACCGACAGGGCGTTCTGCTGGATGAACTCGCGCCGGGGTTCGACGACGTCGCCCATCAGCTTGGAGAAGATGTCGTCGGCGTCGGCCAGATCGTCGACCTTGACCTGCAAGAGGGTACGGGCTTCGGGGTCGAGGGTGGTTTCCCACAGCTGGCTGGGGTTCATCTCGCCCAGACCCTTGTAGCGCTGCAGGGTCAGGCCCTTTTCACCCTCGGCCAGGATGGATTTCAGAAGGTCAATGGGACCGTGAATCGCCTGCTCGCGGTCCTTGCGGACAAGGCGGGCGGGGTCGCGGTAGAGGTCACGGGTCTGACCGGCCACCTGGGACAGGCGCCGCGCCTCGCCCGACCGGAGGACAGCGCCGTCCAGCGTCCGCAGCTCTTCGACGCCGCGCAGGATGCGGGACAGACGGATGCCGTGGTCCTGAGTGATGCGGCCGGACCAGCCACGCTCGAACTCTTGCGCGATCATGTTCAGGCGGCGGGCGACCGTGTCGGCGACGGCCTGAAGGTCGGCGTCGGCCTTGCCCGGATCGAAGGCCCCGGCAAGAGCTGCCTGTTCCAGGATCGGGCGGGGGTAATGGGTCGGGAAGGCATCCAGAACCCGGCGGAACTGGCGCGCGGCCTCGACCACGCGGGCAAGGTCGTTCCCGGCAATTTCCTGGCCGTCGGTCAGGCGCAGGACGGCCCCCTCCGTGCCCATGTCGATCAGGTAATCCTCAAGCGCGGCCTGGTCCTTGAGATAGACCTCGGACTTGCCGCGGGCGACTTTGTACAGCGGCGGCTGGGCGATGTAGAGGTAACCCCCCTCGATCAGCTGGGGCATCTGGCGGAAGAAGAAGGTCAGCAGAAGCGTCCGGATATGTGCGCCGTCAACGTCGGCGTCGGTCATGATGACGACCTTGTGGTAGCGCAGCTTCTTGATGTCGAACTCATCCCGGCCGATGCCGGTGCCAAGCGCGGTGATCAGGGTCCCGATTTCCTGGCTGCCCAGCATGCGGTCAAAGCGGGCGCGTTCCACGTTCAGGATCTTGCCGCGCAACGGAAGGACGGCCTGGTTTGACCGGCTGCGTCCCTGCTTGGCGGAACCACCGGCGCTGTCACCCTCGACCAGGAACAGTTCGGACTTGGCGGGATCGCGCTCCTGGCAGTCTGCCAGCTTGCCGGGCAGCGAGGCGACGTCCAGCGCGGTCTTGCGCCGGGTCAGTTCGCGGGCCTTCCGGGCGGCCTCACGGGCGAGCGCCGCCTCGATGATCTTGCCAACGATGATCCTTGCAGGACCTGGATTTTCCTCGAACCATTCGGACAGCTTTTCGTTCACCAGGTTCTCGACCGCAGGCCGCACCTCGGAGCTGACGAGCTTGTCCTTGGTCTGGCTGGAGAATTTCGGGTCTGGCACCTTGACCGACAGCACGCAGGTCAGGCCCTCGCGCGCGTCGTCGCCGGTGAAGTCGATCTTCTCGCGCTTGGCGATGCCCGAGGATTGCGCATATCCGGTGATCGTGCGGGTCAAGGCGCCCCGGAAACCAGCCAGGTGGGTGCCGCCATCGCGCTGCGGGATGTTGTTTGTGAACGGTAGTACGTTTTCGTGGTAGCTGTCGTTCCACCACATCGCAACTTCGACGCCGATGCCGTTCTTTTCGCCAACCATGTAGATCGGTTCGGCCATCACCGATGACTTGGACCGGTCGATGTACTTGACGAATTCCCGCACGCCGCCTTCATAGAAGAGCTCGATCTTCTGCGGTTCGGCGTGGCGTTCGTCTTCCAGGACGATCCGCACGCCAGAGTTCAGGAAGGCCAGCTCGCGCAGGCGGTGTTCCAGCGTCTTGAAGCTGTATTCCAGGTTCGAGAACGTGCCTTCGGGCCGGTTGCTCTTGGCGCTGGCCAAAAAGCGGACCATCGTGCCCTTCTTGCCGGGGGCAGGGCCCACCTCGTGCACGTGGACAACACAATCGCCATCCTCGAACCGGGCGCGGTATTCCATGTCGTTGCGCCAGACCGTCAGTTCAAGCCATTCCGACAGCGCATTGACGACCGAGACGCCCACGCCGTGCAGACCGCCCGAGACCTTGTAGGCGTTGCCGCCTTCGTCCGTGTTGTTGAATTTCCCGCCGGCGTGCAGCTGGGTCATGATGACCTCGGCCGCCGAAACGCCTTCCTCCTGGTGGATGTCGACCGGGATGCCGCGGCCGTTGTCGCGCACCGAAACGCTGTCGTCGGCGTGGATGATCACCGCCACTTCGGTCGCGTGCCCGGCCAGCGCTTCGTCGATGCCATTGTCCACGACCTCATACACCATGTGGTGCAGGCCCGACCCGTCGTCGGTGTCGCCGATATACATGCCGGGGCGTTTGCGAACCGCCTCCAACCCTTTGAGAACCTTGATCGAATCGGCGCCATAGGTGGCGTTGTTCTTGGGCTGGTCAGCCATGCGTGGGGAACCCTGATCGTTACGCGCGATTTATAGCGTTTCGGGGCGGGATTGTCACCCCTTGGCCACAAGATTTGGTGGTCAGGTGAAGGGGATGACCAGCCCGACGCCGATCAGCAGAATGCCGGACCCGATGTTCAGCCGACGCATCGCCTGCGGGCTGGACAGAAGCCTGCGCGCCCGGTCCAGGAACCACGCAAGTGCAAGGTTCCCCAGCATGGGGATCAAGGCCGAGATCAGCAGGATCGCCGCGATGTCCGGTGCCGTGACGCGGGACAGGTCGAAGAAACCCGGCAGCACGCCCATGTAGAACAGGATCGCCTTGGGGTTGCCGATCACGGCGGCGACTCCGACGGCGAACCCGGCCCAGGCCCCCGGTCGGGTCAGTCGGCTGTCAGCGTCGATGGCGGCGGCGGGCTTGCGGATCAGCAGGATGCCCATGATCAGGAAGACGGCCGCAGCGATCCAGCGCAAGGCGGCCAGGAAGCCTCCGTACATCGACAGGACCCAGCTGAGCCCGAAAATCGCGGCCAGGGGCCAGATCAGGTCACCCAGGGCCACGCCGATGGCCAGGGGCCAGGCCCCGCGCATCCCGAAGGCCAGCGCCCGGGCAGTCAACGCAACCCAAACCGGGCCGGGCACGGCCCAGAGGGCAGCCATGCCAAGCGCGTAGAGCCAAAGTTCCCAAAGCGTGACGGTCATGACTGCGCTTTAGAATAAGCCGCCAAGAAGGTCGAGGGGCTTGGTGTCGTCCCAACATTCTGTCCCGATATCAAGGACTTGCAGGTGGTCCTCGGGCCGGTCCCGGTGCAGATCGCCGCTGCGCGCCCCGGTGAGGTCAAGGTAGGTGAGCGGGTTCCGGACGGGTCGGAAGCCTGCGGCGGGGTAAAGCTTCGCGGTACCAAAGAGGAGGACATGCTGCGCAGGGGACTGCCGCGCGGCGGCGATTGCGGCCTGCAGAAGCGTTGCGGCATGGCCCTGGCCCCGGTGGTCGGGGTCAGTGGCGACATCGGCGATCCCAGCGATGGAGATCAGGTCTTCGCCCAACCGGACCGCGCGCAGTTGCACGGCGAGATGGGCCGTGATGCCGTCCTGCCGGACCACGTGACGCCAGCTGTGACGGGTCTGAAAGAAGCTGCGGCCGCCGAAATCAGTGGAAAAGCAACGCGCCAGGAGGGCGGCAATCGCGGCCTCATCCCCGTTTGTGAGCAAATGTTCAGGAATGGTCTCGACTGTCATGGCTCCACCTGCGAAATGCCGTCCTGATCCAGGATGCGAAGGGTCCGCCCGCGGGGCCCGAGGGCGGTGAAAAGCTCAGGCTCGGTGCCGGTCATCAGGGCCTGGGCCTGTAGCGCACAGATCTCGTCGTAAAGCGCGGCGCGGCGGTGTTCGTCCAAGTGGGCGGCGACCTCGTCCAGCAGCAGGATCGGCGCACGGCCAAGGTCCTGCGCCAGCGCGCGGGCATTGGCGAGGATCAGGCTGATGAGAAGCGCCTTCTGCTCGCCGGTCGAACACTGGTCGGCGGGGACGTCCTTCGCCGCATAGCGGGCCTGCAGGTCAGCACGGTGCGGCCCGACAAGGGTGCGCCCGGCGGCAATGTCACGGCGGCGGCCTTCGGCCAGCGCCAGGGCAAGGTCGGCGGGCTCGTCCGCACCTTCTGGCCCGGTCAGCGTCAATTCGGCAGAGGGAAAGGCGCTGGCCGGATCGGCCGCGGCGGCGATG
Source organism: Tabrizicola sp. (assembly GCF_034366665.1). Classification (GTDB taxonomy): domain Bacteria; phylum Pseudomonadota; class Alphaproteobacteria; order Rhodobacterales; family Rhodobacteraceae; genus Tabrizicola. The sequence goes on along the minus strand of NZ_JAXMMF010000005.1, from coordinate 2,183 downwards.
CGGGCAATGGTTGCACGGCGATGGCGGGTGATGGCCTCTCCGGCCTCGGACATCTGGGATTCGAGGGCGGAATACCAGTGCGCGTCGGTCACCTGATCCTTGATCAGCCGGTTCCGATCGCGCATCGCCTTTTCGTATATGAGCGAGTGTTCGGCATGCTCCGGGAAGAAGGACAGCGTCATGCGATCCAGGAAGCGGCGGCGGCCCTCGGCGGCCTCGATCCAGAGGCGGTCCATCGCCGGGACCAGCCAGAGCACGCGCAGGATACGCCCCAGGCTGGCTTGCGTCGCGGCCTTTCCGTCAATTCGGACCTGCCGCGCCTCGCCAGGCTCCGCCCAGGTCTCCAGGTCATGCGCGGCAGTGAGGCCCTGGACGGTGGCGGCGATCTTCCAGCCCAAAGCCTCGGGCTTGCGAGCGAGGTCTTCGGCGGCAGCGCGTCTTAGCCCCCTGCCCGGCGAAAGAAGCGAGACAGCCTCCAGGATATTGGTCTTGCCCGCGCCGTTGGGTCCGACGATGGCGACGGGGCGACCGTCAAATGCCAGCCGCGTCACCCGGTGGCTGCGGAAATGCGTGAGCGCAAGGGTTTCGATCGCCAGACCGCCCACCGGACTTCCCTTTCAGTTCCGTCGCTTAAGGTCGGTCAGACCCGCATCGGCATGACGACATAGACGGCCGAAAGGTCATTGCCTTCACGCATCAGCGTGGGGTCGGCAGCGGAATTGAACAGGAAGACGGCATTCTCGCGGTCGACCTGGCTGGCGATTTCCAGCAGGTACTTGGCGTTGAAGCCGATCTCCAGCCGCTCGTCACCATAGGCCACGGCCAGTTCTTCCTCGGCGGCGCCCGAATCAGGAGAGTTCACCGACAGGATAAGCCGGTCTTCCTCCAGCGACAGCTTCACGGCGCGGGACCGTTCCGAGGAAACGGTCGCCACGCGGTCCACGGCCTTGGCGAATTCAGACGCGTCGACTTCCAGCTTGCGGGTGTTCCCCGTGGGAATGACGCGGGTGTAGTCCGGGAAGGTGCCGTCGATGACCTTGGAGGTCAGGGTGATCACCGGCGTGGCAAAGCGAACTTTCGTTTCGGAAACCGAGACGGCGATCGTTGCTTCGTCATCGTCCAGCAGCTTGCGCAGCTCGCCCACCGTCTTGCGGGGCACGATTACTCCGGGCATTCCGTCAGCCCCTTCGGGCAAGGGCGCGTCGATCCGGGCCAGGCGGTGGCCATCGGTCGCGACGCAGCGCAGGACCTTGCCGGATTCGCCCTAGCTGACATGCATGTAGACGCCGTTCAGATAGTAGCGCGTTTCCTCGGTCGATATCGCGAACTGGGTGCGATCGATCAGCCGCTTCACGTCGGCGGCGCCGAGCGTGAACGAATGGGTCATGTCGCCTGCGGCGAGGTCCGGGAAGTCGCTTTCCGGCAGCGTCTGCAGGGTGAAGCGCGAGCGGCCAGCGCGAATGGCGAGGACGGCGCGATCGCCGGTCGCCTCGAGCACGATCTGCGAGCCCTCGGGCAGCTTGCGCACGATGTCGTACAGCATATGCGCCGGTACGGTGGTGGAGCCGGCGGTCCCGACTTCGGCGGCCAGCGTCTCGGTGATTTCGAGGTCGAGGTCAGTGGCCTTCAGGCTGAGGCGTGCATTTTCGGGCCGCAGCAGGACGTTGCCGAGGATGGGGATGGTGTTGCGTCGTTCGACGACGCGATGGACATGGCCCAGCGACTTGAGGAGTTGCGCGCGCTCGACGGTGACCTTCATTACCCAAACCCGCTCGATCAATTGATGAGCCGCAGCCTCGGATCGAGATGCCGCGGCGACTTGTTGGCGGGTTCCGAATACCCGCCGAGGGGTTCGCAGGGTGGCGCGGATGCGCGTCGAGTGCAAGGCTTCCACCCCGCACCCGGCGCATTTTCACAACGATTTCCTGAGTTTCTTACTGCTTCTAGTCCTGCAGCAGCCGCTTCAGCAGTTCGACCTCTTCGGCCAGCGTGTTGTCCTTGTTGACCAGTGCCTCGATCTTGCGCACCGCGTGCAGAACCGTGGTGTGGTCCCGGCCGCCGAACCTGCGGCCGATCTCCGGCAGCGAGCGCAGTGTCAGGGTCTTGGACAGATACATCGCCACCTGGCGCGGTCTGACCACGTTGGCGGTCCGGCGCGACGACAGCAGGTCGGAGCGGCTGAC
>NZ_JAXMMF010000004.1:0-4789 GCF_034366665.1 Tabrizicola sp. | reverse complement strand
GGGTTGCGGGCACCTTCGGCCAGCTGCTTCTGCCGGTGGCGCTGGTGTTGGCGGCCTATCTGGTCTGGGCCGGATCGGACCTGCCGGGCGGCGCCTTCCAGGCCGGGACGGTCCTGGCGGGCGGCCTTCTGGTGGCGGCGATGGGCGGCACCATCGGCCTGCCGTCCAGCGACCGGCCGCTGCTGCGCGCGGCACTGGTGCTGGGGCCGGCGGTGTTCCTGGCGATCGGACTGGCCGGGATCGCGGCGGGCGGCCTGCTGGTCTATCCCGAGGGGATGGCCAAGGCGCTGATCGTGATAATCGAATACACCCTTTTCCTGTCGATCGGGGTGACGCTGGCCCTGCTGGTGGCCGGCCCGCCGGTCCCCGACGCGTCGCACCCAAACCCGGAAGGGAAGGGCTGAGATGGACTTGCCGCTGTCCGACATCCTGTCCGCCGGGCATCTTTATGCCCTGACCGGCGCGGTGCTGGTGGGTCTGGGGCTTTACGCCTTCATCACCCAGCGCCACCCCTTGCGCCAGCTGCTGGCAGTCAACGTGGTCGGGGCCGGAATCTTCCTGATCCTGGGCAGTCTTGGCCGCGGCCCCGACGCGACCGATCCCTTTCCGCAGGCGCTGGTCATAACCGGCATCGTCGTCGCGGTCGCGCTGACCGCCTTCGGCGCGGCGATGATCGTGCGGCAGGCCGAGACGCGGGCGGCGGCGAAACCTGCCGCCGACGACAACGCAAGGGGCGCTTCATGAGCCCGCTTGACCTGCTGGTGGCGGTGCCGCTTTGCTGCATGGCGGCGGCGCTGCTGCTGGGCCGGGCGGCGCGCGGGCTGATCCTGCTGGCCGCACCCCTGATGGCGGGGCTGGCGCTGTGGCTGGCGCTTTTGCCGCCCGATGCCGCCTATCTGGTCGGCCAGTGGGAGCTGCCGCTGGGCATCCTGCTGCGTGCCGACGGGGTGGCGCGGCTGATGATCCTGGCCACCGCGCTGGTGATCGGCGCGGTCGGGCTGCATGCGCTGGTCGAGCCGCCGGAAAAGCCCGGCCACGCCGCCCAGGCCGAGACCTTCTGGCCGCTGGTCTACCTGCTCTGGGCCGGGGCGAATGCGGGGTTCCTGACCACCGATCTCTTCAACCTTTACGTCACGCTCGAGATGGTCAGCCTGGCCGCGGTGGCACTGGCGGCGATGGGCTCGCTGGCGGCGGCACTGCGCTATTTCATGATCGCGCTCCTCGGCTCGCTGGCCTATCTGCTGGGCGTGGCGCTGATCGTGGCGCGCTACGACACGGTGGATGTGACCCTGCTGGCGCAGTTGGCCGAGCCTGACCTCGCGACGCTCATGGCGCTGGGGCTGATGACGGCGGGGCTTTTGATCAAGGCGGCGCTGTTCCCGATGCATGGCTGGCTGCCGCCCGCCCATGCCGCCGCCCCGGCCCCGGCCAGCGCGCTTTTGTCGGCGATCGCGGTCAAGCTCGGTTTCGTCATCCTGGTGCGGCTGTGGTTCGAGGCTTTCCCCGCCATCACCGGCCCCGCCGCGCTGCAGGTGCTGGGCGGGCTTGGGGCTGCAGCGGTGCTTTACGGCTCGGTCCAGGCAATGCGGCAGGACCGGCTGAAGGCGCTGGTGGCCTATTCGACGGTGGCGCAGGTCGGCTATCTGTTCCTGGCCTTCCCGCTGGTCGCGGGGGCCATCGACCCCGGCGACGCCTGGGCCGGGATGACCTTGCAGGCGGTGGCGCACATGCTGGCCAAGGCCGCGATGTTCCTTGCCGCCGGACTGATGCTGAAGGCCGCCGCCGGCGAGCGGATCGCCGATCTGGGCGGGCTGGCGCAGGCGATGCCGCTGACGGTGACCGCCTTCGGACTGGCGGCGGTGTCGCTGATGGGGCTGCCGCCCTCGGGCGGGTTCACGGCCAAGTTCCTCCTCCTGACCGCCGCGATCGAGCAGGGCGCCTACCTGTACGCCGGAGTGCTGATCCTGGGCGGCCTCCTGGCGGCGGTCTATCTTTTCGGCGCGCTCGCGGCCTGCTTTGCCCCCGCGACAACCCCGCGCACGCCGGTCACCGGCGGCTTGCGCACGGCCGCGCCGCTGGCGCTCGCGGGGCTGGCCATCGTGATGGGCTTTGGCGGCACAGCACTGGTCGAGCTGTCGGCGATCGCCGCGCCCTGGGCCGGGCCTGCGCTCATCCTGCCGGAACCCGCGCCATGATGACCTTCGCGCCCTTGGCTCTGATCCTCTTGCCGCTGGCCGCCGCCGTGGTCAGCTTTGCCCTGCCGGAACGGCTTTCGGCCTGGCGCAATGCCGCGAACCTTGGCGTGGCTTGCGTCAAGCTTGTGGTGGTGACCTATCTGCTTATGCAGGCCGAGGCGGGCCTCGTGTTCGAATGGCGCTACGAGTTCCTGCCCGGCCATGATTTCGTGCTGCGGCTGGACCCGCTGGCGCTTTTGTTCGTGACGCTATCGGTGTTCCTGTGGCTTTTGACCACGATCTACGCCATCGCCTATTTCGACCGGGGTCCGAACCTGCCGCGCTTCTTCGGCTTTTTCAACCTCTGCGTGCTGGCGGCGACCGGCGTGGCGATGTCGGGCACCGCGATCACCTTCTTCCTGTTCTACGAACTCCTGACGCTGGCGACCTGGCCGCTGGTCGCGCACAAGGGCGACGAAAAATCGCTGCGCGCCGGGCGGATCTACCTGACCTACACGCTGGCCGGCAGCGTCGCTTTCCTGGCCGGGATCCTCTGGCTGCAATCGCTGGTCGGCCCAATCGAGTTCGCCACCCCGCCGGACCTTGCCGGCGTTCCCGCGCTGACCCTGACGCTGATCTTCATCCTGTGCATCGGCGGGCTGGGGGTGAAGGCGGCGATCTTCCCCTTCCACGGCTGGCTGCCCGAGGCGATGGCCGCCCCCGCCCCGGTCAGCGCGCTTTTGCACGCCGTCGCAGTGGTCAAGGCCGGGGCCTTCGGCATCGTGCGGATGATCTATGATGTCTACGGTATCGGCACCGTGGCCGAACTGGGGCTGGGCGTGCCGCTGGCAGCGCTGGCTTCGGTGACGATCCTTTACGGCTCGGTGCGGGCGCTGATGCAGAGCGACCTGAAGAAGCGGCTGGCCTATTCTACCGTCAGCCAGGTCAGCTACATCGTGCTGGGCGCCAGTCTGATCGGGCCCTTCGCGGTGATCGGCGGGCTGGTGCATCTGGTGCATCAGGGCATCATGAAGATCACGCTGTTCATGTGCGCGGGCGCGCTGGCGAACCGGATGGGGATCAAGGCGATTGCCGATCTCGACGGTGCCGGGCGGCAGATGCCGGTGACGATGGCGGCGTTCTCGGTGGGGGCGCTGGGGATGATCGGGATGCCGCCGGTCGCGGGCTTCATCTCGAAATGGTATCTGGGGATCGGGGCGCTGCAATCGGATGCGGCCTGGGTAGTCGCGGTGCTGGCGGGGTCATCGCTGTTGAACGCCGCCTATTTCCTGCCGCTCCTCTACCGCGCCTGGCTCTTGCCACCGCCGGCCGACCGGCCCGCCATCCGCGAGCTGGCCACCACCCGCGACCGGATGCTGATCCTGCCCGCCGCGTTGACGGCCCTGGTGTCGCTGGGGGCAGGCATCTTCGCCTCGTTGCCGTTCAGCCCGCTGGGCTGGGCCACCCTGATCGCCGAGGGGGGCTACCTGCGATGACTGCCGACCTGACACTCCTTCTGCCGCTGGCGGTCCTGTGGCCGATGCTGCTGGCCGGGCTGGCGCTGCTGCCGGGCTGGGGTCCGCGCATGCTGATGCTTCTGCCGCTTGGCCCCCTGCCGGCACTGGCCGCCGCTCTTTTCGCGCCGCGCGACACGCCCGTCGCGCTGCCGGGGGTGCTGCTGGACGGCGGGCTGGACCTGACTGCGACCGGCGCGATCTTCCTTGGCGGCGCGGCGGTGCTGTGGTTCTGGGCCGGGGTCTATGCCGCCGTCTACCTGCGCCGCGACGGGCGGCCCGCCGCCTTTGCGCTGTTCTGGAACCTGGTGCTGGCGGGCAATCTGGGCGTCTTCATCGCCGCCGACATCGTCAGCTTCTATGTCTTCTTCGCGCTGGTCTCGCTTCTGGCCTATCCTCTGGTGATCCACGACCGCCAGCCCGCCTCGATGCGGGCGGGGACGGTCTATCTGGTGCTGGCGGTCACGGGAGAAGTGGCGATCCTGGTCGGGCTGATGCTGGCCTCGTTCGGGGCGGGCGGCGCCATCGGCATCGAGGCGGTGCGCGCAGGGTTAGCCCTGCCCTCGGCGCATCCGGCGGCGCTGCCCCTTCTCATCGTCGGTTTCGGGATCAAGGCCGGGCTGATGCCGCTGCATGTCTGGCTGCCGGTGGCGCATCCGGCAGCCCCGGTGCCGGCCTCGGCGGTGCTGTCGGGGGCCATCGTCAAGGCCGGGATCTTCGGCATGGTGGCCTTCCTGCCGCTGGGCACGCCTGCGGCGGTCGCGGGCAATGTGCTGACGATCCTGGGCTTTTCCGGCCTGTTCCTCGCGGCGCTGCTGGCGGTCGGGCAGGCCGGGGCCAAGTCGGTGCTGGCCTATTCCACCGTCAGCCAGATGGGTCTGGTCATGGGGGTGCTGGGCGTTGCGCTGGCTGCGGGCAGCGCGCCCGCCACGGTGCTGCCGGCGGTGGCGCTGTTCGCATTGCATCACGGGCTGGCCAAGGGGGCGCTGTTCCTGGGCGTCGGCCTCGCGCCGCTCTGCGGGCGGGCCTGGCGCTGGGGGCTGATGGCGGTGCTGGCGGTGCTTGGCCTGTCGCTGGCCGGGATGCCGCTGCTGGCCGGGG
>NZ_JAXMMF010000003.1:0-47577 GCF_034366665.1 Tabrizicola sp. | reverse complement strand
CGAGGAGCCGACGCCGTTGAGGCCGCCGGAGGTGGAGTAGGAGTTCGCGTTGAACTTGCCCCCGGCGTGGAGGGTGCAGAGGATCACCTCCAGCGCGGATTTGCCGGGGAACTTGGGGTGGGGGTCGACGGGGATGCCGCGCCCGTTGTCGCGGACGGTGACGGAGTTGTCGGCGTGAAGCTCAAGCTCGATCCGGTTGGCGTGGCCCGCGACGGCCTCGTCCATCGCGTTGTCGAGGATTTCTGCGACCATGTGGTGCAGCGCGCGCTCGTCGGTGCCGCCGATGTACATGCCGGGGCGCTTGCGGACCGGCTCCAGGCCTTCGAGGACCTCGATCGAGGAGGCGTCATAGGTCGAAGCGCCGGAGAGGAGGTCGTTGGACATGGGGTCACCTTCTGAGGAACGCAGGCATTAGACCACCGATGGGGCTTGGGGCGCAAGATGTGGGGGGTGGAAGGACGGGCGGGGGCGGCCTAGGTTAGGCGTCAAGCAATGGAGGAGATGGCGATGCGGGTGTTGTTCACAGGCGGGTCGGGCAAGGCGGGCAAGCATGTGGTGCCCTATCTGGTGGCGCAGGGGCACAAGGTGCTGAACTTTGACCGGGTGCCGCTGGGGCTGCCGGGGGTGGCGGACCTGCTGGGCGACATCTGCGATGCGGGGCAGGTGTACAGCGCGATGCGCACCCATGCGGCGGACGAGATGGATGAGGGTCCGGCCAAGCTCTTCGACGCGGTGGTGCATTTCGCGGCGGTGCCGAGATACGGGATGGTGCCGGATACCGAGACGTACCGTGTGAACACGGTCGGGACCTACAATGTCATCGAGGCGGCGCTGAAGATGGGGGTGCGGAAGGTGATCGTGGCGTCCTCGGAGACGACCTACGGGGTGTGTTTCAGCGATGGCGTGGTGGACCCGAAGGTGCTGCCGCTGGAGGAAGACTACGACATCGACCCGATGGACAGCTACGGCATGTCGAAGAAGGTGAACGAGGTCACGGCGCGCAGTTTCCAGCGGCGGTTCGGAGCGGATGTCTATGCGCTGCGGATCGGGAACGTGATCGAGCCGCATGAATATGCGACGGTGTTCCCGGCGGCAGCGGCGGACCCGGGGCTGCGGCGGCGGATCACCTTCAGCTACATCGACGCGCGGGACCTGGGGCAGATCGTGGATCTGTGCCTGAAGACCGACGGGTTGGGGTTCCAGGTGTTCAACGCGGTCAATGACGAGAACTCGGTGCCGCAGCCGAACTCGGAACTGCTGGCAAAGTATTTCCCCAATGTGCCCCTGTCGCGGCCGGTGGGCGAGCGGGAAAGCCTTTTGTCCAACCGAAAGATCAAGGACATGCTGGGCTTCAAGGAGCAGCATCCCTGGCGCAAAGAGGTGTCGTGATCCGGGCGTCTTGCCACTGCCGCCCATAGGCAAGGGATCGCCTTCGACGCCGGACCGCTGCACCGTCGGGTGCAGCGGTCTGCACCTTAATTGTGGACCACAGCGCCAGACTGGTCCTGAGCCCGACGGCGCAGGAACTGCAGAAGCTTGCGCTCCAGCCAGATGTAGACACGGGCGGAAATGATACCGGCTGCGATTGACGCGAAGAACGTCAGCCAGGGCACCGTGTGGCCGAACACCTTGTTCACCACCGAAATCATTGGGTAGTGCGTCAGATAGATGAACATCGACGCCCCCGCGATCTCGGCCACCACGGTTTTCAGCTTGGCGGGAACGATGAGGGATCGCACGAAGATGATCAGAGTGCAGCCCCCGACGACATAGTATGCGGCTGACGACGGCTGGAAGTAGTACGTGATCCAGACCGCACACAAAACGGAAGCAAAGATCCGCGCCGGCATGTCCTTGGCGGCTGCGATGACCATGCCAAGCGCAAAGCACCAGCCGTAATGCCAGGGCGTGCGATGATAGTTGTAGTCGCCGTCCCAGTTCGCTTCGACGATGATGTCGATGCCGACAGCGAAGACAAAAAGCGCGAATGCACATGCCAGCGGATGGTTGTGGAAGGCCGCGCGGATCTTCGGCACCGAGAACAGTAGCATGCAGATCAGCATCAACTGGATGTAGATTTCGGCGAAGTAGAAGGTGTAGCCGACGATGCTTCCCGCAGGCTGGTAGTTCGACACCAGAATCAGGGACGGCCATTCAAATTCCCCGATCCCCAGTTCCAGCACGGCATCGAGGAGGACTGTAGGGATCGCAACGGCGAAGATCGTTCCGAAAAGGGTTTTCACGCTGCCGGACCGGATGATTTCTGGCAGCTGGAAGCGGGCCACGGAATACCCCGCGAGGATCAGCAGGAAATAGGCCGCCCCCCAGTTCTGGCTGTAGACGAAGGCATCGGCATGCAGCCCGATGATGCAGATCATGAAGAAGGCCCGTGTCAGAGTCACAGTCTCCAGCTTGCGCCAGGTGGACTTGTCGCTTTGCTGCACATGACGCTGCAAATCGGTTGTGCTCAGTTTCTCCCATTCGTCGGGCAGCGCACCCAAGTGCCGCTCGAAGGACAGGGAAAACTGGATGTAGTGAAGGGAATCGCCACCCAGAGATTCGAACGAATCCTCGGGCCGGACCTGTTGGCCCGGAAACTCGAACTGGAAGAGCGAGATGACGTCGGTGATTTCGTCCGGGCCGACGGTGGCGGGGGCGGGTGCCGTCGCTTTCCGGTCACCGAAGATCTCGGCCAGCTTGCGGCGCTGGACCTTGCCGGTGCCAGTGACCGGCAGGGCGTCGACGGTCATGACATGCAGCGCGCTGCCGGCGGCAATGCCCATGTCCTGCAGGGCTGCCGTCGCGGCGGCCTTCAGCTTGTCGGTCGGGATCGCCTGACCGACAATCGCGACCAGAATGCCTTCGCCGCGCTGGGCATCGGGAACCTTGGCAACGGCAATCTGCGCCGTATCCTTCAGGCGGGCGCGGATCTTTTCCTCCAGCTGGTCGGGCACGACCTTCTGGCCGCCGCAGTTGATCAGGTCATCGGCGCGGCCATCGAAGAAGAGGTAGCCGTCCCGCAGATGACCAAGGTCATTCGTCTGCAGCCAGCCGTCGGCATCGGTCAGGGGGTGCAACCCGTCTGCGTCGATGCGCGACCTGGCGACATGGGGGCCGCGGATGCGGATGCGGCCGTCGGGCGCCAGCGCAACCTCGCCTTCGCCGACGGGTTGGCCGACCGATTCCAGCAGATGGTCGGGCACGTCAGAGATTTGCAGGAAGGTGCTGCGCGAGGCTTCGGTCAGGCCATAGTGCTGCACGATCAGGGCGTTGGGGAACATCTTGCGGATGCCGCGCTTTTCGTCCGCGGTCATGTGCTGCGAGCCGATCTCCATCCAGCGCAGGGTCTTGCCCGCCGCGCCGATCAGGCCGGGGTCGGCCAAAAGCAGGCGCAGAAGGGTCGGGACGGCGGACAGCGCGTTGACCTCGCCTGCCGCAAGCATGCGGGCCAGCTCCAGCGGGTCAAAGCCACGCGGCGGCAGATAGGCCTTGCCGCCCACGGCGCTGACCGCGCGGTAGCGGGCCATGCCGAAGCTGAAGGTCGCTGGCACGCCGACATATTCACGGATGTCCGAGGTCATCCGCATCACCTCGATGATGCGCTCGGTGGTGTAGCCAAGATTGCGGTAGGTCAGAAGGATGCCCTTCGGCACGCCTTCGGTGCCCGAGGTGTAGCTGACCTGCGCGGGCGTGTCGTCCAGGATGACCGGATGCTGTGCGGTGAACCAGCCCGACGTCTCGGCCGGGTCGAGGCAACGGTCGATCTGCAACCCGGGAAGCTGGCCCGCCTGCTGTGCGTCGGTCACGAGGACAAGCGGTCGATGCTGTGCGTAAAGTGCGAACATCTGTTCGACAAACGCCAGGGAATTCTTGCGGATGATCGCGGTGGCCTGAAGCCCGTCAATGCCCATCGGAATGGCCTTCCTGAACTGGACGCAAATAGCGCCCGATGCCAACCGGTAAGCCCGGTTCGTGACCAAAGATTGTCATAATGTGGAATTCATTCCGGACATGGACGATCTGTTGGGACCTTCGCGTCGCGTGTCAGGTCGGGTTTGCCGGCTCGGCCATCCGGGCGGACCACATCCGCTGGAACGCGTCGCGCGACTGGCAGCGTTCCAGCCAGGCTTTCACCGCCGGGAATTCCCCCAGAAGCGTCGGGTGGCCCTGGGCGTAGCGCAGGCATTCGGCCAGGTTCAGGTCGGCCACGGTGAAGCGGTCGCCCAGAAGGTGGCTGAGCGCGCCAAGGTGCGCCTCCAGCCGGGCCAGCGGGCGGCGCAGTTTGGCGGCGCAGAGCAGGATGGCGGCCTGCCCCTCGGCGGTCTTGTCGCCGCCCTGGCCGGTGATGGTCTGGATCTCCAGCGCCGGGCCTTCGATGGAAGTGACGGCGAGAAGGGTCCACTGGTCCAGATGCGCCGCCTCGGCCGGGGTCCGGGGCGCAAGGGGGCCGCCACGGGTGCGGGCGATGTGGTTGGTGATGGCGAGGGATTCGGTCAGCACCAGGTCCCCCTCGACATAAGCCGGGATCTGGCCGATGGGGTTCACCTTCAGAAACGCGGGCGAGGCGGTGTTGAAGGGGGCGTCGGCGGATTTTGCATCCTTCAGGCGGTAGGCCTGGATGACGGGGACATGCTCGAACGTCTCGTCCAGTTCGTACAGCAGCCAGATCGGGCGCGAGGCGCGGCTGCGGAAGACGCCGTAAAGGGTAGCCATCGGGAAAGCTCCAGTTGCACCGGGGCAGACTATGCCGGGCCGGGCGGAAGCAAAAGGGGCAAGCCACGCCCTGCGATCTTGATCCGGATCAAGGCCAAAAGCCCAAGTTTGTGCTTGAGAAGATGGGACATTTGCAAGGGAGGTGCCCCGCATGGAAGATACCCAGGCCATCGCAGTGACCGAGGCGGTTGCGGTCGAGGGGGGTGGGCCGAAGTCGTTTCCGGCGGCAAGCCCTTTGCATCAGGCGTTCGAGTCGGGCCGTTACCCCTATGCCCGCCTGATGGGCCGGGTGGCCTATGAGGCCGAGAAGGCCAAGCTGCAGGCCGAGCTTCTGAAGGTCCAGATCTGGGCGCAGGAGACCGGGCAGAAGTTCGTGATCCTGATGGAGGGGCGCGATGCGGCCGGCAAGGGCGGCACGATCAAGCGGTTCATGGAGCATCTGAACCCCCGATATGCCCGGGTCTGCGCGCTGACCAAGCCGTCGGACGTGGAAAAGGGCCAGTGGTTCTTCCAGCGCTACCTGGCACACCTGCCGACGGCGGGGGAAATGGTGTTCTACGACCGCAGTTGGTACAACCGGGCAGGGGTGGAGCGGGTGATGGGCTTCTGCAGCCCCACCGAATACCTGGAGTTCATGCGTCAGGCGCCGGAACTGGAGCGGATGCTCGTTCGGTCGGGGATCCGGCTTTACAAGTACTGGTTCAGCGTCACGCGCGAAGAGCAGCGCGCGCGGTTTCTGGCGCGGGAGACGGACCCCCTGAAGATGTGGAAGCTGTCGCCCATCGACAAGGCGTCGCTGGACCGCTGGGACGATTATACCGAGGCGAAGGAGGCGATGTTCTTTTACACCGACACCGCCGACGCGCCCTGGGTGATCGTCAAGTCGAACGACAAGAAGCGCGCACGGCTTAACTGCATGCGGCATTTCCTGTCGACCATCGACTACCCGAACAAGGACCATGCAGCGGTAGGTACGCCCGACCCGCTGATCGTCGGCCGTGCGCAGCAGGTCCTTGGGATGGGCCCCGAAATTTATGACGCGGCCACCCATCCGGCGATGCAGCGCGGCTGATCGGCGCCGGGGGCGACTTGCGGCCCTTGGCGTTGGGCCTTCGGGCCACTACGTTGCGCGCCATGTGGCGGATGGCGTTCCTTCTTTCCTGTCTTGCGGCTGGCCCGGCGCTGGCCCATCCGCATGTCTTCATCGACACGAAGATCGAGGTCCTCCTGAACGACCGGAACGAGGCGACGGGGCTGCGGATCACCTGGACCTATGATGACCTTTACTCGCTGTATATCGTCGGCGACATGGGGCTGGACCCCGATTGGGACGGCAAGCTGACGCCCGAGGAAGTGACCCGGCTTTCCGGCTTTGACATGGACTGGATCGAGGGCTTCGAAGGCGATACCTATGCGCTGATGGCGGACAAGCCGCTGGCGCTGTCGGGGCCGCGCGACTGGACGGCGGGTTACGCCGAGGGCAAGATCACCTCGACCCATGTGCGGGACTTTGCCGCCCCGGTCCCCGTGGGTGAGGTGCCGCTGGTCGTGCAGGCCTATGACCCGGGCTATTACGTCGCCTATGCGATCCCCTTCGATCCGGTGGTGACGGGTGGTGCGGGGTGCACGGCGCAGGTCTTCGTCCCCGATCTGGACGCGGCTGCACAGGCGCTGCAGGACGCGCTGGCCGAGTATACCCCGGACGTCGATCTTGAGGCCGAGTTTCCGGCCGTGGGCGCCAATTTCGCCGAGGAGGTCCGCCTGACATGCGCCGCACCCTGACCTATGCCGGGCTGGTGCTGGTGGTGCTGGGCCTGCTCCTCTGGCTGACAGGCGCGCTGGGGCCAGTGGCCGAGGCGTTGCAGGCGGCGCAGCGCGCAGCGCAGGACCGGCTGGCGGGCGCGATCCGTGCCTTGCGGGGCGGCGAGCCGGGGGCCTTGGCGACGTTCTGGGCGATCTGCTTTGGCTACGGTGTGCTGCACGCGGCGGGGCCGGGGCATGGCAAGCTGGTGATCGGCGGCTATGGCGTGGCCCGTCGGGTGCCGGTGGGGCGGTTGGCGGGGCTGGCGCTGGCATCCAGTCTCGCTCAGGCGGCGGTGGCCGTGGGGCTGGTCTATGCGGCGGTGGCGGTCCTGGGTCTGACCCGCACGGCTGTCGAGGGTGCCGCCGAAAACTGGGTGACGCCCATCGGCCATGCGATGATTGCAGGCCTGGGGCTGTGGCTGGTCTGGCGCGGGGTCGCGGGACTGCGACGGCAGGCCCGTGTCATCGGGGCTGACCACGGGCACGGGCATGACCACGGCCACGCGCACGGGCATGACCACGGGCATGACCACGGGCACGCGCACGGGCATGACGATCACCACGATCACCAACATCACGACCATGCGCACGGCCCGCACTGCACCCACGCGCATGGTCCGACCGTCGAGGAGGTCGAGCGGATCAGCGGTTGGCGCGACGGGCTGGCGCTGGTCGCGGGAATCGCGCTGCGGCCCTGTTCGGGGGCGCTGTTCGTGCTGGTCCTGACCTGGCAACTGGGCATCGCGGCGGCGGGGGTGGCCGGGGCTTTCGTCATGGGCCTTGGGACTGCCCTGATCACCGTGACTGCGGCGCTGATGGCGGTCTGGGCGCGCGAGGGCGCGTTCCTTGGACTTGGCTCGGACGGAGTCGCGCGGGCGATGCCGGTGGTGCAGCTTGCGGTGGGCGCGGTGATCGCCCTTGCGGCGGGTGGCTTGCTGATCCAGAGCCTTTGACGCTGCGGCGCGGCGGAGAGGGTGGCTTGTGCGCTGCCACTCTGGGCGATAAGCCAAGGGCATGACTATACAAATGTCCAATTCGACCCACGCGAGGGAGACCCTCGTGCTGGGCCTGCCACTCATCGGCTCGCATCTGGCGCAGATGGCGCTGCATGTGACCGACACGGTCATGGTCGGCTGGTATGGCGTCGTGCCCCTGGCGGCGGTGGTGCTGGGGGCGTCCTCGTTCTTCATCATCTTCGTCGTCGGCTCGGGCTTTGCCAAGGCTGTGATGCCGCTGGTCGCCGCAGCACTTGGCCGCGATGACGAGACCCGGGTCCGCCGCGACACGCGGATGGGGATATGGCTGTCGATCCTTTATGGCCTTGCAGTCTATCCGGTCTTCTGGTGGTCAAAGCCGATCCTCTTGGCCCTGGCGCAAGAGCCGGAGGTTGCGTCTCTGGCGCAGGATTACATGCGGGTCGCGGGGCTTGGGATGGTGCCCGCGCTGATCGTCACGGTCCTGCAAAGCTACCTTTCGGCGCTGCACCGGACGCAGGTGGTCCTGTGGGTGACCTTGGCCGCGGTCGTGGTGAACATCGGCGTCAACTGGGCGCTGATCTTCGGCAACGCGGGCTTTCCCGAGATGGGGGTGCGGGGAGCCGCCGTGGCAACCGTGGTGGTGCAGGTCCTGTCGCTGGTGATCCTGGCGACTTATGCGCACCTTTTGCCGGAACTGCGCCGGTTCCACCTTTTCCAGCGCTTCTGGCGGCCGGACTGGCATGCGATGGGCCAAGTGTTCCGGCTGGGCCTGCCCATCGGGCTGACCGGGCTGGCCGAAGGCGGGATGTTCCAGGCCTCGGCGCTGATGATGGGCTCGATCGGGACGGTGCAGTTGGCGGCCCACGGCATCGCGCTGGAGGTGGCGGCGCTGACCTTCATGCTGCACGTCGGCCTGTCCAGTGCCGCCACGATCCGGCTCGCGCGGTTCGACGGGCAGGGCGACCGGGCGGCGCTGCGGCAGGCGGCGAAGGTTGCGGTGGTGATCTCGTTCGGGGTGGCGATTGCTTCGGTCGTGCTGCTTCTGTTGACCCCCCGGCCCATCGTGGCGCTGTTTCTGGACTTGTCCAAGCCGGAAAGTGCGGCGATCCTTGCCTATGGCACGGTGCTTCTGGGGGTGGCGGCGCTGTTCCAGCTGGCAGACGGGATGCAGGTCATGGCGCTGGGTCTGTTGCGGGGCGTGCAGGATACAAAGGTTCCCCTGATCCTTGCGGCGGTCAGCTATTGGATGATCGGCATCCCGTGCAGCTATGTCCTGGCCTTCCAGCTGGGCTATGGCGGCGTCGGGCTGTGGTTTGGACTGGTGATCGGCCTTTTCTGCGCGGCGGGCAGCCTGATGTGGCGCTTCTGGCGGCTGGTGCGCTAGGGAAGGCTCGTCGATGACTTCGTCACTCCTCGCGGGCGGGTCGCCGTCGCGACGAGAAGACGAAGTCGCACGAGGAGCCTAGCGCCAGAGATGGGCGTGGCTGGCAAATCGGCCCTGCAGCTTGGCCAGAAGCCGGTTCAGGGTGCCGGGATGCGGGATGCCACCTGCTGCCAGCCGGTCCAGCGCGATCTCGACCGGGCAGGGGCGGCGACTGACCGGGTCCCAGTAGCGCGGATAGGCGATCAGGGCGGCATGAACCAGCTGCGCGAGGTCGGGCCGGGCGGTCCGGCGGTCGGGGACGGGACCCAGGTCGCGGGTCAGACCCCAGCCGGCATAGAACGGCGCGCCAAGGGTGGTGACCGGCACGCCCCGGACCAGCGCCTCGAACCCCAGAAGCGAGGTCATGGTCCAGACCTCCTGCACCTGATCCAGAAGGGCGGCGGTGTCTGAGGCGGGCAGCACCGTATCGGCCAGGCCCGCGGCCTCCACTGCGCCGGGACGCAGGCCCGCTTCGACGTCGGGATGCGGCTTGTACAGGATCACGGCGTCGGGATGTGCCGCCCGCACGGCCTGCAGAAGGCCAAGGTTCGTCCGCACCTCACCCGCGCCCTTGCGGATCGAGGCGTCGTCCTCGACCTGGCCCGGCACCAGGATGCGGCGACCGGGGGGCAGGGCGGGGACCGCGCCGGGCAGGTTGTACTTGGTCAGCCCCTCGGCCCGCAGCCGGTGGATCAGCGCCTTGGCCCTGTGGCGCTGGGCGTCGGTCAGGGGCGCTGCAATCAGCGTCTCCAACCGCGAGGGGCGGGTGGGGTCGTAGTAGATGCCAAGGTCGTCGGTCACCAGCGACAGCGGCGGCACCAGTTCGGCCCCTAGCCCGCGTGAGCGCAGGAAGCCGTCCTCGACCCGCAGGCAGGGGGCTGTGGGGGCGAACCCCTCGGGTTCCTTCCCGGCCCAGATCAAGAGGCTGCGGCCGGTCCGGCGGGCCAGACGGTCGGCAGCTTTGGGGGCGTCGCGGAACAGCAGGGGTTTCGGGCCGCCGAACACCTCTTGCAGGCGTCCGCGCTTCCACAGCCGCATCCCGGCGGCCACATGGCCCCGGCCATCGTCACGCCAGGCGCGGACCTCGGCCTGCAACTGGTGGATCACCTGGTCCAGCCCGCAGAGCTGGTCACGGCAGGGGTCGTACCAGATCGGGGCGTGCAGCATGGCCCCGGCAAAGAGTTCTTCTTTGGTCAGCGTCCGCCTGCGCCGGGGCAGGGGGTGTTCGTCCTGACTAAGGCCCCAGCCGGCATAGAAGGGGCGGCCGAAGACATGGGGGCGGTGGCCGTGCAGGATTGCCTCGAACCCCATCTGCGACGAGACGGTGTAGACCTCGGCCGCGCCCGCCAGCAGCAGATGCGGCGACACCGGAGCCGTCAGCAGGCTGACCCGCCCCCCCGCATCGCCCGAGCCATAGTGGCCGGGCCGCAGCCCCGCCCGGCTTTCCGGATGGGTGCGGATGACGATCCGCCGTTCGGGATGGTTGCGCTTTGCGGCGGCCAGCATCTGGCGAAACGTCGCCATCGTCGCCCCCGAGAAGTGGATCGAGGCATCGCCGACGGTCTGGTCGATCACCAGAACATAGCCGGGGGCAGGAGCGGGCAGGTTGGGGTCGTAATTGTTGTACTTGGACAAGCCTGCTTCCAGTAAACAATTGGTTAGCCAGTGAGCCTCGTCCAGAATATTCGAATTGTACAAGCTAGCATCCAGCAGGATCTCTTCGATCCGCGATGGCCGGTCACCGATGAAGTGCAGACCGACAGGGTCGAAGATCAGGCCGATCGGCTTTTCCCCCTGCGCCCGCCCCGGGTGGACCGAGCGCAGGAAGGCGTCCTCGACCCGGACCAGCGGCACCTTGCGCCGGGCTGCAATCCGCTCACCGCGCCACGCGGTCGGGCTGGCCCCCCAGACCAGGACGCCGTCCTCGCGCCCCGGAGCGCCTGCGTGCAGCTCATGCCCGGCAAGCTGCAGCATCCGGTGCAGGCGGTGGTTGCGCAGGAAGGACAGGTTCTGGTGGTAAAGCCGCCGCGGCACCCCGGTCAGCGCGCCGAACCCCTGGGGCACGGCGGGCTCAGTTCCCGGAATTGGCGGTGTTGGCCAGGTTCGAGGCCACGGCAGTCGAGCCGGTGATCGCGCCCAGGGTCTTTTGCCACTACACGTAAGGCGCTTCGGTCACGTACAGCGTGTCGCCGTCGCGGATCTGGAAATCCCGCGCCTCGAACAGGCCCGTGGGTTCAGTCAGGTCGAGGACGTAAACGATGCGCTGGTCGCCGATCAGGTCGGACCGTCCCAGCACCGCACGGGCGATGCCTTCGCTTTCGTCGCGCAGGATGAAGACGCCCTTGGGGTCCGCCGCCATCGTCGACAGGCCGCCCACGGTGGCAATCGCCTCCAGCGCGGAAAGGGTGGCGGATTCGAACGGCACCGTGCTTTGCGTGCCCGTGGCCCCCAGCGCGATGAATTTGCGGCTGTCTTCCTCGATCATGATCTTGTCGCCGGGCCGCAGCGCGATATCCAGCGAGGGGTTCTCATAGAGGTCTTTCAGCCAGATCCTGCCGGTATGGGCCCCCCGGGTCACCCGCACGATGGCGACGGCCGGATCGACGGTCACACCGCCCGACTTGGCCAGCATCGTGGCCAAGGTGCGGGTCGAGGATTCAATCGGATAGACCCCGTTCGACGCAGCTTGCCCCGAGATCGACACGGTGGACCCGCCGCCCGCATTGCGCGAGACGCTGATCTGCGGATCGGGGGTCTGGTCTTCCAGCTGCCGCGTGATGGCCTGGCGCAGGCCTTCGGGCGTCTGGCCCGCAGCGCGGATGCGGCCGGCATAGGGGATGTAGATGTAGCCCTGGCCGTCGACCTGCAATTCAGACAGACCGGACACACGCTGTCCGGTATTGCCCAGAAGCGGCTCGTCCTTGACGTTTTCGTAGACCGTCACGCTGATCGTGTCGCCGATCGAGATGGTGTCCGCGCCGACCAGACCCGCATTGCGGAAGCTTTCGCTGAAGCCAAAGCTGGGCTGGACAGCCGTTGCAGCCGAGACCGCCGGAGTGACCGGAACGATATAGGCGTCGCCCTTCGCCTCGACCGAACCAGAAAGGACCTGGCGCTTGGTCGGACCAGACCGCGGCAAGCCACAGGAGGCAACAAGCGACAGGGCCGTCAACAGTACGACCGCTTTGACTGTGTACGACATACGGAAGGTCACCGCCCTTAGCCCCGGCGTTCTGCGTCAGGATATTGTTGGGAACTCTAGCGAAACGCCTTAGGGTTGACCAGTGCGCCATGCGCAAATCAACGGACGAGGCGCAACTGTTGCCGCGGTGCCGCTTTGCCCGCCGTGAGGGCCTGATATGGGTCCTGGGGCGCCAGCATCAGGTCCACCACCTGACGCAGAAGCCGCCTGCGCCCCCGCCCCGAATAAAAGCCGCCGACCAATTGCGATGTCTCCAGCAGAAACTGCCGGTAATCGCGGTAGGCGCGGGTATCGGGGCGCTGGGGGGCGGCAAAGAATTCGTCGAGCGGCTGCGACGAGACGAACTCGGGCTTGGCATAGACGGCGTCGCCGAACGTGCGCAGCGGGAGACCGCGCCACAGCGCCTGCTGCCCGGCGGTGGAATTCACCGTCACCGCCGAGCGCGCGTCGTTCAGAAGCTGCGCCAGCTTGCCGCCGCGGACGAAATGCACGCGGTCGGCCAGGCCCCGTTCCGCGGCCAGACGGCGGATCGTGGGCAGGATCGGGACACGTCCATCCTCAAGCGGGTGGGCCTTGAAGACCAGGTGATGATGCTGTGGCGCGCCTTTGGCGAAGCCGTCGATCACCAGTGCCAGAAAGTCGGTCATGCTGGCAAAGGGCGAATGGTCGCGGAAACTGGCGTCATGTTCCAACTGCAGGATCGCCAGATGATAGGGAAAGCCGCCGCGCCGGATGCGGAAGGTGGCGAGCCGACGCTCCCACCGGTGGACCGGCATCAGCAGGAAGCGCCAGAGGTAAAGCTGGAACTCTTGCCAGACGGTCAGAGCCCGGTGCGGCCGGAAATTGCGGTAGGCGCGGCCACCCAGGGCGACGAAGCCGTGATAAAGCGCGCCCCAGAACATGTGTTCGCGCATGTCGCCCCAGGTTGCGGGCACGTCGGGCAGGTCGGGATCGACCCGCTCCATCGCGGCGCGCATCTGGGGGATGGCAAGGTGCATCAGCCGGGAGTGGCCGTTCGACCCGTCCCGTTCATAGGTGACCCAGTAGGGGCGAAGGTAGCCTTCCTCGAACACATGGACGGTGATGCCCCGGGCCTGGGCCAGCCGGATCGCCCGGGCGTGGATCGGCCGGGTGTCGCCATAGACCACCAGGTCGGTGATCTGGTGCTGATCGAAAAGCGTCGCGCAGTGGTCCGGCCAACGGTCGTGGCTGTCCTTGAACGCGATGTAGCCCGGCCCCGGCCAGAACAGCCGGTCGCCAAGATTGAAGCCCACGCGCCAGACCTGTGCCCCCGTGATGCGCAACAGCCCGGCCAGCCGATGGAACCAGGGTCCATGCGGGCCTTGCAGGAACAGGAAGCGGCGGACGGGGCGGGTCACCTGGGACACTGTGCCTTGGAACGGTTGGGAAGGAATGAATCGATATGGCCCGAAGGCTCGCAGGCTTGCAAGCGCGGCGGGGGGGCTTTACCTCGAAGAGAACAGCAGGAGGCACGCATGTTCACCGGAATTGTCACCGATATCGGTCGGATCGTCGAGACGAAGGTCACCGGAGACCTGCGGGCGCGGATTGCCACGCGCTATGACGTGGGCGGCATCGACATCGGGGCCTCGATCGCCTGCGACGGGGTCTGCCTGACCGTCGTGGCGCTGGGCTCCGAACCGGAGGGCTGGTTCGACGTCGAGATCTCGGCCGAAACGGTGTCGAAGACCAATCTTGCGGGTTGGGGCCCGGGCAAGCGGGTGAACCTGGAGCGCGCCTTGAAGGTCGGGGACGAACTGGGCGGTCACATTGTCTCGGGCCACGTGGACGGCCTGGCCGAGGTGGTGGGCGTGCGGCCCGAAGGTGGGTCGGTCCGCGTGACCTTCCGCGCGCCTGACGCTTTGGCCAAGTTCATCGCGCCGAAAGGGTCGGTGGCGTTGAACGGGACCTCGCTTACGGTGAACGAGGTTGCGGGGGCAGAGTTCGGGGTGAATTTCATCCCGCACACCCAGACGGTGACGACCTGGGGCGAAGTGGCCGTGGGGGACCGCGTGAACCTGGAGGTCGACACGATGGCCCGCTACGTGGCGCGGCTGCGGGAGTATGACTGAGGGCCGAGCGGGGGTTTCACACCCCCGCACCCCCGTGGGATATTTGCGCCAATGTGAACGAAAACTTTAATCAAATGCTGCGGAGTTTCGGGTGAGCGAGATCGGGCATAACGGCGGGCCGTCGCTGGCGGGTGGGGTCAGCTGGCGCAGGCACTGCTGGTCGGCGGCACGGGAGCGGTTGCTGCCGGTGTTGCCCATCGAAGTGGTGCGGTTGCGGGTCAAGCGGGCAGAGGCGCTGGGGCTGGACTACAGGACCTATGCCGGGGTGCGGGCGGCCACGGGGCATGATGTGGTGGCGTTTCTGTTTTCGTCGAATGCGTTGCGAGTGTCGGTGCTGCGGCCTGCGATGCCGGAGGATCGGGCGGGCAAGCTGGCAGTTGTCCAGTGCGGGCGGCTGGCATTTGCCGTTGCTCCGCTGACCCCGGGGATGGTGGAGGTGGCCAATCCGGTGCTCGATGCGGCCTATCCTGCGCCTTACGCGCTGGCGGGGTTCGGCGAGATGCGGGAGAGGGTGCGAGCGGCGCTGGGTAAGCTGCCTTCGGATCAGGTGATCCTGGTGGGCGATCTGGGGCTGGAGCGTGACTGGTGCGCGGCGGGGCGACTGGCTGGATATCTGCCGGCGGAGCGGTACTTCGGGTGAGGCGGGCAATGTCCGACGGAAGATGAAGTCTGCTGGTCGCAAGCCATTGGAAGAGATCCTTGCGTCCTGCTCGGACAGCCTTTTCCCGGACGAGATGGGCCGGGCACCTGTGCATCTTCACTCGGTCGATTGCGACGGTGATACGGCGCTTCATGTTGTGCTGCGGCGCAATGATAGTGACGCGGCGCTTGCGCTGATCGAAGCGGGGGCGAAGGTGAATGCAGCTGGCGACATGTCGGAAACTCCGTTGCACATCGCGGTGCGGCTGCAGAACCGGCAAGTGGTGGATGCGCTTTTGAAGGCGGGGGCCGACCCTGATGCGATCTCGGAGTTCGGCCAGTCGCCCCGGAGGATGGCAGCCGAACGTGCGCCCGAACTGCGCAACCTGTTCCGGTCCAAATGAATACGGCGGCCCTTGGGGGGCCGCCGTTTCAAATCTTCGCGCAGTATGATCAGGCCGCCACGCGACCGACGAGCACGCTGTCGACCTGCTTGGCCGCGCCAGCCTCATCGACACCGGACACGGCCGCGACTTCGCGGGTCAGGCGTTCCAGGGCGGCCTCGTAAAGCTGACGCTCGGAGTAGGACTGTTCGCGCTGGTCGTCGGTGCGGTGCAGGTCGCGGACGACCTCGGCGATGGACAGCAGGTCGCCTGAGTTGATCTTCTGCTCATACTCCTGGGCGCGGCGCGACCACATGGCGCGCTTGACCTTGGCCTTGCCCTTCAGGGTGTCCAGCGCCTTGGTGATCACGTCGGGGGCCGACAGGGCACGCATGCCGATTTCCACCGCCTTGTGGGTGGGGACGCGCAGGGTCATCTTGTCCTTTTCGAACGAGATGACGAAAAGCTCCAGCTGAATCCCGGCAATCTGCTGCTCCTCGATCGAGATGATCTTGCCGACGCCATGCGCCGGGTAGACCACGAAATCGTTCGGACGGAATTCAGGCTTCTTCGACTTGGTCATTCAGCTTTCCCCAAAAGGAGGCCCCTTCCGCGACAAAGACCCCGCGCGCCCTGAACCTTCGTTCAGGCGAGTGGAGCTGGATTGTCACAAAAGATTTGGGCCCAGGCGATATGCGCTAAGCCGGTTCAGGCTTCCATGCTTGCTTTGTAAACGAACAATAACACAAAAACGCGCCGATTCCAACTGCCGCGAAACCGGGCAGTTCAAACGTAACGTATTGAAATTTTGTCACTTTACGCGTTGTCACTGATTCGGTGCCGCAGATATGCCCGAATCGCATAGGTCTTCAGCCGCCGGCGCCGGGGGCCTCCGAGAAGTACTTCTGCAACTTGCCGGTTTCGCCGTCCCGCTCTTCGTAGTCGGGCAGCGGGTCCTTCTTGGTCACGATCACCGGCCACTGGACGGCATATTTCCGGTTGAAGGAAACCCATTCCTCCATGTCCGGTTCCGTATCGGGACGAATTGCGTCGGCGGGGCATTCGGGTTCGCAGACGCCGCAGTCGATGCACTCATCCGGGTGGATGACGAGCATGTTCTCGCCTTCGTAGAAGCAGTCGACCGGGCAGACCTCGACGCAGTCGGTGTATTTGCAGGCGATGCAGTTGTCGATGACGACATAGGTCATGGGGGTGGCCTTGGGCGGATGCGTTTGCGTCTAGCTAGAGCAGGCGGGCGGATCATTCAAGCGGGTCGGGGGCAGATGTTTCCGGATCGAGGTCAAGGTAAAGTGCCTGGGCTTCGGTCGCCGGGCCGCGTCTGATCCCCAGTGCAAGGACGCGGATCACGCGGATGCGGTTGCCCTGCGGGAAAGTCAGGGTGTCGCCTTGGGCAATGTCGCGGCCCGGGCGGCTGATGCGGGTGCCGTTGACGCGGACATGACCCTCGGCGATCAGCTCGGCGGCGATGCTGCGCGACTTGAAGAAGCGGGCCTGCCAGAGCCATTTGTCCAGCCGCAACCGTTGGGCGGCGGCTGGATCAGGTTTGCCCGAAGGCCCCGCCAATCAGACCTTGCCCTTGAGGGCAAGAAGGGCCGCAAACGGGTTGTCCGGGTCGATGGGCTTTTCCGCGCGCGGGGGGCGGGCCTCATACGACTTCTGGCGGTCGTCGCGCTGCGGTTTGCCGCCCTTGTAGTCGCCCTTCGGACGGTCGCCTTTGGGGCGGTCGCCGCGCGGGCGGTCGCCTTGCGGACGCTCACCCTGGCCTTCGCGCTTGGGCCGATCCCCCTGGGGACGCTCGCCTTTCGGACGCTCGCCTTGCGGACGCTCGCCTTGTGGACGCTCGCCACGGGGTGCGCGGGGGGCATCGCCTTCCTTGCGCTCGGGGCGCGGGGTGCGTTCGCCACCACGCTCGGGGCGCTGGCGGGGCTTTGGCGCCCAGGTGAAGGTGTAGAAACCCTCCATCTCGGGAGCCGCAGGTTCGGCTTCGGGTTCCGGCGGCGGGGCCAGGATCGAGACTTCCTCGGGGATCGGGACGCCTGCCGCAATGGCAGCGGCGGCCTCGGCCGAGATTTCAGGGACCTTTGCCGCCTCGGTGGCTTTCACCTTGGCGCGTTCGGCCTTCTCAGGCTTGTAGCCCAGGCCCGCCATCAGGTCGGCGAACTGGTCCAGGGTCATCCCGGTGATCGACAGCATGTCGGGGGTCGCCTCGAACCCGGCGCGAGAATCCTTCTGGCGCAGGATGTCGGCCAGGCGTTCCAGCATGTCGATGCGGATCGCGCGGGTTCCGGCGGGGTGATAACCGGCCAGCGTGTAGTGCTGCTTCGGCACTTCCTGGACGTTGGGGATCGTCACCAGGCCCGGGGGCGGCGATTCGGGGAATTCCTGCAGCCCGTTCCACAGGGACCACAGCACCAGCCGCAGACGGGTGGGCGCGGGTTTCAGCAGGGCGGGCAGGAAGATGGTGAACTGACCGAAACGGACGCCGTGCTTGCGCAAGGCACCACGGGCTTCCTGATCAAGCTCTTTCACTTCGTTCGCCACGGCGTCGCGCGGCAGGACGCCCATCGCCTCGGACAGCCGGAACGCGAAGCCGCGGGCAAGGCCGGTCAAAGCCTCGTCGCGTCCCATCGCGAGGAGGGGTTCAAACTGCGCGGCGACCTTGCGGTCGATGAAGTGCTGCAGGCGGCGGCGGACCTTTTCCACCACGTCCGGCCCGGCTTCTTCGTCGACGAAGGCCTCGACAGCCGGTTTCGCGGGCTCAGCGCCCTTCACCAGCTTGCCCACCGCGTTGGTGCCCCACATCAGGCCGCCCTGTTCGGTGAAGTCCAGTTCCGTGTCCGGCGCGTTGTAGAAGCGGTCGGCGCGCAGGTGGAATTCGGGCTTCAAGGCCTGGATCGCGGCCTGGGCCAGCGTGCGGGCCGCATCGGGCGTGGCACTGGCATCCTGCTTGAAGCGGAAGCCCTCCAGTTTCCCGGCGAATTCGCCTTCGACCGTCACTTCGCCCTTGTCATTCACTTCGGCCACCAGAGCCTCCTTCTGCTTCAACCGGCGGAGGAGAACGGATGTCCGCCGGTCGACAAATCGTTGCGTCAGCGCCGCATGCAGCGCATCCGACAGGCGGTCTTCTACAGCGCGCGTTTCCTCGCGCCAATGGGTTTCGTCTTCGACCCAGTTTTTCCGCTGTGTGACGTAGGTCCAGGTGCGGATATAAGCGAGCCTGCGCGATAAAGTGTCGATGTCGCCTTCGGTCTTGTCGATCCGCTTGATCGCGGTGGACAGCCAGTCGCTTGGGATACGGCCCCCGCCAAGTCCCCGGCCCACAAGAAACTCGAAAATCCGGGTCAGAAGCGTGGTGTGTTCCGGGCCGGAGGAGGAGCGGAAGTCGGGAATCCGGCAGACATCCCACAGAAGCTGCACGCGTTTGGGTTCGGTCAGCTTGTCCTGCACTTCCGGCAGCGCCGAGAGCGCCTTCAGCGCCAGCACGTCGTCGGCGTCCCGCGCGCGGGTCAGCCAGTCGTTGTGCGTGGGGGCCTCAAGACTGCGGATCAGGCGGTCGGCAGATCCGAAATCCATCGATTCGTTGCGCCAGTGCAGTTTCTTCACCGGAGCGAAGCGGTGGGTTTCGATCGCCTCGACCACGTCCTCGTCGAAGGGGCGCGCCTCGCCAGTGACGCCAAAGGTGCCGTCCTCGGTGTGGCGCCCGGCGCGACCGGCGATCTGGGCCAGTTCCTGCGGATACAAGGCGCGCATCCGGCGGCCGTCGAACTTCACCGTCGAGGAAAACGCGACATGGCTGATATCGAGGTTCAAGCCCATGCCGATGGCGTCGGTGGCCACCAGGTAATCCACATCGCCATTCTGATAGAGCGCGACCTGAGCATTGCGGGTGCGGGGGCTAAGCGCCCCCATGACCACGGCGCAGCCGCCTTTCTGGCGGCGGATCAGTTCCGCGATGGCATAGACGTTTTCCACCGAGAAGCCGACGATGGCCGACCGTTCCGGCATCCGGCTGATCTTCTTCGACCCGGCATAGGTCAGCGTCGACATCCGGTCGCGCTTGAGGAACGTCACATGCGGCACCAACCCCGCAATGGCCCCGCGCATGGTGTCGGAGCCGAGAAACAGTGTCTCGTTCAGCCCCCTTGCCCGCAGCAGGCGGTCGGTGAAGACGTGCCCCCGGTCGGCGCCGGCGCAAAGCTGGATCTCGTCCACCGCCACGAAATCCGCGCCGATTTCCAGCGGCATCGCTTCGGTGGTGCAGACCCAGTACTGCGTGCGTTCGGGAACGATGCGTTCCTCGCCCGTGACCAGCGCCACGACGGACGGGCCGACCTTGGCGACGATGCGGTCATAAACCTCACGCGCCAGCAGGCGCAGCGGCAGGCCGATGACACCGGTGCGGTGCGACAGCATCCGCTCGATCGCGTGATGGGTCTTGCCAGTGTTCGTCGGCCCAAGGACCGCCGTCACCCGCCGCGGGGCGTCCATGACTTAAAGCTCCTGGCCCTCGGCCTCGACCTCAAGGCGCTCGACCGCTTCGGTCGCGCCCTGCAGATGGGGATGGATGGCGAGGGCGGCCTTGTAAACCTCTAACGCACGTTCGGGCTTGCCGGTTTCTTCCAGAATCATCGCCAGCCCCGACAATGCCCCGAAATGCCGCGGGTTCAGGGTCAGGACCTTGGCGATGTCCGCGACCGAAGGCCCGAACTCGCCCGCCATGTAATAGGCGGTGGCCCGCGCGTTCCAGGCTTCGGCGAAATCGGGGGAGTGGTCGATGACGGCGGTGAAATGCTCGATGGCCTGGCCTGCATCGCCCAGATTCATCGCGTCCTTGCCGCGTTGAAGCAGCAGGTCCATCGCGGGAGAGCCGGATTTGGACCATTCGATCCAGATTTCCGTCTCGATCCGGCCCGCCTCGGCCGCCTCGGCGGTCTTCAGCCGGTCGAAAAGTCCATCCAGCTTGGCGGTGTCTTCCGCGAAGGCGACCGCACAAGTCAGGAAAAACGGCAAAAGTGCCGCAACGAGACGATTGAGAATGGCGGCCTGGACACCCATAACTTGAAAGTAACCGATCCGCGCCAGATTGCCAGTGGTGCCAGGGTCACGAACCGGAGACTTGTGATGAGCGAAATGATCGATGCCGCCGTGAAGGCGCTGAGTGCGAAACTGTCGGGCGGGTTTGACGGCATTGCCAAGTTCGTCATCCCGGGCGAAGGGGCGATCATGCTGGACCCCGCCGGGGTGCGCGCCGGGGACGAAGACTCCGACGTCACCCTGACCGCCGAGGCTGACGTCTTCCGCGCGATCCTGGACGGCGAGATGAACCCGACGATGGCCTTCATGACCGGCAAGCTGTCGGTGGACGGCAACATGGGTCTGGCGATGAAGCTGGGCTCGGTGCTGGGGTGAAGGACAGCCCGGTCCACGAGGCTCCGTTCCGCGCCGACCTGGCCGACGGGCCGCCGGGCGCGGTTTGCGTCTGGCTGCAGGCCGGTGCGGCGCGGATTCGCGTGGCCTGGTGGAAGGCCGGGGACAAGGGGACAGTGCTTCTCTTTCCCGGGCGCACGGAATGTGTCGAGAAATACGGGCGGGCCGCGGGCGACCTGGTGGCGCGCGGCTTTTCTGTCATAACCATCGACTGGCGGGGGCAGGGTGCGGCGGACCGGGCGTTGCCGGACCGGATGACCGGCCATGTTGGGGATTTCTCTGAATACCAGCAGGATGTCGATGCGATGCTGGCCGAAGCCGGACGCGCTGGGTTGCCGCAGCCCTACTACCTGGTTGCGCATTCGATGGGCGGCTGCATCGGGCTTCGCAGCCTGATGCGCGGTCTTTCGATCCGGGCAGCGGTCTTCTCGGCCCCGATGTGGGGCATTGCGATGGCCGCCTGGTTGCGCCCGGTCGCCTCGGTCGTGGGGGCGCTGGCCGGACCCTTGGGCTTTGCCCACCGCTATGCGCCGACGACAGGGGGGCAGGCCTACCTGACCAGCCAGCCCTTCGAGGGCAACGTGCTCACCACCGACCGCGAGATGTGGGACTACATGCGCCGCCAGGTGGTCGAGGCACCCGAGCTGGCGCTGGGCGGCCCCTCGATCGGGTGGTTGCAGGCGGCGCTGCGGGAATGTGCCGCGCTGTCGGCCATGGCGGCCCCCAGGGTACCGGTAATCTGCGGCCTTGGCACGGCGGAAAAGGTGGTGGACGTGCCGCCGATCCACCTGCGGATGGCTGGATGGGGGACCGGCCAGCTGGACCTTTACCCCGGGGCCGAGCACGAGATCATGATGGAAGGCCCTGCGACCCGCGCCCGCTTCTTCGACCGCGCCGCCGCGCTGTTCGAGGCGAACCGCTAAGGGAAGGTGGGCGGATCGCCCACCCTACGCAGGCTCCCGGGGACCGCAGGTCAGGATGGGACCGAGGAGGGGGCCGCGCTGGCAGAACGGGCCTCTCTCCATCCCGTTGCTGGGCACACCGCGATCCGACGCCGCAGCTCCACCCCGCCATCGCCAGCTCCCGCGCCCTCTCCGTCACGATGGTCAGCCCGACCTGCCCCACATCAACCAGAGCGGCGAAGACCTCGCCGAAGCAGAGCCCCTCCTCTACGGCCCCCATTCCGCCGTCTCGATCCGCCTGCGCTTCACCAGGAACCAGGGCGCTCAGGGTGCGGACACGGTTGTGACCCTTTGATGTCGGCCGGGTCGCGTTTGATCTGATGCACCAAGACGCGATGCGGACCACCCTGTGTGGCCCACTCGCGTCCGATGATCCCCTTCGCAGCCCAACGCTGCGGCCCGCCATCTTTGCGTCAACGCCTGCCAAACCGTTGCCCAACCCATCGCGCGCCAGAGCCATGCCTGGAAGCCGGGCACGAGCGTAGGGTGGGCGATGCGCCCACCCTCCCGGCGTCAGCTGCGTGCGTCCAGTTTCTTCTCGATCGCGGTCAAACGCTCCATCACCTGCGCTTCGAAGGCCTGGTCGCGCTCTTGTTCGGCCTCGCTTGCGGCCTCTTGCATCGAATTCACGATCAGACCGACGATCAGGTTCAGAACAGCGAAAGTCGTGATCAGGATGAACGGCACGAAGAAGGCCCAGGCATAGGGATAGACCTCCATCACCGGGCGCACGATCTCGCCCGACCAGCCTTCCAGGGTCATGATCTGAAACAGCGTGAAGGAGGTGGCTGTCAGGCTGCCGAACCACTGCGGGAAGCTTGCCCCGAAGAGCTTCGTCGCCATCACGGCGGCGATGTAATAGATGATCAGGATCAGCAGGAAGACCGATCCCATCCCCGGCAGGGCGCGGCCAAGGCCGTCCACCACCCGGCGCAGGGACGGCACTGCCGAGACCACCCGCAGCACCCGCAGGATGCGCATCGCGCGCAGGACCGAGAAGCTGCCGGTGGCGGGCAAAAGCGAGATCCCGATGATGACGAAGTCGAAGACGTTCCAGCCCGAGCGGAAGAAGCGCGGCCCAAGCGCGAAAAGCCGCAGCGCAAGTTCGACCACAAAGATCGACAGGCAGAGCCGGTCAATGGCCAGGATGAGGCCCCCGGCGCGCGCCATCACCGCGGGGAAGGTCTCCAGCCCCAGGGTGACGGCGTTGATCAGGATCAGCGCGATGATGAAGCGCGCGACTGTCGGGCGGTCAAGAAAGGCGGCAACGGCGGCGCGAGACGACATGGGACCTCGGGAACTGGGGACGGTGCCGCCGATATGTGGCACCGGGAGTCTTCCGTCCAGCCCCTTACCGCAAAAGACTATTCTTTCGGCGGGCAGGTCGCGCAACGGGTCAGGCTGCTCATCCGGTCATCCGCGAATTCCATGCTGCGGCCATCCGGTCCGGTCAGGACCAGGGTCCGGTCCGTTACGCGGTCCAGTCGCGTCATCGCCGAAAGCGCGTCGAAGTAGGTCTGTTCTTCGGCCAGCCGGTCGCAGGCCATCCGGGTAGCTGCGATGCCGCCAAGCTTCAGCTCCGGCAGAGCCGCCAGGTTCCGCCCGCCGTAGCGGTTGCAGGGCGCCTTGCCCGAGACGTTGCCCAAAGCGTCGATGGTCAAGGTCGCGGGGATGTCGACGGCCTGGCCGTCGATGGCCAGAAGCTCCCAATCGACCCCGCTGGGGTCCTGGGCCTGGGCGGTGCAGGCGGTCATGGCAAGGGCGGCAAAGAGGGGCAGAAGACGCATTGTGGGGGCTCCGTCATGAGGTCAGACATCCCTTTGACGCGTCAGAAAGCCTCGGGCTTGGCTTCGCGCGCCATGTGGTCGAGAACGGCGTTGACGAACTTGGACTCTTTGCCTTCGGGGAAGAAGGCCTTGGCTACGTCGACATATTCGGTGATCGCCACTTTGGGTGGCGTGACCATGTCCACCAGTTCCGCCCCCGCCGCACGGAAAAGCGCGCGCAGCACCGGGTCGATCCGGTCGATCGGCCAGGTCGCGACCAAAGCGCGGTCGGTCAGCTGGTCGATCTTCGCCTGCCAGTTCACCGCCGCCGCCACCACGGCGCGGAAATGGTCGACGTCGCCTTCGGCAAATTCGCCCTCGTCATAGGTCGCCCCGAAACGGTGCGTCTCGAACTCGCGCGTGACGGCCTCGACCGTCTGGCCCGAGCTTTCCATCTGGAAAAGCGCCTGCACGGCGTAAAGCCGGCTGGCGGATTTCATCTGGCGCTTTTCGTCACGCTTGGCGGTCGTCATGCCCTAAAACCGATCCCCTTGGTCTTGCCGGCCCATTTGCGCGACAAGGCGACCAGATGCAAGGCCGCCGCTGCGGCACCGCCACCCTTGTTCTGTCCCGCCGGGTCGGCCCGCACCTCGGCCTGGGCGCGGTTTTCCACCGTCAGGATGCCGTTGCCGATGCAGACGCCCTGCAGGCCCAGCAGGCTGATCGCGCGAGAGCTGTCGTTGCAGACCGTGTCGTAATGCGTCGTCTCGCCTCGGATCACGCAGCCAAGGGCCACGAAGCAGTCGTATTCCGCCAGCCGCTGCGCCATCGCGATGGCCGAGGGGATCTCCAGCGCGCCTGGCACTTCGACCAGGTCCACCTCGGCCCCGCAGGCTTCGCCCACGGCGCGCGCGCCAGCGACCAGGTTGTCGGCGATGTCCTTGTAGTAGGGCGCGACAACGATCAGCAGCTTCACCGGCTTGTCAAAGCGGGGCAGGGGCAGCGTGTAATGCGTCTCGGCGGTGGCCATGACTTACTCCTTGATCGCGCGGGTGCCCGCGATGGTCAGGCCATAGGCGTCAAGGCCCACGAACCGCGGTGCGGCAGAGTTCGTCACCAGGGTGATTGCCGACAGGCCCAGCGTCGACAGGATCTGCGCGCCAAGACCGTACTGTCGCAGCGTCTGCGGCGAATGTTCGCCGGGGGCGACCAT
Organism: Tabrizicola sp.; assembly: GCF_034366665.1. Lineage (GTDB taxonomy): Bacteria > Pseudomonadota > Alphaproteobacteria > Rhodobacterales > Rhodobacteraceae > Tabrizicola. The sequence continues at coordinate 22,955 of NZ_JAXMMF010000003.1, read as the reverse complement.
CTTCATCGTCGTGTCGCGCAACAGGACGACAACGCCGCGCCCTTCCGCCGCGATGAGCCGCATCGCAGGGGGCAACTCGCCGCCGCCACCGACGCCCAGCACATCCTCCAACGGGTTCAGCGCATGAACGCGGACCAGGACCGGGCCTGGGGCCGCAAGGTCGCCCTTGGACAGGACGATATGCTCATCACCATGCGTCTCGTCAGCGAAAACCCGCATCAGCCAGTCGCCACCATGCGCGGACTGCACCGCCTTGACCGCCTTTTCGGTGATCAGGTTGTCGTGGCGGCGGCGGTAGGCGATCAGGTCGCTGATCGTGCCGATCTTCAACCCGTGCTTCTGCGCAAAGGAAATCAGGTCGGGCAGGCGGGCCATCGTGCCATCGTCATTCATGATCTCGCAGATCACGCCCGAGGGGTTCAGCCCGGCCAGGCGGCTGACGTCCACCGCGGCCTCGGTATGACCGGCGCGGACCAGAACGCCGCCCTCCCGCGCCTTCAGCGGAAAGATATGCCCCGGTGTCGCGATGTCGGCCGCACCCTTGGTCGGGTCGATCGCCACGGACACCGTCCGCGCGCGGTCGGCGGCCGAGATCCCGGTTGTGACCCCTTCGCGCGCCTCGATCGACAACGTGAAGGCGGTCTCGTGGCGGCTGGAGTTCTTCGGGCTCATCAACGGCAGCCCGAGCGCGTCGATCCGCGCGCCGGGCAGCGCCAGACAGATCAGGCCCCGGCCATGCGTCGCCATGAAGTTGATGGCATGGGGCGTGCACATCTGTGCCGGGATCACCAGATCGCCTTCGTTCTCGCGGTCTTCGTGGTCGACAAGGATGAACATCCGCCCGTTGCGGGCGTCTTCGATGATCTCCTCGGTCGAGGATATGGCGTCGGAAAAGTCGGACATGGGGTGCCTCGCAAGCTCTCCGCGCCCATGTATCGCGGGGCGGGCGCAAAGGCCAGAGGGTGCCCTGCGTTGGCTCTGCAGAACCGATGTGCGCGGGTGCCGGGCCGGGCGCCGGAATTTTGGAAATTCCGGTCCGATTTCTGTGAAGAAATCGGTGCCCCGCGCCGGACCGTCGTCAGACCCGTGCCGAGAGGACGGCAAGGCAGGCGACTTCCGCCAGTTGCTGCGAGCCCCCCAGGATGTCGCCGGTTTGCCCGCCGATCTTCCGCAGGGCGATGATTGCCAGCAGGATGGCCGCACCGAAGGCCGCAAAGACCAGCGACACCGCCGTCCAGCCGGTCACGGCCACGGCAATCGCCCCGGCGATCAGCAAAGCCACCAGTGCGGTCGCGGCACTTGGTCGCCCGGTGGCATGGCTTAGCCCCTCACCCCGGGCGTTGGGCAAAAGCGCCATCACCAGCGCCATCGGCGCGCGGGACAGGGCCCCCGTGGCGATCAGCGCGGCCCAGACACCGCCGCCGTCCTGGCCAAAGACCAGCACCGCGGTCAGCGCCGACCAGCGGGCCAGCGTGACCAGGACCAGCGCAAGCACGCCGTAGCTGCCGACCCGGCTGTCCTTCATGATCTCCAGCCGTCGCGCCTTGGTCCAGCCGCCGTAAAGCCCATCGGCCGTGTCAGAGAGCCCGTCTTCGTGCAACCCGCCGGTCAGCATCGCGCCCAGGGCAAGGACAAGGACCGCCGTCACTCCCGGCGTCACACCCAGCCACAAGGCGGCGCTGGCCAGAGCCGCCCCAAGTGCGCCCAGTACCGCGCCGACCAGCGGCCAGGCCCAGGCCGAGGCGGCCCCGGTGCCGTGGTGGTTTGGCAGCGGCAACCGCGACAGCAGCGCAAAGGCCGACAATATGTCGCTGGGCAGCCGAAGGGCGATGTCGCGGATTGGGGTCAAAGCGGCTTATCCCGGCTGGCGTTCACATGGGCCTTGGGGTAGCCCCAGACGCGATAAGGTGCAATCCGGAGAAGATGATGCCGTTCCAGACCCTTGCCGATGTCCGCGCGATGCTGGCGAAGCTTCCGGCCCCCGATGCGGCGGCCCTCGCGGCAGCCGAGGCGCGGAACGGTCAGCTGACAAAGCCTCCGGGCGCGCTGGGGCGACTGGAGAAGGTGGCGATCTGGATGGGGGGCTGGCAGGGGACCGCGAAGCCCACCGCCGAAAGGCCTCAGATCGTGATCTTCGCCGGAAATCATGGAGTTACGGCAAAGGGAGTCTCGGCCTTCCCGGCGGAAGTCACGGCGCAGATGGTGGCGAACTTCGCCCACGGCGGGGCGGCGATCAACCAGCTGGCCCATGCCTTCGGGGCCAAGCTGGATGTTCATGCGCTGGACCTGAACTCTCCCACCGCCGATTTCACCGAGGCCCCCGCGATGACCGAGGATGAGGTCATCGACGCCATGCGCAAGGGCTATGATGCGGTCAATCTTGAGGCCGACCTTTTCGTCGCGGGCGAGATGGGCATCGGCAACACCACCGCTGCGGCTGCCATCGCCACCGCGCTTTACGGCGGCGTCGGCTGGGCCGGGCGCGGGACCGGCGTGGATGACGAGGGCCTGCGCCGGAAGGAAGCCGCCGTTGCGGCGGGGCTTGAACGGCACAAGGCGCTGCTTGGCGATCCGCTTCAGGTCCTGCGCTGCCTCGGCGGGCGCGAGATTGCGGCGATGACCGGGGCCTACCTGGGCGCGCGGATGGGGCAAGTGCCGGTGATCCTGGACGGCTTCATTTCCTGCGCCGCCGCCGCCGTGCTTGAGAAAGCCGCCCCGGGCGCGCTGGACCACTGCATCGCGGGCCACCAAAGCGCCGAGGGAGCACATGCCCGCTTGCTGGAGAAACTGGGCAAGGAGCCGCTTTTGTCGCTGGGGCTGAGGCTGGGCGAAGGCTCGGGGGCGGCGCTGGCAATCGGTGTGGTGCAGGGGGCGGTCGCCTGCCATTCCGGGATGCTGACCTTCGCCGAAGCTGGGGTTGCGGCGGGCTAACGGGGCTGCTCCTCGTGCGACTTCGTCTTCTCGTCGCGGGGTGATCCACAGCGAGGAGTGACGAAGTCAACGACGAGCGGTTGTCAGGACGCCGGATCAGGCCTTCGGCATCTTCAGGCTGATCAGTCGCCCGCCCTTCTGGTAGCGGACCTCGGTCTCGGTGATCGCCTTGATGGTGCCGCCGTCGATCTTGTCGCCAACCTTGACCTTCTTGTACTTGCCGTTCGACTGCCGGACCAGCGCATAGCGGCGCGAGTCGGTGCCGTAGGTTCCGATCAGGTTGATCTTCGACAGGTTGATCGCATTCGCGAAGGTCGCCTGTTTTGCCACGCTGGCCTTGGTCGGGATCGAGGGCGCGGCGCGCGCGGGCTCGGGCTCGTCCAGTTCATCCAGTTCTTCCGGCTTGGCCTCGACCGCAGGAGCGGCGGCGGCAAGCTCGACCTCCGCCTCGGGGGCAGCCTCGGGCGCGGGCTCCCGGACGGCGGCGGCCACGGCGGCCTCGACGGCGTTCGAAAAGTCGTTCGGGCGCGAGGCGGGCCGCATCGAGATCGCGACGATCGACGGGTTCTGGGCCTCCAGCGCGGCGGCCTCGGCCAGTTTCGCCTCGGCCTGCGCGGTCAGCGAGGCGGCCTGTGCGCCAAGGTCGGCTGCCTGGGCCGGAGCGGCGGCGGCGGCTGCGGCGGCGACGCTGGCCGGGCGGGGCAGCGGGCGAAGGCCGGCAAATTCGGTCGCGGTTTCCGCTGCCAGGGCGGCATCGTCGGGCGCGGCGGGTGCCAGCGCCTCGGGACGGGGACGGGGGCGGAAGCCAGCCATCGCGGGGTCGGGGGGCGGAAGCTCGGCCGTCGGGGCGGTTTCCCCTGCGGTGACCAGCGAGGCATCGGCTGGCGAGGCGGTTGTGGAAGTTTCTGGGGCCGCCTCGGGGGCCGTCTCCGGTGCGGGTGCAACGGGGGCGGCCGCCAGTGCGGCGGCTGCGGCTGCTTCGCTGCGGGTGGGGGGAAGGAGCGGCGGCTTTCCGGCAATCAGAAAGACGCCTTCGGGACTCATGATCCCGTCGGGCGTCGCTTTCAGCAGGCCGTTCGCATCGAACTGGTAGACCGTCCCCGGTGCCGGAGGCGGCATCACCGGATCGGGCAGCACATCCCGGGCCTCGGCCAGGGCGGGCAAGGCCAAAGCGTCAAGTGCCGGGGGCGGGGCATCCATCGCGGAGAGGAAGATTTCGTCCTGATCCTCGACCGGGACAGAGGCGGCCGGGGCTTCGGTGGCCACCACGGTACCCGGAGCCGGTTCGGGCGCGGGCTCGGCCACCACATCGGCAGTCCGGCTGTCGGTCGCGGTCAAAGGGTCCGCCGGGTCTTCCACGGCACCCGTCACAGCCGGGTCGTCGGTTGTCGGGTCCTCGGCTGCCGGGTCCAGGGGTTCGGCCGCTGCAAGGTCTGCGGCCGGGTCTTGCCCACCGATGTTCACCGGCAGGCTTTCGGTCGCAAGCTCGTCGACGCTGGCTGTGGCGACGCCCTCCGCCTCGGGGATCGGATCGGTCATCCCCTCGGGGTCCTGCATGTCGGCCAGCATCTCGTCATCGACGCCCGGCACGACCTGGGTCGCGGCAGCGGTCTCTTCGGTCGGGGCACCGTTGCCGCCAACAAAGTACGAGGCCCAGGCCGCCACGAGGGCGAGGAAGAGGAGTAGAAGCCCGACCATCACCATGAACACGGTGCCGGTCCGCTTCTTGGCGGGTGCCACGGCGCCGAAGGTGCCGCCAGGACGGGCGGGCGATTTGACCGTGGTGGGCCCACCGATGGCGGGACGCGGGATGTCGCCGCCCTTGAGCTTCGGCTTGGCGCGTGTGCCGGGGATCGACGGCGCGGTCACCAGGCCGGGAAAGCCCTTGCCGTTGGCCGGTCGCGCCGCCGGGGCGGGTTTCGCCGTGGCGGGCGAGGCGGCCGTGCGCGTCACCCCGTCCATAAGCCGGGCCGCGCTGTCGGCGGCGGCGCTGCGGCGGCTGGCGAAGGCCACCATCGCGGCCGAAGGCGGAGCGGGCGGAATGTCATCCTCGATGTCATCGACAGCGAGGTTCCGGGCAGAAGGAGCGGCGGGCAAGCCGTCGCCTTCCGGGAAGGCAGAGGTGTCGGTGACATGGGCGAAGGGTGCTTCTTCGACCTCGAACACCGGCTTTGCGGCGACCGGGGCAGGCGCTGGTGTGGGGGCAGGTTCCGGGGACGGAGCAGCCACCTCGGCGGACGCTTCCCGGGCCAAAGTCGCTTCGGGTTCAAGCAAGGGCGTGTCGTCGAGCGTGGCGTCAACCGGCGCCGCGGCGGGGGGCAGGCTGGCGGAAGGTTCGACAGCGGGCAGCGCAACGGCGGGTTGGGCTGGGGGTGCTGCGGCCTCGTCCGGCAGATCGGCATTCAGCGCTTCGGCAAGGCCGGGAAGATCGTCTTCGACGGCGATGGCGCCCACGGCGGCCGCAGGCTGCGGCTTTTCGACAGGCGCAGGATCAGGCGCAGGATCAGGCGCAGGATCGGCCTTCGGAAGTTCGCGGTGCAGGATCGAGACCGGCTCGCGGTCGCGATCCACGGTCTCGTCCTCGGCCAGGATCGAGGCTGCGGCGGCGGTCGGGCCGAACCAGGGCTCTCCGACAAAGGCCCCATCCTCGGGGATCGCGACGAAAGAGACCGGGTTCAACCGATGCTCGACCGCAAAGCCTTCGGCCTGCTCCAGGGTTTCGCGGGCGATGACGGCGACCTTGACGGTGGCACCCTTGCCGGACCAGTCGAAGACCAGATCCTCGACCGCATAGGGGGTGCGGCCTTCCAGAGCGGTGGCGATCTGGCGGCGCTTGTCGTCGCGGCTGGGGCCGGGGGCGTTGACCTCGGTGTAAAGGATCTGGCTGTTCGGCAGGATCAGTTTGGTCGCAACACCCAACGGAGAAAGGCCAAGCGCGGTCTTGCGCAGGTAGTCCATCGCCTCGGGCAGGTCGGGTGCATCGAAGGCGACCTCGCCGATCGACAGCCAGCCTTTTGGCGTCCGGTGCAGAAGACCAATGGTCTCGCGGGTCAGGTCAAGGGCAAATGTCGGTTTCATGTCGCGGGTCTAGCACGGATTCTAAAGGTGCTGGAACGTGCGCCAGCGGTCCCGGGCAGGTTTAAAGCAGCTTTTCGCCGAATGGAAGGAAAAGGGCCAAGGAAGTCGTTGCGGCGCGCGTCACAACTGCGAAATGTCACGCGAAACCGAAGGAGTCCCCGATGCGTGTTCTCTCTGCCCTGATCCTGTCCACTGCGCTGGCCCTGCCGCTGGCTGCCCCCGTCCTGGCCGAGGACCTGCCCCGCACCATCAGCGTGACCGGCACCGGCACCGTCGAGGCCGCGCCCGACATGGCGACGCTGATGATCGGCGTGACCACCCAAGGCGTCACCGCCGCCGAAGCGCTGGCCGAAAACTCCAAGGCGACCGAGGCCGTGATCGCCCGGCTGACAGCCTCGGGCGTCGAGGCGCGGGACATGCAGACCTCGAACCTGTCGATCAATCCGAACTGGACCGGCTATGACAGCTCGACCCCCACGATCTCGGGCTACGTCGCGTCGAACATGCTGACGGTGCGGGTGCGGGCGCTGGACACGACGGGGGCGATCCTGGACGCGGCCGTGGCCGACGGGGCCAACACGCTGAACGGCATGACCTTCGGGCTGGCCGACCCCGAGCCTGCCTACAACGAGGCGCGCAAGGAGGCGGTGGCCGATGCCCGCGCCAAGGCCGAGCTTCTGGCAACGGCTGCCGGGGTCAAGTTGGGGCAGGTGGTGTCGATCAGCGATGCGGGCGCGATGACCGATCCGCAGCCGATGTACCGTGACGCGGTATCGGCGTCGCCCGTGCCCGTGGTGGGCGGTGAATTGGGGCTGGTGGCGAATGTCGCGGTCACCTGGGAAATCGCCGAGTGAAATGAACGGCAACCGGCGGGATTCGCAACGATTCCGCCGGTTTCTGTCATGATTTGGCCCAAGTCGCCGGGCAGATTGGCGGCAAGAGAAGAAGGCAGGAGCAGTTCCCCATGATCCGCGGACCGATCAGTTTGTTGATCGTCGGTGCCGTCATGCTTGGCGCGACGCTGCTGGTCACGCTTGGCCCCCGCGCCTTCGAGGGTATCCTTCCGGCCGCGGTGCTTGAGGTGATGGAGGGCTCCACGATCGGCGAGTTCACCCATCGCAGCGGCGGCTCGGGGGATAGTGCCGCAGATTTCCTGCAGGATGGTCCCGACGGGATCGAGGTCACCGGCCCGATTGCAGCGATGTCGGGCAACCGGCCGGTCTTCATCAGGGATGTCATCGACAATTACACCACGCAGGTTGGTTCGGCCGCCCCGGCAGAGCTGATGACGATCCGGCCGATTTCGGGGTGCCGGCTGACCCCGCCGCTTGCGGGGACCACGGTGGGCCATGTCACTGCGGGGGGGACAGGACTGGATCTGCCGATCTTGACCTACAACGACAGCGACCTCGCCGCGGCGGTGCAGATCTTTGTCAACCTCTACCGCAAGACGGGCACCGGCAAGGTCCGGCCTTCGCAGGACCTGGCCTACGAGGTTTACGACGTCGCGGTGACCGAGACGCGGGCCCCCGTCTACCTGGTGCTGGAAAGCTTCGTGCGCAACCGGATCTGGAACATCCATCTCGCCCCCGGCGCGCGGATCGAACGGGTGATCCTTCTGGGCGGGACCCATTCCGGGATTGCCAACCTTGACCCCGTCGTTCCGGTCGAAGTTCTCCCCGATGCCGCGCTGGCGGCCTGTGGCATCCAGCCGGCCTACGCCTTGAACCCCGGCCACCGGTTCTTCGAGGTGCTGACGGACGGTCCCGCCTCGTACAAGGCCGAGGCGGAAGTGAAGTTTGCCGCCATGCAGGACAGCATCGCCGCCTACAATACGTGGTTCCGCGACAGTTTCGGGGTGATGGCTGATGCCTCTCGGGCGGGATTCGGGGGCACGATCTCGGTCGTCGGGCCGCAGCCGGGCGCGGCCGAGCCGAAGGCCGTCTACGCGTCGATCGAGGGCGCCCGCATCCGGATGACGCAGGACATCTATGTCGAGATCCAGGGCCAGGTGGCCGCAGACGAGGATTTCGCCGCGCGCGTCCGGGCCATCGCGACCAGCTTTGCCTTCGGTGATCTTGCGAACCTGCGCCAGGGGGTGCAGTTCTGATGCTGCGGCTTCTGATCGGAACGGGCGTCCTTCTGATGGCCGTGGGCTTCGGCGCGGCAGGCTGGCAGTATTGGCAGTCGCTCCCGCAGTCTGCCGCCGCTGACCCCCCCGCCGACTCCCTTGCCGCCGCCGAAGCCGCCCTTGCGCCGGTCCGGCAGAACTGGCTGATCTCTCCGACCGGGGGGCTGGTCCGGCAGGACGAAGTGAAGGCCTATCTCGCACAAGACCGTTTCGCGCCCGACCGGGTGGTCCGGGTGCAGCGCCAGGCGAATCTGGCCGACCTTCTGGCCGAGGGCGAGAAACTGCCCGAGCCTGCGTTCCTGCAAGTCCTGGCCGACATCCGCGCGCCGAAAGTGGCCGAGGGGCTGTGCCCGGCGCTGCAACAGGCGCTGGCCCAGGACTGCGCCGTGCAATCGGCCCGGGTGGTCGAGGGCAGCGTGGACCTGGTGCAGGGCACCGCGCAGTTCCAGATCGAGCTTGTCTTCCGGCTGAAGGATGATGGGGCCGAACTTCCGGACCTCGCCGCGCATGTCCTGCGATCGGACATCGTGCGGCTGGACCTTGAGGCCGGGGCCGAAGGCACGGCCAGCCCCGAGGCCGCCCTCCAGGCCCTGCTTGCCACGGTGGCCGAGACTTGCGCGTCGGACACCGTGGGCGAGATCTGTCGCCCGATGCAGCTTAGCCTTGACTGGACGCCGGGCCAGCCCGTTTCGGCGCGGGCCGGGATTGCCTGGCTTGACCCGCTGCCGAAGGGCATGTTCGTGGCCCCGCCGCTGGAGACCGCCTCAGGCGGATAAGCGCGGGCGGCTAAGCGCGGGCGGCTCAGCGGCGGGACGGGTTCAGGCCGTCGCCTTGGCCAGCGCCTGATCAAGGTCGGCGATGATGTCGCGCACATCCTCGATCCCGATCGACACGCGGACCGAATCCGGCGCGGCCCCGGCCTTCACCTGGGCGTCCTCGGACAGTTGCCGGTGCGTGGTCGAGGCCGGATGGATGATCAGCGACCGCGTATCGCCCAGGTTTGCGACGTGAGAGAACAGTTTCACGTTGTCGATCAGCTGGACGCAGGATTCGTAACCACCCTTCACGGTGAAGGTGAACAGCGCGCCGGGGCCCTTGGGCGTGATCATCTTGGCCAGATTGTGGTAGGGCGAGGATTTGAGGCCCGGGTAAGTGACCTTGCCGATCCGCGGGTCCTGCTCCAGCCATTCCGCGACGATCTGGGCGTTCTGAAGATGGCGGTCCATCCGCAGGGCCAGCGTCTCGATCCCCATCAGGGTGTAGTGGGCGCCTTGCGGGTTCATGGTCATGCCAAGGTCGCGCAGGCCGATGGCGATGGAGTGGAAGGTGAAGGCCATGTTGCCCAGCGTCGGGTGGAAGACGAGACCGTGGTAAGCGGGCTCGGGCTGGGAGAGGGAGGGGAACTTGTCGTCCTTCGACCAGTCGAATTTGCCCGAGTCGACCACGATCCCGCCGGTCACCGTGCCGTTGCCGGTCAAGTACTTGGTGGCCGAGTGGACGACCAGCGTCGCGCCGTGTTCGATGGGGCGGCAAAGGTAGGGCGAGGCCGTTGTGTTGTCGACGATCAGCGGGATATGGGCCTGGTTTGCCACGCGGGCGATGGCGGGCAGGTCGGAGACGGCTCCACCAGGGTTGCAGATCGTCTCGCAGAACAGCGCGCGGGTGTCGGCGTCGATGGCTTTTTCGATCGCTTTCGGGTCGTCGAAGTCGACGAACTTGGCGGACCAGCCAAACTTGCGGATCGTGTTGGAAAACTGCTGGATCGTCCCGCCGTAAAGCTTGGTCGAGGCGACGATGTTACGGCCGGGGGCCATGATCGGGAAAAGCGCCATGATCTGCGCCGCGTGGCCCGAAGAACAGGCGATGCCTCCCGCCCCGCCTTCCAGCGCCACCACCCGGTTCGCCAGCGCGGACACTGTGGGGTTCGTCAGGCGGGAGTAGATGTAGCCCACTTCCTGCAGATTGAAGAGCTTGGCCGCGTGATCGGCGTCGCGGAAGACGTAGGCGGTGGTCTGGTAGATCGGGACCTGCCGCGCGCCGGTGGCGGGGTCCGGTTCGGCACCGGCGTGGATCGCAAGCGTCTCGAAGCCGAGGGGTCTGTCGGTCATGGGTCATCCTCCCTTGTTTGGCGGGCAGGGTAGGAGGCTTTGGTGGCGCTGGCAACGGGGGTGTGTCAAGGGTGGACATCCGCGGCTAAGATAAGGAAAACAATGGTTTGGCCGCGGGCGTTTACGGAATTTTCATCTTTGTCCGCAGGGTTTGGCAGAAGGATCGTTGCGGGGGCAGCGGCTTCCGTGCTTGGATTGGCTGCCTGCAACCGGAGCCTTGCGCGATGCTGACCCCCTTCCATCTGGCCTATCATGTCACCAGCCTGGACGAGGCGCGGGCCTTCTATGGCGGGGTGCTGGGCTGCCGCGAGGGGCGCAGCACCGAGACCTGGGTGGATTTCGACTTCTTCGGCCACCAGATCAGCCTGCATCTGGGAGAGCCGTTCAAGACGACGAACACCGGGAAGGTCGGCGACAAGCTGGTCCCGATGCCGCATCTGGGGCTGGTGCTGCACTTGCCGGACTGGAGGGCCTTGGCCGACCGGCTGATGGCGGCGGGGGTGGACTTCGTCCTGCCGCCGCAGGTCAGGTTCGAGGGTCAGCCGGGGGAGCAGTGGACGATGTTCTTCCGCGATCCAAGCGGGAATCCGATTGAGGTGAAGGGGTTTGCGGCGATGGAGACCGTGTTCGAGGGGTGAGTTTAATCAGGCCGCCGGAAAGACGCCCCGCATGTTTAGGAGCTCTTGTGCAACCCTTGCGGACTCCTCGATTCGACCAGTCAGTTCCGTCAGAGAGATGATCACGCCGGAATTCTTTGGGACCTTGGGACTGACGCTTATGATCCCATGTATGTCGACTGTCCCATCTTCTTGCTTTGACAGGATCAAAGGGGAATGTGCGACGATGTTTCTGAAACCGCAGAGTCTGAGCGCAACTGTGAAGACGTTTGTGGCGTGAGCATGTCGTTCCGCGGTGTCTCTGGGAAAGCGCTTTCGCAAGTATCGGATGCGGGAAGCGAGATCATCAGAGAAGATTGCTTCCTGATCTGATCCGGTGATTTCAGCGACTAAGAGGCGAGTTGCACCCTCTACGACACCCATGTTCAGCATGAAGCGCCCAACGGCCCAGACCCAAGGGTCGTCGTCAGGGTTAAGCAGTGCCTGAATCATGAGAGTGGCTCCAGCTCATTTTCACTGGTTCCAATACCATGCAAGTGGGGCCGCGTCCCTGGTTGAGCCTCCGGTGCGCTGTAGCGCACCCTACGATACATTTGCGGTTGCGCTTGTCGCCTGACCGGCAAACTCTGTGCCTCTGGCAAGGAGGCACCACATGGCAACGGAAACGGCAGGCGTTGATCTGGTCTCAGTCGTGACGCTTCTGGGCGCGGCCGTTGTCGCGGTGCCGGTGTTCAAGCGGATCGGGCTGGGGTCGGTGCTGGGGTACCTGGCGGCGGGGCTGGCGATCGGGCCGTTCGGGCTGGCGCTGTTCGCGGACCCGATGGCGATCCTGCATGTGGCCGAGTTGGGCGTGGTGATGTTCCTGTTCATCATCGGGTTGGAGATGGAGCCCTCGCGCCTGTGGGCGATGCGGCGGGACATTTTCGGGCTGGGGCTGTTGCAGGTGGCCTTGTGCATCGCCCTTCTGGGACTGGTGGGGCTGGCGCTGGGCTATCCCTACGCCGGGTCGCTGATCGCGGGGGCGGGGTTTACCCTGACATCGACCGCCATCGTGATGCAGATGCTGCAGGAACGGGGCGATATCAGCGCGCCGAAGGGGCAGCGGATGGTGTCGATCCTGCTTCTGGAGGATCTGGCCATCGTCCCCTTGCTGGCGCTGGTGGCGTTTCTTGCCCCCGGCGGCGCGGACGTGACGCTGGCGGACCGGCTGGTGGGGATCGGGATCGGCCTCGGGGCGATCCTGGCGCTGGTGGTGGCGGGGCTTTACCTGCTGAACCCGCTGTTTCGGCTTTTGGCGGCGGCGCGGGCGCGCGAAGTGATGACGGCGGCGGCCTTGCTGGTGGTGCTGGGATCGGCGCTGTGGATGGAACTGGGGGGCCTCTCGCTGGCGATGGGCGCGTTTCTGGCGGGGGTTCTTTTGTCCGAGTCGAGTTTCCGGCATCAGCTGGAAGCGGATGTCGAGCCGTTTCGGGGCATCCTGCTGGGGTTGTTCTTCCTGGCGGTGGGCATGGCGCTGGACCTGTCAGTGATCGCGGCGAACTGGCAGCTGATCGCGGTTTCGGTGGCGGCGCTGATGGTCCTGAAGGCCGCGATCATCTATGGCGTCGCGCGGCTGACGCGGGCCAGCCACCCCGAGGCGCTGGAGCGGACGGTGCTGATGGCCCAGGGCGGCGAGTTCGCCTTTGTCCTTTATTCCGCGGCACTGACCTTCGGGTTGCTGAACGCAGAGGAGAACGCGATCCTGAACGCGATCGTCATCGTCTCGATGGTGCTGACCCCGGTGATGGTGATCCTGCATGACCGGTTCAAGCCTGTGGCGCAGGTGTCGACCGAGGGGGTGGAAGCCCCCGAGGGGTTGTCGGGGCAGGTGCTGATCGTGGGCTTCGGGCGGTTCGGGCAGATCGCCTGCCAGCCCTTGCTGGCGCGGCGCTGCCAGATCACCATCATCGACGACGACGCCGAGATGATCCGTGCGGCCGAGACCTTCGGCTTCAAGGTCTGGTTCGGGGATGGCACACGGCTGGACATCCTGAAGGCGGCGGGGGCGGATACGGCGCGGGCGGTGCTGATCGCGACGGACAAGAAAGAGACCACCACCCGGATCGCCAAGCTGGTCAAGCACGAGTTCCCGAACGCCGTGGTGCTGGCCCGCGCCTGGGACCGGGCGCACGCGCTGGAGCTGATCCGCGAAGGTGTGGACCACCAGATGCGCGAGGTCTTCCACTCGGCCCTGGCTTTGGGCGGCGAGGCGCTGGAGGTGCTGGGCGTCGACCCCGACGAGATCGGGGCAGTGCAGGAAGGCATCATCCGGCGCGACGCCGAACGGCTGGCCTTGCAGATGACCGGGGACATCTATTCCGGCAAGAGCCTGATCATCGGCAACGCCGAGCACACGGTGCGGGCTTAGGTCGGCGCCCCCACAGCGCGGCGCTCGGCAGGTTCGGGCGGGGACATCAGGCTTTCCAGCTTGGCTTTCACCGCGTCGGGCCAGGGCATCGAGGTGTGCTTGTCCAGCCAGCTTGCCGCGAGGACCTGCTCGACGGACCAGCGGTGTTCGTCGCCGCAGTGGATCGTGTGGTGCAGCCGGACCGAGGATTTGCCGACCTTCAGGATGGTGATCCGGAAGGTCAGCTTGTCGCCGAAGAACGAGGGTTTCGAAAAGTCGCAGCTGAGGTGGACGGTGGGGGTGCCCCAGCGTTCGTTCCAGATGATCTCGTGCCAGGGCCAGCCGATATGGGCCCAGAACTCCTCGACCACGCCGTTCAGGATGTTGAGGTAGGCCGGGTAGTAGGCGGTGCCCGAGATGTCGCAATCGCCGAAGTGCAGCATCCGGTCTGTGGTGTAGCAGACGGTCATCGTGGTCCCCCTTTTTTCGTCAGGGTGCCGGGTTTCGGGCGCTTGTCAATCCAGCGGCACGGCGGTGGTATACTTGGTCTGGCGCAGCACGAAATGGGTGGTCGAGGACCGCACGACCCCCAGCGCCAGAAGCTCGTGCATCAGGAACCGCTCCAGATCCTCGGGGTCACGGGCCATGACCTTGATCATGTAGTCGTCGGCCCCGGTGATTGTGGCGCACTCCACGATGCGGTCGTGGCGTTGCGTGAAATCGTCCAGTTTGCGGATGGTGGCTTCGGAATGGTCGACCAGCGACAGGTGGATATAGGCCAGGACCGGCATCCCGACGCGGCGGCGGTCAAGAAGGGCGACCTCGGCCTGGATTATTCCCGCATCGCGCAGCGCCTTGACGCGGCGCCAGCACGGCGAGGGGGACATCTGCGCGATCTCGGCCAGGGCATGGACCGAGAGGCTGCTGTCACGCTGAAGGGCGGCCAGGATGCGGCGGTCGGTGTCATCGAGGGGGAAAGCAGATTTCATTTTTCAGTGAATCAGGGGAATGGCTTGCCCAGGTTATGCGGAAAATGCTGCAGAAAGAAATGGAATTCCGCAGGATTGGGGCAAACTGGTTGGTGACCCATTCGCCGGAGACCGCCATGCCGACAAGCTACGCCGCAAAGCACCCCGATGCGGCCGGATACATCGACTACTCTGCCGATGAGGATGCGGTCTGGCGTGATCTTGTCGCCCGGCAATGGCCGATGGTGCAGCGCCACGCTGCGGTGCCCTACCTGCGCGGGCTGGAGGCGCTGGATATGCCGCTGACCCGGGTGCCGCAATGCCCGGATCTGTCTGCGAAGCTGCATCGGCTGACCGGCTGGCAGGTGGTGCCGGTCCCCGCGCTGATTTCCTTCGGGCGGTTCTTCGCGATGCTTGCGGACCGCCAGTTTCCGGCCGCCAGCTTCATCCGCAACCGCAGGGATTTTGACTACATCGAGGAGCCGGACATCTTCCATGAGATCTTCGGGCACACTCCATTGCTGACCGATCCGCGCTTTGCCGGGTTCAGCCAGGCCATCGGAGAGGCGGGGATGGCTTGCGCCAAGGAGGACTATGCCTGGCTGATCCGGCTTTACTGGTTCTCGATCGAGTTCGGGCTGACGGTGGAGGGTGGCACGGTGAAGACCCTGGGCTCGGGGTTGGCGTCGTCTCCGTCCGAACTGGTCTGGTCGGTCAGCGGAGGGCCAGAGCTGCGGCCCTTCGACGTGATCGACATCCTGCGCACACCCTACCGGATCGACATCCACCAGCCGGTCTACTTTGTGATCGACCGGCTGGACGACCTTTTCGCAGCGGCCCGGCGGGACCTTCTGGCCGATGTGGCGACGGCGCGAAAACTGGGGCTGCACGCCCCGAAATATCCGGCAAAGGAGATAAGCGCGTGACCCGGCTGAGTCCCGAGGACTGCCGGGCAAGAATGGCCGGGCTGCACGCCGACTGGGTGCTGGAGGACGGAAACCTGACCCGCAGCTTCGCCTTCAAGGGATTTGCCAGGCCGGTGCAACTGGCCGGTCTGCTGGGCTGGTATGCCGAGAAGGTCGCGCACCATCCCGACATTGCCTTCGGCTTTGGCTACCTGCGCGTGACCTGGACCACACATGACGCGGGCGGCTTGACCGCGGCGGACTTTACCGCGGCCGAGGGGCTGGACCGGCTGCTGGCTTAGGCACGGTCGTCCTTGGGGCTGCCCATCACCACAAAGGTGGTGATGGCCCGGACCTGGGGCAGGGTGCCCAGAACCTCGGTATGCCAGTGCTTGAAGGCGGCAAGGTCGGCACATTCGACGCGCAGGAGGTATTCGACGGTACCGGTGATGTTGTGGCATTCCCGGACCTCGGGCGCGCGGGAGGCGGCACGTTCGAACGCCTCTTGTGCGGCCTTGGTGTGGGTGCCAAGGCCGACGGTGACATAGGCGACAAAGCCGATCCCAAGCTTCGCGGGGTCCAGGACGGCGCGGTAGGACTTGATGATCCCGGCCTTCTCCAGCGCCTGCACGCGGCGCAGACAGGCCGAGGGTGACAGCCCCACGCGGTCGGCGAGCGCAAGGTTCGGCTGGCGCGCGTCGCGGGAAAGCTGATGCAATATCCGGTGGTCTATGTCGTCAAGTTTCGTCATTTGTTGCGAAAGTAGCTTGGATGGCGGCATCTTTGCAATCCATTGTCGCAGGTGGCGCTGCAGGATTGCGGCATGACACACGAGCTGTTCCTTGCCTTGCTGGGCTTTGCCTTCGTCACCTCGGTCACGCCGGGGCCGAACAACATGATGCTTTTGGCCAGTGGCGTGAATTTCGGATTTCGCCGGACGGTGCCGCACATGCTGGGGATCAGCATGGGCCACGCGCTTATGGTGTTTCTGGTGGGCTTGGGGCTGGCGGGGGTGTTCAAGGCCTGGCCGCCCGCGCTTTTGGTGCTGAAGGTCGCATCGGTCGCCTACATGCTGTGGTTGGCCTGGAAGATCGCCCAGGCGGGCGCGCCGGGCGAGGGGCGGGCGAAGGCCGCGCCGATGACGTTCCTGCAGGCGGCGGCGTTTCAGTGGGTGAACCCCAAGGCCTGGGCAATGGCGCTTGGGGCGGTCTCGGCCTATGTGGCAGAGCCCTCGGCCTGGGCCTATGCCGCGGTGGCGGGGGTCTTTGCGTGCGTGAACCTGCCCTCGGTGTCGGTCTGGGCCGGGGCGGGGCAGGCGGTGCGGCGCTGGCTGGACGGTCCGGGGCGGCTGCGGGCGTTCAACTGGGCGATGGCGGGCTTGCTGGTACTGTCCCTGTGGCCGGTGGTGACGCTGGACTTGTAAGGGCAAGCGTAGGGTGGGCGATATCGCCCACCCTACCTAACGCACCCAGAGGCCTTCGCGTTTCAGCGTGTTGCGGATCATCTGCTCACGGCGGGGCAGGTTCGCCCGGTCGAACAGCGCGCGCGCCTTCGCGCCTTCGCCCTGGATGACCATCCGCTTGAAGGCCCCCCAGTGCCGCAGATCGGGCCGAAGCTGGTCGGCCAGCGTTTCCAGCACCTCGACCGCGTGGTCGCTTTCGCGGGCGTAAAGCAGGGGAAGGGTGCGGTAATGGCAGGTGCTGGAGCCGTCCAGCGGGCTGAGGGCAGCGCCCGGTCGACCGCCACCGAACGAGTGGATGACCAGCGGCAGGGTGATCTGGTCCAGCCAGGGGTAAAGCTCCTGGCAGACCAGTTCCGGTGGCGGGTTGGCGCGAATCTCCTTGGCCCAGGCGAGAAATCGGTTGCCGAAGGCGCGGGGGCTTTCGTGGAAGAACCAGCCCGCGTTGAAATAAAGGAAGCGCTGCCAGTAGTCGTCGGGGTAGCTGGGGTCGAGGCTGGCCGCGAAATCCAGGTCGAAGCGGTCGTAGAGCGCCGCCCAGGTCTGGGTCGCCGTGGGGCCATAAAGTTCCACCTTGGGCCAGGTGTTCTCGCGCCGCATCGAGGCGGAGGAGCGGGCGAAGTCGAAGGGGATCGTGCTGACCGGTCCGGTGATCAGGGTGTCGGTGTCCAGAAACAGGAAGGGTGCGTCGGGCAGGGCGGCCAGCGCTTCGATCTTGTTGCCGTGCGGGTAGTCGGTGCCGAAGGCGCGCGTCTCGAACGGCAGGATGGTCGCGCCAAGGGCGGTCAGCAGCTTGCGGCTGCGGTCTGACATCCGGGGGTCGTCCTGCCACTTCGGCCCGGGCTGGGGTTCGGCGATGAAAAGTGTGCCGGAAAAGCCGGGGTCCGAGTGGCGAAGCGAGGCGGCGAGAAGGATCGCCTCATGCTCCAGCCGACCTGACTGGCCGATGGCGAGCAGGTTGAAGGTCATCGCGGCGTGAAGCGCAGGCTGAGACAGGACATCCCGCCGTCCAGCTTGGCGCATTCGGAATTGCCGATCTCGCGCACGTCGAACCCTGCGGCGGTCAGGGCGTCGCGGGTGCGGGGGAAGCCTGCGGGCATCAGGACAAGGTCGTTGAAGCGGATGGTGTTGGCGGCGGCTTCCTCGCCGTCGGGGATGTCGATGACAGTGTAGCCGTCAAAGCAGCCCGAGGCGGAGAGACGTGTCGTGGAAAGGATCGTCTCGGCGTCCAGCAGCGAGCAGTCGGTCTTGAAATGCAGCACTCCGGCCGGGGTGATCACCTCACGCAGGCTGTGGCCCCAAGGGGCGACAAGGCGGGTCAGTTCGGCGATCCCGGCGGCATTGGTTCTAGCCGAGCGGCCGACGAAGATCTCGCGTTCGGTGACGAGGATATCGCCGCCCTCGATAAAGCTGTCCGGGCCGGTGATGGCGACGACCTCGGCGTAAAGCGCCTTCAGGTGCGGGGCCATCTCGGCCGCTTCGCCCAGACGCGACGGCGCGCCGGGGCGCATCACGACGGCGCCTTGCGGCAGGCAAAGCGCGGTATCCTCGACGAAGACGCTGTCGGGAAAGGCGTCCAGCGGGGGGAGTTCGACCACAGTCGCCCCCGTCTCGCGCAGGGTGGCGATGTAGGCGGCGTGATCGGCCTGCATCCGGGCAAGGTCCGGGGTGCCGGTATCCACGGCGCGCAGGCCCCGGGTGATCGAGGCCGCGGGGCGGCGGGTGATGGCGTGGCTGAAATGGGTAGAGAAGGACATGGGCATACCCCGGGCGTTGCGCGTCTTGTGTCGCATCAGGGCAGGCCCGGACGCAAGGGGGAGGGACGTCGCGCGGTCGCTGTGCTAGAGGTGGGCAACCACGGAAAGGACTGCAGGATGACCATCACCAACGCCGCGGAACTAAAGGGCTTGCAGGCCATCGGCCGGATCGTTGCCGACACGTTGCAGGCGATGGCGCGGGCGATGGAGCCGGGCATGACCACGCGCGAGCTGGACGGCATTGGTCGGCAGGTCCTGGAGGCCGCAGGGGCACGGTCGGCCCCCGAACTCAGCTACGGCTTTCCGGGCGCGACCTGCATCAGCGTGGGCGAAGAGATCGCGCATGGAATTCCGCGCGACCGCGTGCTGGCGGCGGGGGACCTGGTGAACATCGACGTCTCGGCGGAAAAGGGCGGGTTCTTTGCCGACACCGGGGCGACCTTTCAGCTGGGCCAGGTCAGCCCGGACCTGGAACGGCTGTGCCGGGACGGAAGGCGGGCGATGCAAGTCGGGATTGCCGAGGTCGGGCATGGCAGGCCGTTGTCGGGGATCGGCAATGCCATCGGGCGTTTTGCCACCAGGCGCGGCTACACGCTGATCCGCAATCTGGCGAGCCACGGGGTGGGGCGGGCCTTGCACGAATACCCCGAAGAGATCGCGACCTGGCCGAACCGCGACCGACGCCGCATCCACCGCGGGCTCGTGCTGACGGTCGAGCCGTTCCTGTCGCTGGGCGGGCGGATTGCAGTGGCGGGGCGTGATGGCTGGACGCTGCAGGCAAAACCACGCGCGGCGGCGGTACAGTATGAGCATACGGTGGTTGCCACGGATGGTGGGGCGATGGTGCTCACGCTGCCGACCCGAGCCGACTAAGGCAGGATCAGCTGGCCCGTCGCCTCCTTTGCAAGGGCGCGGGTTGGCCTGTCATCCCGCCCAAGGCAGCGTAAGGGCCGGATGGAAAAGCCAGCGCCACCAGGCGTGGTCCAGGAACTGGCCGGACAGGATCAGGAAGCTGAGCGCGAGGCTGATCGCCATCGCCAGGCCGTACCAGAGCGCGGTCAGAATCCGTGACCGGGGCCGGGTCGGCACGGCAGCCTCGGCCGCAAGGGTGCCATCCCAGAGGCCGGGCTTCAGGCCAGCCGCGCGGGGGGCTGCGGTGGCGTAAAGCCGCGCGGCAAGGCTGCGCAGGCACCAGGTCGCAAGGAAGGTCAGCGCGGCAAGGCCAAGGGTGATCTGGTCCTGCAGTGCAGCAAGCGCGTCGGGTGACAGGTCCTCGATCCAGGGGGCCCAGTCAGTGGCCGTGGTCAGAAGGCCCCGCGCGGCGGCGAAGGGCAGTGCGAAAAGCGCGGTCAGCAGCATCAGGCCCGGGATGCGCCAGCCTGCCTGGGCGACGACGCTGCGCAGGCGGCGCAGCTCGAACGCGGCGGACAGACGGTCCTCGGTCGCCAGATGGGCCAGCATCATGGGCAGGGCGGGCAGGATCAGGGCGGCAACCAGTCCGCCCAGCAGGAAGACCGCAGGGCCGACGAAGGCCTGTTCGTAGCACTTGTTGAACGAGTTTTCCCATCCCGCCCACCAGGCCCCAAGCCAAAGGAGCGTGAAGGGCAGGGTCCAGGTCAGAAGCGCCGCCAGCGCCGTGAGGCCCAAGCGGATATTGGCCGCCAGCCCCCCCAGTGCGCGGGCAAGGCGGCTGGTCGGGCCTTGGGTCCAGTCGCGGGGACCCAGAAGCCAGCCGGGGGCGTCCTCGGCCGTGCCGAAGCGGGTGCGCGACAGGTGACCCTGACGGCGGGCCAGCCAGCCAAGCGCGATCAGGGCGGTGACCGGACCGGTGCAGAGAAGCGTGCCGATGGCCACGTCGACAAGGGTGCGCGCAAGGCGGGCCAGCCGACCGGGGGCATAGGCGGAAGGGGCAAGGGCGGTCATCGGGTCGCGTTCCCCTGCTGGGGGGTGCTTCTGCCTGACACCGGCTGCAAGATCCGGCGCGCGGTCCCCCTCACCCTGGCCCTCTCCCCCGGGGGGAGAGGGGACGCGGGGCGGAAAGGTCGGTTCAGAATTTGACCGGCGTTTGCTGCACAGGCGGTCACAGGAAGATCTCCTCGACCGCCCTGCCTTCGGCGCGGGGGGCGGCAAAGCTCATTGCGGCGGCAATGGTCGGGGCGATGGCGGACTGGTCGACGGGCTTGTCCACCGTGCCTGTGCCGATGCCGGGACCGAAGATCACTGCCCAGGTCTCGTGGGCGCTGCGCGAATTGAAGTGGTGCTGGAACGGCACCTCGGCCAGCGGGTTTGCGTCGCGGCCGCAGTCCGGAGTGATCACGAAAACCGTGTTGTCCCGATAGAACGGGTCGGCATCCGCCGCGCTGACCAGGCGCTGCAGGCCTTCGTCGATGATCGCGATGGCGCGCGTGTAATGGCTGGGATTGCCCCAGTGGACGTAGTCGGGGTCCTGGTAGTTGACCATCAGGAACCGGGGGTTCAACTCGGCCATCGCGCGGACCGAAAGCTCGGTCAGAAGTCGGTCACCGCGCGGGTTCTTCAGGCCCGTGTCGCCGAAATCCTGACGCCAGCGCGCCCAGAAGGCCTGAACCTCGGGCGAGGGGGCGGGGGTTGCGCCGCGCGCATCCTTGGTCAGAAGGGACTGGCGTTCCTCTTGCACGGCAAGGAGCTGGTCTTCGGGCAGCTTGCCCTCGGCCAGTTGCGTCGCGGTGCGATACAGCTTGTAGCGGTGCAGCGACAGCATCTCGGAGCGGAAGTCGATGCCGAAATGGTCGCCCGCGCCAAAGGTGAAGAACTCTTCCTGCGGGCGGTCCTCGCCGTTGATCAGCAGGACCTGATGCGAGGGAATGTCGAAGCTGCGGCGCAGGTATTCGAACAGCGTGGGTTCCGTCGGTTCCAGCTGGTCGCCGACGCCCGGCAGCTCTCGATAGGCCAGGTAGCGTCCGGTCAAGAGGTTCAGCGTGCCCTCGGCGTGAGACGTGTTGACCCCCTCCAGCTTGTCGATCCTGAGGTCAGGGATGAAGGTCCCGCGCGGGGCCAGGACGTGCCTTAGATAGGGGGCCCAGGTCGCGGCTTCGTCGATGGTTTCGGCCCGGCGCACGCCGCCGCCGAACCGCACGAGGATGACGTTCGGTCCCGTGTAGGCCCGGGTTTCGGCGCGCAGGGGGTGGGGTGCGACAAGACTGGTTGCAAGCCCCAGGCTTCCAAGGGTGAACTGGCGACGATCCATCGGGCGACCCATGACTTGTTAATACGATTAACATTGCACAACTGCGGGCCAATTTCGAGTGATTCTTTGCTGGGGCCTGGGGCCTGGGGCATTGCGCTGGAGTGGCGATCAGCCTGAAGCTGTTGCCCACCCCGGCGTCGTCCTGGGTCGCACGCAGGTTGGTCGATTGGTCAGAGCAGACCTGCAGATGTCGGATCGGGGCGCGGCGACGCGTCTGACTGGCCCGGGCGGCGGGTGCAGGATCGTTGTTCCGGTCTGGCCGCTTGGCACCCGGCATCCCATGCAGAGCCGGTCAAGGTGTCGCTCATCGGAGAACATGGTGGGCGATCCTGGAACGCCTGCCATGCCGGTAAACCATTGATCTGGCAGCAGCCGTGGAGTGGGCGGGTTGCGATTTGCCCCACCTGTCTGTCCCATCGTGCCAGGTCACGCAAGGAATTAACGCGCTGAAGCCGAGTTTAGGTCGGCCGTCGCGAAACCCCGGAGGTAGGTTCACGCATCCGCGAAGTCGAGAAAGTCACGGAGTATCCAGAATGCCGGTTCGTAGCAGCGCAGTGCGCGCTCATTCGGGCTTAGTTCCCCATGTAGGAGGCAGTTCCGCATGTCGTAGAAGGCCGACTACCATCGAAGTCGAGAACCTGTTGGAACCTTACCACCTCATCATTGACGAAGTGGTGGACCCGTTCACAACTGAGAATTCAGTCCGGAAAGTGGATTTTGACGAGGACTACATCGCGGGAGGTCTCGCTGTCCTCCATGATGATGGTCGTATCGAGCCGACTGCGATTTGGGACGACAAGTATCAGCGCGGAAGCAAGACCTACAACCGGGCACTCTATGAGAGGGCCAAGTCGGGTGCACTTTATCGCCTAAAGGAGAACCTGTACGTCACGACCTTGCCGACCGAGCTGTTCTTCAACACCAAGTCAGTTACGGTCTATACCTATCTCTCGGAAGGGTCGCTGCTATTACCTTTCCTGCGGAAGCACCAGAAGGACCATCCGGGCAAGTTCACGATGGAAGTGCAACAGCTAGATTGCGCTGCGGAGACCGCATGGCGTGAGGACGTAGCAAACGCACTCACCGTCCTAAGCTTACCAGGGCTGGAAAAACAGAAATGGAACTTCCGGTCACAGCTCGACACTATCAAGAAGCACGACAAGTGCGCATCACTGGGGCACGAGCTGCGCAAGCTGCGGGACACACAACTTGCGGGGGTCAACCTGAACAACGTCATGCTAACATGCGCTAGGGTCAGGACTCGTTATCCGGTCATAGCCAGAATATGACGGTTGCGGCGAGGGCTATGGCGGAGAGGAAGACGTTCGGGCACCTGTCGTAGCGGGTTGCGACGCGTCGCCAATCCTTCAGCCGTCCGAACATGATCTC
>NZ_JAXMMF010000002.1:0-25009 GCF_034366665.1 Tabrizicola sp. | reverse complement strand
CGCCAGTTTGGCGAGGCGACGGGAGATCTCGGTCTTGCCGACGCCGGTGGGGCCGATCATCAGGATGTTCTTCGGATAGACCTCATCCCGCAGATCGTCGCCCAGGCGCTTCCTGCGCCAACGGTTGCGCAAAGCCACGGCCACGGCACGCTTGGCTTCCTTCTGGCCGATGATGAAGCGGTCAAGCTCGGAGACGATTTCGCGGGGGGTGAGGTCGGTCATTCGGTCGATCCATAGGGCGGCAGGCGGGATTTGCCGGGGAAATCTGGAAGCAGTTCCATCACCTTGGCGCGGAGTTGCACCCACCAGGTGCCGATGGCGGTGATGAAGGCGCCAAGGGTGAGGAGAACGAAAATCGGGGTGATTCCGTCGCCTTCTCCCATCACCCAGCTGATGACGATGGCGATGTAGATGATGGCGGCCGTCAGAAAGCTGCGGCGGTCAATCACCAGCGCAAGCAGGGTGATGAACACCAGCGCCACGGCAAGGAAACCCGTCCCGCCGCCGTTCAGCAAGGTGAGCGCCACGGTATTGACCAGGGCGGGGGCGGCCAGGAGGTGGCACCAGAAGGCCGTGGCGGCGTGGCGGCCCAGCCGGTAGGGGTCGCGCGTGTCGAACCACATGCCGGTCACAAAGGCGGCCATGCCGAACAGAAGCGTGGCGGTGGCGAAGGCCGGGCTTTCGGTAAAGTCGAAGAAGCTGCTGAAATCGTCGCCCCCGGTGACCAAGCCGATCAGGTTCTCTGCCGAGGCGGTGACGGCATAGACCGCGCCAAGAGCGAAGGCCCCGGTCAGGAAGGCCGAGAACGGCAGGCGGAAGCGGCGATACCAGGCGATCATGCCAAGAGCCGAGGCGCTGAAGCCAAGGATGGCGATCGTGCGCTCACCGAGGTCGGCCTGGGCCAGAACGGCGAAAGTGAAGATGACGATGCCGATCCCGTATGCCGTCGCGAGGACCATCGAAGGCAGGGTCATCCGGCGCTTTAGGGTGAAGTAGCCCGCCCACCACCAGGCGATGGCGGCGGTTGCCAGCGGCACCAGCGTCAGAAGCGCAAAGCCGCCAAAAGCGGTCAGAAGCGCGGTGGCGCCGATCAAGAGGATGATCAGGCCGATCGAGATGAAGATCTCGGAAAAGCCGCGGAAGAATTCGAAGGGCTCGTCTTCCTGGGGCAGACTGGCGCGCTTGCCGGCCCGGTCATTGGCCAGGACCTGAACCGAAGCTGCCTGTGCCTCGGTCAGAATGCCTGCGGCGACGGCAGCGCGAAGGTCTTCTGGGGTCATACCGGGCAAACCTTAAGCGGGAAACTGTCCGGGCACAAATAAGGGGTTTGTCGGCGCAAACCAAGTGAGGTAAATTGGACTTGGCAGTCGGTATATACAATCTGGCATTGCATATATACGCATCGTATATATAGCTTTGGCGTGCAAGTGTCTGATCTAACAAGAAAACGAGGCGGCGTTGAACGCTGTCGTGAAAGAGGGACGAGTGTATGGATGACGAAGCTCCCAAGCGGCTTAGCATCGCTGAGAAGCGCGCTTTGGCCAGTCCGCTGGTGTTGTCGCCGACCGAACAGGTGCGCGAACTTCAGGTCGAGGCGCTAAGGACGGAAGGCTGGGCGGATGCCGAGCTGCCCGAGCAGACGCGGAAGAAGCTGATCTCGCTGCGGGTTGACCCCGAAGTGCTAGACTTCTTCAAGGCGCAGGGGCCGGGCTACCAGACGCGGATGAACGCGGTGCTGACGGCCTATATGCAGGTGAAGAAAGAGTACGGCCAGTCTTGATCGCAGGGGTCGGACACGGCTGCGCGCCGTCGCGGGTGCCGGGTCGATGACGTCGCGGGCCTTCGTGCTGGGGATCACGGCGGACCTTGCTTTTGCGGCGGGGGCGCTTCTGTCCTCGATCCGGGCGCATGACCCGGGGTGCGATGCGACGGTGGTGATCCTGCACGACGGGCTGGGCCCGGACCAGCAGGAGGCGTTTCAGCGGTTGTGGCCGGGTTGCAGGCTTCGCGCCTTCGACGCAGAGGCGGCAGTGGCGCGACTGGGGGCGGCGTCCCCGCAGGTCTCGGGGTTCGTGCAGCACTACAGTCCGCTGGTGCTGGCCAAGCTGGACCTGCCCGATTTCCTGGCCGAGTTCGACAAGGTGGTCTGGCTGGATGCGGATATTCTTGTGCGGGGCCGGCTGGACGCAATCTGGGACTTCGACTGTTTGGCCTGGCGCACCCTGCCTGCCGGGGCGTTCAAGCGGCGTGCGACGGCACTGGCAGTCTTTGACGATCTGACGCTGGACCCGAAGGTGCCGTTGCTGAACGGCGGCGTGATCGGCGTGTCGCGCCGGTTTCTGCAACTTGGCGGATCATCGGCGCTGTTGCAATGCTTTGCGGCCCGGCTGGCGGCGGACGCGCCAAACGCGCAGATCGACGAGCTGCCCTGGTATCTGGTCGCGGCAAGCCTGGGCCTGCCGGTCACGGTCCTGAGGATGGCGCTGAACCATCCGGTGGGGGCGAAAGGGGCTGATGCAGCGGTCGTGGTGCATGCGATCGGGGCGCACAAGTTCTGGAACTGCACACCGCTTCTGCAGCTTTTCCCGGACTGGTCGCGCCACCACGAGACCTGGGTGGAACAGGGCGGTCGGCCCTATGCGGGTCCGGTGCTGCTGGCCGACGTGCATCCGCTGGAGCCGCATGAGGTGCTTCGCGCGGCCCAGGCACGGGCGCATTGGCTGGGCGTGTTCAAGAAGCTGCGGCCGGTGCTGCCGAAGGGAATGGTAGTGGACCTGCAGCACGACCGGAAGCACCTGCGGATCTTCCTGCATGGGCGCCCCGAGACCGAGCATCTGTGCCTGCACCGCCATGCGAATGAAAAACGCATCGGCCTGGAGGTCGTCCTGCCGCCCGATCTTCAGGCGCGAGTGGTCGAGGCCGTTTGTGGTGCCGTCAAATGGGCGCGGCACGAAAAGGGCGCGTTGATCAGCGTGCCCGTGACCCATATCGGCGCAGCGCTTGCGGCGATCGACACGGCCCTGGACGCCCCGGTCAGGCCTTGATCCGCTCGACCGTCAGGTTGCCGTTGGTGTAGACGCAGATGTCGGCAGCGATTGCCATCGCCTTGCGGGCAATGTCCTCGGCGGGAAGGTCGGTGGCCATCAGTCCCCGCGCCGCGGCAAGGGCGAAATTGCCGCCGGACCCGATGGCGGCCACGTCATGTTCGGGCTCCAGAACGTCTCCCGCGCCGGTGATCACGAACAGCGCTGTGCCGTCGGTGACGATCAGCATGGCTTCCAGGTTGCGCAGGTACTTGTCCATGCGCCAATCCTTCGCCAGATCGACGCAGGCCCGGGCCAGCTGGCCGGGAGCGGCCTCCAGCTTCTTTTCCAACCGTTCCAGAAGAGTGAAGGCGTCGGCGGTCGACCCCGCGAAACCGCAGACGACGTCGTGGCCACCGGGGGAGAGGCGGCGGACCTTGCGGGCGGTGCCCTTGATCACGGTCTGCCCCAGCGAGACCTGGCCATCGCCTGCAACGACGACCTCACCGCCCCGACGGACCGCGAGGATGGTGGTGCCGTGCCAGCCGGGAAATCTGTCGTCAGCCATGATGTCCTCCGTTTGGGTCTATATAGTCGCCCGACGCGTGCAACGCAAAACGCCCGCGCCTTTCGGGCACGGGCGTTTCGTAAGCTTTGGCCGGAATTAGCGGCGCAGGCCGAGGCGGGTGATCAGCGAGGTGTACCGCGCTTCGTCCGTCTTCTTGAGGTAGTCCAAAAGCTTGCGGCGCTTGGCAACCATCATCAGAAGACCACGACGCGAGTGGTTGTCCTTCTTGTGGCCCTTGAAGTGCTCGGTCAGGGTGGCGATCCGCGACGACAGGATCGAGACCTGAACTTCCGGCGAGCCGGTATCGTTCTCTTTGGTCGCGTATTCCTTGATCAGGCGGGCTTTTTCTTCGACAGTGATCGACATCGGGGTCTCCTTGGTTAAGGTGATGGCACAAGCCGGGATGTCGTCCAGCAGGGCCCTTGGAGGGTCCGTCCTTGCGGCGGATGCGGGCACTTACGCGCAAACGCCGCGCAAGGGAAGGGGATTCGCGCCTGAGGGTGGGACGATCCTTAAAGATGTCGCCAGATTCCTGGACGCGTGACCGGATCGGCACTTTGGAAATGGCGCAGTCGGTGGTATTTTCGAATGGAATTATCACGCGTTACCAAAAGGTTAACGCGATAGTGTGACAACCGTGCAGAACGTCGGTGCAGTAGGGAGTATCGCGGTTGCTTGCGTTGATGGGCCTTTTTGGCGTGATGATGGCCGGACTCGCGGCAGATGCACTGATGTCGCATCGGTCCGAGACCGCAGAGGATGACGGGGACGCGGCTGCGCCGCCCGACGAAGAAGATGATCAGATCGACCGGGGCAATCTTCTGGACGATCTCGACCCGGACCCGACGGTCCCCACGTCGAACGATCTGCCACAGGAACCCGATCAAGCCGTGACGCTGTCAGGTGGGGACGGCAGCGATCTCATGTCCGGCTTCGGCGCGGATGACGAGATCAAGGGCAATGGCGGGGCCGACCAGATCGACGGACGTGGCGGCGACGACTGGATCAGCGCGGGCGACCACAACGATGCGGTCTGGGCCGGCGACGGCGACGACAGCATCTGGGGTGAAGCGGGCAGCGATACGATCCAGGGTCAGGCTGGCAATGACCTGATCGACGGTGGCGAGGGTCGCGATTCGCTGATGGGAAGCGAAGGCAGCGACACCCTGCACGGTGGCGCAGGCAACGACAGCCTGATCGGCGGAACCGAGGACGACTGGCTTTTCGGCGACGAGGATGACGACTGGCTGCTGGGCGGCGCAGGCAATGACACGCTGATCGGCGGGGCCGGCAAAGACGAGATCGACGGCGGAACCGGCAACGACCTTCTTTCGGGGGTCGAGGCCGAAGGGCAGCCGCAAGAGGTTGACTTCCTGAACGGCCAGGAGGGCAATGACCAGATCATGGTCGGGGCGGGCGACTATGCCTCGGGCGGGGATGGTGAGGATGAGTTCATCTTGCAAGAGTGGATGAACGAAAGCCAGGTCGCGCAAGTGCTGGATTATGATCCCGGTCAGGACCAGCTGGTCATCGTCTATGACGCAGCGGTTCATACCGACCCGGTCGTCACGATCGAACCGAACGGCTCGGGCAGCGGGCAGTCGGTGTTCATTGACGGGTCGAAGGTGGCCGTCGTTTACGGCGGTCCGATCAACGTGGCGGACATCCGGCTGTCCGCCGCATAACGCCGTCACCAGGGCTGCGGGGCCTGATCATAGCTGACGTAAAGCGGGTGGCGCGGCTGATCTTGTCCGGTCAACCCAAGGTGATGCAGCGGTCTTCCGGTTGACCGCAACAGGGCGGTGACGGCGGCTCCGCGGCCAAGGTGCAGGCCATGATTGCCCCAGGCGCAAACGATACTGTCTGCCCAGGCGGCACTGTCGCGGATGGCGTCGTCATTCGCGGGCCCGACCGGATCGGCCTCGGCGCGCATCACGCGGGGATCGGTGGCACGAAAGGCGAAGATGTTTGTCACCCGGAACGCGCCAAACCCCAAGGCGCGGGCGCGGCGTTCGCAACGTTCGACCGTGGGGTCGTTCTGCACCTCGGTCGCGGTCGAGGGGTTCAGCATCACGAAAAGTGCCTTCGGCCCCGGCGCCCAGGTCCGGGTTAGAAGATAGCGATACTGCTCGCAGTCGGAATAGACGGCCTCGGACACCGCATCGCCCTTGGTGAACCCGCGCAAGATCATGCCGCCCCCAACCCGCCCTGCTGCCAACTGCACTTAGGGTCGAAACAGGCCTGCGGGCAAGCCGTGTGATCCGAAAATCGGCTGGACGCAGCAGGGTGGGCCAAGTTCCGCGGCTTGACCCGGCCGGGTGATTCCCCTTGTTGCGGATTTGCGCTAGCACCTAGACTATCGCCGAATCCGACCTGCCCGTGGAGCCTTCGTTGTCCGACCTGATCATCGCCGCGTATCGCAGCCGCAACGCGGCCTTCGTCGCGGGCGAACGCCTTGCGGCCTTGCAGCAGGCGGCCGGGACCGAGCCGGAGGATATCGTCGTGGTCACCTCTGACGCGACCGGGCGGGTTTCGGTCAACCAGTCGATCGACCTGGCGTCCGGCGCGCCTTTGGGCGGGGGCCGCTGGGGCGCGCTGATCGGCATGATGTTCCTGGACCGGCGCAAACCTGTCGAGGGTGGCGTCGGGCTGGCCTCGCAGTTTCTGGCCGCCGGGCTGGACAGCTCTTTCCTGCAAGAGGTGCCCGCCCTGCTTGAAACAGGCGGCGCGGCGGTCGGGATGCGGGTGCGGCTTCTGGGGGCGCAGCGGGTGACCGAAGCCTTGCAAAAGCAGGCGGGGACCCCGCGCATCCTGCAGACCCGCATCGGGGCCGAGGCCGAAGAGGCGCTTTATGACCTGCAAGCGCAGATCCCGGATCGGGCCGTGCAGCCGGATGACCTGATCTGATGCGTCGGTGCCAGCGTTTTGGGTGCGGGGCCAGCCGATGAGCGGCAAGCCCACCGACACCCCGGCCGCCAAACCGCGCAAGCGCAAGCCGAAGGCCGAGGGTGCCGAGACCCCGGTTGCACGGTCGCGGCTGCGATGGGCGCTTATGTGGTTTGGCCGGGGCCTGGGCGCTGTTGCCGGGTTTTATGCCGTGCTGATCCTTTTGTTCAGCTTCGTGCCTCCGCCGATCAACCTCTATCAGCTGGGCGAAACCTGGCGGCTGGGTGGGATCGACAAGGACTGGGTCAGCTGGGAGGAGATCGCGCCCGTGATGGCCCGGTCGGCCGTGGCGGCCGAGGATGCGAACTTCTGCAATCACTGGGGCTTCGACATGGCCGCAATCCGGGCCGCGATCGAGGCGGGCAGCAACCGCGGGGCCAGCACGATCAGTCAGCAGGTGGTGAAGAACGTCTTCCTCTGGCACGGCCGCACCTGGGTCAGGAAGGCGATGGAGGCAGTGTTGACGCCCGTGGTCGAACTGGTCTGGTCAAAGGAACGAATCCTGGAGGTCTACCTGAACGTGGCCGAGTTCGACGAGGGCGTCTTCGGGGTCCAGGCGGCGGCGCAGCATCATTTCGGCGTCGACGCCAGGGACCTGACGCCGTTGCAGGCGGCGCGGCTGGCAGCGGTGCTGCCTGATCCGCAGGGACGCAGCGCGTCCGAGCCGACCAGCTTTGTCCGCAGCCGGACCCGCGCGATCATCTCGGGCGCCGAGACCATCGCGGCGGACGGTCGTTCCGCCTGTTTCGAGGATTGATCCCGGGGCGGGGATTGAAATCCGTTCTCCGGCGCGGCAAGAGGGAGGGAAGACCGGAGGCCGCCACGCGATGAACCGCCCCAGCAATCGACTTTACCATGTCCCCCTCTCGCCGTTCTGCCGCAAGGTGCGCCTGACGCTGGCGGAAAAGAAGATCGAGGTGGAACTGGTCGAGGAGCGGTACTGGGAACCCTCGCCCGATTTCCTGCGACGCAATCCGGCGGGGAAAGTGCCAATCCTGAAGATGGGCGCCCGCGTGATGAGCGAGAGCCAGGCGATCTGCGAGTATATCGAAGAGCTGACCCCGGAACCGCCGCTGATGCCGAAGGATGCCGACGGGCGCTACGAGGTGCGCCGCCTGTGCGCCTGGTTCGACGACAAGTTCCACAACGAGGTCACCTCGAAGCTGTTGTATGAACGGGTAAACAAGAAGGTCACCGGCCAAGGCTATCCGGATTCGAAGAACGTCAAGCAGGGCTCGACCCGGATCAAGTATCACCTGGATTACATGGCCTGGCTTCTGGACCAGCGGCGCTGGCTGGCCGGGGATGCGATGACGCTGGCCGACTTCACGGCAGCCGCGCATCTGAGCTGTCTGGACTATATCAGCGACGTGGACTGGAACCGGCATGCCGTGCTGAAGGACTGGTACGCGAAGATCAAGTCGCGGCCGTCGTTCCGGCCCTTGCTGGCGGATCAGATTTCGGGCTTTCCACCCTCGGCGCATTATGCCGACCTGGATTTCTGATCCCTGCCCCCGGGGCGCTGCCCCGGACCCCGGGATATTTGCACCAGTATGAAAGGGCTGACGAAAGAGCAGCTGGTGGCGCGGGCCCTTGCGGAAGGGTTCGTGAAGGTTGGCGTGTGCCGACCCGATGCGGTGCCCGAGACGGCGGGGCGACTGCGGGAGTTTCTTGCCGAAGGTCGGCACGGGCAGATGGGCTGGATGGCGGAGCGGGAGGCGTGGCGGGGCAATGCGGCGGCGCTGTGGCCCGAGGCGCGTTCGGTGATCATGCTGGCCGAAGCCTATACGCCTGAAGGCGACCCGATGGCGGGGCTGGTCCAGCGGGACCGGGGTGTGATCTCGGTCTATGCGCAGGGGAAGGATTACCACGATCTGGTGAAACGACGGCTGAAGCGGTTGGGGCGATGGTTGGTCGAGGCATCAGGGGCTGAGATCAAGGTGTTCGTCGACACGGCACCGGTCATGGAGAAACCACTGGCTCAGGCGGCGGGGCTGGGATGGCAGGGCAAGCACACCAACCTGTTGGGGCGGGATCTGGGGAACTGGGTGTTCCTTGGGGCGATCTTCACGACGCTGGAGTTTGAGCCGGACGCGCCGGAGGTCAGCCATTGCGGGACCTGCACGGCCTGTCTGGACATCTGCCCGACCAAGGCTTTTCCCGCGCCATATCAACTGGATGCGCGGCGTTGCATCTCTTACCTGACCATCGAGCACAAGGGCCCTGTAGATACGGAGCTGCGGGCCTGTATAGGCAATCGTATATACGGGTGCGATGATTGCCTGGCCGTGTGCCCGTGGAACAAGTTTGCCGTGGCCGCGCGCGAGATGGGGTATCAGCCCAGGCACGCTCTTCCCGGGTTGGCCGAATTGGCGGCTTTGGATGATGTTGGCTTTCGGGAGCGGTTCGCAGGTTCGCCCATCAAAAGGATCGGGCGCGACAGGTTCGTGCGCAATGTAATGTATGCCATTGGAAACTCGGGGCTTCCGGCGTTGCGTCCCGTTGCGGCCGGTCTGGTCAGTGACGCTGACCCGGCGGTGGCCGATGCCGCGCGCTGGGCGGTTGCGCGGCTGGGCTAGTTGGAAATCGCGCGATCCAGGTGGGTATAGCCGCCATCCGGGAACAGCCATTGGCCGGTGGTGTGCGAGCTTCGCGGCGACAAAAGGAACACGACGGTATCCGCGATCTCGCGCGGGGTGGTCATGCGGTGGCCCAAGGGGATGCGGCGGGTGATCTCGGCCAGGCGGTCATCGGGGTTGTCGAAGGTTTTCAGCCAGTTCGCATAAAGCGGCGTCATCACTTCGGCCGGGATGACGGCGTTGACGCGGATGCCATCCTTCAGGAAATCGGCGGCCCATTCGCGGGTCAGGCCCAGCTGAGCGGCCTTTGCGGCGACATAGGCCGAAGTTCCGCCTTGCCCCGTCAGAGCGGTCTTCGAGGCGACGTTGACGATGGAACCCTTGGTCGCGCGCAGATCGTCGGCGAGGAGGTGCACAAGGGTGTAGTAGTGGACAAGGTTACGATCCAGGCTTTGGCGAAAGGCATCCGGCCCGGCCTTGATCCCCACCGAATCGTTGGCCCCGGCGTTGTTCACCAAGCCGTCGATCCGGCCGTGTCGCGCGCGGATGTCCACGACCGCGCGGCGGCACTGGTCGTCATCCGAGAGGTCGGCAAGGACCACATCCGCCCGTGCGACCCCGGCCAGCCAGGCAGCATCGGGCGCGCGGCGGGTCAGGATCACGGGGATCGCGTTTTCCTCGGCCAGAACCTCACTGACGGCGGCCCCGATGCCGGAGCCTCCGCCGGTGACAATGACGACCTTGTCGCGCAGCCCGAGGTCCATGTCAGGTCTTCACCACGCGCTGGGTCTGCGAGCCCAGATTCTCGATTCCAAGGCGCATCACCTCACCGCCCTTGAGATAGACCGGGGGCTTCTGACCCAGCCCGACGCCGGGAGGCGTACCGGTCGAGATGATGTCCCCCGCCTCCAGCGACATGAAGCGCGACAGGTACGAGACGATGTGCGCAACGCCGAAGATCATCGTGGCGGTGGAGCCGTTCTGGTAGCGGTGGCCATCGACGTCGAGCCACATCTTGAGGTTGGCGACATCGCCGGCCTCGTCCTTCGTCACCAGCCAGGGGCCGGTCGGGCCGAAGGTGTCACAGCCCTTGCCCTTGTCCCAAGTGCCGCCGCGTTCGGTCTGGTATTCGCGTTCCGAGACGTCGTTGATGACGCAGTAGCCCGCGACATGGTCCAACGCGTTGGCCTCGTCGATGTACTTGCCGCCTGTGCCGATGACGACGCCAAGTTCAACTTCCCAGTCGGTTTTCACCGATCCGCGGGGGATTTCGACGTCGTCGTCAGGGCCGCACATGGCGGTGATCCATTTGTTGAAGACGACCGGCTCGGTCGGGATCGCGGCGCCGGTTTCGGCGGCGTGGTCGGCGTAGTTCAGGCCGATGCAGATGAACTTGCGGGTGCCGCCGACGCACGCACCCAGGCGCAGGTCCTTTTGCGGCACGCCGGGGACCAGGGGAAGCGACGTCGGGTCCAGGGCGGCAAGGCGCCGAAGCGTCTCGGGCGACAGCGCAGCGCCGCCGATGTCGGGGACATGGGCGGAAAGGTCGCGGACCTGGCCCTTTGCATCCAGAAGACCGGGTTTCTCGGCCCCCTTGGGCCCGTAGCGGAGGAGTTTCATGGGCTGGGGTCCTTTGCTTAGATCGTGATGCCGCCGTCGACCAGGCAGGCCTGGCCGGACACGAAGCGGCTTTCGTCAGAGAGGAGGAAGACGACCATCGGAGTGATGTCGTCGGTGGTGGCAAGGCGGCCCATCGGCTGGCGGGCGATGAAGTCTTTTTCGGCCTGGACCGGATCGGCGGCCGCGCCGATGCGACCTCGCAACGAAGGCGTGTCGACGGTCCCGGGGCAAAGCGCATTGCAGCGCAAGCCCGTTTTCACGAAGTCGGCGGCGATGGCCTTGGTCAGGCCGATCACGGCGGCCTTGGTGGCGCCATAGGCGGTGCGATTGGGGAAGCCTTTGAACGACGAGGCCACCGATGCCATGTTCAGGACCGAGGCGGTGCCGGTGGTTTTCGCGCGATCAAGCATCCCGGGAATGAAGGCACGGCAGGTGTGGAACATCGACTTCACGTTGAGGTCGAAGGAAAAGTCCCAGTCCCGATCGGTCACGTCAAGGATGGTGCCGTTTGCGACATAGCCCGCGCAGTTGAAGAGGCCGTCGAGAGGCGGGAGCTTGTCGCGCAGCGCGGTGATGGCGGCGGGATCGGTGACGTCGAGGGGGTGAGTCTCCATCTTCAGGCCGGACAGAAGGGCGGCGTCGCGGTCGGTGGCGATCACGGTGGCGCCTTCCCGGGCGCAAGCGATGGCGCTGGCGCGGCCGATGCCCTGGCCCGCGGCCGTGATCAGGATGGTCTTGCCTTGCAGTCGCATCGTCTCCCCCCTCGTCCTCGCGGCGAGACTAGTCGCGGGGTGCAAGGAAGGGCAAGCGGTTCTCGGCCGGTTCCTGCAGGTGGGGCAGGCCAAAAGGGTTGGCGATGTGGCGATTCGGGTGCAGGATCGCGGACATGATGCAGCCTGGGAGGAAAGCATGAGCCGTCATCTTGCCGATCATCGCAGCCGGACCACCGGGGGGCGGGTAAAGCATTTCCTGCGTCTGGCCCGGACACCCCGGGAAACCTGGCAGCGTCCGCGGGGCAAATCCGGGGCGACGCGACTGATCCAGTTCCTGCGGATCGAGAGGGGGCGGACTGTCTGACAGTCCGCGCGCGACCTTTGTCAAAGGGCAAAGGATTTCAGACGCTTGCCTGCAGGTCAGGCCTTCGCCGGTTTCAGCCGATCCCGCAGAGCCGCCAGAATGTCGCGCAAATCGGCGAGGTCTGCCATCGGAACGCCGGTCTTTTCTGCAAAGGCGCGCGGCAGGTCCGACGTGCTGTCGGCAAGCGCGCGGCCATCGGCCGTCAAGGACAGGCGCACCTGACGTTCGTCCTTGCTGTCGCGGCTGCGGCGGACCCAACCGGCCCCCTCCATCCGTTTCAGGAGAGGGGTCAGAGTGTTCGATTCCAGCCGCAGCTCGGCCCCCAGCTGACCGACAGTCTGGCCGTCAACCGTCGCAAGCGAGGACAGCACCAGATACTGCGGGTAGGTCAGACCCAGCGGCTGCAACAGCGGCGCATAGGCAGCATGGACCGCATGGGCAGTCGAATGCAGCGCAAAGCAAAGCATGTCGGCAGGGGCGAGTGTCATCCTGATAATTTATATCGTCCGCGATTAAAATGCAAGCGGTTGACATCGGACCTGTTCGATCCCATTTATATCGTGCACGATTTAATTTCTCAGCAGGAGACGGAAATGTCAGTAGATGCAAAGTATTGGACCGAGGCCAAGGCGACCGGTGGCGGGCGCAACGGGACAGCCGGGCTGGTGAACGGCCAGTTGACCGTGACGATGACCAGCCCGAAAGAGCTGGGCGGTTCGGGCCTGGGGCACAATCCGGAAGAGCTGTTCGCCGTGGGCTATGCCGCCTGCTATCTGGGGGCGATGCGCTTTGCGGCCACCAGCGAAAAGCTGGGGACAGTACCCGATACCGCGACGGTGAACGCGCATGTCGGGATCGGTCCCCGGTCGGACGGCGGGTTCGGGCTGAAGGTCAAGCTTGTGGTGTCAATGCCCGGCGTTGACCGGGCCGTGGTCGAAAAGATCGCCGATCGCGGCCACTTCATCTGCCCGTATTCCAATGCGACCAAGGGCAATATCGAGGTCGAGACCGAAATCGTCTGACCGCCTTCGCGCTGAACACGTGCTGCCCGCCAGGCACAGGCGGGCACGCAAGATCAGCTGGTCGTCGGCGCAGGCCGAGCTGAAAGGGCAAGCCGCCAGGTCGGGGGCGCCAAGGTAAGCGCCGCCGCGGTGCTTGCCACAAACATCTCACCGCCTTCTTCGATCAAGGCGAAGAAGTCCTGAAGAAAGGCGATGTGGGGATAAGAGTTGATGGCAGCGCGGTGCGCGGCATCCATCACCACACTGAAGAAACCGAAGGCGATGATCACAAGAAGATAGGTCATGCTAAGCTGGCGCGCTGGTCCATCGGCCCGAAGGACGGCCCAACCAGCCAGACCGGCAACCAGCCCACCCATCAGAACCGCATAGAGAAGCTCACCCAGATCGCCAGGCTCTAGCAATGCACCTTCGGCGAAGTGGAAGCTTTGCGCAAACAGAACACCGACGGATTCGTGGACTTGAAGAGAGTCGTCAAGCAGCATCAGCAGGAACACCAGAGCCCAGGCAAGCGGTACGTTCCACCGACTGCGGATGCCGAGCCAGGTCAGCGAAACCACCAGTATTGACCACTTCACGTAGTTGAAGCTTTCGGGAATCGAGCGGTCTTCGGAAATCCGGAAGAGATGCGGGATTTCTCCGGTCAAGCCAAGACGGAACGTTGTC
The DNA here is from genome assembly GCF_034366665.1 of Tabrizicola sp. Taxonomy (GTDB): domain Bacteria; phylum Pseudomonadota; class Alphaproteobacteria; order Rhodobacterales; family Rhodobacteraceae; genus Tabrizicola. The sequence continues at coordinate 11,511 of NZ_JAXMMF010000002.1, read as the reverse complement.
CAGCCACCGGCGTGAATCAGAATGAAGCAGATATCCAGGGCAACAAAACAGGCGAGCGTCGTCCGGAAGGACGCCGATAGCCACGGAAATGGGCGGTCCATAATGACCCTCAAAATTCAAAAGTAACGAAACCATGACAGCAGTTCTGCGGTCATTCAAGAAAATCGCCCCGACCCTAGGGTCGAGGCGGGGTTTTTCGTAGTAAAGGGGCTGGCGGAAGAGAACTGGCGCCAGTCAAACAACAATCAGGCGCGGACCAGCTTTTCATACTCGGTCGCGACGCGCTTGGTCAGATCGCCGACTTCGAACATGTAGTCGCCGATCTGGCCGACGGGAGTGACCTCGGCTGCGGTGCCGGTCAGCCAGCACTGTTCGAAGGTCGCCAGCTCCTCGGGCATGATATAGCGTTCGTGGACCTTGATCTGCATGTCCTTGAGCATGCCGATGATGGTCTGCCGGGTGATGCCGTTCAGGATGCAGTCCGGGTTCGGGGTGTGAACCTCGCCGTCCTTGACGAAGAAGATATTGGCCCCGGTCGCCTCGGCCACATAGCCGCGGAAGTCGTAGAAAAGCGCGTCCGAGCAGCCCTTGGCCATCGCCGCGTGCTTGGACATGGTGCAGATCATGTACAGCCCGGCGGCCTTGGCGGCGGTGGGGATGGTTTCGGGCGAGGGGCGCTTCCACTTGGCGATGTCCAGCTTGGCGCCCTTCATCTTGGCGTCGCCGTAATAGGCGCCCCAGGACCAGCAGGCGATGGCAAGGCGGACCGGGTTGCCAAGCGAGGCGACGCCCATCTCGTCGCCCGCGCCGCGGAAGGCGATGGCGCGGACATAGGCGTCGGTCAACCCGTTGGCCTTCAGGACCTCGACCTTGGCGGCGTCGATTTCCTCGGCGGTATATGGGATGGGCATGTCCAGCAGGCGGCCGGATTCCAGCAGTCGCAGCGAATGTTCATGGCTTTTGAAGATCTTGCCATTGTAGCACCGCTCGCCTTCGAAGACCGAGGAGGCATAATGCAGCGCGTGGGTCAGGATGTGGACGTTCGCCGAACGCCATTCCACCATCTTGCCATCCATCCAGATGAACCCGTCGCGATCGTCGTAACCAGCCATTTCATCCCCCGCCTTTGCGAATGTTGCGCCTGAAAGGTCCGCTTCGGACAGATTCTTGCGCGAAATCGGACAGGAGTTATGGGTTCGTGCTTGGAAAGTCAACAAGGCTGACGTAAATTCGCCCGCAAGGAGACCTTGAATGGCCGAGACCCCGGGTGGCGAGAACCTGCTGTTCCTGACGGACGAACAGCTGCGCAAAGGCATCGAGGCGATGTTCTTCGCCTATCGCGGGTTCACGGCGGACCCCGACCGCATTCTGGAGGGAATGGACTATGGCCGGGCGCATCACCGGGCGATCCATTTCATCCATCGGTCTCCGGGGACGACGGTTTCGAACCTGCTGCTGATCCTGGGTGCTACAAAGCAGTCGTTGAATCGTGTGTTGCGGACACTGATCGAGGATGGCCTTGTTCGCAGCGAAAAGGGCAAGGTGGATGCGCGGGAACGGCATCTGCATTTGACGGACAAGGGACAGATGCTGGAACGGGAATTGTCGGACGCGCAGCGGGCGCGGATGCGGGCGGCGTACCGGGCTGCGGGGCCGCAGGCGGTGCAAGGCTTCCGACAGGTGCTGGAGGCGATGATGGACCCCGAAATGCGGCGTCAGTACAATCGCCTGAAGGAGGGCGGCTGATGGTCCCGGACGCTCACCTTCTGATCGTCGATGATGATGAACGGATCAGGGGACTTTTGCAGAAGTTCCTGATGCGGAACGGATTTCTGGTATCTGTCGCGCGCGATGCGTCTCAGGCCCGCAAGATCCTGGCCGGGTTGGAATTTGATCTGATCGTGATGGACGTGATGATGCCGGGCGAGGATGGCGTCACGCTGACCCGCGATCTGCGCAAGAAGATGGCGACTCCGATCCTGCTTTTGACCGCGCGCGGGGAATCCGCGAACCGCATCGAGGGGCTGGAGGCGGGGGCGGATGACTATCTGGTCAAGCCGTTTGAGCCGAAGGAGCTTTTGTTGCGGATCAACGCGATCCTGCGCCGGGTGCCCCAGGTCAAACCGGCCGAGCCGGTGCGCCAGATCCTGCATCTGGGAGCGGTGCGCTATGACCTGGACCGGGGCGAAATGTGGCGGGGCGACGTGCCGGTGCGGCTGACGGCGACCGAGGCGCAGCTGATGCGGGTGTTCGCGGCGGCCCCCGGCGTGGCGATCAGCCGGGAGAAACTGGTCAGCGAGACCGGCGGTGAGGACGCGGCGCAAGAGCGGGCGGTGGACGTGCAGATCACGCGCCTCCGGCGGAAGATCGAGGACGACCCGAAGGTGCCGCGCTATCTGCAGACGGTGCGGGGCGAAGGGTATATGCTGCAACCGGATTGAGGGGGCAATCTCCCCCTCAATCCCCGAGCCTTACATCGGAATGCGCAGGCCAATGCCAATGACGTGGTCAGTCACGTCGAAGTTCAGCGCTTCCACGGGAGTGCCGCCCGCACCGCTTCCGGGCAGTGGTTCGGTCCCGCCAGTGGCATTGCCCAGATCGAAGTAGCGCCAGGTCAGGTCCAGCTTGGCCGAAGTTGAGCCAAGCACTGGTCCCACGTCCCAGGACAGGCCCGCGCCGACGGACCAGGCAAGCCCGGTATCACTGTCGCCCTCGAAGCTTCGACGCGTCCGCCCGGCATCGGGATTGATCCGGGTCCAGTCGCTTACCGTGTTCCGGGCAAGGCCAAGGCCCAGCGTCACGAAGGGCGTGACCTTCCCGCCCGAGTCGAAGTCGCGATATCCGTTGGCCATGACCGCCACAGATCGGACGGACCCTTCCACATCTGCATGGGGCCCCGCAGTGCTGGGAACGGTGAAGCTCCACGGTCCGTCGAAGCTGGACTTGCCAAACAGGTTCAGCGCCAGCTCGCCGCGCCAGCCGTTGCCATAGTCACGTCCAAAGCCGATCGCGGCCATCGCGGCGGTGTCCATGTCGAGGTCGAAGAACACCTGCGGGTCCGATGGATAGCCGGGCGGAAGCCAGTTGGCATCCCCGGCACTGCCGAAGGCCGCGCCGAGTTCGAGACGCAGGTAATTGCCGGACGTCGCACCCGCACCCCCGGACATGGCGGCAGTGCCGCCGTCAGCAGCCGGAAGCACCGGCTGTGCGACCGGGGGCACCGGCCGACCGTGCTGGCCGCCACTGCCGTGACCGCCGCCCTGGCCGCCACCGCCCTGGCCGCCACCGCCTTCGTGACCTCCGCCGTCCTCATGACCACCGTCGTCTTGCGCCCAGGCTGCGCCGCTGAACGTCGAAGCGGGGACCAGCCCGCCAAGCGCCAGTCCAAACACCCCCGCCGCAAGAAGGACGCGCGTTGAGACTTTGTCGAATTCTTCCCGTTTCATGTCAGCTCCCGACATTTCCGATATCCAGACCTACGAAGGTATCCTCGCAGATGAATTTCCGGCCACGAACGGCGGCCGGAAACCGAATCTTGCGTTGTGTCTTCCTGTCTCTCAGCCGTGACCGGCCAGAATCGCGACCCGGATATCCTCGGCCATGTCCGCGAGTTCGGCGGCGTCCTCGCCGGTCACTGGGGTGCCAAGGATCGTGGTCACCGCAATGACGGTGTCGGTCGTGATCTCGATCGTCTTGTCCGAGGCCGCACCCAGCAACATGGCCGCCAGCAGGGTTTCGTCGTTGTCCACGCCCGCACCGGTCAGTGCCGTGCCCCCTGCCAGCAGGTCTTTCAGAAGGGCCAGATTCTGCAGCGGAGAGTCGACAAAGGCCACCTCGTCGAAGTTCAGCGACAGTTCTTCCTGCGCACCGATGAGGGAGAGTTCGTAGTATTCGATCATTTCGGGCGTCAGGGATGCCACGGCCTCGGCCAGAGCCTGATCCAGCACCTTGTCCGGCGACCGGGCAACGTTCAGACGACCAAGTTCAACCACGGGGATGCCGTCCTGCGCCCAGTTCGGCTTACCACCTTCGGAGCCACCGCTGCCGGCCTTCGGACCACCTTTTCCAGTGGAACCATCATCCGGGCCGCCCTGGCCCTGGCCGCTGCCCTGACCACCCTGGCCCTGGCCACCTTCACCCTTGTTGCCCTTGCCGCCTTCTCCCTGGTTACCCTTGCCGCCTTCGTCGCTGTCCTGCGCCCAGGCAGCCGATGCGAAACCATCAGTCGACTGCGGTACAACGAAGGCTGCGGTACCCAGCAGCAAAACCGCAGCAGCGCTCAGCGCGACGCGACCAAAACCACCATTCGTTTTAAAAGCCATCTGTGTTTCCTCCTTGGTCGATTCGGGACAACTCCCGGTCAGCCATCCTGACAACTATAATACTATGCACATGTGAATCTGTTGTCGTTGATCTGGGTCAAGTGTTGGAAAAACTTGATCTTGGAACTGTCGGGGGATTGGCTAAGGATGTCTTGCCAGAGGAACTTCGATGACCTGTGTTGTCTATTCACACCCGGAATGCCGAGGCCATGTGACCCCCCCTGGCCATCCGGAGCGGGTGGAGCGTCTGCAGGCCGTGGAGCGGGGGCTTGCCGGGATGGCGGTGGATCGGCGGGAGTGTCCGATGGGCGCCGAGGCCGAGGTGCTGCGCTGCCATCCGGCGGGGTATCTGGCGCGGGTGAAGGCGGCGGCGCCGACGGAGGGTTGGGCGCAGCTGGATGGGGACACGTTCCTGTCGCCGGGGTCGTTTGACGCGGCGATGCGGGCGGTCGGCGGGATTTGCGCGGCCGTGGATGCGGTGGTGAGCGGGGAGGCGAAGACGGCGTTTGTGGCCGGGCGGCCCCCCGGGCATCACGCGGAACGCGAGACGGCGATGGGGTTTTGCCTGTTCGGGACGGTGGCCATCGGGGCGAAGCGGGCGTTGGATCATCATGGGCTGGGCCGTGTGGCCATCGTGGATTTCGACGTTCACCACGGCAACGGGACGCAGGACCTGCTGTGGGACGAGCGGCGGTGTCTGTTCGTCTCCAGTCATCAGATGCCGCTCTATCCGGGAACTGGCAGGCCAGAGGAGCGGGGGGCGCATGGGCAGGTCTTGAATGTGCCGCTCCGCGCAGGCTCGGGTGGTCGGGCGATGCGGGAGGTGTATGAGGGCGTGGTGTTCCCCGCTCTGGCGGCTTGGGAACCTGAGTTGCTGCTCATATCGGCGGGGTTTGATGCCCATGCCGACGACCCTCTGGCCGGGCTGGAATGGCAAGCGGAGGACTATCGCTGGCTGACCGACCGCCTGTGCGATTTCGCCGGGGGGCGGGTGGTGTCCTCGTTGGAGGGTGGCTATGATCTGGATGCGCTGGCGGCTTCCGTGGCCGCGCATGTGGGTGTGCTGGAGGAGCGGGGCCGATGAGCGACAAGCCGGTTGATGCGATGAGCTTCGAAGAGGCGATGGCCGCGTTGGAGCAGGTCGTGGGGGCGCTGGAGCGGGGCGAGGTGCCGCTGGAACAGTCGATTGCTTTGTATGAACGCGGCGCGGCGCTGAAGGCGCATTGCGCGAAGAAGCTGGCCGAGGCGGAAGAGAAGGTGGAACTGATCCGGGCGCAGGAAGGCCGGGCGGTGGGCACGACTCCGGCGGAGGGCATGTGAGATTTCCTGAACGGTTGGCGGCAGATGCGGGGCTGTGTGAGGCTCGGCTTCTGGCTGCATTGGAGGGTCGCGCGGACCAGCCGGTGACGGACGCGATGCGCTATGCGGTGCGGGGCGGCAAGCGGCTGCGCGGGTTCCTGGTGCTGGAAGGCGCGCGGATGCTGGGTGTTCCCGAAGAGCGGGCGGTGTCGGCGGCGGCGGCGATCGAGGCGTTGCATGCCTATTCGCTGGTGCATGACGACTTGCCCTGCATGGATGATGACGACCTGCGCCGGGGGCAGCCGACGGTGCACAAGAAATGGGATGAAGCGACGGCGGTGCTGGCGGGGGATGCCTTGCAGACGTTGGCGTTTGAACTGCTGTGTGATCCGGCTTTGGGGACTGCCGAGGTGCGGATGGAGCTGGTTTTAGGTCTGGCGCGGGCGTCGGGGATCGACGGGATGGTGCTGGGCCAGGCGCTGGACATTGCGGCAGAGACGGCGGGGCGGTCGTTGACGCTGGGCGAGATCACGGCGCTGCAGGCGGGCAAGACCGGGGCGCTGATCGGCTTTGCGGCGGAGGCTGGTGCGGTGATCGCCGTGGCGGACCGGGGGCCGTTGCGGCGCTATGCCGCTGCGTTGGGGCTGGCCTTTCAGATCGCGGACGACATTCTTGACGTGACGGGCGACGAGGCCAAGACGGGCAAGCGGCTGCACAAGGATGCCGAGGCGGGGAAGGCAACCTTCGTCTCTCTGCTTGGTCTGGATGGAGCCAGGTCGCGGGCGGCGGAGTTGGTGGCCGAGGCCGAGGCGGCGCTGGCCGGGTATGGAAAAAGTGCTGCCAACTTGATTGCCGCAGCGCGCTTCGTTATCGCGCGGGACAGTTGATCCCTCGCAAAGGCAGGCTTTGATGACCGACCGACCCCAGACGCCGCTTCTTGACCGGGTGACCGCGCCTTCCGACATGAAATCCCTGTCGGACCGCGAGTTGCATCAACTGGCGGCAGAGCTGCGGGCCGAGACGATTGCTGCCGTTTCGGTCACGGGCGGGCATCTCGGGGCCGGGCTTGGGGTGGTCGAGCTGACGGTGGCGATCCACGCCGTCTTCGATACTCCGCGCGACAAGCTGATCTGGGATGTCGGACACCAGTGTTATCCGCACAAGATCCTGACCGGGCGGCGGGACCGCATCCGCACGCTGCGGATGGAAGGCGGCCTGAGCGGGTTCACCAAGCGGTCGGAAAGCCCTTATGACCCGTTCGGGGCGGCACATTCTTCGACCTCGATTTCTGCGGCGCTGGGCTTCGCGATGGCGGCCGATCTGGGCGGTGACCCTGGTGATGCGATTGCAGTGATCGGCGATGGGGCGATGTCGGCGGGCATGGCGTTCGAGGCGATGAACAACGCAGGCCACCTGGGAAAGCGGCTGTTCGTCATCCTGAACGACAATGAGATGTCGATTGCCCCTCCGGTCGGGGCACTGTCAGCTTACCTGAGCAGCATCTATGCGGCGGCCCCGATGCAGGACCTGAAGCAGGTGGCGAAGGGCTTTGTCGGGCTGCTGCCGGGGCCGCTGCAAGAGGGGGCGAAGCGCGCCAAGGAGATGCTTAAGGGCATGGCCGTGGGCGGGACTTTGTTCGAATCGCTGGGGTTCGAATATGTGGGCCCGATTGACGGGCATGATCTGGACCAGTTGCTGCCGGTCTTGCGGACGGTAAAGGCTCGGGCGACGGGGCCGGTGCTGATCCATGTGCTGACGAAGAAGGGCAAGGGCTATGCCCCGGCCGAGGCGGCGCGGGACAAGGGGCATGCAACGGGCAAGTTCGACGTGCTGACGGGCGTGCAGGTGAAGGCGGCGTCGAATGCGCCGTCTTACACCAAGGTCTTTGCGCAGACACTGGTGGCGGAAGCCGAGCGGGACGAGAAGATCGTTGCCGTGACGGCGGCGATGCCGGACGGGACGGGGTTGGACCTGTTCGCCTCGCGGTTCCCGAAGCGGTGCTTTGACGTGGGGATTGCGGAACAGCACGCGGTGACCTTCAGCGCGGGGTTGGCGGCGGGAGGGATGAAGCCGTTCTGCGCGATTTACTCGACGTTTTTGCAGCGCGGGTACGATCAGGTCGTGCACGATGTAGCGATCCAGCGGTTGCCGGTGCGGTTTGCCATCGACCGGGCGGGGCTGGTGGGGGCCGATGGGGCGACCCACGCGGGGGCGTTCGACGTGGCGTTCCTGGCGAACCTGCCGGGGTTCGTGGTGATGGCCGCGGCGGATGAGGCCGAGCTGGTCCATATGGTCGCGACTGCAGCGGCGCATGACGCGGGGCCGATTGCCTTCCGCTATCCCCGGGGTGAGGGCGTGGGGGTGGAGATGCCCGCCCGCGGCGTGCCACTGGAGATCGGCCGTGGCCGGGTCATGCGCGAGGGCTCGCGGGTTGCGCTCTTGTCCTTCGGCACGCGGCTGTCCGAAAGCCTGAAAGCGGCAGAGGCTTTGGCGGGTCGTGGCGTCTTGGTGACCGTGGCGGATGCCCGCTTCGCCAAGCCGCTGGACCGGGACCTGATCCTGCAACTGGCGCGGGGGCATGAGGCGCTGGTGACGGTCGAAGAGGGTGCCATCGGCGGGTTCGGGTCGCATGTCGCTCAGCTTCTGGCCGAGGAAGGGGTGTTCGACCGCGGGCTGAAGTTCCGGTCGCTGGTCCTGCCGGACATCTTCATCGACCAGGCCTCGCCCGAGACGATGTACAAGGTCGCCGGCCTGGATGCGGCGCATATCGAGGCCAAGGTGCTGGAGGCGCTGGGCGTCGCGGTGGTGGGGAAGCGGGCTTAGACGTTCGCGGATCGCCGAATAATTGTGCAGACTGTTACCCAAGGAACATAACCCGGTCGTTTGGCGGGCCTAGAACGGGGAAACCTTGGGACAGGAACCTGCCATGACGGACCATGCGATTTCACTGAAGGACGAGTTGGCCCAGCGGCTAAGCGGGCCGGGCGGACTTTACAATCTGGGCAACGGGCTGGGACTGCTGGGCGGGCTGTCGTTCCACGTGGCGACGGCGATGGCGGTGGGCCTTACCGGCTGGGCCGCGCTGTCGGACTATTTCGTCGGCAGCCTGGGGGCCACGGCGATCACGGTGGCGATGCTGATCTTCTTCTGGTCCGGCGAGCAGTATCACAAGGCCTGGGCGCACGGCGCGCCGCCCGATGCACGGCTGAACCGGCTGGGGGACGTCTCCTCGGGCTGGGGGGCGCTGGCGCTGGGGCTGGGCCTCTTCCTGATGGGACATCCGGTTCTGGCCGCCACGGCGGGGCTGATGCATGCAGCGGGAAAGTTCGGCAGCGCGCTACCAGGGCGGGTGCAGATTCAGTTGCCCTTTGGGCCGGGAGTGTTCCGCGCCGTGGTCGTGGCCAGCCGCTTGCCGGCGCTGGCGGCCGTCGCCCTTCAGTTACAGTCGGCGGCCAGCGTCCAAGATGTGCAGGGCGTGGCGGCAGCGGGCTTGCTGCTGCTGTGCTACGGGTTGTGGCTGAAGGCCGATGTCGCTTTGATGCGATCCTAGAACGGATGGTGGGCGGATCGCCCACCCTACGTGGCGGGGCACCTCATTTCCAGCCGCACATCAGGGTCAGGCCTGACGTAACCCGTCCATCACGCGGACCAGCGCCTCGCTGATCCCCGGCTCGGACAAGGCGTGGCCGGCCATCGGGACCATCTTCAGCTCGCACTTCTGCCAGCCTTGCGCCAGCGACCAGGCAGAGTGGGGCGGGCAGATCATGTCGTAGCGGCCCTGGATGATTGTGGCGGGGATCTCTTCGATCTTCTTGCGTTCGCGCAGGATCCAGCCGTCACATTCCAGGAAACCCGCGTTCTGGAAGTAGTGGTTTTCCAGCCGGGCAAAGGCGCGGGCATAGTCCGACGGGCTTTCGCCCAAAGCACCCTCGTTCTGGATCGAGGCGAGCGCGTTTTCCCAGTTGGCCCAGATGCGGCCGAAACGGGTTTCCTCGACCAGGTTGCCCGAGAAAAGGCGGCGGTGGTAGGCGGCGATGAGGTCGGACCGTTCAGCCTCGGGGATGACTTCGACAAAGCGGGACCAGAGGTCGGGGAAGAAGGCCCCCGCCCCGCCGCCGTAGAACCAGGTCAGCTCGGCCTTTGTCGCAAGGAAAACCCCGCGCAAGACCAGGTGAGAGACGCGTTCGGGATGGGTGATGGCGTAAATCAGCGCAAGGGTTGCCCCCCAGCTGCCGCCAAAGCCGATGAAGCGGTCGATGCCCAGTGTCTGACGGATCGTCTCGACGTCTTGCACCAGATGCCAGGTGGTATTCGCTGTCACACTGGCATGGGGACGCGAGCGGCCACAGCCGCGCTGGTCAAAGAGGACGACGCGGAACACGCGGGGGTCGAAGTAGCGCCGCATCGCGGGGGAACAGCCGCCCCCCGGCCCGCCGTGGAAGACCATGACGGGGATGCCATCCGGGCGACCGCACTGCTCGACATAGACCCGGTGGCCATCGCCCATATCGATCACGCGCTGATCGAACGGGTCGATCGGCGGGTAAAGGTATTCGACTGCGCGCTTTTGACCTGATCTCTGATCCATATGCACTCTATATACCCCGGGACTGCCCGGAGTCGAAAGGGCAAAGAGGAGGCAGCAATGGCGGTAGATACGGTTGATCCGCAAGAAGTGGCCAAGTTCGAGCGCATGGCTGCGGAGTGGTGGGACCCGAACGGCAAGTTCAAGCCGCTGCACATGCTGAACCCCTGCCGGCTGGACTATATCACCAGCCAGATCGCGGCCGAATTCGGGCGCGACTTGGCCGGGGCGCTGCCCTTCAAGGGTCTGCGCATCCTGGATATCGGTTGTGGCGGTGGCCTTCTGTCCGAGCCGATGGCGCGGCTGGGGGCCGAGGTGGTCGGCGCCGACGCGGCCGAGCGGAACATACCGGTGGCCCAGGCGCATGCCAAGCAGTCGGGGCTGGTGATCGACTACCGCCATACGACGGCCGAGGCGCTTGCGGCTGCGGGTGAGCAGTTCGACGTGGTGCTGAACATGGAAGTGGTCGAGCATGTCGCCGACCCGCAGGCTTATCTGACCGCCTGCCAGCAGTTGCTGAAGCCCGGCGGGTTGATGATCTGTTCGACGCTGAACCGGAACCCGAAAAGCTTCATGATGGCGATCATCGGGGCGGAATGGGTGATGCGCTGGCTGCCGAAGGGCACCCATGACTGGGCAAAGTTCATTACACCGGACGAATTGTACGCGCTGATCGGGAAGGCGGGCCTGCGCCCGGTCGACCGCAAGGGGATGGTCTTCAACCCGGTCACCTGGCGTTGGAGCCTGTCGGACCGGGATCTGAGCTGCAATTATGTGACCGCTTCGGTCAAGGGCTGACGTCTGGACCAGGCCGCCAGAAGCGGCCAGACTGCGGGCCAAAGAGGTGCCCCATGACCGAGTGCAACTATTTCCGCGATTATCCGGCCCGGACCGGCGACCGGATGCTCTTCAAGATGGAGCACTATCTGGAGCAATATGATGCTCTTCTGGGGTCCTGGCAGGGGCGGGACATCAGCTTTCTGGAGATCGGGGTCTACAAGGGCGGGTCGCTGCCGATGTGGCAAGGGTTTTTCGGACCTGCGTCCCGGCTGGTGTTCCTGGACATCGACCCGGCGTGTCGCGCTCTGGCGCTGCCGGGGACGGTGGTGGAGATCGGGGATCAGGCGGACCCGGATTTTCTTGGCCGGGTGGGCGCTGCCCACGGGCCGTTCGACCTGATTGTCGATGATGGTGGGCACAAGATGCACCAGCAGATCACCAGCTTCCGCCACCTGTGGCCCCGGCTAAGGACCGGGGCCTGTATATCGTCGAGGACGTGCACACCAGCTACTGGCCGGGCTTCGG
>NZ_JAXMMF010000001.1:0-13797 GCF_034366665.1 Tabrizicola sp. | reverse complement strand
TGAACCTTGTCCTGGGCCGCTTGCCCGCCACGCTGGAGCTGTCGATCATGGCGCTGGTCATGGCGATGATCCTGGGCGGCGCGGCGGCGTTGACCGGGACCCGCTTCCGGGGCGGCAGGACCGAGGGCGCCATCGACGTGGCCAACGGCATGGCGCTGTCGGTGCCGGATTTTCTGTGGGGGCTGGTGCTGATCCTGCTCTTTGGCGTGCTGGTGCCGGTGTTCCACATCTCGGGCCGGGTGACGCCCAGTCTGGAGCTGCCCTTCACCACCAACTTCTACCTCTTCGAAAGCCTGGTCCGCCTGCGCTTTGACCTTTGGGCGGATATCGTCGCGCATATGTTCATGCCCGCCTTGGCGCTGGCGATCCCCCTAGCCGCCATCATCGGCCAGCTTCTGAAGCAATCGTTGAAAGAGACGATGAACCTGGATTACGTCACCCTCGCCCGCACCAAGGGTTACGGCGAGACGCGGGTCATTCTGCGCGAGGCCTTGCGCAACGCCGCCCTGCCGACGCTGACACTGGTGGGGGTGCAGTTCACCTTCCTGATCGGTGGCACGGTGATCATCGAGCGGCTCTTTTCCTACGAGGGTCTGGGCAACATGGCCATCGACGCCGTCATCAACCGCGACCTGCCGCTGATCCAGGGCATCGTGATCCTGTTCGCGGTGATATTCACCGGGGTGAACCTGATCGTGGACCTGCTTTACACCGTGTTGAACCCAAGGCTGCGTCATGGCTGAGGCAAAGGCAATCGACGGACGCTCGATGGTCCGCCGCAAAGCGGGGCTGCGGCTGTGGCTTTCGGCCGGGTGGCTGGGTCTGCTTTGCATCGTGGCGCTTTTCGCCCCCTGGATCGCGCCAAAGGACCCCTTGGCGCAGGACCTGTTCCTGGGCCGCCTGCCTCCGTTCTGGATGCCGGGGGCCGAGCCGGGCTACTGGCTGGGAACCGACAGTCTGGGCCGCGATGTGCTGAGCCGGATCATCCACGGCGCGCGGGTGGCGCTGGCGGTAGCGCTGATCGCGGGGTCAATCACCTGCCTTGTCGGCGCGACGCTGGGCCTGCTGGCCGGGTTCCTGCGCGGCTGGGTCGACATGGTGATCAGCCGGTTGATCGACATCTGGATGGCCTTCCCGCCGGTTCTGTTCTCGATCCTACTGATCGCCGTCCTTGGACCCGGCCTGATGTCGATCATCATTGCCATCGTGGTCATCGACTGGACCCGCTTTGCCCGCGTCGTCCGGGCCGAGGCGATGACCCAGGGCGCGATGGACTATGTCGCCTCGGCCCGCGTCGCCGGGCGGGGGCGGCTGGGGACGATGCTGCGGGAGATCCTGCCCAATGTGCTGCCGACCATCGTCGTCCTTCTGACGCTGGAGATGGGCATCGCCGTCATCGTCGAGGCGATCCTGAGTTTCGTGAACCTCTCCATTTCCACAGACGATCCGACCTGGGGCGGGATGATCTCGGAGGGGCGGACAAGCGTGCATCAGGCCTGGTGGGTGCTGGTCTTCCCGCTGATCACGCTGTTCCTGACCGTCCTGGCCTTTTCCCAACTGGGCGAAGGGTTGAAGGACCGCTTCGATCCGGTGCTGAGATGAGCTTTCTGTCGATCCGCAACCTGTCTGTCCGGCTGAAGAAAGGTCCGCCTTTGCTCCGTCGCGTGTCGCTGGACCTTGCAGCGGGCGAGGTGCGCGGGCTGGTCGGCGAATCCGGGGCGGGGAAGTCGATGATCGGCAAGGCGGTGCTGGGCATCCTGCCGCCGTCCATCGAGGTGACCGGGGGCGAGATCCTGCTGGACGGCGTGGACCTCCTGAAACTGCCGCCCGCGCTGCGCCGCCGCCGGATCGGGGCAAGCTGCGCCCTGATCCCGCAGGACCCCCTCACCGCGCTGAACCCAAGTCACCGGATCGGGCCGCAGATCACCGACCGGCTGGTCGACATCCTGGGCTGGACCCGCGCCAATGCCGACGCCCGTGCACGCGAACTTCTGGCCGAAGTGCAGATCCCCGACCCCGACCGGGTGCTGCGGTCCTATCCGCATGAGCTGTCGGGCGGCATGCGCCAGCGCATCCTGATCGCCAGCGCCTTTGCCGCCGAGCCGAAGCTGATCGTCGCGGATGAGCCGACCACCGCGCTGGACGTCACTGTGCAGAAGCAGATCCTGAAGCTGATCGCGGGGATGCAGGCGCGGCACGGCACGGCGCTTCTGTTCGTGACGCATGACCTGGGCGTGGTGTCCAAGGTCTGCCAGAAGCTTTCAGTCCTTTATGCCGGGATGGTGGTCGAGGACACCTCGGTCGCCGATTTCTTCGCCGCCCCGCGCCATGCCTATTCGGCGGCACTGCTGGCGGCGACCCCGAAATACACCGACCCCTCGGCCGGGCTGATCCCGGTCCCCGAGGCGGTGATCGCCGCCGTGCAGGCAGAAGTGGCCGCCTTCGACCGGAGGCTTTCGCATGGCTGACCTTTACCAGATCGAAAACCTGCGCCTGTCGCTGGCGGACATGACCGCCAAGCCCCTGTTCGGCGCGGCTCCGCATATCGAGATTTTGCGCGGCCTAAGCTTCACCATCCCCAAGGGCGCGGTGGTCGGCATCGTCGGCGGCTCGGGGTCCGGCAAGTCGACGCTGGGCCGGGCGCTGGTGCGGCTTCTTGAACCCTCGGGCGGGGCGATCCGCTTTGACGGGAGTGACATCACCCACCTGCCGGAAGCCGCCCTTCGCCAGCTGCGCCGCAGGTTCCAGATGATCTTCCAGGACCCGATGTCGTCCTTGAACCCGCGCCACCGCGTCGGCACCATCATCGCCGAGCCCCTGCGCCTGCACCGTTTCGACGCGATCCCCGACCGGGTGGCAAAGGCGCTGGATCAGGTCGGCCTGCCGCAAAGCTTCGCCACCCGCTACCCGCACGAATTGTCCGGCGGCCAGCGCCAGCGCGTCGGCATCGCCCGCGCCATCGCGCTGGAGCCGGACTTCATCCTGGCCGACGAGATCGTCTCGGGTCTTGACGTGTCCTCTCAGGCGCAGGTGCTGAACCTGCTGGAGCGTCTCGTCCAGGACCTTGGGCTGACGCTGGCCTTCATCAGCCACGACCTTTCGGTGATCCGCCGCCTGTGCCAGCGCACCATCGTTCTGCATCGCGGCGAGATCGTCGAGGATCAGCCCACCGCCGACCTTTTCGCCCACCCGCAGGCCGCCTACACCCGCGAGCTGCTTGAGGCGATCCCGCTGCCCGATCCGGCGCAGGCCTGGACCTGACTAGTCCGAGGACCCGACGCTGCAGCGCTTGACCCCGTCCTTGCCGGTGCTGCAACTGGCCGTGGCTTCGGCGGCGGGCTCTTCGGCCACCGCTTCCTCTTCGCTGCCGCCAAAAAGACCGCCAAGGAAACCGCCGCCCCCATCCTCGACCACGGGTTCCCCGGCGGCTTCGGCCGCTTGCTGCTCTTCGGCCTCGCGGGCGGCGGCTTCCGCCTCACGTGCCGCGACATCGGCGACGTAGGCCTCACGCTCGGCCTCGTCGAGGGCCGAGGCCAGCACGATCACCGGCACATCGCCCAGACCTTCGACCTTGTCGATCACCCCGGCGTTCAGCGCCTTGACGTGCAGGGTCTGGAAGAAGGGCACCAGGTCTTCGTCCGTCATGCGCTTCGGAGCCAGGACCCGCAGATGGATCTGCGCGCCCACATCCGCGATGAAGTAGCGGCCCCGGAAGCCTTCGGGCAGCAGGTCCTCGGTCACGTCCAGGCCGCGGACGGTCATGAATTCGGTCCCGCGAAACTCGGCCGTCATCATCTGCAGCTCCATCCGCTGCGCCATGGCGGCGAAACTGGTGAAGATGATGTTGGGGTAGCGGACCGCCTTGATCACGACCTTGCGGTCGCCCTTCTCGTAGGTCAGGGCGACGACCTCGGTCCCGGACCCGCCGTCGGTCTTGCCAACCTTGGTCACGGTCTCGACGGCCTTCCTGTCGGCCTTCTTGGGCGATTTCGGCAGGAAGCCTTCGACATCCGCGGCCTCGGTCGGGCGCACCGTCCAGCCTTCGGGTGGCTTTGGCAACATGTCACCCAGCTTGGTCGGCAGCCCCGCAGCCGCGGCCGAGCCGCCGAGGCCCGACAGCCGACCGGAAAAGCCCGACAGATATTCGGTGAAGGTCAGCCCTTCGCCATCCTCGCGCCCCGACCAGCGGGCGGACATCTTGTAGTCGAAGAACATGTAGCCGCCGGCAGTGGCGGTGAACATCACGAGAAAACCGATCAGGCGAAACACGGGGCAAGTCCTTGCTGATTTGCGCCGCTGATAGCCGCGAATTTTGGCAAGCTTCGGGCAGGGACGAAGATTTTGTCAGATCCGGCGAAGTGTCGAGGTCAGCGCAAACAGCACGGCGGCGACCACGATGATCGAAGGGCCGGTCGGAGTGTCCTGCCACAGCGACAGCCCCAGACCGCCAAGCCCCGAGACCGCGCCCAGGACGATGGCGGCGGCGGCCATCGCCTCGGGCGTGCGGGCAAAGCTGCGGGCGGCGGCGGCGGGGATGATCAGCATGGCCGCGATCAGCAGCGCGCCGACGATCTTCAGCGCCACGGCGACGACAAGGGCCAGCGCGATGACCAGGACCAGACGCTCACGGTCGGGGTTGATCCCGGCGGCATGGGCCAGGTCTTCCGACAAGGTGGCGGTCAGAAGCCGCTGCCAGCGCCAGGCCAAGAGCCCCAGCACCGCAAGCGACCCAAGCCAGACCAGCGCCAGTTCCGACCGAGAAACGGCAAGGATGTCGCCGAAAAGATAGCTCGACAGGTCGGTGCGCACGGTGGGGAAGAAGCTGACGGCGACCAGGCCGAAGGCCAGCGCGGAATGCGCCAGGACACCAAGGGTGGTGTCCATCGCCCAGCCCCGGGCCGACAGCCCCGCGACAGTGACGGCCATCGCCAAGGCAACGGTCAGGGTGCCAAGCCCGATGGGCAGATCGGTCGCCAGCGCCAGTGCCACGCCCAGCACGGCGGCGTGGGCGGTGGCATCGCCGAAATAGGCCATCCGCCGCCAGATGACGAAAGACCCCAGCGGCCCGGTGGCCAGCGACAACCCGACAGCCGCAAGTCCTGCGCGGACCAGGAAATCGTCAAGCATGGTCGTGCCCGTGCCCGTGCTCGTGGTGATGGTGGTGGTGATGCGGGTGGCCGTCGTCATGCTCGTGGTCGTGCTCGTGACGATACAGCGCCAGCGCGCCCTGGGTGCCCAGCCCGAAGAGCGCCCGGTATTCCGGCGCGGTCGAGACCACGCGAGGCGTGCCTTCGCAGCAGATATGGCCGTTGAGACAGATCACGCGGTCACTTGCCGCCATCACCACATGCAGGTCGTGGCTGATCATCAGGACCGCCGCGCCGGTTTCCGCCCTGACTTCCTCGATCAGGCGGTAGAAGGCCGCCTCGCCCGGCTGGTCCAGGCCCGAGGTCGGCTCGTCCAGCATCAGAATTTGCGGCTTGCCCAGAAGCGCGCGGGCCAGAAGGACCCGTTGCAGCTGGCCGCCCGACAGCGTGGTCATCTGCTCGGCGCCCTGGCCTGCCATGCCAACCCGCGCCAGTGCCTCTTCCGCGGCCTGGTCGGTCACCCTCGTCGGCAGCGACAGGAAGCGGCGCACGGTGATCGGCATCGTGCGGTCAACGGTCAGCTTCTGCGGGACATAGCCGATCCGCAGACCCGCTTGCCGCAGAAGGCGGCCCTCGGCCACTGGCACGATTCCCAGAAGCGCGCGCAGCAGCGTCGATTTGCCCGATCCGTTCGGGCCCAGAATCGTGACGATCTCGCCCGGGTCGACCTTCAGGCTGATATCATGCAGCACCTCGTCGGCCCCGAAACGGACGCAGACATGCTCGGCCGCGATCAGGCTCATGCCTGCCCCCGGCAGTTCGGGCAGAGGCCAAGCGCCTCGATGGTGGACCGCTCGACCTGGAACCCGGCCCGTGCCGCCTCGGCGTCCAGCGAGGCGCGGGCGGCGCTGGCTTCGGCCTCGGCGACCATGTGGCACGTGCGGCAGATCAGGAAGGCGGGGGCGTGGTCTTCGCCGGGATGGACGCAGGCGGTAAAGGCGTTCAGGCGCTGGATGCGGTGGGCAAGGCCTTGTTCCACCAGGAATTCCAGCGCGCGGTAGGCGACGGGGGGCTGGTTGCCGAAGCCTTCCGTCGCCAACCGGGCCAGCACGTCATAGGCCCCAAGCGCCTTGTGTTCCTCCAGCAGGATCTCCAGCACCCGGCGGCGGACCGGAGTCATCCGAGCCCCGGCAGCGGCAGTCAGCGCCTCGGCCCGCGCCAAGGCGTCGTGGGCGCAATGCGCGTGGTCATGCGCGGCAAAGGCAAGATCGGGGTCGGGCATCGGGGGCTCTTGACCTGTTATAATATTACATACATAGAGCGGAGCGACGACAGAAGGAAGCCGCCGATGCGTTATATCATTACTCTCCTTGCAACCGCCACCCCCGCCCTGGCCGAGGTGCCGAAGGTGGTGACCGATATTCCTCCGGTGCATGCGCTGGTGGCGCAGGTGATGGGCGACCTTGGCGCGCCGGAACTTCTGCTGGCGCGCGGGGCGGACGAGCATGACTTCCAGCTGAAGCCCAGCCAGGCCGGGGCGGTGGCCGACGCGGATCTGGTGATCTGGATCGGGCCGGAACTGACCCCCTGGCTGGACAGTGCGCTGGACAGCCGCCCCGAGGGTGCCGCCGCGCTGGCGCTTCTGGACGCCGAGGGCACGATGCGGCTGGCCTATGGCGCCGCGAAGGACGCCGAGGGCCAGAAGGACGAGCACGGCCATGAGGACGAGCACGGCCACGCGGAGGAAGCTTCCGCCGAGGAAGGGCACGACCACGGGCACGACCACGACCACGGCTCCGAAGACCCGCATGCCTGGCTTGACCCCGGCAATGCGCAGGTCTGGCTTGGGCTGATCGCGGCCGAGCTTGGGCGGCTTGATCCGGACAATCTGGCAACCTACCAGGCCAATGCCGCCGCGGCGGGCGAAAGGATCGCGGCGCTGGACGCCGAGCTGCAGGCGCTGCTGGCGCCGGTTCAGGGCAAGCCCCTGGTCACCTTCCACGATGCCTACGGCTATTTCGTCGGGCATTACGGGCTGACGATCGCGGGCAGCATCGCGCTGGGGGATGCCTCTTCGCCCGGTGCGGCGCGGCTGACCGAACTGCGGGGCGAGCTAGAGGCGGGCGGCGTGGTCTGCATCTTCCCCGAGGTCCAGCATGACCCGGCCCTGGTCGAACAGTTGACCGAGGGCACCCCGGTGAAGATCGGCGGCGCACTCGACCCGGTGGGCTCGTCGCTGGAACCCGGGCCGGACGCCTATGCGGCGCTTCTGACAGGGATGGCGCGGACCATCAGCGACTGCGCCCTGCAATAAGGCGGCAGGGTAGGGTGGGCGATATCGCCCACCCTACGCTTGCGCCAGGTCCAGAAGCCGGGCGCAGTCGACATGTGTGGCCAGGTGGTCGGCCAGCGCATCCAGGGTTTCCTCGACCGTCCGGTCATAGCTGACGTTCCCCGGCGTGGCCCCAAGGCTGGCAAGGAACGCCCGGCGGAAGGCGTCCTCGGTGAACATGCCGTGCAGATAGCTGCCCATCACCCGGCCATCCGCGCGCACCGCGCCTTCGGGCTGGCCGTTCACCGTGAACATCGGTCGGGCGCGGTCCAGCCCGTCGGTGCGGCCAAGGTGGATCTCGTAGCCTTTGACCTGCGTGCCCGACGCAGGATGAAGCGCCGTCGTCTCGGTCACCCGCTTGTCAGGGGTCATCACGGTGGTCAGGTCCAGCAACCCAAGACCGGGGACCGAACCGGGTTTGCCCTCGATCCCGTCGGGGTCGGCGATTTCGCGCCCCAGCATCTGATATCCGCCGCAAAGGCCCAGAACCTTCGCCCCTCGGCGCAGGGCGGCGGCAAGGTCGATGTCCCAGCCCTGCGCCCGAAAATGGGTCAGATCGGCGATGGTGGCCTTGCTGCCCGGCAGGATGATCAGGTCGGCCTCCACGGGAAGGGGCTGGCCGGGCTTGATGATCTTCAGCGTGACACCGGGGTCCTGCGCCAGAGGGTCGAGGTCGTCGAAATTGGCGATGCGGTTCAGGTGGGGGACGGCGATCAGGAAGGCGCCTGACCCGCGGGTCCCGCCAAGGTCGGCGGCGTCTTCGGCGGGCAGGCGGTGGGCGTCCGGAAACCACGGGACAACGCCAAGACCCCGCCAGCCGGTGCGGTCTTCGATCAGTCGGTAGCCGTCGTCGAAGAGGCGCGGATCGCCCCGGAACTTGTTGATGAGAAACCCCCGGATCATCGCGGCGTCGTCGGGGTCCAGCACGGCCTGAGTGCCGACCAGCTGCGCGATCACGCCGCCCCGGTCGATGTCGCCGGTCAGGATCACCGGCACATCGGCGGCGCGGGCGAAACCCATGTTTGCGATGTCGCCCGCCCGCAGGTTCACCTCGGCCGGGCTGCCCGCGCCCTCGACGATGACCAGATCGGCCTGAGCCCCGAGGCGGCGAAAGCTGTCAAGCACCGGGGCCATCAGTTGCGGCTTCAATGCGGCATAGTCCTTCGCGCGCACGGTGGTCAGCCGCTGGCCCTGGACGATGACCTGCGCGCCGGTTTCCGATTCGGGCTTCAGGAGGACCGGGTTCATGTCGACATGCGGCGCGACCCCGCAGGCGCGGGCTTGCAGGGCCTGCGCGCGGCCGATCTCTCCCCCCACCGCCACGGCAGCGTTGTTCGACATGTTCTGCGGCTTGAAGGGCCGGACGGTCATTCCCTGCCGGGTGAACAGCCGACAGAGGCCCGCGACCAGCATCGACTTGCCGACGTTCGACCCGGCCCCCTGGATCATGATGCGCCGCGTCATGCCCTGCGCGCCATCAGCCACAGGAAGAACACCCCGCCGACAAGGCCGGTGACGACGCCTATGGGCATGTCCTCGGGCGCCATCACGACGCGGGCCAGCGTATCGGCCAGGACCAGGAAGACCGCCCCGAACAGCGCTGACAGAGGCAGGACGCGGGCGTTGTCGCCCCCGGCAACAAGGCGGACAAGATGCGGCATCATCAATCCGACAAAGCCGATGATCCCCGAAAAGGCCACCATCACCCCGGTGACCAGCGCGCCTGCGACAAAGACCGAAAGCCGGAACCGCGCGACCGGGACGCCCAGCGAGGCGGCGGTCTCGTCCCCCAGCGACATGGCGTTCAGGGCGGGTGCCTGGCTCCAGAGCCAGAGGCCCGCCGGGACCAGGACGGCCAGCGGGTAGAGAAGGTGGCTCCACTGCGCCAGGCCAAGGCCGCCCAGCATCCAGAAGACGACGGTGTGGGTCGCCTTGGGATCACCAAGGAAGATCAGGATATTGGCCCCGGCCATGATGATGAAGCTGACCGCGACGCCCGCAAGGACCAGCCGGTCTGCGCTGGTGGCACCCGTCACGCGCGCGACGGCAAGGACCAGGACAGTGGCGGCCAGAGCCCCTCCGAACGCCATCAGGGGCACGGTCAGAAGGCCAAGGAACAGCCCGGTGTGCAACAGGGCCGCAATGGCCCCGAAAGCCCCGCCCGACGAAATGCCCAGAAGATGGGGGTCGGCCAGCGGGTTTCTGGTGACCGATTGCAGGGCAGCACCCGTGATCCCAAGGCCCGCCCCGACAAGGGCAGCCAGCAGCGCGCGGGGAAAGCGGATGTCCCAGATGATGGCCTCGCGTCCGGCGGTCCAGTCGGGTGTCACGATGCCGGGGACCAGCTGGTTCGCCAGCACGCCCCAGACCGTGGCCAGCGGAACCGGCACGGCCCCGGTCGACACGGCCACCAGGATGGCTGCGAAAAGCACGCCGCAGCCGCCCAGCACGGCACCCGCCCTGCGCGACAGGCGCAAGGCGGGATGGGCGGCGCTGGCAAGCGGGGTCTCGGTCATCCGGCATGCTCCAGCACGGTTCGGGCTGCGGCCTGGCCGGACAGGACCGCCCCATGCGCTGTGCCGGGGTAATCGGGCGAAGTTGCCTCACCGGCAAAGACCAGACGCCCGTCCCAGTCGGCCCCGGCCAGCGCGCGCCGCGTGGCGGGAGAGGAGCCGACAGCGTGGAAGGAATAGGAGCCAAGCGCAAACGGGTCGCGCGACCAGCGGGTCACCTGCGCGGCCACCGGCGTCGGGAACAAGGTGCCGAACATGGCCTTCAACGCCTCATGCGCGGCGACAAGCGTATCAGCGTCGCCAAGCGCCTCAAGCAGCTGGGCACGCGACCCGGCGTGGAAGGCGCAGAGGGCTGGCGTACCGGTCGCCCGCGCAAGGCTGATCCACTGCGCCCAAAGGCCTGGATCGGGCCCCAGCCATTCGATCCAGTCGGCGTTGTCATCCCAGGCGACACGGTCGAAGCGGAGCCAGCACTTGTTCAAAAGCCCCATCCCCAAGGCGTCGATTGCCTCTTGTCGGGCGGGGGCAAGCGGTTCGGCCAGAGCGACGGTTCCGGCCTGCAGAACGCCAAGCGGCAGTGTCACGACAGCATGATCGGCCAGAAGTTCCGATCCGTCGGCAAGCGTGACCGCCACCCCCGTGGCGCGGGGGGCAAGGGCCGCGACGGGCGTTCCAAGCTGGATCTCCAGCCCCTGTGCCAGGTGCCGTGGGATCTGGTCATAGCCGCCCGGAAACAGCACGTCATCGCCGCCGAATGTGCCCCCTGCGTCGATGTGCCAGGCGCTGGCCCGGGTCCAGTCGCCGGCATATTCCTGTTCGAAGGTCGCATTGGCATAGTGCCGCATGAACCGCCGCTCCTTGCCATCCGCTTGCAGCCATTCGGATGTTCCCGTCACAGCCTTCGCCAGGGATACATCGGCTGCTTCAGCTTCGGCTGCGGACCGTGCCTGCGCGATCAGGGCGTCGGCCTTTGCCACTGCCGGGGTCAGATCGACGGGCAGCCCATCCGCGGTCAGCGAGACTCCGCGCTCGTAGGACGTGGCCACGCGGGCTGCCCCGGCCTGATCGGCAAGCGCAGTGATCGGGTTGCCTGTCACCCCATGAATCCAGCTTGCGCCAAGGTCCACTGGCAGATCATCCCAAAGCCGCGAGGTGTGGATGCGCCCCCCGATCCGGGTGCGCGCTTCGATCACCATCACCTCATGCCCGGCCGCCCGCAGGTCGCGCGCCGCAGCAAGGCCCGCAAGGCCCGCACCGATCACGCCGATCCGGCGCGGCGACTGCGCGCGCGCCCGCCGCGCCAGAAGCGCAGCGGGGATCAGGGTCAGGGCGGCGCGGCGGTCCATCGGTGGTCAGTTCCCCCAGAAGCCCGTCACCAGCTTTTCCACCGCGCGGATGTTGCGGGGGCCGGGGGTGGCCTCGACATATTCAAGGACCACATAGCGGTCATTCTTTACCGCGTCGACATTGGCGAAGGCGGGGTTGGCCTCAAGATAGGCGATCTTCTGGTCCGCCGTCACGTCGCCATAGTTGACGATCACGATGACCTCGGGGTTGCGCTCGACCACCGGCTCCCAGGCGACGGTGGCCCAGCTTTTGTCCAGGTCGTCCATGATGTTGCGGCCGCCTGCCGCCTCGATCAGGGCGGTCGGGATCGCATAGGCCCCGGCGGTGAAGGCGGTTTCCTCGCCCGAATCGTAGACGAAGACGCGCAGCGGGGCAGAGCGGTCGACACCGGCGGTGATCTCGGCCAGCCGCGCCTCGTACCCCGCGACCAGCGCTGTCGCCCGGTCCCCGACCCCGAAGATGGTGCCCAGGTTCAAAAGGTCGTTGTACATGTCCTGCATCGAGGATCTGGCCTTGGGGCCGACGAAGATGCAGCTTTCGGTCAGCTCGTAGGTCTTGATGCCCAGGGGTTCCAAGGTCTCGGGCGTGACCTCGCCGCCGACCTTCATCCCATAGTTCCAGCCCGCGAAGAAAAAGTCGGGCTCGGCCCCCAGCAGCACCTCACGCGTGGGATATTTGGCGGAAAGCTCGGGCAGTTCGGCGATACCGGCGCGGAGTTCCTCGTCCAGGGTCTTCCAGCCCGAGACGCCGGTATAGCCGACCATCCGGTCCTGCAGACCCAGCGCCAGCATCATCTCGACAAGGTTGACGTCATTGGCGATGGCGCGGGCGGGTGGGGCATCAAACGTGACCTCGCGGTCGCAGCTTTGCACGGTCACCGGGAAGGCAAGTGCCGGGGTGGACAGAAGGAGAAGGGCGAGCAGGGTTTTCATCTAGTGGTCCAACTGAAAGGAGAAACGGGGGGTCGTGCCGGACCGGTCGATCCGGGTCGCCACCTGGAAGGCGCGGGCGATGGTGGCTTCGGTCAGGGCCTGGTCCGGGACGGCGTCGGCGATCACGCGGCCCTGCTCCAGGATCAGCACGCGGTCGGCAAATTCGGCGGCAAGGGTCAGGTCGTGCAGCGTGCAGACCACGGCCAGACCAAGCCCGCGCAGCAGGCGCAGAAGCTCCAGCTGATGCCGGATGTCCAAGTGGTTCGTCGGCTCGTCCAGCACCAGGATGCGCGGCTCCTGCGCCAGGGCACGCGCGACCATGACCCGCTGACGCTCGCCACCCGACAGGGTGCCGAAGGGGCGGTCGGCCAGGTGCGACAGGTCCATCCTGACCATCGCCCCATCGGTGATGGCGGTGTCGCGCACCCCCGGCCCCATGCCCCGCCGATGCGGCAGACGGCCAAGCGAGACGATGTCGCGCGTGGTCAGGGCAAAGTCCGTCGGCTGTTCCTGCAGAACCGCCGCCACGATCCGCGCCGCTTCGCGCGCCGGGCGCAACCACAGGTCACGCCCCTCGACGATGACCGACCCCGACAGCGGTGCCTGATGGCGATAGAGCAGTCGCAAAAGCGACGACTTCCCCGCCCCGTTCGCCCCGCAGATCGCCAGAACCTCGCCATCCGCCAGGCTGAACGAGATGTCATGCAGGATCGCCGGGGCGCGCTTCGGCCCCCAGGTGACGTTTCGCAGTTCAAGCACGGTCACTGGATCGCCCCTTCCTGCGTCACGATCATCGCCGCCGGGATGCGTGCCAGCGTGGTCTCGCAAAGCCGCGGCGGCAGGTCGCGTCCGGTCATCCAGCCGTCGTCCCGTGCGCCGTAGCTGCGGGCGAACGCCACCAGATCGTCCAGCGATTGATCGGGGTCAATGTCGCCAAAGAGCCAGGCCGCCTTGCCCGTCGCGCGCCAGCCGACGACGCAGGGCGCGCCGTGGTCCGGCACACAGCCCGCAAGGCAGGCCGTGCCCGACACCTCGAACGCCTCGCCAAGCCCCGCAGCCGAAATCGCGGCCCGCAGCTTTGTCAGCAGCGCAAAGCCGGGCTTGCAGACATCGCCCTTGTGCTTGCAGGCCTTGCAGACCAGCACCTGATGCGGCGCGGATTGCGCCACGGAATACGTCCGGGGCCGGGACCCCTGGGGAAGTTCGTCCATCGAAGTCTCCTTCCGGGGCACCCCGCCCGGTGGGTTACAGCGTCGATGGCAGGTCTCCTGACTTCGCGGGTCGCCGCTTCCCCTTGCCTTCCCGGTCCGCCGTTCAAACGGCAGACCAGTGGCATGAGAGGGGTCGCTCGCCGCTTACAGTTGCGGGGGCAGTCGGGGATTTGGCGGCTGATGCCTACACCTCACCCCGTTCCCTTTTCACCCGGCCGCGCGTGGTTTGGCCGGGAACCATCCCCCTCTGTCTGCGCCGGAATACCGGACGGTTCAAGATCGAAAACGACCCTGTTCCGCCAGGTCCCGTCAGCCATTTCTCATTTGAGCGCTTGCGACTGTTGTTGTGTGCCGCCGTGCTCGGCGTGCCTTTAG